>JBNMGG010000084.1:0-1012 GCA_050872145.1 Candidatus Alloenteromonas sp. | reverse complement strand
GAATGGATCCTCGCGTGGCAGCAGAAGCCATCCAAGAAGGCAAACTCGACGCGATTGGGTTAGCTCGTCCATTCCTAGCGGATGGAGCCTTTGTCCGCAAATTGAAAGAGGGCAAAGAAGAAGAAATCCGTCCTTGCATCTGCTGCCATAACGGCTGCTTCAATATGGCTCATTACAAGGGAACTTCAAACGATCAAACCTTAAGCGATTCCCTCCATATGGCTCGTTGCGCGGTAAATGCCGAAACGATGCAAACTACCGTCCACCACATCGAAAAAACCAAGCACCCGAAGAAAGTGGCCATCGTTGGTGGCGGAATCGGTGGCATGGAAGCCGCTAGAGTCTTAGCCCTCCGCGGACATCATCCTGTCATCTACGAAAAATCCAATGAATTGGGAGGTGTCTTCATTCCTGCTTCTAACGCTTCTTTCAAAGGGAAATTGCGCGATTTATTAGCCTGGTATCGCCTCCAAATGAAAGAGCTCGGCGTCGAGATTCACCTTAATACCGAAATCCAAGATGTCTCGTCTTTAAAGGAGGACCAAGTCATCGTTGCGACGGGTTCGAAGCCCCGTAAGTTGCCAATCCCAGGATTTGATAAAGCCTTGGAAGCCTGCGATTTCCTTCGTGGGGAAAAGGTTGGGGATAGCGTCGCCGTGATTGGTGGCGGATTAACCGGATGCGAAGTCGCTTATGAACTCGCATTGGATGGCAAGAAGCCCTTCATCGTGGAAATGCAGGATGACCTCATCAAGCAACGCGGCATCTGCATGGCCAATAGCCAATACCTCCGCGACTACTTTGCCTTACATCAAATTCCCGTCTATCTGGAGACCAAGCTTTCTTCCATCGAAGACGGCTTCGTCACCATCAAAGACAAAGCCGGAAACGTCACGAAATTGCCCTGCGATTCCGTCATCGTTTCTACGGGTTACATTCCCACCCCCTTGGCCAAAGAATCGGGTAAGGTCCACTTGGTGGGCGATTGTTTAAGCATTGGCAACCTCCGTTC
>JBNMGG010000018.1:0-28863 GCA_050872145.1 Candidatus Alloenteromonas sp. | reverse complement strand
GGGGTATCGCCCTACATCACCGCCCAGATCATCGTTCAGCTCCTCTCCAAAGACGTGCTCCCCGCCCTGACTGACCTCTCCAAACAAGGCCAGTACGGACGCAAGAAGATCGAGATGGCCACCCGCTACCTCGCGCTTCTATTGGGGGCCGTTCAGGGGTATGGCATCATCATGACGATGAAGAACAACTCCTATTTGACCCTGACGATGGATGATTCCTTCTGGACTTACGCCTACATCGTCACCGTGCTCCTCGCGGGCTCCTTGCTCGAGATGTGGCTCGGCGACCAAATCACCGAAAAGGGCTTAGGAAACGGGATCTCCGTCATCATCTTCGCCGGTTGCGTCCGCTCGTTGCCGACCCAACTCACCACCGCGTGGGGCAAATGGATCACGGCCAACCTCGGGCACGCCAGCAGCGACATCATCCAAGGCGCCTTCCAGTTCGCCTTGTATGTCCTTGCCCTCGTCCTCATCACCGCCGGAGTCGTCTTCTTCGAACTCGCCCGGCGCAAAATCCCCGTCCAGTCGGCTGGGAAAGGAGGGGCGACGCCTTCGATGGCGAAAGCTTCCTTCCTCCCCATCAAGGTCAACTCGGCCGGCGTTATCCCCATCATCTTCGCCTCTTCCATCATGATGGCCCCCTCGGTCATCGCGAGCTTCATCTCCTCGGATGCGGCCAATGCGAAGTGGCTCCAGATCTTCAACTATTCCGCCATGTACGAAATGCCTGGCGTGGATGGGAACACCTGGAAGATGCCTTGGGGCTTAATCATCTACCTCGTCCTCGTCATCGCGTTCACCTTCTTCTACGCGCAGATGCAGATCGATCCGGAAACTCTGGCGGACAACTTCCAGAAGAACGGGTCCTACATTCCTGGCATCCGCCCGGGGAAGGAAACCGAACGCTATGTCGGTAAGGTCCTCAACCGCGTGACCTTCATCGGCGCCTTCGCCCTTGCCTTGATCGCCGCCATCCCGCTCGCCTTGACTCTGTCGGGCGTGTTCGGGAACGACTCCTCCCTCGCGATTGGGGGGACGGGCATGATCATCGTCGTCGGCGTCGCCATTGAAATCAACGCGCAGATCGACGGCTTGCTCGCCGGAAAGAGCTTCGAAGAAGTCCAAGGAGGCATGTGATCATGCTCAACATCATTCTTATGGGCCCCCCGGGAGCTGGAAAAGGCACCCAGGCGACCATGATCGAAGACACGTTCCATCTTCCCCATATCTCCACCGGCGACATGTTCCGCCAGGCAATCGCCAGCGGGACCGAGCTCGGCAAGAAGGCGAAAGCCATCATCGAGCAAGGCGGCCTGGTCCCCGATGAAATCACCATCGGCTTGGTCCGGGAGCGCCTCTCCCAGCCCGATTGCGCGAATGGATACCTCCTCGATGGATTCCCGCGCACCTTGGTTCAGGCGGAAGCCCTCACCAAGATGGGCCCGGAAATCGGCCGGGCGGCGAACCTCGTCATCGACATCATCGTCCCCGACGCGGAGCTGACCAAGCGCATCGCCGGGCGGCGGGTTTGCCCCAACTGCGGAGCTTCCTACAACGTTCACTTCCTTCCCCCGAAGGTCGAGGGCGTCTGCGACCGCTGCCATTCCCCCCTCATTCAGAGGAAGGACGACAACGCAGCGAGCTTCGCGATCCGGTTGGCCAATTACCATGCCCAGACCGCTCCGCTGATCGACTACTACGAGAAGCAGGGCATCTACCAAGGGTTCCACGGGACCTCGACCCCCGATCGCCTCTTCGAAGAGATCAAAACTCTTCTGGAGGACCATCAGTGATCATCATCAAGTCTCCCCGCGAAATCGACCTCATGCGTGAGGCCGGAAAAGTGGTGGGCCTTATCTGGGAGAAAATCCCCGAAATCATCAACCCCGGCGTTTCGACTGCGGAAATCAATTCCGCGGTCGAGCGCCTGATGGCGGAAAACGGTTCGGTCGGAGCGGAGAAAGGCTATTACGGCTATCCCGCTTCCGTCTGCGTCTCCGTCAACGAGCAGATCCTCCACGGAATCCCTTCCCCGAAGGCGATCCTCCGCGATGGGGATATTGTGACGCTGGACCTCGTGGTGCTCAAAAACGGGTACATGGCGGATTCCGCCAGGACCTTCGCGGTGGGCATCTGCGGGGAAAGGCAAAAACGAATGATTGCAATTGCGAAGCAATGCTTCGATAATGCAATGTCCCTGGTAAAACCGGGGGTGCATTTGGGCGATATCTGCCACGCGATCGGGGAGACCGCCAAGGCCAATGGCTGCAGCGTTCCCCGCGATTACACCGGGCACGGCATCGGAACCCACATGCACGAAGACCCTTACATTCCTTGCTACGGCACCGCTGGGACCGGGCCCTTGCTGCGCGAAGGCATGACCCTCGCCATCGAGCCCATGGTTCTAGAAGGAAAGCCGGAGGTACGGGTGCTCAAAGACGGCTGGACGGTCGTTTCCAAAGACGGGAAGCTCACCAGCCACTATGAGAATACGGTCGCGGTCACCAAGGATGGCTGTGAAGTCCTCACGTACAGCGAGGCAGAGAAGAAAGCGCGAAAGGAGGCTGGCAATTGAGTAAACAAGACTGCATTGAGGTCGAGGCTACCGTATTGGAGTGCCTCCCCAACGCCAACTTCAAGGTGAAACTGTCCAACAATGGAGCCGTGGTTCAAGCCTGCGTTTCGGGAAAAATCCGGATGCACTACATCCGCATTCTCCCCGGCGATAAAGTCACGGTTCAGTTCTCACCTTACGATCTAACACGCGGGCGCATTACGTTCCGCTACCGCAGCTAAGCGGCGCGGAGAAATGACTGGAAGGAGCAAAAACAATGAAAGTCAGGCCGTCTGTCAAGCCGATTTGCGACAAGTGCAAAGTCATTCGGCGCCATGGCAAAGTCATGGTCATCTGCTCCAACCCGAAGCACAAACAGCGTCAGGGTTGAGCGAAGAAAGGAAAACGTAAGCAAATATGGCACGTATTGCTGGGGTTGATATCCCGAACCAGAAGCGGATCGTCATCTCCCTTACCTACATCTATGGTATCGGGAACACGACCGCCGAAAAAATCTGCGCCGATGCCGGCGTCAGCGTCGACATCCGCACCAAAGACCTCACCGATGAGCAATTGACCGCTCTCCGCGCCGAGGTCGCCAAATACCGCACCGAAGGCGATCTCCGCCGCGAAGTCGCGCTCAACATCAAGCGCCTCACCGAAATCGGCTGCTACCGTGGCATCCGCCACAAACGCGGACTTCCTTGCCGCGGGCAGAGGACTCGCACCAATGCCCGTACCCGCAAAGGGAAGAGGAAGACCATCGCCAACAAGAAGGAAGCTACTCGCTAAGGAGGTTAAGGAATCATGGCTACTGCATCCAAATCCAAATCCACGACCGCCCGCAAGAAGAAGATCAAACGCTCCTTCGTCAAAGGCGTCGCCCACATCCATTCCACTTTCAACAACACCATCGTCACCATCACCGATCCCCAAGGGAACGTCATCTCTTGGTCTTCCGCCGGTGCCTTGGGCTACAAAGGCGCCAAGAAGGGCACTCCCTTCGCGGCCCAAGTCGCTGCCGAAGCGGCCGGCAAGACCGCTTATGACCAGGGACTCCGCCAGCTCGACGTTGAGGTCAAAGGACCTGGCGCCGGCAGGGAATCCGCCGTCCGCGCCTTGGCCACCCTCGGCTTCCAAGTGCTTTCCATCGAAGACAACACTCCGATCCCGCACAATGGCTGCCGCCCCCCGAAGCGTCCGCGCGGCTAGTCCGCTTGAATGCAATCGCTACACTATTGAACCATTCAGGAGGAAATCAAAGTAATGGCCAATGCCAAAAACAATGAGGAGCTCCGTCTCCCCAATCCGTTTGAACCCGTCTCCGTCAAAGTCGAAGTCAACGACGAAAACGAGCATTACTGCAAGCTCGTCGTCAAACCGCTTGAACGCGGCTTCGGCATCACGGTCGGGAACGCCCTCCGTCGCGTCTTGCTCTCCTCTTTGCCCGGCGCCAGCGTTTGCGCCGTCGAAATCGAAGACAACGATGTGAAAGTCCGTCATGAATTCACCGCCCTCGACGGCGTGGAAGAAGACGTCACCGCCATCATCCTCAATCTGAAGGACCTCGTCCTGAAGATCGACGACGACTCCGGCGAACTCAAGCGCATCACCGTCGACAAGAAAGGCCCCGGCGTCCTTACTGCCGGCGACCTCGAATTGCCCGAACTCGTTTCGGTCATCAACCCGGAATTGGAAATCGCCCACCTCAACGAGAAGGGCCATCTCCGCATGACCATCTACGCCGCCAACGGCCGCGGATACGTCACTTCCGAACAGAACAAGATCGAGAGGAAAATCGACGCGGTCGGCCTCATCGCCACCGATTCGAACTACTCCCCGGTCCTGAAAGTCGCCTATTCGGTCGAGCCGACCCGCGTCGGCCACGATTCGAAGTTCGATGAGCTCACCCTCGAAGTCACCACCAACGGCTCCACCAAGCCGACCGATGCGGTGGCTCTTGCTGCTCAGCTCCTCATCTCCCATTTCTCCCTCTTCACCAAGCTCGACGAAAAGGTCGGCGACGTGAAGTTGGTCAAAGAAGAGGCCAGGGCCGAGGACAACAAGTATCAGAACATGCTCATCGAAGAGCTCGACCTCAGCGTCAGGAGCAACAACTGCCTCAAGCGCGCTGGGATCACCACCGTCATGGAACTCACCCAAAAGAGCGAGGATGAGATGATGAAGGTCCGCAACCTCGGCAAAAAATCGCTCAAAGAAGTCAAGGATAAGCTCGCCGCCATCGGCCTGCACTTCCGCGACTACGTAGGAGAATAAAAAATGGCAGCACAAGGAAGAAAGAACGTCCACGGCAAAGCCGGCGTCCGCTTCAAGGCCGGTTACACCGCCGCGAAGAACAAGATGATGCTCCGCAACGTCGTCACCAGCCTCGTCCTCAATGAAGAGGTCAAGGTCACCTCCGGCGTCGTCAAAGAGCTCAAGAGCCTCGCTGATCACCTCGTGACCCTGGCGAAGAGGAACACCCTCCACACCCGCCGTCAGGCCGCCGCCGTCCTTATGGACGAGGAAGCCGTCAAGAAGCTCTTCAACGAACTCGGCCCCCGCTTCGCCTCCCGTCAGGGCGGCTACACCAAGGCCTTCAAGCTCGGATTCCGCAAAGGCGACTCTGCGGAAGTTTGCTTGGTCCGTTGGACCGACTAAGAGCAATCGCTCATCATCAAAGCTCCCGAAAGGGGGCTTTTTCTTGTTTTAACGGGCTTTGGAGGCGAAAACGGATCCTTTTGGAAGGATAAGGCATATTCAGAAAAAGTTCGCTGACAATAGCCTATCTAAGGGCTCACTTTTCTTTTCTGGCTCTGTGAAATCTAATGGGGATGAATGGGGATGGCCCATTTCCAACCCACTGGAACTGTGAACTCGATGGGGATAAACCGCCAGGCCTCAAAAGCCGGCGGTTTTTCCGTTCCCCTAGGCCCCTTCCGCGATCTTCTTTCGCCCAAAAGCAAGAGCGGCGCCGCTTTTCCAATCGGCTTCTTCCTGTGGCGCATCTTCGCGCCCCCCCCAGTGTGAAAGATCGACTCGACCGCTTTCGGAACCGGCGAAAGCTGTCAACGGCGGTGGGGATGGGCGAAACGGTCATCCCCATTAGATTTCACAGAGCCTCTTTTCTTCGAAGTGTGGCAAAAGAATCTTACAGTATTCAATTTTCCTAATTTGAAAAGCCAAGATAGGCTTTTATCATAAAAGCAGTTCGAAATGTGTTCAAAATATGAGATTCACCCATATTAGAGAATAGGAATGTCTTTCACGCGCGACTAAAGCGAGTTGGCATTGAGAAAAATGGAGGTTAGCATTTATGAAATCGGTAATCGCCAAGATTAGGCCCGCGTTTTTACCCCTAATAAAAAACGGAGTAAAGAAGCATGAATACCGTCTTGCTTCGCCAAAATACACTTCATTAAACGTAGACGATAGACTGATTCTTGTTTCGAATCAAAACAAAAAGGATTTTGTGACCACTCGAATTAAAAAAATAGCAAAGTTTTGCGATTGGGAAAGCGGGTTAGAAAAGTATTGGCATGATGATTTTCAAGGCCTTTATTCTGATTGGGATGAGTTGTTAAAGGAATGCTATGAATTTTATGAAAAAGACGAGGTCAGAAGATACGGAATTGATGTCTTTGAAATCGTGTTGGACAAACCGGATTTTCAAAACGCTCGATTTCTTTTGGACACAAATATCATTCTCCAAAAGGAAAGCGCAGATAGATGCTGTTCCGAAATTGATTTGGTGTATCAAACAATCGACAAACTCAAAGGAATAAAACTATATCATTCTGCCACGGTCAAAGAATTGTCCGATAGCAAAGATGCTCAAGCGCAGACTGCGCTAATCTCAAAATTGAATTCCTATGAAAAAATCAATGAGACGGCAATTGGCGACGATTATTTTAACCAGATCAATGTCTTTCTTAATAACGGTGAAAATGGGGAAAGGGATGATGCGTTCCTCTATTCCGTGTATGGTGGGATAGTAGATTTTCTAATAACCGATGACCGTGGCATCTTACAAAAAGCGAAAGAATTTTATCTTCAAGACCGCGTTTTAACTCCCAACCATTTTTTGACAAAGGTTGAGAATCTTAATCCTCGTTTGATCGACTATGACGCTTTGTCCGTTTCCCTTATTAAGATAGGGTCCTTAAACGTCAATGATCGTTTTTTTGACACTCTTCGAGAAGACTATGGAGAAATTGCTTTTAACCAATGGCTAATAAAAAAATCGGATAAGGATGCGTATGTTTTCCAAAATAACGAGGGAATTCAAGGCTTTTTATATTTGAAACAAGAGGACAAGAATGAGGACTATTCCAAATTCACCCCAACTCTTTCACCCAAAAATAGACTTAAGGTCGGCACGTTTAAAATTAATAGTACTGGCATCAGATTAGGAGAAAGATTCCTCAAAATAATTTTCGATAACGCTTTGAAGTTCGGTGTAGACGAGATATACGTCACTATGTTTAAGAACAAGCGAAAAGAAGTGATGGGCCTAAAAAACTTGATGGAAAAATGGGGGTTTGTTGAAAGGGGCACGAAAAAGAACGGAGAAATATATCTTGTAAAAGATATGAGAGCTTATGACGAAACCAAAAACCCAAAATTCAACTATCCACTAGTGAGGAATAACAGTTCGATTTCCTTTCTTCCTATTGTTGCAAAATATCACACTAAATTATTTCCGGATTTGCACTTAAAGAATGAAGATGCCTTCTTTTTCGACAGCGCTTGCAGTTACGCGATAGAAAAAATTTATGTTACCGCATGGGGCGATGTTAAATTGGATCCAGGGTCTCTACTTTGCGTTTATTTTATGGCTGATTACAATAAAAAATATAACTCAATAGTTACTGGAGTGTGCATTCTTAATGAGATAATCCGTGTTGCAAATGTCGATGAACTTTTAAAGGAATGTCAAAATAGGTCGGTATTTGAAGAGGATGAGTTGAAAGACCTTTACACTAAAAGAAAATTTACAACCATCGTAAAGGTTTTATATTTAAAACCCTTCAGCCATAAGCTGAACTATGATTGTTTGAAAAGAAATGGATTGCTGGGTACTAGAGGTGCCCCTCAATTAAACTCAAAACTAACGTGCGAAGAATATTCCAAATTGGTTAAACTGGGAGGGCTGACGGAATGAAAAAAATAATAATCTCCATAAACCCAGAACACGTAAATAACATCATAAAAGGAACGAAAAAATATGAGTACCGAACAAAGGCGGCGAAAAAAGATGTCGATAAGCTGATTATCTATGAAACTATGCCGATCAAAAAAGTGGTTGCGGAAGCTGAGATCGTCGAAGTTTTAGCACTAGAGCCAAACGATTTGTGGGAAGAAACTAAGGAATATTCTGGTATTACGAAAAAGTTCTTCGATGAATATTTTCAAAGTAGAAAAATTGCCTATGCCTATAAGCTTGGGAAAATAAAAGTTTACGATGAGCCAAAAGCTTTGGCTGAGTTCGGACTAAAGACCGCCCCCCAGTCATTTGCATACGCAAAATAAAAGACTGAAAACGAAAAACTATCTTTTAAAACTTTTCCAAATAGGAACCCATCGATTCTTACGGCGTATAATTCCCCCATGCTTTCTCAGCCTAGCAACAAGAAAAGGTGGATCATCCTGCTTTGCTTCGCGGCTTTGTTTTGTCTTTCCTTTTTGCTTTGCCTGCTTCTTGGAAGTTCGAAAATCGGGATGGGGGAGTCTTTCCTGGCTTTGTTTGGCGTGGGGAAGGAATCTTCGATCCGCATCGTGCAGAAAATCCGCCTCCCCGAGGCTTTGGCGGCTTTAATCGCCGGGGCCGGACTATCCGTATCCGGGCTCATCATGCAGACGGTTTTGGGGAACATCATGGCTTCCCCAAGCACCTTGGGCGTATCCAATGCGGCCGTGTTCGGGGCAAACGTCTCCATCATTCTGGCTTCTGGGGGCTATCTGAGTTTAGGCAAGAATGCGGACGGGTTCTTTTCTTCGGGGAACCCCTTCGCGACGTCTTTGGTGGCTTTCTTCTTTGCCTTCCTTTCGGTTCTATTGGTCCTTGCCTTGTGCCGAATCCGTTCCTTCACGCCTTCCAGCGTCATCTTGGCCGGAGTGGCTTTGGGGGCGGTTTGGACGGCGGGGACGACGGTTCTGCAGTTCTACGCGACCGACGTTGGGCTCAGCGCCGCGGTTGTGTGGAGCTTTGGGGACTTAGGGAGGGCGAGCTTTCTCTCGGATTTGATAATGGCGATCGTCGTGGCGGTTGCGGTCGTTGTCTTCTTCCTTCTCCGTTATCGGTATAATGCCTTGCTCTCTGGCGATGTGTTCGCACGGAGCATCGGGGTGAAAGTGGGGGCTTTGCGGTTCGTTTCCTTGTTGCTTGCCTCCTTGGTCACCGCCGTGTGCGTTTCCTATTTGGGCGTAATCGGCTTTGTGGGGATCGTCTGCCCACACATCATGCGAAAGTTGCTGGGCGAGAACCATTCCTATTTGATTCCGGGATCCTTGCTTTGCGGGGGAAGCCTTCTTTTGCTCTCCTCCGTCTTTGCTAAGACGATCGCCCCGGGGAACTCCTTGCCCATCGGCGCGGTGACTTCTTTGCTGGGAGCGCCTTTCTTTCTTTACCTCATCTTCTCATCCCGGGGGAAAAGCGCATGCTAGAAGTCAAAGGCTTGAGCGCTTCTTATTCCAAGAAGGGGAGAGAAATCCTAAGCGATGTTTCCTTTCGGTTGAAAGAAGGGGAGATCGGCGTGCTATTAGGTCCGAATGGAGCGGGGAAATCCACTTTGTTTCAATCTCTTTTGGGAATCGTGAAGCCCAAAAACGGGGAGATCCTCCTCAATGGGAAGTCTTTGCGCGAGACCAGCGCCCGGGAATGGGCCCAAAGCATTGCCTACGTCCCTCAAAGGGTCACCCCTTCCGGCCTCAGCGTGTTCGAAACGGTTTTATTGGGAAGAATGCCTTATTTTGGGTTTTCCCCTAGGGGCGAAGAACAAAAAACCACGGAAAAAGTTCTTTCCGAGCTAGGCCTATTGTCTTTGAAAGAAAAGAGGACGGATCAGCTAAGCGGAGGCGAATTGCAGAAGGTCGCGATCGCCACGGCGTTAAACCAAAATCCGAGCCTGCTCCTTTTCGATGAGCCGACCAGCAACCTCGACGTATCCAACTGCGTTTTGTTTGCAAATCTTTGCAAAAACATCGCAAAAACCAAACGGATTTCGATTCTCATTGCCCTGCATGACTTGAACATGGCCTTGGATTTGGGGGATCGCTTCTTCTTTTTGCGGGAAGGACAGCTTCTCGCCCAGGGAGGCCAAGAATGTTTCAACGAGGAGAACGTTCTTTCCACCTTCGGCGTTTCCGTCAGCATATCCGGTTCCGGCGGGGATCGGCACATTCATTTCCATCATCATGAGGAGGAACCAAAATGAAGAAAACCGTGTTGTTTGTTCTAACGGCTTTGTCCGTTCTCTCTGTCGCGTCCTGTGGAAACTCTAACCCCGGGGAAGCGGGGGAAACCGTGGAGGATCTCGCCGGGAGGAAGGTTTCCATCAAAAGCGGCTCTTATTCCAAAATCGTCTGCATTGGGGCAGGGGCGTTGCGGCTTTACTCCTATATCGGCGACGTCAGTTTGCTCGCTGGGGTAGAAGACATCGACAATGAAAGCCTGACCAATCGCCCCAAGATGTTCGATGGAGTTGCTCGGCCTTATTTCATCGCGAATAAGAGCGCCTTCGCGACTCTTCCCTCCTGTGGGGTGGGAGGCCCGAATGCCCAATCGGCCGAAGCGGAGAAAATCCTTTCCTGCAACCCCGATCTCGTGTTTTCCGAATACGAGGATGCGGATAAGGCAAATGCGCTTCAGCAAATGCTGGAGGTTCCTGTTTTGACGATGGGCTATGGCGTCAAAGGCGTTTTTGACGCGAAGTTCCAATCGAGCCTTCGCTTAATGGGAAAAGTGCTCGGAAAAGAAAAGCGGGCGGAAAGCCTCCTTTCCTTCATTGAGAAAGAGAAAGAGGAAATCTTTAACCGCACCAAAGACATCCCGGAAGAGGAAAAGCCAAACGTTTATATTTGCGGCCTTGGAAACTGGGGAACGACCAACCAATTCATGACGGCCCAAAATTACGAGCCCTTCAACATTGCCCATATCAAAAACGCGGTTAGCGGATTGACGAATGACGGAATCCAAAAAATCGATGCTGAAAAATTTGCTTCCTTAGCCGGAAGCATGGATAAAATCATCTTTGATTCGGCAGCGATTAAGCACATACGTCCCAACTATTCCGAAAACAAAGAGCTGTTCGAATCCTGCAAAGCGTGGCAAGACGGCGAGCTTTATTTGGAGATGGCTTACAACGCTTATTACACGAATTTGGAAATCGCATTAGCGAACACTTGGTACTGCGCGAAAGTGGTGTACCCTGCATTGTTTGAGGACATCGACATGGAAGCGAAAACGAATGAAATCACAACCGAATTCTTGGGATCCCCTCTTTACGGGCAAATCAAAGGGTATGCGAATTCCTTCGGGGGATACCAAAAATTCAATGGCGAGGAGTTCTTCGCATGAACCCCGCGCGTGATTTCTTCGATTCTTTGGCGCCCACTTGGGACGAGTATCAAACAAAAAAAGAAGATGATATCCGGCCCCTTTTCGATGAAATTGGGCTAGAAAAAGGCGATTTCGTCTTGGATTTGGCTTGCGGAACGGGGACCGTGACCCATTTGATTCATTCCTATAACGAAGAAAAGGTCGTTGGGATGGACATCTCTCCGGAAATGATCGCCATCGCCAAGAAAAAGTATTCTTCCTGCCCTTGGGCGTCTTTTGAATGCGCGGATTTTTTAGAATGCGCGGAGAAAGAACGTTACGATTTCATCGTCCTGTACAACGCCTTCCCTCATTTTGCGGATCCTTGTTTGCTTAGCAAAAAATTTGCCCAAGTGTTGAAAAAAGGAGGACGCTTCGCGATTCTCCATTCCTTGGGTAGGAAAGAACTGGATACCCATCATGGGTCGGTTCCCCAAAATCTGTCCCGCCACTTGAATCCGCCAGAGGAAGAAGCTCTCGCTTTTGAAAAAGAGTTTTTCATAGAAAAAGCAAAAGAAGGAGAGCACTTCTTTTTGCTGACGGGAAAGAAGCGCTAGGAAAGCAAAATCGGGAGCGTAAGCAAAAGCTTTGCTAAGAAAGCTTTTCGTTCGCTTTCGTTTTCGGCTTCGATGTAGCGAAGCGTGGTATCCACCAGCAAATCACATGCTAGAAATTGGCCTTCTTTCGTTAGGGCATTGGGAAGAAAACTTCGGGCCCAAGGAAACAAAGAAGAGCGCAAAAGGGACGTATTTTCTTTGATTTGCAGGAATCTAGACAAGGTATCTTGATAAGATTCAATGCGGGCGAACAGCAAAGAAACGCTGCTGAATCTCTGCTCTTTTCCTTTGATTTTCACCGTTAGAAAAAGCCTGGCCATGTACCCTTGAAGGACTTCCTCTTTTGATTTGAAGTGAGCATAGAAACCCGTCGGGGATATCTGGCTTTTTTGAATGATGTCGCGGACCTTCAATTTGGAATAGGGAATGCTTTGAAGACAGAGGGTAAACCCGTCATAGATTTTGGAGATTGTCTTCGAAGAACGTTTGTCCATAGTCGCATTGTATCTCTTTTCTTTGAAACGGTGGAAAGTGGAATACGCTTGCCTTTTTTCGCCCAGCAAGCAAGATAGCCCCATGAAGAAATCTCATCTTGTTGCTTTGATTCTTTATCCCCTCCTTGCGGCAGGATCATTCTGCCTTTTCTTCTTTTTGAAGGGAAATTACTCCCTTTACGGCTATATTGACCCTTTGTTTTTCTCCGGCATCTTGGTTTTGGGCATCGGCCTTCTTTTCTTGCTGGGCCATTTTGGAGCGTTCGACTTCCTTGCCTATGGATTCCGTTCTATCTTCAAACACATGAACATCAACTACTCCAACGCGATGGACGAGTACCCAGATTATTACGCTTACGTGGAAGGAAAGAAAAAGAAAAGAGTTACAAATTTTCCATTTATCTGGCCTTGGCTGACGCTATCCATTCTTCTTTTTGCTTCTTCTTTTATTATTCGGGCAATTGCTTTAAATTGACAAAAAACCGCAAAAAGCGAGCAAAAGTAGCGCAAAAATTCATAAAAAAGTCCTTGAACATTTTTGGAGCGAGTTTTTACTTTGGCCATCCTGAAAGGAGAAAAGTTATAAAAAACACTTCATTGCTCCAGCACTCGCCCTCAGCGCAGTCATCATGGGCTTAGCTGCTTGCTCCCCTTCTAGCGGGCCAATCAGCAGCTCCGGAAGCTCTGCGGAGCAACCCTCATCCGTTCCCTCGGATTCCTCTGAACCGGGCGAAGACGCTCCGATTGCCACCGGAGTTTACCAGTTCCTTGATTCGTCTTACGATGCCCGCAGGGAGATTTTGGGCAAACTGGAAAAGTACGCCGTCGACCATGCCCTTACGGGCTTGCCCCTTTACGAGGACTCCTCGTACTCGCTGTACAATCCTCGCGTTGTAAAGGGCGTCGATTCCTACATCCCTGGATTTGGCTTCTCCGTTCTTCGCGATGGTAGGCTTAATGGAAAATTGGCCGGCGAATCCCTTGATAAGTATCAAAACTATTATCACAACTGGAACTCCACCGATCCCCAAACCTTGAACGCTTGGAACGACAATGGTTCCGTCGTCCCGGACTTGTTCTCCGATTGTGCCACTTCTCTATTCGGCACCAGGCTGAACGCAAAACAGGATGGGTACGAGTATTACGGGGTCCTTGCGAAGCAAGATAAGCCTTATGCCGTGACCGATGACGGAGTGAACAAAACTCCCAACGCGGAAGAGCTCCATCAAACGTGGAGAATCTATGTTCGCACCGGCGAAGAAGGCGGAGTCGCTTATCGGACCCTTTCGTCGAAAGCTGATCGGGCGAAATACGACAAACGCTATGTTCAACTGGAAGACTATTTGACCGCCTTCAAGATGCTCTTGAACAAGTCCAATGGTCTCTACCGCGGCGCAGAACTCGCCAATAAGTCCGGGCAAGGCGCCATCGAAGGAGCCGCTGTTTATTACAACGCAACCGGCGGCGGAAAGAAGGGCGTTTTGACCGATGAGGAAGCCGATTTCAGCGGCGTGGGCCTCAAAGTCGGAACTGATGAGGATGGCGATTATCTGCAAGTCACCTATTCCGTCCCCGTGAACCGCTTCTACGCGATGTACTACCTCAACGACAACATGTACGAACCCCTTCCGGCGGAATTCGTGAATGAGGTCGGGGCCAGCGCGATCAACGGCTTCAGCACGGATATGTCCTACACCCCGGTGGACAACACTCTGTCCGTCGGCCCCTACATCATCGAAACGTGGGAAACCGGGAAACTCATCACCTTCAAGAGGAACGATGATTGGTTCGAGAGGAAGGAGAATTCCAACCTCTATCAAATTGGTGGCATCCATACGGACATCTTGCCGGGCTATTCCACCGACAAGAACATCGCTTTCCGTCAATTCATCAACGCGGAAAGTTTGGATTCCGTCGGTATTCCTTCCGACTATCTGAAAGATTATTCGACCGATCCGAGGGCCGTATCCATCCCGGGCGAAAGCGTTTGGAAGCTCAATCTCAACACTTGTACCCAAGATCTTTGGGAAAGCCTGTTTGGCGAGAATGGGAGCATCACCCACACTCAGAAGAAGGATTACTGGACCGTGAAGCCCTGGATGTCCAACTCCAACTTCATCCGCGGCCTGTTCTATTCCATTGACCGCAGATCCTTCGCTCAGGATCAAGGAGGGACCCCGTGCATCAATTATTTCTCGGATATTTACCTATCCAATCCGGAAACCGGCGAAGTCTACAACAACACGCCGGAGCACGCGGCCGCCCTTGAGGATTTCTGGGGCGATACGATTGAGAACTCCGGCTTCAGCCTCGCCTTGTCGGAAGCTGCCTTCAAGAAAGCCATCAATGAGCTCATCGCCGATGGTTCGATCACCACTTCCACCGAAAGCATTTCCATCAACATCTTCTGGATGCATGAAAACCAAATCGCCGAGGAAGGAAACACGATCGGCGGTTACATCAAAAAGGCCTTCGACGCGGCGGCGGAAGACCTTGGTTACCCGGTTCGTCTCAACGTCGTTCAGGCTGTCGGCGGGGCGGAGTGGACCGATGTCTACTACAAGCACTTGCTCGTCGGCCAGTTCGATTTGGCCTTCGGCTCGATTTCTGGCAACTCGCTCAACCCGCTGAACTTCATGGAGGTTCTCAAATCTTCCAACTCCAGCGGATTCACCCTCAACTGGGGCGCGGACACGACGAAAGTCGATTCCGGTGAAGATGCTTTGGTCTATGACGGCAAGCGTTGGTCCTTCGATGGCTTGTGGGGCGCAGCCGATGGCGGCATTATCCTGGACGAAAATGGACAGGCCACCGATCCGATCAACATCGTCTTCTCCACCTTTAAGGTGAATGGGGATCGCGTCTCCATCGCGGGAAGGCTTGAAGTTCTCCAATATGATGGCCTCGTGGTTGACGTTCAGGACATCTTCGGAACGACGGACGCGGAGGACTATTCGGATTACTTTGAGGTTTACCCGGACGCCACTGGGGGTGGAAAAGTCAGCGGCATCGAAAACATCAGCTGGGACGAAAGCGGAAACTTCTCCTTCACTTTGAGTGGGGATTTGGCTGTTAACGTCATCAAAGCTGGTGGAATCTCCGTCTTCGGGGTCGACTTCACCCAGACGATCCAAGGGGTCTTCTGCGGAACGAAGAGCGTTTATTTCCCCGCCGTGATTGAGTAAAGACTCATCCGTTTGGTTTAAGCAGCATCGGAGAGATCCGGTGCTGCTTCTTCGTCGAAAGCCTCCCGAATTGTTTTCGACAAAGACTTTGCAATTTTTCGACGCACTTTACTATTCGGGATAGAAGGAGGGTTTTATGTTTCGCTATACCGTTCAACGAATATTCTTGGCCTTAGTCACGACGGTCATCATTCTCACTTTGACCTTTTTCTTGGTCAAACTGCAGCCTTTCCCGGCGACTGTGGGGGATACCACGGCTCAATTGACTTATTACACCCACCAGGTTGCTTTGGGCTACGTTGTTGAGTTCCGTTCCGCTCAGCCTAATTTAGGAACCCCTCTTTATTCGGCGGTCGATTCCTTCGGCGTTTCTCACTTTTTCTATCAAAAGCCCATCTTCGACCAGTTCTGCGTGTGGGTCTCCGGCTTGTTCCATGGTTCTTGGGGTGTCTCGAGCTCAATTTCCCCCAACGTAGACGCGATGAAGATCATCGTGGGGACAAGCTGGACCAATTCTCGGCTTTTCACCACTGTCAAAGTCAACATTTGGCCCGTTTTGATCTCCGTTCCCCTTGGCTTGGGGCTTGGGGTCTGGGCCGCTTTGAAGAAAAACAAGCTCACGGATCACGTTATTTCCACCTTGGTAATGGTGTTCATCTCCGTTCCTTCCTTCATCACAATCAACTTCCTGTTGCTTTTGTTCTCCTATGAATGGGGATGGTTCCCCAGCCAGTGGCCTTCCGTCAGCGCGCCTTTGCAAACAAGGGTCCTTGGCTATTTCATCCCGACCATGGCTCTATCCTTCGGCTCGATTTGCGGTTATTGCCGCTTCACGAGGGCTGAGCTCACCGAGGTTATGAGCAGCGATTACCTTCTTCTAGCGAGGACGAAGGGATTGACCCGTTCGCAGGCAATCACCCGCCACGCTTTGAAAAACGCGATGGTCCCGGTTCTCCCTTCCATCCTTTCGGAAATCATCGGTTTGTTAGGTGGCTCGATGATTTTGGAATCTTTGTATGGAATCCCTGGCGTCGGCAGGCTCTACATCGATTCGATCAGCGCGGGGGACTACAACGTCTTGATGGCGGATATGTCCTTGTACACGCTCATTGGCTTGATCTCCGGCGTCTTCCTTGATTTGTCGTACGGGTTCATCGATCCGCGCATCCGCATGGGGGCTAAGAAGTGATTATGGAAAACAACAAAACTTTCACATATCGCGACTCCAAAAACGTGGAGCACACCGTTTCTTTTCAGCAGGGCGACTTTTCCCTTTCCCAAGTTAACGCGGACATCCACGATACCAAGATGAAGTCAAAGCCGACGACTTTCTTCAAAGACGCTTTGCGCCGCTTCGTCAAAAACAAATCCTCCGTCGCGGGGGGCGTCATTTTGGGCGTGATCCTTCTTCTGACGATTTTCGTCCCGGTCTTTGACCAGAATTCTTTGGATACGACCAATGCCTATCTCAGCTATCAAACGAAATTGGCTCCGCGCCTTTTCTCTGCTGGGAGCGGCTTTTGGGATGGCACAACCCAATTCAAGAACATCGCGATCGATTTCGACTGGGATGCCTATGAAAAGGACGGAACCTATTCCGGAGGGCCCGTCACGAGCAAAAATTCGAACTTCGATACGGACGCGATCGTTGGGTCGGTTTCCTATTCCAAGGTCGGCGAAAACAAACTCGACGACAACGCGGTTTCTTATGCCCGGGGCGGATACGTTCGTCTGTCCGCCGTGGAAGGAGCGACTTCTGCGGTGAATTTGGAAAGTTCGGAAGGAACTTTCTATCTCGGGTATTACGATTATTCCTTAGATGTTGTGACGGCAGACCTCCCAGAGGAATTCGCCTATGGGGAGCAGGGGCAATACTCGATTAACCTTCTTTATAAGGGGCTCTCTTCCGAAGGCGGTTACTCCGTTCTGCCTTTGGCCGAAAACCTTTCCGGCGGTCAAACGCTGCATTTTGATCTTTCTTCTAACGAAACCCTATTGTCCGCCGCGGATAAAGGGAATTCTGCAATCAAGGCCTCTTTGCAAATTGTCCTCAATCCTCTGGACGGGAAGAAGTCTTCCCTTTTGCTGAAGTCGGCCGTTTTCTCCGCCGAAGAAGGAACGATGAAACCGAGCGATGCGGAAAAGGAAAAGCTCGCGGCCATGTCTTGTTCTGACGCAGCGGAAAAGATGTACGAATCCGTTCAGTCGACGTCCACCCGTTTCACCTCCACGGGGGAGATGAAAATCTACCATGCCGATTTTGTTACCGGCACTTTCCGTTATGACACCTATCTTGCCGCCTTCGGGGATCAAAAAAGCGACAGCATCACGGAAAGCAACCTTCGTTCTTACGAGAAGAAGGGCTGGATCACGATGGAATATCCGCTCGACGATTTCATCAACGGCAATCCCCGGAACGAGGAAAACCAAAAGCGGTTCCTCGCGGGCATCGCTTTGACAGAAGAGGGAAAAGCAAGCTGCCCCTTGCGCCTCGATGAGGACCATCCAATGTCGGTTAAAGTCGTCCGCGGGGCGGGCATCACCACGGTCACGTTTTCCGGTACGATTTCCCGCTATCGGCTCTATGGCTACAGTTCCATGCCGCGTTTCATTTTCGGAACCGACGATCAAGGAAGGGACATGTTTAAGCTGGTCTTCAATGGGCTGCGCTATTCGGTTGTCCTGGGCGTGGTCACAACGGTAATCAACTTGGCGATGGGCCTTGTTTGGGGTGCGATTTCCGGTTATTTCGGCGGTTGGGTCGATTTGGCGATGGAGCGTTTCACGGATATCCTCGGAGGTATCCCCTGGGTTGTCGTGATGACGCTCATCCTCATCAATAAACCGGACAATATGAGCACGATTGTGATGCTTGGCATTGCGTTGTGCACGACGGGATGGCTAGGGACGTCTTCTCTGACTCGAACTCAGTTCTATCGATACAAAGACCGGGAATGCATCCTCGCCGCCAGAACTCTTGGCGCCAGTGATGGAAGGCTCATCTTCCGTCACATTCTCCCCAATGCGATTGGCACGTTGATTACTTCTTCGGTTTTGATGATCCCCTCTGTCATTTTCTCGGAAGCTTCTTTGACTTACTTGGGCTTGATTCGGGGGATGGAAGGCTTCGGAGCCACCTTGACGAACAACCAAAAATATATGACGACTTATCCTTATTTGATCATTTTCCCGAGCGTTGTCATGGCGCTTGTCATGATTTCCTTCAACCTCTTCGGGAATGGTCTCCGGGATGCGTTTAACCCGTCGTTGAAAGGAGGGGAGTGATATGGCTGTTAAATTAAGCAAACTCGACCAAAAGCTGATCGAAGGGGAGAATGCCATCCCCTCCGAAAAGGCTTTGGAAGTAAAAAACCTCGTCGTTTCTTTCCGCACGGACAACGGAAAGGTCCAGGCGGTTCGGGGCGTCTCTTTTGATTTGTATAAAGGAGAAACCCTTTGCATTGTCGGGGAGTCGGGCTCGGGGAAGTCGGTTACTTCGAAAGCGATTATGGGGATTCTCCCCCCCAACGCGATGATCGAAGGGGGCCAGATTCTTTACCGTGGGATTGACTTAACCAAAGCCAGCGAAACGGAGTTCCAAAGGATCCGCGGGAGGAAGATCGGCATGATCTTCCAAGACCCCCTTTCCTCTTTGAATCCCATTGTCAAAATCGGCAAGCAAATCACGGAGACGATGCTCATTAACTCCGACATGCTGAAGCGTTACTATGACGATTTGATCGCTCCTGAACTCACGGCGTTGATGAACGCAAAATCAAAGAAGCAAAACCGCATTGAAGACGCGAAAAACCGTGCTTCTCTTCCTTTGAACGGATATGAAAGCCGTCTTTTTGCCTTCGGGGAAAAGAAAAGCGAAATCAAAAAGAAAATCGCTGAGGCAAAGAAAAGCGGGGGAGATTTGTCTTCCCTTAAAGCAGAGCTTTTGGATGTTCAAAACCAGGAAAAGGCTTATAAAAAAGAGAATTCCGAACATCTAAAAAATGCAAAAAAATTCGCAAAAGAAGAAATTTTCGCCGCAAAAAAGGAATATTCTTCCCAAGAACCTTCGCTCAAAAAAGCTCTCTCGGAAGCGGAAAAGACGGCCAAAATCAAAACAAAGGAACATCATGAATCCTTGATAAAAGAAAGAGATCAAAAGCTTCAGCAAGTTGCCCAAAAGAAGGAAAAGCTTTCTTTGAGCGGCGAGCAGCAAACTCGAATCAAGAAACTGGACGCTGAAATCAGGAAGGCCAAGATCCTCGGAAACGCCAAGGCGCTTTTAACCTATGCGATTCCGAAACGCCATCAAAGGGCTTTGTCCGAGATGGCGGACGCCGTTGCTCCTTTGACTAAAGAAAAGGAAGAGATCCTGAAGGATTTCCTTGCCTTGGAAAAAGAGGAAAACGCGATTCTCGACGAATATCAGAGACAAGTCAAAATCACCAAGACAATGGCGAAGGCCAAGGCTTTGAAGGTTATGGCGGAAGTTGGTATCCCCCAGCCGGAAAAGCGTTATAAGCAGTACCCCTTTCAGTTCTCCGGCGGCATGAGGCAAAGGATCGTCATCGCCATCGCTTTGATCTCCGAGCCGGATATCTTGATTTGCGATGAGCCGACCACGGCTTTGGACGTGACCATTCAGGCCCAGATTCTTGAATTGATCAACAAGTTGAAGAAAGACCACGATATGTCGGTTATTTTCATCACCCACGATTTGGGCGTGGTGGCGAACATGGCGGACCGGGTCGCGGTTATGTACGCGGGAAAAATCTGTGAGTATGGAACGGACAAGGAGATTTTCTTCGATCCCCGCCATCCATACACTTGGGCCCTTTTGGCTTCTGTTCCCGACATCGACTCCAAAGAAAAGCTGGAAGCGATTCCCGGAACTCCTCCGGATATGATTTATCCTCCGGAAGGGGATGCGTTCGCTCTTCGAAATCGCTTTGCCCTCGGCGTCGATTTCAAATATGAGCCGCCTTTCTTTCAAATTTCCCCAACCCATTTCGTAGCCAGTTGGCTTGAATACCAAGACGCCCCGGAGGTCGTTCCGCCTAAAATCGTCACGGAACGGATCCGCCGCGCCCTAAATGATGAGGAGGCATTGAACCATGGAAAATGACAAAAAGAAGAGCCCCATCAACAAAGAAGAGGCTTCAAAAGG
The DNA here is from genome assembly GCA_050872145.1 of Candidatus Alloenteromonas sp. Lineage (GTDB taxonomy): Bacteria > Bacillota_I > Bacilli_A > RFN20 > CAG-826 > Alloenteromonas. The sequence continues at coordinate 8,307 of JBNMGG010000018.1, read as the reverse complement.
ATTTTCGGATTCCGACATTCTTTTGCCATTGGACGCCAAAGGCAATTTAGCCAACACAGCTCAGGAAGAGGCCTATGAAAGGCTGCAGCACAAAGAAGAGGAAGATGTGCCTTCTTTAGCGGATTTAAAAGCAAGATACGAAAAAGACGAAGAAATCAAAAAAGGTCGCAAAAACGCTGCAAAAGAGGAACTTGATAAGGCTTTATTGCAATGGAAACAAGACCAAAACGCTCTTTCTTTGAAAGACGGAGACCAAAAGGATTTGCAAGAACTAAAGGCTAAAGTCGAGGAAGACAAAAAGAGGGTTTCCAGGGCGAAGCAAGCCCTGAAATTGTCCCATATTACCTACAAGCCAGATCTGGAAAAAAGCAAAACGTTGCTAGCGGTTCGCCATCTCCGTATGTTCTTTAAGCTTGGCTCTTGGCCCAATACGGTGAAGTTAAAAGCCGTTCATGACATCTCTTTCGACGTGAAGGAAGGCGAAACCTTTGGGATTGTCGGCGAATCGGGATGCGGCAAGTCCACGACCGGGAGATGCATCATCCATCTTTACGACATCACCAGCGGCTCAATCTACTTCCAAGGCTACCGAATCGCCGCGGGGGATCGATGGAATCAAAAGGAAATCAAATACTCCAAAATCCACCTCAATGAGAAAATCAAAGCAATCAAAAAGCAGGAGCAGAAAGACCTTCCTTTGCTTTCTCCGGACGATCAAAAGAAGTTGATTAAGAAGAACGAAGAGAAAATCGAAAAGCTGAAGGAACGCAACAAGGTTGTCGTCACCCGCCAAAAATGGAAGATCAAATCCATCCATTACGACAATAAGCATTCTCCGAAATCCCTTCGGAATCAGATTCAGATGATCTTCCAGGATCCTGTGGATTCTTTGGACCCCAGAATGACCGTGGAAGACATCATTCAGGAAGGGCTCAAAATTCAAGGCTTCCATAACGCGGCGGAAAATCACCGCAAAACCGTGGAAATCCTGAAGAGAGTTGGCTTGGTTCCGGAGCATGCTTCCCGTTATCCGCATGAGTTTTCCGGTGGTCAAAGGCAAAGAATCGGCATCGCGCGCGCTTTGGTCATGAATCCGAAGCTCCTGATTTGCGATGAGCCCATCTCGGCTTTGGACGTCTCCATTCGCGCTCAGATCATCAATCTTCTGAATGAACTGAAAGAGGAAATGGGCCTAACGATGATTTTCATTGCCCACGACCTTTCGACCGTCAAATATTTCTGCAATCGAATCGGGGTCATGTATTTCGGCAATATGGTGGAGCTCGCCGATAGCGATGAATTGTTCCGCCACCCGCTTCATCCTTACACGAAGTCCCTTCTTTCCGCGATTCCTCAGCCGAACCCCTTCACGGAAAAGCGGAGGACTCGCTTGGTCTACAAGCCCAATGAGGTTCACGACTATTCCAAGCAAAAGCCGACCTTCCGTGAAATCCTGCCGGGGCACTTCGTCCTTTGCAACGATGAGGAAGAAAAGAAGTACAAACAGGAAATCGCGGATCTTGATAGCGGAAAAACCGTTATGAAGAACGGGGAAGAAGTCAAAATCGGCGGTTAATCCCATCGCGCGCATGCGCACGCTCATTTATCAATTCAAATCAATATATCGGTAACGGATTCCTTGCTACCCCCTATCTTTTATAATTGGCTCATAAGAAAGGAGCCACAATCAAAATGGCCAATCGATTCATTCTAAACGAAACTGCCTACCACGGCTTTGGGGCGATCAACAGCATCGTTCCCGAAATCAAAACCAGAGGGTTCAAACACATCTTGGTTGCTTCCGATGCTTCCCTTGTGAAGTTCGGCGTCACCCAGAAAGTCACCTCCCTTTTGGAAGAAGCCGGCATTAAATACGAACTCTTCACCGACATCAAACCCAACCCGACGATCGAAAACGTCTTGGCTGGCGTTGAGGCCGCGAAGAAGATCAACGCGGATGCGATCATCGCCATCGGCGGTGGTTCTTCCATGGATACCGCCAAAGCGGTCGGCATCATCATGACCAACCCGCAGCATGCTGATGTCCGCTCCCTTGAAGGCGCCGTCACCGACACCAAACCCTGCCTTCCGATCCTTGCCATCCCGACCACGGCCGGAACTGCGGCAGAAGTCACCATCAACTACGTCATCACCGACGTTCAGAACAAGAGGAAATTCGTCTGCGTCGATCCTCACGACATCCCGGTTGTCGCCTTCGTCGATCCGGATATGATGTCCTCCATGCCGAAATCCCTCACCGCCTTCACCGGGATGGATGCCTTGACCCACGCGATTGAAGGCTACATCACCCGCGGCGCTTGGGAACTCTCCGACATGTTCCACATCAAGGCCATTGAGATCATCTCCCACAACCTCCGCGGCGCGGTCAATAACGAAGCCAAAGGCCGTGAGCAGATGGCTCTTGGTCAGTATGTCGCCGGCATGGGCTTCTCCAACGTCGGCCTTGGCATCGACCACGCGATGGCCCACACCCTCTCCGCTTATTACAACGTCCCGCACGGCAAAGCCTGCGCCATGCTTCTTCCGATCGCCATGGAATTCAACGCCGAATACACCGGCACCAAGTATCGCGACATCGCGATCGCCATGGGCGTCGAAGGCGTTGAGAAGATGAGCCAAGAGGAATATCGCGCCGCCGCTATCAATGCGGTTAAGAAGCTCAGCGAAGACGTCGGCATCCCGCATGTCTGCGAAGAGATCAAGGAAGAGGATTTGGACAACCTCGCTTCCGATGCTCTTAAGGATGCTTGCTATCCTGGCAACCCGCGCGAAGCGACCCACGCCCAAGTTCGCGAACTCTTCTCCAAACTTCTTAAGAAGTAAGAAAACGCTTCAGAGAGCCTCCGGTAAAACGGGGGCTCTTTTTTATCGGCCTATCGAGAAAAGGGGAGGAAAACCTTTCCGTTGGTATTACAATGCAACCATGCATTATATCTATTGCCCTCAATGCGGAAGCAAACTCGTAGATCATCCGGCCGGGGATGATGGAATGGTCCCTTATTGTGAAAAGTGCGAACGGTATTATTTCGATGGTTTTCCGACCGCCGTTTTGACGATGGTGGTGAATGAAGACAACGAGATTTGCCTTGAGCTTCAAAAGTATTTAAGCGATAAGTATTGGAACTTCGTATCGGGGTATGTCACCCCCGGAGAGACGGCGGAGCACGCCGCAACCCGCGAGGTCCAAGAAGAGGTGGGGGTGAAACTCGATTCCCTTCGCTATATCTGCTCCTATTGGTTTGAGCCAAAGGGCATTTTGATGCTCGGGTTTTTAGGAAGGGCGAAGAAGGCTCCTTTGGTGATTTCCAAAGAAGTGAATCAAGCGAAATGGGTCAAGCCTGAAGACGCTCCCTCTTTTTTCTTCCCAGAAGGAAGCGGAAATCTCCAATGGCCGCTGTACGAAGCTTTGATGAACGAGATCAACAAGAAATAAAGGAAGCGTCGGATAAGCCTTTGGAGGGAAAATGCGTTACCCTTTTAGCGTGAATGATTTCAGCGTGGAATTGCTTGCTTACTTCGACGCCCAAAAGCGGGATTTGCCGTGGCGGGAGAATAAGGATCCTTACCGTATTCTGCTGAGTGAAGTCATGCTTCAGCAAACGCGAATCGAAACGGTTAAAGGCTATTTTGCGAGGTTTTTGCTGGCTTTTCCAACAATCAAAGATTTAGCAAATGCGGACGAAAAGGATGTCTTAAAGCTTTGGGAAGGCCTTGGATATTATTCAAGAGCCAGGAACCTTTTGAAGGGCGCTCGCTACATCCAAGATGAATGCAAAGGCGTTTTCCCAAGCACGAAAGAAGAACTTTTGAAAGTTCCGGGAATCGGAGAATATACCGCCTCGGCGATTTCCTCGATTGCTTTTAAGGAAAAGCAAGTTTCCTTAGACGGGAACCTTTTCCGAATTTACTGTAGGCTGAATCGCAAGAAAGAAGCGTTTTCTTCTTCGGCCGCGAAAAAGGAGGCCTCATCCTTTTTCTTGGATTTGATGCCGAAACAAAGGCCCGGAGATTTCAATGAGGCCTTGATGGACGTGGGGGAGACCATTTGTCTGCCTAACGGGGCCCCTCTGTGCGAACGCTGCCCGCTTTCTGCGTTTTGTGCCGCCTTCAAAAAAGGAGATCAAAGTGAATATCCATTGCCTCGAAGCGAAAAAGAAAAGACCCGTGTATCGATTTCCGTCTTTATTATTCGCTGGAATGGCTTGGTCGTTATTCGGAAAAGGCAAGATGCCGGGCTGCTTTCTGGGCTTTTCGAATTTCCAAATCTCCCCTCGAAAGGAAAAGGCGTCATTTTGCCGGATTCCGTAAAAGGAAAACCAAATTACATCGGCCATAGCGTCCATACGTTCTCGCACTTAATCTGGGATATGGATTGGTACGGAATAGAATGCAGAGAAAAACCCGCTTTGAATGGCGCGCTTTTCTTTACCGAAGCCGAACTTCGGGAAAAGTACGCCCTGCCGAAGGCTTTTACGAATTTTTTGCGGGCGAAGAAACTTCTTGGCTATTAAGGGTTTCTTTGTCGTAATCGTCCAAGAAGCTGTGGTGGCCTTTCGCGTCTTTGTATCCGACCACTTTATCTAAAACTACGTTCTCCGCGGATTTAAAAATGTTTTTCTCCACTTGGGGGTTCGTTTCTTTTAATTTCCGGATCAGCATTTTCGTATCATAGCGTGCGCTTCCTCCGCCTCCGTTGTCGCAGACGGCGCAGTTTTCCGTAAAGCGGCAGGCGCATTGGATGAATTGGAGGTGGTTCTGGTCCCTCCATGCTTTGATGTCATCTTCCCGGACTAAATACAGCGGGCGGATGACTTCCATCCCTTCGAAATGATCGCTGTGAAGCTTGGGGAGCATGGTCTGGAAAGACCCAGCGTGCAGCAGGTTCATGAGAATCGTTTCGATGACATCGTCATAATGGTGGCCCAAGGCGATTTTATTGCACCCCATTTCTTGAGCGAGGCGATAAAGGGCGCCCCTTCTCATTTTGGCGCAGAGGTAGCAGGGGGAATGGTCTTGCGAATTGGCGATTTCGAAAATATCGGTTTTCACGATTTTGGCGGGTATGTCCATCTCGGCCAAATTGCTTTTAATTTTTTGAAGGTTGATGGGGTTATACCCGGGGTCCATGACCAAATAACGAACCTCAAAAGGGAAATCGCTATGTCGAGAAAGAAGTTTGAAGCACTCCGCCATGAGATTGGAATCTTTGCCTCCGGAGATGCAAACGCACACCCTGTCTCCGGGCTTGATCAGTTCGTATTTTTTTATTCCGGCGATGAATTTGGACCAAATCGTGTACCGGAATGTCGTGGTGATGCTTCTTTCGATCTCTTCCGGCCGGGTTAATACTTTTTTACTCATGGGCAATCTCCTTTAAGGCAGCGATGAATGCGTCGATTTCTCCCTCCGTGGTCATATAGGAGAGGGAAACTCGGAAGCTTGACAGCGCTCGGGCGCGATCGTGATAAATGGCCATAATCGTTTTAGAGGGCGTGTTTGGAATCGAGCAAGCCGATTTTTGGGAGACGCAGATGCCTTTCTCCGCCAACTTTGCGGTGACTTCACTAGCTCTTTTTCCTTTTAGAGAAAGGTTAAGAATGTAAGGGAAATCCAACGGGGAATTGATTTGGACGGATGGGATTGCCGATAAACCTTCCAAAAGGCGTTTTTGAAGCGTGGACACATATTGGAAATGCTCGTCCAGCCCTTCCATTGCAAGGTCGAGAGCTTTGACGGAAGAGGCAATCAATCCGAGAGGAGTTGTGCCGCTGCGGTAGGGAGAAACGCTCATTCCACCATGGATTAGCGGAGTTAAAACCGTGTCTTTCTTTTTCAGCAAGAACCCGGTTCCGATGATTCCGCCGAATTTATGAGGCGTGCAGGTAAGCATATCGATTCCCCGCAAATCCAAGGGAATTTTGCCAATCGCTTGGGTAGCGTCGATCAGAAAATGGCAGTTTGGATAGCTTTTTAAAATCTCTTCCACTTCCTGGTAAGGCTGGACGGATCCCGTCTCACTTTCCACAAGACAAAGACAAAGGAGAATCGTTTCATTTGTCAGCTTCGATTTCAAATCATCGAGGTTGATTTTCCCTTCCGAAGTGGTGGAGACCATTTGAACATCCGCGCCCTTCTCTTTCAAATAACCAAGGGCGGCGTTGACGGAAGAATGCTCGAATTCGCTTGTCAGGATTTTCTTTCCTAGCCCCTGATAGCTTTCGTAGACGCCTTTGATTGCGAGGTTGTTAGATTCGCTGGCGGATGAGGTATAGACGATTTCAAATTCTTTTGGATCGACCCCAAACAACTGGAGAGCCTTTTCGTTTAGGCGCTCGTATTCTTCGAAAGAACTTTTTCCGGCGGGGTGTTTGGATATGGCGTTGCCAAAATAGGCGAGCTCGGTCTCTGACAAGGTTTTTAAGACTTCTCTTGAGGCGGGGAAATTTGCTGCGTAATCAAGGTAAATCATGCCGGGTGAATTATAGAGGATTCCGGTAAGACGGGGTGGGCGGATTGATTCTTTCCTATAAAGGAAAGATTAGGATAAAATACAAAAGTTATGGATAACGGAACCTCAATCGAACCAAGGGTGGAAGCTCCGGCTCCGGCAGGGAAAAAAGAACGCGTTTGGGAGATTGATTTTCTTCGCGGCGCGGCGATTTTGGGAATGGTCGTGGACCATTTCATTTTCGACTTGGGAAACCTGAGAAACTATTTCGTGAACTTCGATCAAATCGCCGGACCAGAGCTTGGCTCTTTCGTCACAATGATGAATGGGTACTTTTACGGTCCGGTTCGTCAGTTTTTCCATTCCTTGGCATTTTTGTTTTTCCTGATGTCCGGAATCTCTTGCTCCTTTTCCCATAACAATTTCCGCCACGGCGGGAAGATCCTCCTTTTCTCGGGCCTGATAACGATTTTCACGTACTCTTTGTATTTCATCACCAATGCTTTGGGGGATCCGTTGGACGTCCGTATTTTGTTTGGTGTTCTTTACGTGCTGGGGATGGGCGTTCTTCTTGTTGCTGTCATCCAAAAAATCCCTGGTTCAAAGTGGATTGAGTTGGGGCTCGGGATTGCGATTCTCCTTTTCGGTTTTTTCTACGGCGTGTTCGTGAACTTCAAAGGCGAAATCACGGATTGGAATTCTTTCTGGGCCAAATTCCTTTATTTGTTCGATTCTTCCCCGTGGTTTGGCTTCCACCAATTCAACGAAGCCCCGGATGGCTTTGCGGCCATCACGGGTTTCACCGTTCCGGAATTCTTCCTTTCCATGTTCGGCTTTGGAAAGGCTGGTTCCGATTATTTCTCTTTGATTCCCTGGATTGGTTTTACCTTAGTCGGCGCCTTCCTTGGCGAAACGATTTACAAAGATAAGAAATCCCTTTTGCCGAAAATCGATGGGCGCTGGCATAGGCCCGTGGATTGGTTCGGCGCCAAATCGCTTTACGTTTACGCTTTGCATCAGCCGTTCTGGCTTTTGATTCTTATGGCGGTGTTCCTCCCATTGGGATTCCGCTTGGTTTAAGGAGGCTGATTATGGCTATCGACCGTTCAAAGACGATTTATGAGAACTTTCGGGATATCTGTTTAAGGCGGGGCGACGCTGATTCCATTTATTACGAGAATAAGGTCTATTCATTCACCGATTTCCTCGCAATTATCAATCGGATTGCCTTTTATTACCGGGATAAAGGGCTTAAAGAAGGCGATTTGATTACCTTAGTTGTGCCGAATACCCCGGAAACGGTAGCCTCTTTTTATGCGGCCCTTCAGCTTGGGCTCCGCGTTCACATCCTTCATCCCTTAACTTCGGAAGATAACATTCTGCGCGAACTCAAAGACAAGGATTCGAAACTTCTTGTCACTGTTTCCTTATTCCTTCGCTTCTATGATCGCATTTTGTCCTCTCACTTCCCCGTTTTCGTCATCGACCCCACGGCGTCTTTGCCTTGGTACAAAAGAGCGGGATTCGCCCTGGCTTGTCGTGGTAGGCTCAAAGCCTATCGCCAGCACAAAGAGCTCGATAATTACAACGACGTTCGGGGGACTTACGAAGCTTTCGCTCCTTACGACACCAAAGAGGGGCATATCATCCTTTCTTCCGGCGGGACTACCGGGGTTTCTAAATCCATTGTTTTAAATGATTTCTCTTTCTTGACGATTCTCAGCGACGGATGCTGGTTTTTGGGTGACACGCCCGAGCAGGCGGAAAAAGAGTCCATGCTCGCTGCACTGCCGATGTTCCATGGATACGGGCTCACGATGGGCATCATGGCCGTCCCG
>JBNMGG010000062.1:0-2066 GCA_050872145.1 Candidatus Alloenteromonas sp. | reverse complement strand
CCCCTTTGAAGGAATGCCGATCCCTTGAGGTGAAGAACTGCAACTTCGCCTATAAATACCCCCTTTGGTATGGGGAGGACATCAAGGTTGAAGACTGCCTTTTCGCCGAAACGGAGAGGGCTGGCGTTTGGTATACGAAAAGGCGAGCTTCTCCCATCTTCAAATCAAAGGCCCCAAGAACTTCCGGAAATGCGAATCCTTAAGCCTCTCCGATTGCGAATTCGCCGACGCGCAGGAAACGCTTTGGTGGAACAAAGACGTATTGCTAGAAAACGTGAAAGCGACCAACGCGGCGTATTTCGGAATGGGAAGCCAAAACCTGACCGCCAAAAACCTCGATTTGGATGGAAACTACGCCTTCGACGGCAGCAGCAACCTCATTTTGGAGAACTGCACCCTGCATACCAAAGATGCTTTTTGGAACTGCAAGAAGGTCACGCTGAAGAACTGCCGGATCGTCGGCGAATACTTCGGTTGGAACTCCGAAGACATCACCCTCATCGATTGCCACGTGGAATCCCATCAGGGCTTCTGCTATATGAAGAATCTGACGTTGATCAACACCGAGGTCGTCAACAGCGATCTCTGCTTCGAATACTGCTCCAGCATCAATGCGGAGGTCGTGAGCGAAATCGATTCGGTCAAGAATCCCATCTCCGGCAAAATCAAAGCCAAAGGGATTAAGCGGCTCATCTTGGACGAAAGCAAAATCGATCCCAGCAAAACGGAGATTATCCTCGGATGAAATTCGATTTTTCCAAGCCCATCAACCGGCGAAACGAAGGGTCCGAGAAATGGAACTGCCCTGAGGGCGTTTTGCCCATGTGGGTTGCAGACATGGATTTTGAGGTCGCCCCCTGCATCCAAAAGACGATGCAAGAGAGGATTTCTCATCCCTGCTACGGTTACACCGCTTCCCCGAAGGAATGGGCTCTTTCTTACGTCCATTTCTTTGAAAAACACTTCCACGTATCCCTTAAAAGCGAATCCTTATGCTTCAGCCTTGGTGTTATCCCTTCTCTTTCTTGCGCGATCCGCGCGTTTTCTAACCCTGGGGACGAAGTCGTTTTGCTGAGCCCTGTCTACAACATTTTCGACCACTCCGCGGAGAACTCGTACCGTAAAATCATCCGTTCCCCTTTACGAGAGGAAAATGGGGTTTATTCGATTGACTGGGGCAATCTTGAATCCTGCCTTCTCCGGAAAAAAGCCAAAATCATGGTTTTGTGCAATCCGCATAACCCCGTTGGGAAAGTATGGTCGAAAGAAGAACTTTCCCAAATTGTTTCCCTTGCTTCAAAGCACAATGTTCTCGTCATCTCCGATGAAGTGCATGGGCCCATCAACGGGGGCGAAAAAGCATACACGCCCTACTTCTCCGTCTCAGAAGAAGCTCGACTGAATTCCATTTCCCTCTTCGCTCCGACGAAGGCTTTCAACATCGCAGGAGTGATGACTTCCTCTTGCTACTGCGAGAATCCGGAAATTTGCTCGAAGCTCGCTTTCTCCTTAAACGCGGACGAACTCGCGGAGGGGAACTTCCTTTCTTATCCGGTTGTCATCTCCGCCTTTGAGCAGGGAGACGATTGGCTTAGGGAAATGAATGAATACGTGCATCGGAATTACCTTTATTGTCTTTCCTTCTTAAAGGAGCATCTCCCCCAGGCGGTCATCTCGCCTATGGAAGCCACTTATCTTCTTTGGGTGGACCTTTCGAAGCTCATTCAAGATGACGTTGCTTTCTGCGAAGACCTCAAAAAGAAAACGGGTCTTTGGATCACTCCGGGATCAACGTACGGGCCTGAAGGAAAAGGGCACGTCCGCATCAACCTGGCGACGCAGCGGTCCCGAGTTGAAGAGGGGATGAAGCGCTTGGTTTCTTACTTCAAATAAGCAAAAAGAAAGGAGAACCGTTCGCCGGTTCTCCTTTTTGCTTGGGCTTTATTTCACCGACAGAGTCGTGCTGCTGGGGATGCCCCACTCGGAATTCCCGCTGAAGTTTACCTTGATGCTTGAATGGCTCGTTCCGAACGCCATCGAAGTGCATTCGATTTCGGAATCCGAAT
>JBNMGG010000034.1:0-12943 GCA_050872145.1 Candidatus Alloenteromonas sp. | reverse complement strand
GCCTTGTGGGTTTCGATGAAGGTCTTTTCGCAGCGGTTGAGAAGACGCCCAGCGTTGTGGACGTGGAGGAAGGTCATGACCTTGTCCCCGCCTTTGGCGTAGTAGTTTTCGATCATCTTCTTCAATTCAGCGTCGTAGGAGAAAGAGATGTTTCCGACCTTATCCCCAGAGAGCTTGTTGTCGATGACGATCGAGGGAACGTTGTAGGAAGCGATTTTCTTGACATCTTCGGGGCCGAGCTGGTCGTCGAAGATGATGGCTCCGTCGACGTGGGCGGTGATGACTTTCTCAATCATCGAAAGGGCCTCTTCACGGGAATGGGACGTCGAGAAGAGGGTCAATAGGAACCCTTTCTCCTTCGCCACGTCGGTGATGCCGTTGAGAAGATTAGCGATGTAGACGTAGTTGGCGCTGGGGATGACGACGCCGATGTTGGTCGAGCGGTTGGTGGCCAAAGCCTGGGCCAATCCCGAGGGCTTATAGCCAAGGGCTTGGATCGTGTCCTCGACTTTCTTCCTCGTCGCGGGCGTGACTGAGCCCTGTTTGTTGATGACGCGGGAAACCGTGGCCAAAGAAACTCCGGCGGCTTGGGCAACTTGGTAAATCGTTACCCTGTCCTTTAAATTTTGCATGGATGATCGTCTTCCTTTCGTTACGAACATTATGGCTTCGCGGACTGGGAAAAACAATCTTCGTTTTCACGAAAAGTATGTAAATTTTTTCATGTTGTTTGGGAGTAAACGCTTCCAATCTCGTTTATGACGCCATTTTTGCGGCTTTTCCATGGATCTTCTTTTTTCGCTGCTCAACTTTTGAAAATGTTTCTTGTTCTTTCACCATCAAAAAAGCCCCATCGCTGGGGCGGTTGGACGAATTGGGTTTTAGCGGAGGAAGAAGTCTTCTCCGGGCTTCCCTTCTTCTACGAGGAAGGCTTGCTTGGACTCTTCCCCGAGGCCGAGGTCCTTCTCGCTGCAGATTTCGCAGTCGACGGGGATGTTCTTCTCGTTGTGGGCGAGGAAGGGGGTGCCGTCGATGCGGAGACAGCCGTCCAAGGCGACGACGGTTTTGCTTCCCTGCTTCAAGTTGGCGTAACGGGTGACCGTGTCTAGGGATTTCTCGCCCAAAGAAAGATGGACGATGGATTTCTTCTCATCCAAGGGATGCTCCTCGATCCCGCTGACTTCGGCGATCGCGTAGTAGGTGGAACTTTGCTCCGGAAGAGGCTCCTCCCCCGCGTTTTCCAGCATGTGGTTGATAGGGGAAAGGAATTCGCTTCCAGCGGTGGGGATCATGCCCTCGGCTTTGATTTTGATGGTTTTGGAGATATTCAGGAAGTTGATGCCGACCCTTTCTTTTCCATGATAAAGGGCGACCACGTCCCCGATTTTCTTCGTCGAATCGGGGTAAGAGGAGGCGTCCAATACGCAGTAGAGGACGTCCCCCGCGGTTTTGCGATTGTAATAGAAACGGTACATTGTCTCTCCTTTCATTTTTTGACGGCGATGAGACGATGGATCTTCACGCCTTGGGAACGGAAATTCCTCTCGTATTCGCTCATCGCGTCGAGGGTCGGGTCGAAGGCGTAGTCGTCGGTTTGGCTTTCCAGCGTGAGCCCCGTAAGGGGGATTTGCTCCAAAGTGAATTCGAACAGAGAGGGGTTATCCGTCTTCATGACGATCTTCCCGCCCTGTTTGAGCAGGCTCTCCATTTTTAGGAGCCTCTCTTTGGTGGTGAGTCTTCGCTTCCAGTGCTTTTTCTTGGGCCAGGGATCGGAGAAGTTGAGGTAAATCGCGTCGAAGCGGAGGGGTTTGAGGCTTTCGTAGGCGTCGTCGAAGTCCGCCCCAAGGAGGCGGACATTGGAGAGATTCTCCTGCAGGAGCTTCTTCCCCGCGGTCCCAAGGACGGAGATTTCCCTTTCTAGGGCCAAGTAATTCCCGGAGACGAGTTTAGCCATGCCGAGGACGAAGTCGCCTTTCCCGGCCCCGATTTCCAGATAGAGCTTATCCGAGGCGAAGAAGGGATCCTCCGGATTGACTTCCTTCAAGGCGAATTCGCCGTGCTCCTCCAAGAAGGGGGCGGCCCATTTCTTGTGACGGGCCCTCACTTCTTCAACTGCCCCAGAGAGTAAATCGCGTCCGCATAGATGGCGATTTGCTTGTAGAGGTCCTCAAGGTAGATATATTCGTTGGGCGAATGGATGTCGCCGGGGTGGCCTTTGAAGGCGGACCCGTAGGCGACGCAATTGGGGGCTTCTTTCGCGTAGGTTCCCCCACCGATGGCGAAGGGCTTGTCAAAGAGGCGATGGGTGGTCCGCTTGTAGGATTTCATCAAAGTGGACACGAGCGGTCCTTTCTTGTCCTTGAGGAGCACTTCGTCCTCGGAGAGGATATTAACGTTGGTGGAAGTGGCTTCTTCGAAGTTGGCGATGGCTTTCTTCGGATCGGCGGAGGTGCCGAAGCGATAGTCGATCGTCATGGTGAAGACGTGCTTGTTGGATTCGTAGTTGATCACCCCGTAATTCCAGGTGGCGTTGCCGAAGGTTTCGTCATAGGAATCGCCGTGGAAGGATTTGCCGGTGGAGTCTAGAAGCAAATCCGAAAGTTTCTTCAGGAAGGGGATCTGATAGAAGGAACCGAGGAAAGAGAAAGCGAGCAAAGCCGCGTTGACGCCCTTTTCCGGGGTGGAGCCGTGGGCGGCCTTCCCTTTGAAGGTGAGGATGTCGATTTCCCCAGCGGAGGAGAGGTCAACGTCTTTTCTGTCTTTCAAGGACGCTTCAAGCTTCTTGTCCTTGGGCAGGGTCACGACGAAGGAATCGCAGACGGCGTTGGAGACGCTGCCGCCGCTCATGGCGACGATGGGGCTTAAGTCGACCATCTTCGAGGCGATGGCGCGCACGATGCCCTTTTCCCCGTAAATAAGGGGGAAATCCGCATCGGGGGTGAAGGCGTAGTCAGTGCCTTTTTTGCCGAGTTTGCCAAAATAGGCTTTGAGGCAAGAAGAGCCGCGTTCCTCATCCCCGCCGGCGACGAGGCGGACCTTGTATCCGGAGAGGAAGCCTTTGTCCTTCAAAAGCTTCACGGCCATCAAAGCGGCCACCAAGGGGCCTTTGTCGTCGCTGGTCCCGCGGGAGACCATCTTGGCTTCCTTGCCTTCGCCGAGGATTTTGGCGGAGAAGGGGGGATTGTCCCATTTCCCGGAGGCGGGGACGACGTCGGCGTGGGCGAAGATGCCGATCTCGGGGCCTTGCCCATCCCCATAGGTCAATTCGGTGCAGTAGCCTTGGCAGGTATCGACGCCGAATCCATAGGATTTTCCTTTTTCGGCCAAATAGTCCAACGCGGATTTGACGCCCTTCCCGAAGGGGGCGTTCTCCCCGGCGCTAGACGCGTCGTAGACGGATTGCTTTTTGACCAGTTCGGTCAAAACCGAAAGGGCTTCTTTCTCGTATTCTTTGCTGAGCTTCTTGAAATTCGGCATCGCTGTAAAACCTCTCTTTGTTTCCCCTAGAAGGGGAAAGAACGGAAGAAGTATAGAACAAGAGGGGGCATTAGGGAATTGGGAGGGGGCGAAATCGGGCTTTTTCCTGCCGATTCAGGCTTCTTCTGGGGTTTTGGGCAGGCGGAAGGAGGGGGTGCAGACCAAATAGGTTTGGGCGACGTAATCGGTCAGGCTCTGCCTGTCTTTCCGATAGGCGCGGAAGGCTTCGTTGAGGCAAAAGGGGATCCCGAAGGCGAAAAGGGATGACAAGGCGATCAGGATCCAAAAGAAAAGGAAGCGCAGGAAGAAACGGGCGAAGGACGGGGATAGGCCTCGGGCGTCGACGTAGGAGAGCTTGCTCAAAGCCATCCCAAAGGTTTTCCTTCCCCGGGAAAAGCAAAGGGGAACGAAGAAAAAGAGAATCCAAAAGGAAAGGGAGAAGGCAAGGCAGAAGCAAAGGATGTACCCGAAATAGATCTGCCTCCGGGCTTCAACGAAGCCCTTCTTTTTGGCTAAGTCCCCCACTCCTTTTTCTTGGATCACCTGCGAATAGGCGGAGAAATAGGCTTCCTCGTAATCCGGGGAGGAGAAAAGCCTTTCCCCCTGGCTTCCGAAAAGGGCGGTTCCTTCGTATTGAAGGGGGGTTAAGTAGGAGATCAATTGCTGCTCCCCTTGGAGGGAGAATTCCTCATTGAGGTAAACCGTGTAGCAATAAGAAAGGGCGTCGGAGCAGGCCTGGGATTTCTCTTTTTCCGTCCAGTCGTTCTGATTTTCCAAATAGGATGGCAAAAGGGCGACCCCGTTGCTGGATTTTACATAGAGATGGCTCTCGAGCATGACCTCTTCCCGGAAGGAGGTTGGGGAGGTATAAGACGGGGTTAAGAAATAAACGGGGAAGCAGGCGCAGCAAAGAAGGGCGGTCAAAAGGAAAAGCGACAGGAAATCGAAGCAGGCGCAGGCGAAAATCGAGAATCCGTGGGGGGTTTGATAGACGAGTTCCTTCTCCATTCACTCTTCCCTCCCGTCGACGCTACGGAGGCGGAAAAGAAGTTCGGAGAAAGGGGTTTTGTGGGAGGTGAAGAAGCAGAAAGAGAAATCCAGAATCAGGAAGCAAACGGAGAAAAGGGAGAAGAAGAGCAAGCTGAAGGGCCCGAGAAGGGGGGTGACGAAAAGTTCGGCGGCGGATGCGCCGTAGGTGAAAAGGGGGAGGCAAGAGGGAATGAGGAGGGTTTCGACGAACAAAAGCAGGCCCCTCAGCAATTTCTGCCACCACGATGGGTAAAATCCGTCTTTGGTCAGCAGCTCGGCCTTGAGGATCCTTCTTCCCAAGGTTTGCCCTCCTTTGACCAGGAAGGTAAACGCGAAGAAATAAAGCAAGCAGGAAAGGATGTGGCAAAGGAAGGATTCGACGAACTTATAACGGTAAAGGAAATCGCGGGCTTCTTCATAAGCGGAGAACGAGGCTTTGTAATCAAGGGAAGAAGCCTGAAAGTCCTCGGCGACCTCTTTCAAAAGGGAAAGGTAGGATTCTTGGAGCTTAATGGCGATTTCCTTCCCGGGTTCGTAACTCGGGTTGCGGATAGTTTCGTCCAAGGAGGCGGCGATTTCCTTCTTTAAGGCGGGGTAACCTTCCCCGCTTTCGAAATAATCTTGGACGTCCTTCATTTTTTCCCAATAGGAAGAGGCCCCGGAAAAGGAAAGGGAGGAGAATTGCTCAGAGTGGGATGGCTTATAGACGACTAGATAGGAATAGGCTTTGTCGCTTTCCTCGTTCATCGCTGAGACGCCTTGGTAATAAAGCCCAGAGACAGGAAGGGAATAATAGACCAAAGCAGAAAGGGCCGTGCCTTTGAGGTAATTCTCCGAGCGTTCCGAATAAGACAAAAGCCCTCCTTGGAGGGAAGCTTCCCCGGCTCCGGAAGAAAGGATGAGGGACGTGAGCTCTTTTTGGCAAGAGGAGGCTGAAGAGGAAGCGGAGGAATAAAGGGGGATAGAGGGGTCGATGTAGCCGGAGATCGAAAAGCAGAAAAGGGTCAGAAGGGAAAGCAAAAAGCCCTCGAGGACGGAAAAGGCGAAACGCCTCCCCCGCTGCAGGTCTTTGGCTAGGCAATGGGGGCTCAGAGTTGGGCGAGCCATTTGCCGATGTCCCCGTAGTCGTCCACCCAGACCGCGATCAAATCGAAAGAGAAGAAATACTCGGAGAGGTCGCGGAAAAGGGAGGCTTGGTAGCCGCTTTCCTTCTTCATGAAGATGAAGTTGAACTTGAGATAGTTGCAGGCTAGCTCCAATAGGCGCTTCATGTCCGGATCGGTGAGGGAGATGCCGATGAAGAAGCAAGCGTTGAATTTGAAGTCGTGAAGCTGCTTGGCGATGTTCCAAGAATAGGGGTTGTTGTAGAGGGAGAAGTAATCGGATTCCCCAAAAACGAGGGAGGACGTGAACTTCTCCTGGTCGTAGCGGTCATAGGGCAAAAGGCCGTGGACGTGGTAGATGGATGTGACGGCTTGCTTAATCGCGAAGGAGGTATCGTCATAGATCGTGCAGTAAAGCAAGCCCCTTTTCTTGAGGAGGTATTCCAGGTTGGTGTCGTAATTGTAAGTGATGACCGAGGTCCCGGGGTGGGAGGAAAGGAAATCGACGCAGTGATAGAGGGTGGAATTGGGGTCGGAGAAGCTGCGGGCTTCCTTGAATTCGTAAAGCTCGTGGTTGAGCTGCTGGTAGAGATCGTCCCTCCCGGCTTTGATCAAAGACGGGGAGGTGAAAAGCTCTTCCCCGACGTAGTGCTTCATCTGCTCGGCGCTTTCCTTGCTGCCTTGGAAGTAGGTGCTGGAGAGGGCGGAAATCAAGCCGCGCCAATCCTTGGCCCCGTAGTCTTTGTTGATCCCGGCCCCCATCACCAAATCGATGGGCAATTTGGTGGAATAGAAGCGCATGAGGAAAAGCAAGAAGGAGGAGGCGGAGGAATTGCTCCCGGGGGCGGAGTTGAGGCGGTCCATCAAAGAAACGTGGCTCCCCTGCCCTTTTTTGCCTAAGCGAAGCTCGATGGGCTTCCCTTCCATGAAGCCGTTCGCCCAAAAATCCTCCCCGTCGAAATAGACGTTGAGACCGGCTTTGGGGTGGAAGAGGTCATATTCTTTGTCCAAAGAGGGGACGCGGACGAAGTTGACGTTCCCCATCTCGTCCATCGACTCGAGGTTGACCCCGTGCTTGCTGGGGAAGATGTGGATGGTGTATTTGTGGATATGCCCCTTTTTGGATGTGACGATCGCTTTGTAGTCGCAGGTGGGGTCGAAATGGAAGCCGAAGCTGCGCAGGACGATTTCGTCGTATCCGACGTCGTTGAGGTAATAAAGGCAAAGCAAAACCAGAAGGCACTTCTTCTTGAAGAGGTAGTCTTCTCGTTTTTCTTCTTTAATCATTTTCTCTCTCCTTTTGGATGAGGCGGATTTTCGAATTGGATAAGGCAAAACGCACGCTCCCCCACACCAATAGGGAAACCCCGGTGGATAAAAGGAGGCAGCAGGTTACGAATTCCAGCGAAGCGGGGATGAAGACGCGTTGGTGGAGGAAGTTGTACCGGAAGCTTAGAAGCAGGAAAACGGCCCCCAAAACCAGGGAAAGGGCGGACAAAATCAAAAGGCAGATGGCGTCGTCGCGCCTCTTCCTTTGCTTGAGAATCCGCACCTCCGCCCTCTCCGAGGAGGGGGCGGGCTGGCTTTGGGGGTCGAATCGCTTCATCTTACTTGACGCTGGCTTGGTAGGCTTTTTCGAATTCGGTATCAACCAAGGACTTGATGGCATCGTCGGTCTTGGCTTCTTGATCGTTGAAGACGTTGACGATCAAGGCTTTGATGGCGCTGCGCATCTTGCTGGAGTACTTGTTGACCGGGGACATGAAGTATTGGTTGTCTTCGGCGTAGGCCTGGTTGAGGGCGAGGACCTGCCCGGCGTAGGCTTTGGTCTTCTCCGCTTTGGAGGAGGAGGCGGTGACGCCGTCTTTGGCGGCTTGGACGTTGGCCTTGATTTCCTCATTCTCATAAGAAGAGGTGCGGATCGGGCAGTAGTCGGTGGAAACGGAGAGCTTGGCGAAGTTGTCGGCGGTGTTCAGGAAATCATAGAACAGAAGCGCGGCGGCTTCTTCCTGCTTATCGGCTTTTTGGAAGAAGCACATGGATCCGCCCTGAGAGGTGGATTTGACTTTGTTCGCGTCCTTCCAGCCCGGGAGCTTGGTGTAATCGACGGTATAGCCGTCCCCGACCATCCAGGCGGAGCCGCGGGTGGTGGCGACGATCATGAAGGCCTTCCCGTCGGCGAAGAGGGTGGACGGATAGGCGTGGTAGCCCTGGGCCGGGTCGCTGAGATAGAGGTTCTCTTTGACGGCGATGAGGCCTTCGTTGTTCCACTTCTTAAGCTGGACGACGGCCTCTTTGGCGCGGTCGTTGTTGAACAAGACGCCTTCTTTGGCGGAGTCAACGGCCGCGACGTAGGGGATCCCTTCGCTTTCCATGACGGTGAAGAAGAGGTTCTCCGGGGTCTCGTAGATGAGCGGGACGGCGGTGAAGTAGTTGTTCTCGTCTTTCTGGGTGGCGAAGATCTCCGGATAGTCGGTCTTCATGGTGCGGGCCAAATCCATCAGCTCGGGGAAGGTCCCGGGGTGGGCGTAGGCCTTTTTGCTGGTCGCGGCGACGGGGGCGGGATAATTTCCGGCCTGCGTCCCGGCGGCGGTCGCGCCGACGGAGGCGAAGACTTCGTGGTTGACCATCAGCGACTCGGTCGATTTACCAAACGGAAGGGTGTAATAAGCTTCTCCGCCGTATTGCTGCTTCTCGACGGTGAGGTAGCTCTTGATGTAGTCGGAGTCCTTCTCCATCTCCTGGCCTTTGGCGGTCACGTCGAGGAGGTATTCCTCCCAGTTGTAGGCATAGGTCCCGTAGGTGATGGCCATGCTCGGGGTGTTTCCGTCTTTGAGGCCTTTATCGACGTCGGAAGCGATCGCCGGATAGTTCTTATAGGCTTTGGTTTCGATGGTGATGTTGGGATATTTCTGATTGAAGGCGGCGATCATGTCCTTCATGTAGTAATAGGCTTTGTAGTTGTAGTCGTCGCTGGGATCGTCCGGAGTCGGGTCGACGGCGTAGTTGTTCCAGAAGGAAACGGTGACTTTGCTGCTGCCGTCGTAGGTCGGAAGGCCAGGGTGGTTGTTGCCGGAATCGGAGCCACAGCCAGTCAAGGCGGAGGAGGCGATGAAGGCGAGGCATAAAGCGGAAGCGTGTTTGGTGAATTTCATGAATCCTAAGTTCTCCTTTCACTCATTCAACAACGTCTTTCATTTTACCACATTCCGCTACCCTTTAATGCCGGAACGTCCCGTTCCGGACATGATGTATTTGCGGAAGGCGATAAACAAAATCAGGATGGGCAAAACCGTCAGCACGGCGGCGGTCATCTGCCAGGCGGGGTTGGTGATCATTTCCCCCGAGGGCCCTTGGATCTGAAGCGCGTTGCCCCGGATGATCACCGAAATCACGTTGTAGTCGTCGTTATAGACGGATAGCGAGGGCCA
Organism: Candidatus Alloenteromonas sp.; assembly: GCA_050872145.1. Lineage (GTDB taxonomy): Bacteria > Bacillota_I > Bacilli_A > RFN20 > CAG-826 > Alloenteromonas. Next base: position 3,903 of record JBNMGG010000034.1, on the reverse strand, counting down.
GACGTAGGAGTTCCAAGAGGAGATGAAGGAAAGGATCGTGATGGTGATGAGGGTCGGCATGGCGATGGGGACGAGGACTTTCCAAAGGTAGGTCCAATCGCTTTTCCCGTCGACTTTGGCGGCGAGGTAGAGCTCATTGGGAATCTGCTTGAAGTTCTGGCGGAGCAAGAAGATGTAGAACACCGAGGCGATCAAAGGAAGAACCATGGTGAGGATGGCTTGGAAATAGCCTTGGTTTTTGGAGATGAGGTCGAGACTTGAGAACGTCGAGTAGTTGGTGATCGCGAGCATCTCCCCGGGGATCATCATGGTGGCTAGGAACGCGACGAAGAGGAGGTCCCTGCCTTTAAAATGGAGTTTAGCGAAGGCGAAGGCGGCCAAGATGGTGGTGAGCAGTTGAAGGATGGTCGTGGACAACGCCACCAGCAAGGTCGTCCCGACGTGGGAGAGGAAGTTCAAACGGACGATCGTCTGGGTGTAGTTGTTGATGAAGTTCTCCCCCAAGGTGGCGAAGGAGGCGAAAAGAGAGCCGTTAGTGGCTTCTTCATAGCTCATGAATGAAGCGGCGATCATGTAATAGAAGGGGAAGAGGCAAAGCAGGGCCATCAGGGACAGAAAAAGGTAGACCAAAACCGTGGAGACGATGCGTTTGATGCGGTCCTTTTTGCCTTCTTTGATGGTGTCCCCGCCTTTGGAGGAAGAAGGAACCAAGACCAATTTGGTGGTGATCGTGGAGGGCTTCATATCAATACACCACCTTCTTTTGGGAAATCTTCAATTCGATGAGGGTGAAGATCAAAATGATGACGAAGAGGATGACCGCGGCGGAGGAGGCGAATTGGCTGACTTTGTTGGAGGCGCCCATCTCCCCGTTCATCGCGTCCATGATGTAATAGACGATCGTGTAGAGGTCGTGGGTGTTGGCGTCGCTGGAATAGCTTCTGCCAAGCAGCCCGACGATGGAGGAATATTCCTTGAAGGCCGTGATGAAAGAGGTGACGGTGATGTAGAGGATCTGGGGGGACAATAAGGGGATCGTGATTTTGAGGTTGGCTTTGGTTTTGGAAGCCCCATCGACGCGGGCGGCGTCATAATACTGGGGGTCGATACCCTCGAGTCCGGAGAGAAAAATCAAAACCTTATACGGCAAAGCGGTCCAAATGATGTAGAGGCAAAGGACGAACATGCAGCTCCCCCACGTGGCGGAGGAGGCGTCCAGCCAAGGGACGTCTAAGTGGAAGATCGCGTTGACGACTCCGTGATTTCCGAAAAGCACCCCGAAGACCATGCCGATGGCGATGACGTTGGTGACGTAGGGCATGAAGAAGACGGTTTGGAAAAACTTCTTGAGGGGTTTGATGGAATGGATGGCCAAGGCCAAGGCCAGGGCAATCAAAACGGAGATGGGCACCGTGACGAAGGTGATGAACATCGTATTGGAGAAAGCCGAGGGGCTATTCCAAGAGAAGAAATCGTTATTAACGATGCCGGCATCGTTGTTGGCGACGATGCCGAGGACGTAACCGTAGTTGAAGAAAGAAAAGCCGGTGCTGGTGCCTTTGGTGGAGTCGTAGTCCTTCAAAAAGGAGACGACCAAAGTATTCAAAATCGGGTAGAACGTGAAAACGGCCATCAGCAAAAGGACGGGTGCTAGATACAGCCAAGCTTTCCAGTTGTTCCTTTCTTCGTCCATAGTTTTAGAAGCGGATCCTCTCTTCGGTGGCGACGGAGAAAAGGTAGATTTTGCTCCGTCGGAGGGCGAATTTGATGATTCCAGGCTCGACGTGCAGATCGCTGTCGACGACGAGCTTAATCTTCTCCCCTTCCATTTGGGGGTGGGAGCAATAAAGGCAAAGGTCCCTTCCTTGGGTGAGGACTTGGTTGACCTTCAATGTCAAAACCTTGTCCTCTTCTTTGGCTTGGTCCAAAAGCAAGAACCCCTCGGGGCGGATGGCCAAATGAATGTCTTGGTCGGGCAAAGAGGGATCGACGTCGAGAATCTTTTCCTCCCCGAGCATCACCTTCCCCTTTTCCAAGCGGGCGTGGAAAACGTTGATGGGCGGGTTGCCGAGGAATTTGGCAGCGAAGAGGCAATCGGGATTGCGGTAGATTTCCTGTGGGCGGTCAAGCTGGACCATTTTCCCGTGGTTGATGACCAGGATTTCGTCGCAGATGGACATGGCTTCCTCTTGGTCGTGGGTGACGAAGAGGGTGGTGATTCCGGTTTCCTGCTGGATGCGCCGGATTTCTTCGCGGGTCTGCAAACGGAGCCTAGCGTCCAAATTAGAAAGAGGCTCATCCAGAAGCAGGACCTTGGGCTTTTTGACCAAGGCGCGGGCGATGGCGACCCTCTGCTGCTGGCCGCCGGATAGCTCGCTGGGCTTGCGGTCGAGCAAATCCTCGATTTGGACGAGCTTGGCGGCTTCCCGGACAAGGGCGTCTTCTTCCTCCGCGGACAGGTTCCGGCGGATCAGATGGGTCTTGCCGTCGCGGAGGATCTCCCCCGCTTCATTGAGACGAAGGCCCTTCGCCTCGTCTTTTTTCTTTTGTTCTTCCGCGCTTGTCTCGGCTTCTTGCTTGGCTTTTTCAAAGCTCAGGCCTTTTTTCAAAATCAAAAGGGTTTCTTTAGCAAGAGTTAGGGAAACGGAGAAGTGATTGGCGAGTTCCTCCTCCCCCGCTTCTTTGCCCTGATTTTGGAAAGAAGAGAGGAAGTCGTTGATTTCTTTTTCCTTGCCGAAGAAGGAAGCGCGGGCTTTTTCTTTCAAATACAAGTAATCCTTCTCATTCTCCTCGACTTTGAGGTTGGTCAAAGGGAACTGGATGTTCTTGTAGACCGTCATGTGGGGGTAAAGTGCGTAGTTTTGGAAGACCAAGCCGATCCCCCGCTTCTCCGGTGGGAGGAAGGTTACTTCTTTGTCCCCGAAATAGATTTGGCCCGAGGTGGGCTCTTTGAGCCCCGCGAGCATGTAAAGGGTCGTCGACTTCCCGCATCCGGAAGGGCCGAGCAGCCCCAAAAGCTCCCCGTCTTTCACCGTGAAAGTAAGATGGTCCACCGCCGTGAAGGGGGGAGTGTGTTTCTTCGGGTTCCCGGGGAAGGTCTTCGTCAAGCCTACGAGTTTGATTTCCATAATTGCCCTGAGGTTTTACGCCCCATTATATACGCGCGGAAAACGCTTCATACCCTGAAAAGGCTTTCTTTTTACAAAAAGGATTCTCAGGCGGACTTTTGGGAACTCCTCCTTTGGAAGGAAGTGTTCCTTTTCTTTGAGCCAGCGAAAAGGAAAAGCGAAGAAAGAGCAATCGGGACAAGAAGACGGAAAAGGGAGGCCCCTTGGTTCCCGTAACTGACAAAGGCCCCGTTGGAGAAAGGGAGGAAGGCGGAATAAGGGATGGCAAAAGTAGAGGAAAGGAAAGCAAAAGCGGTAGAAAGGAGGAAAAAAGAGGCGGAAAACAATGCAAAATCCAACCCCTTTTGGAAAAAAGGTGTCAAAAAATAGGCCAGGGAGAAAAGCGCGAGGGAGTGAAGGAAGCAATCGAGATAAGCCCTTCCGAACAAAATCCCGGTTTCCAAAAGGCTCCATTCGGACCCGCTCCAAATCAGGACGAATTCTTTTTTCGGAAGCAGAAGAGAAGGGAACGAGAAAAGCAAGAACACCGTAAGAGAGAAAAGGCAGAAGTACAGCGTTTTGCCTTGGCGAACTTTCCTCTGCTCGATCCGCGCCTCCCATAAGTTCTTTTCATCATCCTTCCCGCTTTTCCCTCCAAAGACGAAGAAAGAGGACAAAGCGAAAAAAGGGAATAGGAGAGAGGGCAAAAAGCAAAGGTAACGGGCCCAGCTTTCCTGGGACAAAAGCCTTTCGCTGAACAAACCGTCGCACCCGAAAAGCGCGTAGTCCCTGGGGG
>JBNMGG010000001.1:0-167104 GCA_050872145.1 Candidatus Alloenteromonas sp. | reverse complement strand
GACTGTCACCTTGAACTATTTGGTTCTCAACGCGATTAACGGGCTCGACGTGGACAACATTTCCTTAAAAGACTCGAAAGGCAATGAATTCATCTATGGCGGCAATTTCGACCCCTTGATGGCTGGCGGCGCTAGCTATTTGGGGAACACCGGCGTTTACACGGACGACCAAGGGAATATCGTCTACTCGTCTATAAAGAATTTGAACGATAAACACGGCGATACCGTCGATAGCATGATTGCCCTTAATTTGAGCGCCTTGGGGATGGATGTTAAAAACGCAGACGTTCCCTACACGGTTTCCTTTGAGTACCGCGGTGGAAATTCTGGGTCAGCCGCATACATCACCGATCGGAATCTAGCGGTCTCGAAAGAGCAAAACTCCAGCGCTGATTGGGCGAAGGTCGAAGCTTCGCTTAAAACCACGATGGCGGATGGCTTCAACAATCAGGAAATCCGCATCTACGGCAACCATTACAACGTCCGTAACTGCTATATCCGCAATATCTCGGTGAAAGACGCCGATGGCAACGAATACTTCCATCCGCTCGAGGATGGGGCTTCGATTTTGCCGCAAGGATCCTTCCGCATCGAGTCGGTGGAGGACAAGAAGTCCGTTGACGAATTCGTCGCCAAGTACATCACCACTCAGGGCTCTGAGGATTACACCACCGTCAAAGAAGAGGAAAGAACGAATAAGTGCCGCAAAAAATTGGACTCTGCTTTGGGCGCTTATAAACGCTTGACCGCTGCCCAGAAAGAGTTGTTCGAAAACAGCGATGATTACGCGGAAGCTAGAGCCGTTCTTGATATGTGGAGGACCGTTTCTACCACCTCTTCCCTTGGCAAGCTGAGCCGCGCTGCGGAGTCCACTTCTTCTAGCGCCTTGGTCTGCACGGTTTTGGCCCTGTCCGCCGTCGCCGTCGCAGCCCCCGCCATCTATTTCGCAAGAAGGAAATCGCGGAACGATCGCTAATCCTTAACGGATAAGCATTTGACGAAACCAAAGGCTCCCGGGGTCTATCCCTTGGGAGCCTTTTGTCCGTTTCCATCAAGCTTTGAGTTTATAATGGACAGGTGCCTTCGGGCTTAAGAAAAAAAGAAAGGGGCATCCCCCATGAAAAATAAACTTCTGATTTCGCTTTCTTCCCTATGCTTGGCGCTCAGCGGATGCAGTGGTGCAAAGGCCCCGGAGAAAAGCCAAGGGGAACTTTTGGCGGAGTCTTTCACGTCTACTTCCTATTTGAATATGGGCGACATTCTTTCCCGCGATCAGGATGGCGGCCTTTCGGGGGTGAACGTCGTTTCTGAGTTGGCTGGTGGCATCAACGCGGCGGTCCTTTCCTTGATTTCCCTTAAGCCCGACGCCTTCGCCGGCTGGGCGAGCTCTACGATTTTCAAATTGGTCTTCCAAGGAGAGGGCGAAGACAAAACCCAAAAGATCCTGGATTCCCTCTCTACGGTTGAAAAGAAAATCGATGAAATCAACAAGAAACTTGACCAAGTCATCCTGATGCTGGACTCCGTTTTAGAGAAGCAGGAAATCAACGCGCTGAAAAGCGACATCAATGTGCTGAGGAGCAGCAACGCTTATCTGCAAACTTACATCGATTACGCGAAGAACCTCAGCATCGGGGGCAGCTCCGAAGCGTCTTTGAACGAAGAGACGGTCAAAGTGGAATACGCGTCCTTGAATCAACGGTTTAAGGATGCCCCGACGCAGGTTAACGCTTATGCACATCTTTTGTTTGACGCCGGCGCCCAGTCGGGGAAGAACATCTTCGCGAACCTCAAGCGGATTATTTCTTTGAACCACTTCCTTTTCGATTATCAGGAAGTGCAACTGAAGTTATTTAACGACAGCGCCTATCTAGTTCCCTTTCTTTATGCCTGCGCGATTGCCTATGGGCAGTTGAATTACGTTATGGCCACCTCTTCCCCCAGCAGCGTGGAATACGTGGACGCCAAAGCGATGCTGAACACGACGATGCAAAATGCCGAAAGGGTTCAAAAGGCTTTTGACGAAAATAAAATCGAAATGAGGAAGCAGGGGTGCATCTCCTTCCTTTATCCCGATAGCGATCGCTTTATTCCCTTCTACAACAAGATTCGCAATATCTCCTCCGAAACGTATGTGAACCACAACGCCGACCGCAATCGGCTCGGGGATAAGCAGTATTGGAATGACTGGGCCTTTGCGAAAACCATGGGCGAAATCGACGGGAGGGAAACCCAACTTTACGCGGTGAACAAAGAGACTACCGAACTGATCGCCGATTGCATCAATGCCTTGGTGAAAAATCTGAAGATGGACGACATGCTGCTGAGCGATTTGTTCTACGATGCGGGCTTCGACATCCCTTACTACAGCGGGATGAGCGAAAAAGGCATTCACTTCCTAGTGGGTGAGGATATGGAAATCACCCCCTCCTTCGAAAACACCTTTTACCAAGTTACCCAGTCGATTTCGGGGAATAAAACCGGGAATTGCGCGGATAAAGATGCAAGGAAGGTTGTCAATTGGGGCATTGGAAACGTGGATAAGACCGTTTCTATGTATGGTTGGCAGCCCGAAATTGCGGTTCTTTTGACTGACGATGCCTCCTATGGGGTCGACTCTCCCATCACTGTGAACGAATCCGGGGACATCCTTTAATTTCAAAGCGCGCGTTCCCCTAAAAACAAGGCGGTTTTTGCGCTTTCCTGCTCTGTGGAATTCAATCCATGCTTTCTAGTTCCCTTCTGCGTCGGAATTCAAAAAAGCGAGAGTGCTTTTGAATATAATGCCATCGCATTCGGGCTCATTTTTTGACAGCCCATTTTCTTCCTCGTGGAGGTAGCTATGGCCAAAAAGCGATTCTTCGCCGTTCTTGCTTGTTCTTCCGCCGCTTTTCTTTTGCTCGCCTTTGGGGTGAACCAAGGGGTGCTTGCTGGAGCTTCAGGGGAAGCGACGGAATGGGTTCATTACCCGGAAAGAAGCGCGACCTCTACATTAGACGGCGTGCGGGAATATTGGGTTGCCTGCGGTCAGAATCGTTATCAATTCGAATCTCCCTCCTCCGGGAAGGTTCGGGAAGCGGCGGGATATGACACTTCCGGCTTCCGGGCAGACGATCCAAGGTGGATTAAATGGATCGATGAATCTAAACAAGCTTTTTACGATTTATCCGATCAAAGTTTTGATTGCTCGGAAATCAATGGGGCAGGGCAGGGATATCAGGCTTCGCCTTTAACCCTTTCGCCTGGCGAATCCACGAGAACCGTATTGACGAAAGACAATGTTTCCCCCTCTTACTCCGCCTCCGTTTTAGGCGTGAGCAAAGCCATCGGGAACTTAGGTGAATTCGCTTCTTTCATCCAATCAATCAATGGAAAAGCCACGGAAGGATATTATGTTTTGACCTCGGATCTTGCTTCGCCGTCCTCCTATGTCGAGCAAGCTTCGCGTGACTTCGCTTTCTCTGGGATTTTCGATGGAAGGGGACACAGTATTTCAAATCCCGCCTTCCACGGGAAGAGGATGTTCGGCTACCTCAAGGGTGCTCAGATTCGGAACCTTAATTTTTCCGATGTCTCGATTTTCAGCATCCTCGCCCAAACGATCGAAGACACATTAATCGAGAACTGCAATTTCTCCGGAGCAAAGGAACTCAACCCCTCTTCCGGGATCGGCTTCCTCGCGGATTATTTCGTCCAAGACGTTGCCTTGAAAGACGTGGTAGTGGATTTGGGCGAATCCTCTTCCAAATGCTCTTGGGGTAATTTTTTGGTCCCTGCTCTTGCAGGGTTCAACCAGTCCCCGGACAGCAATCCAACGACTTATGAGAATGTCGTTTTCCACGGGCTCAATTCCACCAACATGTATTACGCCGACACCCATGGAAGGTCGCTTCGCCCGGATGGAATCCGCTACGAAAGCACCTATTTCGTTTTGAAAAACGATGCAACGCCCTATTCGATTGGCTATCTTTCTAGCAGCGAAGAAGCGAAAAATGCCGCGTCTTTCTTCCAAAGCAAATTTTCCTCTTTGACCGGAAAAACGTTGCCGGTTCAGGGCTATGCCTCTTCGGATGTAGAGGGATACAAAAAGCCGGTTTTCTATTTTGGGGATTCCGAATTAGCTTCGTCCTTTGGCATTTCCGTTCCTTCGGAAATGGGCTCTTACGCCTTGATGTCCGCGGGGAAAGGACTTTACGTTTTTGCATCCGACTCGATGGCCTATCAGCCGGCGGTTTTGGACCTCCTCAAAGAAATGTTCGGCTACCGTTATATCGGCGATGGGGTCGAAGCCTCAACCTATGTCAAAGGGGAAGACGTTGATTTGCCTTATCTTCGCCGCTCCTTCTCCCCGAGCTTTGGCTACCGTAAATGCGATTGGAGCGATGCAAACGATGGGGACGTGTACGCGTTTGGCTACAATCAGGGAATGGGATCTTATTCCTATTATCTCCCTGCCCCGGCCGTTGGGACTCTCACGCAGGAAACTTATCATACGTCCCTTCGGGTTCTTTACCCGGGGCAGTTTTATTCCACCCATCCTTCCTGGTATGCGGTGGGTGGGTCCGGAAACACCTTTGGGGATGATTATAAGCAGTGGCAGCTTTGCTATACCGCTCGTGGGGACAAAGCCGAATACCAAGCGATGCTTCAGCAAGCCGCCTCTTATTTAAAGGCCCTTTATGCGAATCGGGCCAACCATAAGATTCAGTCCTTCCTCTTCGGCACATCCGACAACGCGAATCGCTGCCATTGCTCTTCCTGCGAAAAGGCGATCGCTGACATGGGATCCATCACGGGAACCGTCGTTGCTTTTGTTAACGACCTCCGCGATTTGGTTATCCCCTCTTTGCCGGAAGAAGAGCAAAAGACCGCCTCGATCGGATTGTTCGCTTATTTGGCTTATGAAGACGCCCCTTTGAAAAACGGGGCCCCTTCTGTGACGATGAAAGACAACGTCTACGCCCTTCTAGCCCCCATCAACGCCAATTACACCTATCCCTTAACCGACAGCAAGAACGCTTCCTCGATGAAGATGTTTGAAGATTGGTCGAAGGCGGGCAAGATTTCCGCTTGGCTCTACGATACGAACTTCATGTACTACCTCTTCCCCTTCAACTCCTTCGAATCGAACTACGACAATTTGGCCTATCTGAAAGGCAAAGGCGTCTCCATGGTTTATCTGCAGGGGCAGCATAACGCCAATCAGCCTCGGACCGGATTTGGGACGTTCAAGAAGTTCCTCGCCGGGAAGGCGATGATGGATTTGAGCCAATCCTATTCATCTTTGAAAAGCGAGTTCTTCTCTTCTTACTATGGCGAAGGCGGGAGCTTTATGGAGCAGTTCTTCGATTCAATGACCGCGAACCTCAAAAGGGTCGAATCGAACTCAAGCTATCAAAAGACCCTCTATCCCAACGGGCAGGCGAGCATTTACCAAGAAATACAGAACAGCAAATTCTGGAGCTTCGACCAATTGAAAGTCTGGAGGGAACTCTGCGATAAGGCAATGGATTCGGCAACGACGGAGACGGCGAAAAGGCACATCCTCATCGAATCGATCTTCCCCCGCTTCGCCACCGCGGTTCTCTACGATTGGAGCAAATGGGGCAACCTCTTCCACAAAAGCGAAGCCGAGGAAGCTTTGCTGCAGTTCCGTCTCTCCCTGAAGGAAGACTGCAAAACCCTTGGAATCACGATGGTACGGGAATCCGGGGTGACGATGGATCACTACTATTCTGCATGGGGAATCGCGGACTGAAGAACAAGACATTCGCAAAAGTCCCGTAAAGCAAAAAGAAAAGTCGCCCGTCTGCGGGATAAGCCCGCAAAAAGGCGACTTTTTGCTAAGAAGCGATCTTTTAGATCAGCTTCGATTCTTTGAGCAGGAGCTCAATGTCGGTGCCTTTGACCTTCTTCAAGACCTTTTTGAGCAAGAAGCGCTCGGCTACCGAGAGGTCCATATCTTTGAGCTGTTTGCGGTCGATGGCGTAGTAAGCGGCGCGGAGCAGTTCGCGGATGTCGTAACGGGAACCCCAAACTTCGGGGACTCCGCGGTCGACGTTCATCAAGGTGTAGACGGCCTCCATGCCGCTGCGCATGGAATACTCGGTGGTGAAGATGGTGTCGTGGGGGATTTCCGCGAACTGGCCGATGAAGGCGAAGTTCACGGCCCCATGGGGAACTACAAGCGGACGATCGCTGGCTTTTCTAGGCTGGAAGAAGGCATCGATGTAGGGCATGAACGCCGTGGTGGTGTTGGCGTGCTTGCTGGCGTATTCCTCGATTTTGTCGGTGGGGACGCCGATGTGGTACATCCACTCTTCCGCGATTTCGATCCCGGTGCAATCCCTCATCGGCTTCTTGACGTAGTTGCCGGGGCGGTTGGTGTAAAGGCCATAGAACCAAATGAGGGTCCTGTTTTTGGGCTGGTCCTCGAATTGCCCTTGGCGGTTGATGGTCCAAGAGCACCTCCAGTAGTCCCAGGAATCCTTCACCGTGACGATGCCACCCGTGCAGACTTTGCCGGTGTGGGGGTCACGCTGGGTGATGTTCATGATGTAGGGAAGAAGAGTGTCGTCAACGTCGATGGTGGCGCTCATCCAGTTCGTCTCTTCGATGTTGCTGGAGAAGGCATCCACGTTGCCGAAGGAACCGTCTTTGACTTGGGCGGCCATCTTCCTCCACATATTCCAGGAGTCGCCCTCTTTGTCTTTCAGGCTTTGATAAGCGGGGGCGGTGGTTTGATTGCCATACCGGGTGCTGTCGACGCAGGAGCCGTTGGTGATGAAAACCAAATCGTCTTCGGTGAGGGGGATGGTTTGGGCTTCCCCGTTTAAGATGACTTCGATCCCGGTCGCGACTTTATGGTCGTTATCTTTGGCGTCGAAGAGGACGTTCTTCACTTCGCAATGCGAGACGAAGGTGACCCCGTGCTCGGTGAGGTACTTCATCAAAGGAAGGATCATCGATTCGTATTGGTTGTAACGGGTGAAACGGAGGGCGGTGAAATCCGGAAGCCCATCGATGTGGTGGACGAAACGTTGCAGATAACGTTTCATCTCCAAAGCGCTGCTCCATTCCTGGAAGGCGAACATGGTCTGCCAATAAAGCCAGAAATTGGAACGGTAGAAGTGATCGTCGAAGCAGTCGCTGATCTTCTTGTCTTCCAAATCCTTCTCCGGAGTGAGGAAGAGCTTGAGGAGCTCGTTTTGGGCCTCTTTGTCCAAAGTGAAGTCGTGGCCGGTGGGGAGCTTCTTCCCGCAATTGGCGGTGGCCCGGCAAAGCGAGTAGTTGGGATCTTCGTTGTTCAGCCAACGGTATTCGTCAAGGACGGAGACGCTGGGGTCGGAAGCGGACGGCACGTCTTTGTAGACATCCCACATGACTTCGAAGTGGTTGTCCATTTCCCTGCCCCCGCGCATGACGAATCCGTTCTTGGGGTCGTGATAGCCATCGCACGCTCCTCCGGGGAGGGGGTCCCTTTCGAGAATTTTGATCCTCTCGCCTTTGACTTGGGCGTCGCGGACCAAATAGAAGGCCGCGGTGAGCCCGGCCAAGCCGCTGCCGATGATGTAGGCGCTTTTCTTGTCCGCGCCTTCCGGTTTCTTCGGATGGGCGAAGGCTTCGTAGTTTCCTGCTGAATAGTACATTTCTTTTTTCTCCTTTGCCTGCTGGCACTATTACGTTAGGCAGGAAAAGGAAAAAGGAAAAAATGCAAAAAAGGATCGCTGTCAAAAAATCGTTTGAGGCGGAACGAAAGACAAAATTTTTAACGAAAAGGCGCGAATGTCAATTTCGGCCCGAATAGGCGATCAAGGCGTTGGAAATGGTCCCTTTCACCAAGGGGGAGAGATGCTCAATGATGACCTTGGGTTCTTCCTGCATGTCGCGGTCGACCCAACTGATCATCACGTCGACGAAGGCGACCGTGTAGAAGCGGGCGACGAAGTCTTTATCGCTCTCGGTCACGTCGTCGATGTGGAGAGAGGAAGCGACTTCATCCACGACGTGTTTCAGAAGGGGCTTCGTCAAATTGCAGAGATAACGTTCCAACGTGTCCCGGGATACCCCATGGTAAATATTCATGATGAAGGACTTTTCCTTTTTGGCCAAAAGGAAGACGTCGTAGAAGCCTTCTTCCCATGTCGCGTAGTTCCGGTTTTTCTGGATCGCGGCTTCGGCCTCGGAATAGCAGATCCACTCCACGAGCTCTGGGAGGTCGGAAAAGTGGTAGTAAAAGGTCTGACGGCGGACCCCGCAGCGATCGCAGATCTCACCGATGGTGATTTTGGAGATCGATTTTTTCTCCAGCAATTCCTTCAAGGATGCGGCCAAAGCCTTCTTCGTTAATTCTGACATATGTCAAATTTAGCCAATTTCAAAAAGAAAGGAAACAAAAAGGTTCGGACGCCCTTTTATGGGGCAACAAAGATCAGCCGATGAAGTCCGGGCGGCGCGGCTCTTCTTTGGTCGCCCATTTCCCGGCTTGGTAAAACAAAAGGGCAAAGGCGACAACGACGAGTTCTTTCAGGAGGTTGAACGGCAGAACGCTTCGGAAGGCATAGCTCCAAGTCAGGTTCTCAATCCCGGGATCGCTTTGCTGGCAAATCGAAAGGATTTCCTCTTCCGAGAAGCCGAAGTAACGGACGTAGGCGGGGATCACGATGAAGACATTGACCAAAATCGAGACCACGCAAGAAAGGGGAACCGAGATGAAAAGCCCCAGGGCGATGGGTTTCCACCCTTGCTTCTCTTCGTGGAGGAAGCAAGCGGGCAGGACGAAAGTCGCGGAGATGACGAAATCGGCGAAGACGCCGAGGAAGTCGCCGGGCTGAAAGAGGAGTCGGGAGCCGCTTTTGATCAGCAAGACGATGAGCACAGCCATCGGACCTTCCTCTAGCCCCACTACCAAAAGGGGGATTTCATCGAAGTGGAATTGTAGGAACGAGGGGAAGGGCGGGCAGGAGAAGGAGAACATCGGCCCCGCGTAAACCGCGGAGGCAACGAGGGAATAAAGGAAGATGCGGATGAGTCGGATCCAACGCCGGTCCTTTCTTCTCTCCCGGTCTTCGATCATGGTTTGCAGCCTCGCCAAAAGCAAAGTGGCGACCCAAGCGAGGAACATGAAGAGCATCCCGTAGACTTTATTCATTTTTTCTAGGCTCATTATAGAATCCTTGGGCGGAGAGGGAATCAAAAAAGAGGGCGTGCCCTCTTTTCGTTGGTGAGTGTGCGATCAGGCTTTCTTGCTGATGCGGATTTTGGCCTGCTCGCCCCCGGCGGAGACGACTTCCACTTTATAAGGGAGCTCATTCCCGTTGTCGAGTTTGTTGCCCGCGGGGAAGTAGGTCTTGTAGGTGGAGGAAACGCTGGAATCAAGGAGGGAGAAGGTGTCCCCGGCTTGGAAGAGATCCTGGGTGGAGGAGAGCTTCTTGCTGGTGAAGCGCGTCCCCTTCGGCGAGACCAAGGTCAGGGCGTTATAGGAGGAGAGGGCTTTGCTGTAGTAGTTCTTCGAGCTGTTGCTGAGGGCGAAATCGGGGTAATAGGATCCGAAGTTTCCCGCCTCAACTTGGGCATCGGTGGCCCATCCCCTTTCGTTTTCGTTGCTGTCGTAGAGGTAAAGGCGGTTGTCCACGTGCCAGATGCGGACCCCCGAGGAGGAGAGGGATCCCGTCCCGAGGTAAGAGGTCATCCCCTCCAGCTCATTCAGGCCGGTCGGGGTGTAATACTCAATCAAAACGTATTCGTCGAAGGCGGTTCCGTTCCACCCGTTCTCATCGGCCAGGAGGATGCAGTCCCCGGAGGTGGTGAAGCTATTGAGGGTGACCTCGGCGCTGCCGGTGACGTAATAGGGGTCGACCCAACCGTATTGGAGCTTGTTGAAGGAATCATGGTCTAAGACGTTATAGGCCATCATCGTGAGCCCGCCGGTGGGTTCGTTGACCGCGGAGGTCGAGGAGTTCCCATCGGAGTTGTAGTAGTCGTCGGCCCCCAGCATGTGCCCGAATTCGTGGATGAGGGTGTGGGCGTCGACCCCTTTCCCCTTTCCGCCCGAGATGCCTTCGTAGAAGAAGCCCAAGGAGGCCCAGAAATAGGAATAGCCCACGGGGGATTCCGTATTTTCGGTCAAGCTCCCGTCGACCTGCTCCAAAGAATCGTCCCAATAGTCCCAGTAGCGGTAGGCCCAGTAGAGCCCGGCGTCGTCGTAGTCGGGGGATTGCTCCTGAGAATAGATCATGATGACCGAATCGATGAATCCGTCCCCGTCTTGGTCGAACTTCTTCGTGGAGTCGCTGCCGTTTTTCGCCTTGTAGGCGGCGACGGCGTCGCGCATGGCTTTGGCCGAGCCATAGCAATAGTCGGCCCGGTCGTCGTCGGAGGTGGCTTTCCCATAGAATTGCTCCGCGGTCATGCCGACGCTATAGGGGTCGGCGTAAGTGAAGGAGAGGTTCAACTGCCCATAGGAGGATTTCTCATAATAGGAGGCGAGGGATTCCCAATAATGGGTATCCTCCGCTTTTCCGGAAGTCAGGGTGCGGATGTCGTTGAGGTCGTCCCCGGAGAAGGGGGAGTCGGTGAATTCGATGGGGAGCACCAAAACGTTTTGGGTTCCCTTGGAGGGGGTGTTGTATCCGAGGTCGTAGAGGCTGAGGTTCTTATTGACGTCGGTGACTTTGCTGACGTTGGAGGATGAATAGTTCTCGTCCCAGGTTAATTTCCCTCCGGGATTGGAGGAGGATCCTCCCTTGCCCAGGAAAGTGATTTCGATGGATTCGATATAGAGGACTTTGCTCCCGGCTTTGACGAAGAAATAGCTTTCTCCGTTGGCCTCTAAGGTCTCTCCGGTGGCGATGGCGGAATAGGCGCCCGGGGTGGGGGAGGAAGAGAAGCAGGCCATCGCGGATGCGCCGGAGGTGTAATTCACTTTGATGGACTTCAGGCCCTTGATGGGGTTGGTATTGCGGAGGAAGCCCGAACTCTTTTTGAATTGCCCGTAATAAGGGGATTGGGCCATCCCGTTTTGATAGGTGACGGAGAAAGGGGATCCATCGGGCAGGGAGGCCGAATCGTTTTCGCCCGACCCATAGCCGTTCCCGCGGATTTTCCGTTGCTCTCATCCAAAACGAGGGTTTGGAGGGTTTCTTCTTCGCTGGTTTGCTCGGAAGAAGATTCGGAAGCGCTGGAAGAGCTGCTCGATTCCGAGGAACTGGTTTCACTTTCGGAGGTCTGGTCTTCACTGGAAGAGCCATTGGTTTCCGAGGAAATCTCTTCCGAAGAAGCGGATCCGCCGTTTTCTAAGGTGATTTCTTCTTCGCTAGAGGAAGAAGAGCTACTGGGCTGCGGGTTCGCGCAGGAGACGAGGCTCAGCAGGGCGAGGAGAGACAGAGGGAGGAGTCGCTTGTTTTTCATTGTGGGGCTACCTTTTCTTTTACGGCGTGTTTTGTATCGAAAAAGGATGGAGAAGCGAGGATAATGCATTCTTTTTCTTGCGAGGAAAAATAGAGATGCTAGTATTACAAGTATGAAAAGTAGTACAAATAATCAAAAACTGATTGGAACGGCTACCTTGGGGGCAAAAGGACAAATCGTCATTCCGATCGAGATCCGCGAGATGTTCGATCTCGCCCTGGGGGATCAGCTCCTTCTGATGGCCGACAAAAAGAAAGGGATCGCCATTATGAAAAGCGATTTCGTCGAAAACTTTTTCGACTTGGAGGCAAACCGATGAGCGCCCCTTTGCTTTCCGTGGATTCCCTTTGCAAAACCTATCCCTCTTTCTCTTTGGACCACGTGTCTTTTTCGCTGGAGAAGGGGAGAATCATGGGGTTCATTGGCCGGAACGGGGCCGGGAAGACCACGACCCTGAAGGCGATTTATGGCTTAGTCGAACCCAGCGAAGGGAAAATCCTTTTCAATGGGGAGGAACGTTCCCCTTCGATTCAAAGCCGCATCGGCTTGCTTTTCGGCGGGATCGATTTCTATCCGAGCCAAAGGGTGAAGACGCTTACCTCGGTGACCCGAAGGTTCTATCCGGATTGGAATCAGGAACTCTATCAGAAGTGGATTTCCTTCTTCGGGATCGATGAGAACAAAAGGATCCGCGAACTCAGCAACGGCATGAAGGTCAAATACGGGCTTTCGGTTGCCTTGAGCCACGGGGCGGAGCTTTTGTTGTTGGATGAGCCCACTTCCGGCCTGGACCCGGTGAGCCGGGACGAGTTGCTGGATTGCCTGGTCAAGGTCGCCGAGAAAGGCGCGGGGATCCTCTTCTCCACCCACGTCATCTCGGATTTGGAAAAAGTCTGCGACGACATCACTTACATCCAAGAAGGGAAAATCGTCTATACGGGAAAACTGGCTTCCTTCAAATCGGGCTATCTTTCCGTTTCGGGGGAAGAAAGCTCTTTGACCGAAGAAAGGAAAGCGGTCATTGGCCATTTAAGGATCAAGGAAGGCCGCTTCGAGGGGGTCATCCCCGCGGAGAAAGAGTCCTTGTTCGAAGCGGAGACCTCCCCGGCGAAGCTGGAAGACATCATGCTCTATATCGAAAGGGGGAGCGAAGATGAAAAATCTCCTTTTTAAAGAAATCCGCCTCTGCGTGCCGGCCCAAGTCTGGATTTTCGTGGCTTTGTCCGCGTTGATCATCGTCCCAAATTGGCCGTCCTTAGTCGCCTTCGTTTATCCCCTTTCGGGATTCCTGGCTCTTTTCCCCATTGCCTTGGCTAACCGCGACTTGCTCTATACGGGGACTTTGCCCATCCAAAAGAAGCAGATCGTGTTGGGCAAGGTGATGCTGGTTTGCTTTTTGGAGTTTCTGACGTTGCTGGTTTCTTTGCCGTTTGGGATCATCAAGCAAACGTTGCTGGTCCCGACGATCCCCGCGGAGGATGTTTACCCCGATTTGGGGATCAACATGGCCTTATACGGGATCGTCTTGATTGGCTTCGGCTTGTTCAACGTGGCGTTCTTCCCCCGTTACTACAAAAGCCCGGACGCCAAAAACGTGGCCGCGACACTTCTGGCCTATTTCGCCTCTTTGCTTTTCTTCGGGGTCGCGATGGCCGTTTTCATGGCCGTCCCGGGAGCCTCCGAATTCATCAATAGCTATACGGGATATGGGCTTTTGGCCCAAATCCTGATCCTAGTCGGGGGAACTCTTCTTTTCTTCCTGCTGAATCTATTGGCTTATCGAAAAGGGGCGAAGAACTTTCAAAAAATCGATTTGTAACAGGCTTTGCTTAAAAATCCAAACGTTTGAGGAGGGAATCGTCGTCGAGGCAATAGAGGGCGATTCCTTTTTCGTCCATGACCATGTAGGAGCGGTGGCCGTCTTTCGGTAGGGAGATGGATCCGGGGTTGGCCAAGATCAAGCTGCCTTTTTTCTCAAGCACCCCGATGTGGGTATGACCCTGGAAGAAGACGTCCCCGGGGTTTTTGGGGAGGTTGTCAAAGCCGTAGTGGTGCCCGTGGGTGAAGAAAAAGGTTTTGCCATAGGCGTAGACGCAGGCGACCTCCGAAAAGAGAAAATCGGCCACCATTTGATCGACCTCGGATTCGCAGTTGCCTTTGATTGCGATCAGGCGGTCGGAATAGGAATTGATCAAAGCGACGACTTCTTTGGGACTATATCCTTCCGGGGGCAGGTTACGTGCCCCGTTATAGAAGAAATCCCCCAAGACGATGATTTTTTCGCAGCCGTGGAGGGATGCTTTTTCGAAGAACTTCTTCGCGCAGGGGAAGGAGCCGTGGATGTCGGAACCGATGAGAAATTTCATAGAAGTTTACCTCGCTCTCCCATGATACCTTCATTCCCCTCTCTCCGCGCGGACTTCTTGCTTACAAAAAAGAAGCGGGTCCACTATAATGCACCACTCGGGAGGGAAGGCATGGAGAAGAAAAAAGTCAGGGATTTGGGGAACGACAGCATCGGAAAGCTCCTTTTCTCATTCGCCGTCCCCGCGGTTTCCTCTCTTTTGATTTCCTCTTTGTACAATCTCGTCGATCAGATTTTCATCGGCAATTCTCGCCTTGGGTATTTTGGGAACGCGGCCACGGGACTGGCCTTCCCCATCATCGTCATCACCCAGGCTTTCGCTTGGTGGTTCTCCGACGGATGCGCTTCCTATCTTTCCATTTGCCAAGGGAAGAAAGACACCGCCAAAGCCGCCAAAGCAATCGGGACTTCCCTTACTTTAATCCTTATGATTGCTGCGATCCTGATGACGGTTTGCCTTCTTTTCTCCGAGCCGATCCTCGGGCTGTTCGGCGGGACGGAGAACACGCTTCCTTTAGCGGTTTCGTATTTGAAGATTTTGGCGTGGTTCTTCCCTTTGTTCCTGTTCCAAAACGCGATCAACGGGGTCATCCGATGCGATGGATCGCCCCTTTATTCGATGACCGCCGTCGGCAGCGGGGCGGTGGTCAACATCATCCTCGACCCGGTTTTCATCTACGTCTTGGACGCGGGGATCGAAGGGGCGGCTTGGGCCACGGTGATCGGTCAGGTCGTGAGTTTCCTCTTCAGCGTCGCCTATCTTTTCTTCAGCAAGACCTTCCGCTTGAAAGCAAAGGATTTCATCCCGGACTTCTCCGCGTTCAAAGAGCCTCTCGTTTTGGGGGTTTCCACCCTCATCACCCAGTTTGCCGTGGTGGCGATTTCCCTTTCCTCCAACGCCTCCTTGGCCAAATGGGGCCCCTCTTCCCCTTATGGGGCGGATATTCCCATCTCGGTCATGTCGATCCAAACCAAGGTTTTTTCCTTCGTCATCAACATCGCGATCGGCATCGTTTTGGGCGGGACGCCCATCGTGGGGTACAACATCGGGGCCAAAAACGAGAAGAGGGTCAAGAAAACGTATTTGCTCACGCTTATTTGGAGCATGGGCTTCGCGTTGCTTTTCTTCCTCATCGATGAGATTTACCCCGATGCGTTCATCCTCCCTTTCGGGGACGGCGGGGATCAAAGCGTCCTTTACATGGAATACGCGCGGAAGCTGTTCCGCTTGATGCTCGGGTCGATTCCTTTGACGGTTTTCATCAAGATGACCTCTCTTTTCTTCCAAAGCGCCGGGAAGCCGTTGCTGGCGATTCTCTCTTCTCTTTCCCGCGATATCCTCGTCTTCGTCCCCTGCGTCATCGCCCTTCCTTATTTGGGGGAGGCCATTTCCCCGGGATCGGGGGTCGACGCTTTGCTTTTCTCTTCCTTGGCCGCGGATGTGGTGGGGTTCTCCATCACCCTTCCTCTTACCATCGCCTATTTCAAAAAGCTCCCGAAGGAGCTCGAAAAAGAACCGGAAGAAATTTAATCGAGGATTGTTTCGTGGATGAGGGACGGGTTAAAGGAATCCGCCCCTTTTTCGTTTTCCAAGAAAGCGCAGGACAAACAGCACGAGAGTGCTTCGTATCCAAGGGAGAGGATTCGATAACGTTGCCCCTTGTATTCGATTTCCCCTTCCCTAGAGGGAATCAGGGGGAGGGGGGTAGCCGAAAATCCGCTTCCCTCCGCTTTTGCCAATGCTTCTTTCCGAGTCCAAGCAAAAAGAACATCCTGATTGCTTTTAAACGCGGACGCTTCTTCTTTGGAGAAGGCGTAGTCCTTCAAGCCGGGGAGGATTTTGCTCCGCGTTTCGATGTCGATCCCGCAGGGGAGAGGGGACAAAAGGAAGACGACTTTGTCTCCAGAATGAGAAAGGGAAAAGAATTGGCCCTCTGCCTCTAACTTCCCAAAGGGATTCTTCCGCAAGGGGCCATGGATGTATTTTTGCAGGAAATACCCCGCCCCCAAGGAAAGGAGGCGATCCTCTTCTTTTGAATAAGAGGAAGCGAGCTTCGCCCGCTCTGGACTCACGAAAGAGAAAAGCCGGTCCTCGTTGGCTTTGATTTCCGGGGTTGTCAGGAAGAGGATGCGGGGGGATTCCATCTTCTTTATTTTACTCAGGAAATCAGGAAACGAAGGGCTGAGCTTAAGTAATCAAAATTAACAAAACGAGGGGAGCGTGGGTTGTTCTTGAACTGGGTGGAGAAAGGGATAAACTAGACGGGCTTTTCCTGAAAGGAGATTCCCATGTGGTGGATTTATCCCTTGTACGTTCTTGATTTGGCCTTGATGATTTTCCTCTCGATTGAGTTGGGGAATTTGGTCGATATGCTCGACAAAAAAACTAAGATCTCCGGCGCTTTCATCGGTGGGGTTCTCCTTGCCGCGGTCACCAGCCTCCCCGAGCTCTTCACCGCTTTCTCTTCCATCCTCCTCGTCCACAACGCGACCTTCGTCGTGGGGGACATCTTGGGTTCGGTCATCTTTGATTTGGTTGTCTTGGCTTTGGAAACGTTTATCTTCGTCAAACACTTCGGGGAAGCGAAATTCCAGCGTTGGCATGTCTTCAATGGTCTTTTCTGCTTGGCCATGTACGGATTGGCGGCCTATGCCTTCTTCGCCCCCGCCTCTTGGCAATTGATGCTGGGCGACATCAACGTGGTCTCCATTTTGATTTTTGCCCTTTATATCCTCACCCTTTTCCTCCAGCCCAAAACCAGCGAGGAGGAAGAAGGCGAAAAGGAGGAAGTCTCCTGGAGCTTGAAGAAAATCGTGATCCTGTTCACGGTTTGCTCCTTGGTTTTGATCGGCAGCTCCATCGCCCTCACTTATCTGACCTCGATGATCCAAGACGCGATTCCCGCTCTCAGTGGTTCCGTCGCCGGGGCCTTGCTGCTTGGCATCGGCACGTCCATCCCGGAAATCATCTCCACCTTCCAGCTCTTCCGCAAAAAGAATTACGATGCGGGGTACGGGAACATGATCGGCAGCTGCACGTTCGACTTCGGAATCCTCGCCCTCGCCGACTTCATTTCCTGGCATCAGATGGACCAAGGCCTTGCCAATGTCGTGGAAAGGGGCATCTACATCGCTGAGGAAGACGCGATTCAATTCGAAATCGCCGGCCTTGCCGTTTGCGCAGCCGTGCTGATCTTCTGCTTGCTCCGTTCCTACACGAAGCTATTCCAAAACAAAAAGGTCTTCGGATACGTCCTAACCGGCATCCTCGCCACGGGGTGCTTGGCTGGATATCTCCTCGTCTTCATCCTCTAAAGGAAAAGGGCCTCGCGGCCCTTTTTTCATAGATGGGGTTCTTCTCGAACTCCCTTTAGCCATGTCTCCTGGTTCACCCGGTCGATGTTATCTTCGATGATGCGGATGACTTTTTGGGAAACGTCGGCAATCGCATAGTCGGGGACGATGGGGAGCGAATTCCCTTCTTTGTGGATTTCCTTGGCCTTTTCGATTCCGGGGAGGATCGTTTCATAATCCACCCCTCCTAAAACGATTGAGCCGTGGCGGTTGGCCTCTTGGCGTTCGCTGGAGGTGCGGATCAGCACCGCGGGGAAGTTCAAGATGGAGCTTTCCTCCGAGAGGGTCCCGGAGTCGCTTAGGACGACGTAGGCGTTTTTCTGCAAGGCGCAGTAATCGAAGAAGCCGAAGGGTTTGTCTTCCCGGATATAGGGGGACAAAGTGAATCCCTTTTGCTCCAAGCGTTTCCGGGTGCGTGGATGGACGGAGAACACCACGGGCATTTGGAAATGGTCGGCGATGCGGTTTAAGGAAGGAAAGAGGCGATTGAACTTCTCTTCGATGTCGACGTTCTCCTCCCGGTGGGCCGAGACGACGATGTAATTCCCTTTTCGAAGCCCTTGCTCTTCCAAGACGCGCGAGGCTTCGATTTGATCCCGGTGAGCGTCGATGACTTCCTTCATCGGGGAGCCCGTGATGAAGGTTCGATTGGGGTCGCACCCTTCCTTCAATAAGTTTCCATAGGCGAAATAGGAGTAGGGCATATTGATGTCGGCAATGTGGTCGACGATGGTCCGGTTGGTCATCTCAGCGACGTTCCAATCCCAGCACCGGTTCCCGGCCTCCATGTGGAAGATGGGGCACTTCAAGCGCTTGGCCGAAATGGCGGAGAGGGCGGAGTTGGTGTCCCCCAGGATCAAAATCGCGTCGGGCTTCACCTGATTGATCAGATCATAGGACTTGCTGATGACCTGACCCATGGTTTCCCCGAGGTTCTTCCCGACGACGTTCAGATAGTAATCCGGGCTCCGAAGGCCGAGCTGCTCGAAAAAGATTTGGTTGAGCTCATAGTCGTAGTTCTGCCCCGTGTGGACGAGGATATGGTCGAAGGCCTTATCGGCTTGCTTGATGACCTCGGAGAGGCGAATGATCTCGGGGCGGGTCCCCAGGATCGTCATCAGTTTTATTTTCCGCTTCATTTCTTTTCTCCTTCCACGGGTTCGGCATAGGTATCGGGGTGAGCGGGGTCGAAGGGATCGTTCGCCCACATGAACACGACCGCATCCTCTTGCCCAACGTTTTTGATGGAATGCGTGTATCCGGGCGGGATGTCGACGACTTCCATGCGCTTTTCGGAACAGGGGTATAGAAGAACGTCCTTGGTTCCGATTTTCCGGAAAGCGACGGAACATTCGCCTTTGACGACCAGGAACTTTTCCGTTTTGGTGTGGTGGTAGTGGTTGCCCTTGGTCACGCCGGGGCGGATCACGTTCACGGAGAATTGGCCAAAGCCCTCCCGCTTGAGGATTTCCGTGAAGGATCCCCTTCCGTCAAGGTGGGGATTCAGGCAGTAGGAAAATTCCTTCTCTGGGAGATAGGTCAAATAGGTGGAGTAAAGTTTCTTTTTGAAGGGGGTGTCGATTTCGGGGACGGAGAGGTTTTGTCGGGACTGTTTGAAGGAATGAAGAAGCCTTGCGACTTCCTTTAGGGTCACCGTGTCGTGCGGCTCGGGGTGGTGGATGATTCCTTGCGTTGGGCGTTTCCCATTGATGAGGCGCAGGATTTCTTCGCAGACGTCATCGATGTAAACGAAGTCGATCGCTGGAGCGGATTCGTTGATTTGGATCGGCTGCTCGCGGGCGATGGCTTGGCACCAAGTGGCGATGACGGAGTTGTAATTGGGGCGGGACCATTTGCCATAGACGTTATAAAGACGGTAAACGTATACGGGGTTTCCCGTTTCCTTTTCGAAGGCGAGGATTTGGTCTTCCGCCATCTTTTTGCTTCTTCCGTAGGGGTTGTCTTTTTCGGCTTGGGTGGAGCTGGAAAAGAACAAAGGGATTTTTCGTCCGCTGCATTTCAACTCATCCAGGAGCGTTTTGGTGAAATTGACGTTCCCATCCAAAAACTCCTCTTCCTTCAAAGGTCGATTGACTCCGGCCAAATGAACGATGAAATCGGCGTCCAAAAGGAATTTTCTCAAATCCGAAACCGTGTTGCTTTGGTCGAATTCAAGCGGGGTGTGCCCGTTTTCAATTAAATGAGCGACAAGGTTTTTTC
This sequence comes from Candidatus Alloenteromonas sp., assembly GCA_050872145.1. Taxonomy (GTDB): domain Bacteria; phylum Bacillota_I; class Bacilli_A; order RFN20; family CAG-826; genus Alloenteromonas. The sequence continues at coordinate 147,756 of JBNMGG010000001.1, read as the reverse complement.
CGATGAAACCGTGCGCTCCAGTTACGAGGACTTTCATATTCCCCTATTCTATATTCAAAGCCGGATTTCGTGAACGGAAGAAGGGAAAGGAGGCCTTTTTTGAGTGTTATTGCGCTTTTTTATTTATGAAAATTGCGCTTATTACGATATTTTGTTGCGGGTTGCGCATCTACCCGTTATCGTTGAGTCATGAGATTGCGCGAAATTAGACGTTCCAAGGGGCTTACTCAGGTGCAAGCAGCAGACCTATGCTCCATGTCGCGGCGCAATTTTCAGTATTTGGAAAAGGAAGAAGTTGAGTCGAAAGCTTGTCTTAAAGCGAAAAGCGTTTTAATGGCTTATGGCGAAAAGAAAAGCGAACCTTTGACCATCGCTGTTGCGGGTTTGGGTTACGTCGGACTTTCTTTGGCGGTCCTTTTGTCTCAGCATAATCGCGTTTTGGCCGTTGATATTTCGAAAGATAAAGTGCAAAAAGTGAACCAGCGCATCGCTCCGTTTCGTGATGCGGAGATCGAAAGCTATCTGAAAACAAAAAACTTGGATTTGACGGCCACTTTGGAGGGTCAGGCGGCTTATTCGCAAGCCGATCTCATCGTGGTTGCGGTCCCCACCAATTACGATCCGAATAAGAATTATTTTGATACCTCTAAAGTGGAAGAGGTCCTCGATGTGGCCAAAAAGGTTAATCCGAACGCTTTGATCGTCATCAAATCGACGGTCCCCGTTGGCTATACTGCTCAGGTTCAAAAGAAATACAAATTCAAAAGGCTGCTGTTCTCACCCGAGTTTTTAAGGGAATCGAAGGCATTGTACGATAACCTTCATCCATCCCGGATCGTGATTGGGCATAACAACGGCGAGAAGGACGCGGCGCTTTTTGCCTCCTTGCTCCAGCAAGGAGCTTTGGACGCCGACGTTCCTGTTTTGCTTACGAAATATGAGGAAGCGGAATCGATAAAGCTTTTCTCCAATACCTACCTTGCTCTGCGCGTTTCCTTTTTCAACGAATTGGATACATACGCGGAGAGCAAAGGCTTATCGACGAAGGACATCATCGCGGGCGTTACCTTAGATCCTAGGATTGGGCATTTCTATGATAATCCGAGCTTTGGCTACGGGGGCTATTGCCTGCCGAAAGATACCCGGCAGCTTCTGGCCAATTTCGGAAGCGTCCCCCAAGACTTGGTCCAAGCGATCGTGGATTCCAACTCCACGCGGAAAGATTGGATTGCATCCCAAGTTCTGAAAAAGGTCGGTTATTATGATTACGGGGACAACACGGACTACGATGCTTCGAGGGAAAAGGTAGTCACGATTGGCGTATACCGCCTTTCTATGAAATCTGGATCGGATAATTTTCGGTCCAGCAGCGTTCTAGGGGTCATGAAGCGAATCAAAGCCAAAGGGGCGAAAGTGATCGTTTATGAACCGGCTTTGCCAAACGGTTCTTTGTTCTTTGGGAGCCAAGTCGTGAATGATTTCGGTCAATTCGTAGAACGATCCTCCGTGATTGTGGCCAATCGAATGTCAAAAGAGCTTTTAGCGGTCTCCGAAAAGATTTACACCCGGGATTTGTTCGGTGACGATTGACGTCTAAGCTACAAATCGAACAGTCTGAAATGCGCTTGAACCATGGATTCGATGGTGTAGGAACGGATTGCATGGGCGTTAGCGATGCCCATGCGGATTCTATCTTCTTTAGACAACGATGCAATTTCTCTCATTTTGCGGGCTAGGTCTTCCTCATTTTTTCCATCAAAGAGAACGATTCCCTTCGTGGTTTTGGCAATCTCCGGTGCAGAAAGGGTGGTTCTGCTGGCCAGTATAGGAAGCCCGTTCGCGGCGGCTTCGTTAATGACCAAACCCCAAATGTCGTTTAAGGAAGGGAAAACGAAACAATCCGACGTTTGCATCATCGAGAAAAGACTCTCGGGATTCATAAAGGGCAAAAAATCGACGCCTGGTATTTTTTCAGCTTTAACGATGTCCAAATATTCCTTTTTTGGCTCTCCTCCGATTAAAACAAATCTTGAGTTGGAAATTTTTGCTTTTCCGAAGGCGCGGATTGCCGTTTCAAAATTTTTCCAATCCAAAAAACGACCCGCGGAAAGAAAAACAAAGGGGCTATCGTCGTCTTTTTTGCCTTTGATTTGAATGATGTCTTCGTCGTTTAAAATCATTTCTTCTCTAATCGAAGAAAACGGATACCATAAAAGCTTTTCGACATTGGCCCCGAACCGCAGATAGTATCTTTTATGTTCGTCGGACGTATACAGCAGTTTTTGCGCGTGCCTAAAAAACCGCGATTTGATTTTCGCTTTAAGGAAATTGGATGGGCGATTAAAAGCGCCATCTCCCTCGATGATGTATGGGCGTTTGTGGCGGATTAAGTAGGAAAGGAGAGCGATGCCGGATAATGAAGAAATATCGCAGACGACGGCGACGTCTGGGTTAATTTTTTGGTATTCTCGGATTGTCTGAAAGGAGAAGGATCCTTCTTCGGAATAGGAATGACTTTTTAAAAAGTGAGGAATAAAACTTTTAAATGAACGGGAAAACCATGATTCATCGCGGCTTTCCGCATCGTTCAATTCAAAGATAACGTGAAGGTCACAACGCTTACCAAGTTGGTTGAAGAACTCTACTCGATAAGGGGAAGGCATGTTGGTAAAGAATAAGATTTTTTTCATTTTTTGATTTGCCATAGCTGAGAAAGCCGGTTTTTGTCCATCAAGAATAAGCCAAAGGCATACATAAGTAGGGACAGGATGCCTGTTCCTCCGCCGAAGAGAATGAATTTGAACCACGAGTTGATGACGAAATAAGATTTCACTGCGTAAGCCAGTCCGAAGGAGAGGAAGGAAAGCCCAAGAACTTTTAGGGGGACTAAATAATAATCAAACCACCTTGAATGGGTTGTCTTAGCCAAATAAAGAGGGAGAAATACTGCGATATAAAGAGTTTGGATGGCGGAGCAACTAATTACGATTACAGACCAGTCAACATGGAGGGCACCCAATAGGATTTGAACCCCCACGTTAAGCGCTCCGGCTATTGCCATAAAGATGGCGGGGATCTTTACATCATTGGTCGCGGTGTTGGAGTAGGTGGCAATCCAAAATAGGGAAGTGAACAAATAAGGCGCCAAGGTAACGAAGCTGAGCCCTGATAGCAATGAAGCGTCTTCCGTTGGAACCCATAGCTGAAAAAACGGTTCGGAAAAAGCCAAGAAAACCGTGATCACGGCACAGCAAAGAACACCGCATATGTATTGATAATGCCACACGTTCGCTTTGAGGCCTTCAAAGTCGGAATTGGAGACGTTTTTCGTGATTGAAGGATAGTATAATCCGGCGAAAGTGGTGATGATTCCGCTTAACAAATTCGGTATTGTCATGGCTAAGGAGACAACGGATCCGATTTCCGGGGAATAGAATTTGTTGATAACAATCAACGTAACTCCCGCTAACAAAATATTCCCCAAAGAATTTATCGAGACCCATAAAGAGGAGAAGAATATTTCCTTTACGTGGGTTTTTGAAATGTTCTTTCTTTTGAAAGAAAGTGGGAGAAGCTTTTTCGTGAAAACCCATTGGATGGCTAGACTCACTAAGGCGATGATGAGCGCAACGATTCCGATATAAGATAGATTGGCAGGCAGCAAAAAATAAAAAGCTACGAATAGCCCCGCTCGGAGAAGAGAAAGAGCGATTTCGCGCCCGGAACGAAGCTCAATGCGGTTCGTGGCGAAGGTGGCAACGCCGAAAACCGTTGACAAAATATTCACGATTGCGGCGGCGATGGTAAATGTGAAAAGCAATCGGACAGACCCTAAAAGCGCATCAGAAACGTTGATGAAGCGGTTGAGGAACAGAATGAAAAACAGCGTGAAGACGATTAAAACGGAAGAGTAAAGAAGATCGACGAACAGCGTGGAAGAATAATACTTATCCGCCTCTTCTCTCTTTTCCTGGAGCAAGGAAATCGTTATGAAACGACTTGCCATAGAGTTCATCGCCGAAGAGATCACGGTCATCGCATTGGTGATACTCGTGGATAACGGGTAATAGGAATAGGCTTCTTTGCCTAGAGTCTTCAACAAAAAAGGCGAAAGGAAAAAGGAAATCCCAAAGCCCACGGCAAAAGAAAGCAAGGACGCGATGGCGTTTAGGGTTTTTTGCTTGTTGCCCGACGAGAATTTAAAGTTTCCTTCTTGTTTCATATTTTTATCGTTGTGACTTTGATTTTCCGATACTCTTCCGTTGGCTTCGTCATGCTGATATAGGCAGGGGTTCCTTCTTCGTCAAATCTCCCCAAAAGAGGCGAAGCAAGGAATAAAAGCAAAAAATAATTACGATGGAATCCAATTGTGACAAGACCCAAAAAGAATAAAATGGTCAAGAATATTTGCACATATGGTTTTAAAACGTTCCACTTTGGATTGGTGTTTTTCGCATAAACGATGTAGGAACGGGCGGTTAGGCCTAAGACAAAAAGTCCGAAAACCCCAAACCCTGAAATAAAAGACGGGACGGCGGCTCCGCCGCTTAGAAGGCCCATCTTTCCTTGGATGGCCAATTGCGCTTCGGGACTTGAGGACATCCAGGTACCGCTGACGTTTGAAGCGTAAAAATAGCCTTGGTTGTCGTCGCCGATTCCGAAAATGGGTGAACGCATAAACACCATAAAATCGTTCCAAACGGTGGAATAACGATATTGGGTGGATTGATTCGTTCGATCGAATAATTTAAATAGGAAATTATTGAGGAAGATCGTTCTGGTCTGAGGGATGATGACGGCAACGATCGCCAAAGCGCAGAATGAAATCAAAATAACGGTCGTCGTTAGAGGCGTTATCTTTTTTGTTTTTGCAAGAACGTATAGTCCAAAGGCGGCCATGATAAATAGACCGGTAAAAACGGAAGCGGATTTTGTCAAAACTGCAAATAGCAAAACGAAGGCGGCGCAGATCCAATAAAAAGCCAGCCATGGTTTCTTTTGGCTGCAGTGGAAAATACGCCAATATAGATAAGCGAGCAAAAGACAAATAAGAATGCAATTGTCGGCCGGCTCCGATCCAAAACCATAGAAACGGAATGTTCCGTAATTATGCCGAATCCGGGCAAAGATGGTGGAATTTGAGCCCAAGATTTTTAAAACGTCAATGGCATCATAAATGGTCCATAAAAAACCCTTGTTGATGTAAAAAGCCATAATTTGAAAAAGTCCGAAAGCGATCCAAACGATCAAAAAAACATCAATCGATCGGCAAAGCCACCTTTTTTTCAGGTGAGAAAGCATGAAAACAAAGTATGGGATTAACGCCAAATCGTAAATGTATTTCACGGCTGATGATAACACGGTGCTGGTTGGAGAAGTGCTGAACGCGGCTCCAACAATCGGGGTGATGATGAAAGACATGCCTAGCGAGGAAATGAAGAGCAATAAGAACATGGACGCTAGCAACTTCATGATGAAGTCAGCGTCATGTCGGTGGAACGCGAAATAAGAAGTGTAAAAAATAGGGAGCGCGAGAATGGAAACGTAAAATGAAAAGGAGAAGGTTCTGCCGGCTACGGTAAATAGTTTGCAGTCGCCGAAGCAAGCGAAGAGGCAGAGGGCCAAAAACAAGGCAACGTTGGTGTATGAAACGATTTTCTTAATTCGATTCATGCACGGCCCTCCTTTTATTGGCGTCCCATAAAGGAACGGCCACCAAGCAAAGAGAAAGTAACAATAAGGCAGCCCCTAAAACGTAATAAGGAACATCCGCAAACTTGGAAGGGGCATGGGATTCATAGTTCGTCCGAATGAGGTCCCATTTATCTTGAAAGCTTGTTTTGCCTATAAACGGATCATACCAATTGATTGCCCTTGGATCGGTGTCATCGCTGGCAGAGAAGCGTATCGCGTTCTGGATTTGTGGATAGGCGTTGTAACCATTGATGGGAGAATTTGAATTTGGGTCGATCCAAGAAAGGACGAAAACGGTGAAGTCGGCAAGAGGCATGTCCAACATTCCCCATCCTGCGCCTTCGTTTAGGGCTGAGTAGTTATTGGTATCATAGATAAAAAGAGAAGAGGATATTTTGAAAAATGGCGTTGAAGACCAAGCCTGCCCATCTTCTTCGTAAACAATGGAGAAGGAGGCCGAGTCGGACTCTTTTGGAACTGAAAAATACCACAGTCGATTTACAAAATCTTCGTGATATGGGATTCCAATGTTTGCCGGGGCGTTGGTGTGTCCTTCTGAGATTGCTTCGTTTCCATTTGCGGTGCTTGTTGTGCACAAAAGGGAAAAACTAGAGGGGTTGATTTTGACGGATTTAAAATAACAAAAAACAATTCGGTCCTCTGGAACTTCGTTGCTTTCGGAAATCGCAGGCGAAGGTTGAATGGCGGAGATTGCGACCGCCGCTATTTGAATCCAACGAGCTCCAATCATGGATACATTGTGCGCTTGAAAAGCTAATTGTCCAAATCGTTTATCAACTTCCAGAAGGTTTCGGGTCGATTTTCTGGAAACAAACCATCAAGCTCTTTTTCGGTCAAATGAACCTTTTTGCTGTTTTGCACAAAACTCATTAGAGCTTCGGCGTCATTCAAAGCTGTATCGTCATAATAAACGTAAGACAGGGGGTATCTTTTTATTTCTATTATTGAAGGATCCGCTTGATTTCGGCACAAATAGATGACGGGTTTTCCTGTTGCAAAAAACTGATACAGCTTCCCTGTTGGTAGGTAAGGGTTTTTAACACCTGCGGCGACGAGAATGTCGGATTGCATGCACTGCTTCGTGAACTCGGCGGAAGAAAGTACTTGGCGGATTTCGACGAAAGGGAATTTCCGTATGTTTTTGATTTCTTCCTGGGAATCCGTTGTTGGATAAAGCAGGACCTTAATGCCGCTTTGGAAAAGCCGTGAAATCGCGGAAAAGAAAGGAATGTAATCGCGCCCAAGGAGCGATCCTCCGCAGATGAAGGTAATTTCGTTTTTCCCCTGCTGGGGCGTTTTGCTGATTTCGCCTTTTATGGGCTCAAAGAGAGGGAGGCTGAAAAAAATCATCTTCTTAACCAGATTCGGTCGGTCGGAATAATCGGGGAGCATTTTGCTTTTTGCTTGGCATAAGAAAAAGGACGCCTTTGAACCGACAATTATCCTCTGCTCCAATTTCTTTTTCCTGCGGTCATTGAATGAGGGGGTGACATAACGACTCTTTACGCCAAGGGAAAGGGCATCCCAAAAAAGAGGATAGAAGTTTATTCCTCTTTGCTTTGCCGCTTTGTAACCGCCTAGAAGGGTATCGGTTCCGTTGAAATCCGCAAATAGATTTCCGACATTTTTTTCTCTTATAATCTTTGCTGCTTTTTTAGACAAAACGGCTATGGCGACTTTTTCATAATTCGGGAAAAATGGAAGATATAACATTTGGCGCATCCGGCAGATTAGCCTTGCTGCTTTTTGGCAAAATCTACCCCCGGATGAGCTTCGGGCCAAACGCTCAATTGCCCAAAATTCGTCTTTCCAAACTCGGAAAACTTCAATATTGCCGTCAATTTCATGCTTTGTTTGATTAGGAAAGCGGTAACACAAAACAAAAATTTTCTCGGTTTTGCCACGGAACCGTATCAGTTTCTCGTCGCAAAGGCTATTGGCGCTTCCGATTGAAGGGAATGAATGTGTGATGAAGAGGCTGGTCTTTGGATTCATAAACTGTCTTTGCCCGCGTTCAACATGCCTTTGTAATCGAGATTTCCACTTTGGATCTGCGTAATGTTCTTTTTAATCAATGCGCGTGCTTTTTTTAGATTCTTCGCTGCATCTTTTTGATTGGACAAACTTAACTTTGCATGAAGAGCGACATAGGTTTTGAATATGCCAAACTTACTTCCGATTTTTAATTTGCGGTTCAGGTAATAGCGGTTTCCCAGCCATGCAAGATAAAAAACGAGTGATGGGGTGCGGAATTCCTGTGACACATGATGCTCCACGGAAATATCTGGATGATATTGGCATAGCAACCCGTTTTTCCTTGCTTCGGTTGCATATCGGTAGGTGAAATCCAAATCTTCATTGAAGGCATAACCAGACATGTTTTCGTCGAACTTCAACTTGGCTTGTGAACCAATATCCTTGCGTATGCAAAAACAATACCCCATGGCCCAAAGGGTGCTGGCGATTTTATCGTTTGGGGTAGGAAGAACTCCAAGAACGCCACTTGTGCAGTATCCGTCGGTTTTGTGGAAAAAGCTGCGATAGCCGGATAGGCGAGCGAATAAATGGAGGCTCTTTTTTGGCGCCGGATCCAGTGAGTTGTATGCTCCTAAAAGGGCCAATTTTCGATTGGCGAATTTCAAACGCACTCGATCAAAGAAGTCTGACTTGAAAGTTACGTCGTCATCAGAAAAAATCAAAATGTCTCCTTTTGCGTAGTCCATCCCAACGTTCCTTGCCTTTGTAGTGGATTGGAAAGATACGTTGATCCACTTGATTGTGGGGGTAGCGGTGCAAAGACGTCTGTTGTTTTCCAAAACCTCTTTTGCTTTGGATTGGTCTATAACGATAATTTCTTCGGGTCCGTTCTTTGCTTGAAGAGCTGAACGGAGACATTGCCCCAAGCTATCCGGGCGGTTTAACGTTGGGATGATGAGCGATAGTTTCATTTATCCTCTCCTAAATGATGCTGTAATGGATGAGCCGATTGCGCTAGCCAAGAAGGACTTTGTCGATTTGATTCCAAAATTCTTGGGGAGTTGGTTGAGGATCGATCGTCTCCTTACATCCCCCAACATCATAAGTAAGGACCGGGCATCCGCAAGAAGAAGCCTCTAAATTTACGGTGGGATAATTGTCTTCGTGGGTACAATTCACAAAAACATCGGCCGATGAATAAAGTTGAGCGAGGCTCTGTTGGTCGCTTGTTCTTTCTAAACAGACGATTTTTGAAACGCATCGCTTTTTCGGCGATTGAGCGCTATTTAACAATAATGCCGCCACCATGGATGCTGGATCTTCTGGAATCGCTTGGGAAACATAATGTCGTTTAATTTTTTGAATATCGCTTTGATGAAATGAAAGTATGGTGGCACCGTCTTGCTTTTTCACCGAACATTTATAGGGCTTCATGAATTTTATGAGTTTGCTGACGTCTTCCCGCTTTGTTCCGACCAAAATAAAACCGAAAGATGCGTCTAGCCCTTTTGCAATCTTTGGAATATCTAAAAGCCCTTTCTCTACCGACCACCTATTTGCGACCGAAAGGACGACGGTGGAATTTTGCAAATTGAAGTTCCACCTAACATCGTTTTCCGTTTTTTGGAAAACGGTTAAATTGATTTGGTTTTTGATAACCGCAAGGGGATAACTGGCCAAAAAACTCTTTTTGACTTCGCCTCTCATCCACTCCGACGGAACCACCAATTGGAGATTTGGCAAATTTTCAAATAAAGCTTTCTTCCAAGCGAAGTTTATTTTGCATTTTGGGGCTCTCCACGTTTTTGGATAAGCTTTCCGAAAAGGATAGTTGGCAGGGCACGCCTGGCAGCCGGATTCCCATTGCTTGCACCTTGTTGCGGTGAAATGGGAACAATGCCCCGTGAAAAGCCAACAATCGTGCAAAGTGAGAACGACTTTCATCTGAGGTCTGGTTCTGATCCAATCAAAAAGAAGAGGCAGGTTGAGATAATATCCGTGCAAATTATGAAGCCACAATACATCCGGGTTAAACCGTTCCGCTTCATTTAAAAAAAGTTGAGTGGCTTTCTTTGATCCCAACCCGGAGTTGTCGTAGAGCCGTGAAGAGAGCGCGTGCAGCGGCGCATTAAAAAGGCCTCCGATATGAATTGAAATCGGATCGTATTTCTTTGAAGCGGAACCGCGCCCATAGGCTACTCTGACATCATGACCTTCACGAAGGAAACGTTCGGCATACTCGGCGACAATTTTTCCAGTTGAACCCGTGCCCAAAACTGAATTTATGAGCAATATTCTTTTCATCGGCCTACTATACCATAGACAATGTGAAACGCGAGATTTGATCCGCTCATTGACTAAAATTCCTAAATGTCATACTGGAGAGGGGACGAAAACGTTTATAATCAGCCATATTTTAGGTGTACTAATGATTACTAGCAAAAAAGAACTCCGTTACTATCTTCTTCAAGACCAAAAGGCGAATCATCTTTCTACACAAAAGGTTATGAAGTTTTTCCCTTCTTGCTACGCAACAATCAAAGCAACGTCCTTAATGCGGAAGGCTGAATATTATTTGGGCACTGGCCGAATTTTACTCGGAAAAGTGTATGAAAAGCGAATGAAAAGGTTCTCCCGTAAATTGGGAATGGAATTGAGCGTAAATGTTTTCGGTCCTGGGCTCAGGATCGCTCACCCGTTCGGGATCGTCGTGACTGGCAAAGCTAAAATTGGGTGTAACTGTTTTTTGCATCAGGGCGTTACGATCGGCGTCAACGAAAATGAAAAAGGAGCCCCTTGTATTGGGGATAATTTCGTGGCTGGGGCAGGCGCGAAGATCATCGGCGGCGTTTCCATCGCCGATGACGTTTGCGTTGGCGCCAACGCGGTGGTAGTGAAGAACATCAATGTGCCCCATTCAACTTGGGGGGGCGTTCCGGCGAAACAAATATCGGGCAATAGTTCGATTTGCTACCTCAGCCCTTATTTGTTCGAGGACAAAAAGTAAGTGCGGTTAGTTTTGCTTATCGCCGATTAATTCCAGTAGGCTCTTTTCGAGTTCATCCATGAACCGAGCCTCGGTCAAGTGATCTTCGAAATAAGATCTTCCCGCAGCTGAGTAGGCTTCTTTTTGCGCAGTGGGCAAAGCGATGAAGTCCAAAACGATTTTGCAAAGCGCTTCCGCATTTTCGCTTGGGCAAGCCATCCCACAGCCTATTTCACGGACCCAACGGGATGTTTCTCCGCTGTCGATCGCGAGAATTGGCAATCCCACTTTCAAATAAGATTGGACTTTTCCGGGCACCGTCATTTGGCAATAACTATCTTTTGAGAGGCTGACGATGGCGCAATCGGCTTGCTGGTAGTATTTATTCATTTCCTTCAAAGGGACGCGGCCTACGAATTCGACGTTGGTGAGGTTGTGTGTTTTTCGGTAGTCCTGCAAATGGGTTAGTTCGCTGCCGCTTCCAACGAAAAGGAAACGGACTTTTCTTACGCTCAGCAGTTTTTCTGCGGCTTGCAGAATCGTAATGCAGGATTGCGCTTTTCCTATATTGCCCGCAAAGAGAAAGGTCGGTACGTCCGTTTCTTTTTTCGGGGGGGGGTTATGTTTTCCATCAAAAGGATCGTCTGCGAATTGCGGAAGCCAAGAAATGAGGTTTGGCTTGTGGGTTAGTGAGCCGATGTAATCGATGTGGGATTTGCTGGTTACCAAGATGCGATCCATTTGGGAGTAGATATTGCGCGAGACTTTTTCGTAATGATTGTAAATGAGCGAGCCCTTTTTGATTCCGCCTGCCAAAAGTGACTCTGGCCACAAGTCCATTTCATACATCAAAATCGGCACCCCCCATCTCTTTTTGTACGCGATTGCGGGGCTTGCCATCATGATGGGAGAAAGGCCCACCGTAAAAACGCAATCAAATGTCCCCGGGAGCCTTTTGGCCAACTGATTGCCAAAGAAAGAGAAGGAATAATAATTCAAAACCCGGTGGGTGAAGCCTTTTTTCCGGGGAAGTTCGTACGCTCTCTTAATTTCCACTCCGTTTATTGTTTGGTTTCGGTTTTCACGTTTCGAATAGCCAGGGTAATATTCACCTTCGGGGTAATTGGGGATTCCGGTCAAAACCGTGACTACGTGTCCTCGGCGAACGAGGTCTTCGGCGATTTTTGTCACGCGGAACGGTTCTGGATAATAATGCTGACAAACCAGTAGGATTTTCATGTAAGGTGACCTTCTAAAGGGCGTTCTGCTGTGTATAATTATGCTCAATTGACCACAAAGGAAAACAAAATGAAATCTTTGCTAGACGGAAAAACCCTTCTCATCACGGGGGGGACCGGCTCTTTTGGACATGCGATTGTCGACCGTTTTTTGAACACAGGGATTAAAGAAATCCGCATTCTTTCCCGCGACGAAAAGAAGCAAGACGATATGCGGAAAGAGTATGACAATCCGAAATTGAAGTTCTATATCGGGGATGTCCGGGACTACCGGGCCATCGAACAAGCCTTCATCAACGTCGATTACGTTTTCTCGGCCGCGGCATTGAAACAGGTTCCTTCCTGCGAATTCTTCCCCATGGAGGCGGTCAAGACCAATGTGGTTGGCTCGGACAACGTCATCTCCGCCTGCGTGGCCCATCACGTTAAAAAGGCCATCTTCCTTTCCACGGATAAAGCGGCTTACCCTATTAACGCGATGGGAATGACGAAGGCCCTGATGGAAAAAAACGTCATCGCGCGTTCGCGCCAGCTTCTTGAGGGCGATACGGCCCTTTGCTTGACTCGGTATGGGAATGTCATGGCTTCCCGCGGATCGGTGATTCCTCTTTTCCTTCAGCAAATCAAAGAAGGGAAGCCCATCACCATCACCAACCCTGATATGACTCGCTTCATGATGACGCTGGATGATGCGGTGGATCTCGTTTTATACGCTTTCGAGCATGGTCAACAAGGTGACTTGTTCGTTCAGAAGGCTCCCTCTGCGACGATTGGGACCTTGGCTCAAGCGATTTTGGAGTTGGAGCATTGCAACATCGCTCCGGAATATATCGGAACGAGGCATGGCGAAAAGCTCTTCGAAACTTTGGTAACCCAAGAGGAGATGCTCCGCGCGGAGGACATGGGGAATTTCTTCTGCGTCCACGCGGACAATCGGAATTTGAATTACGACCAATTCTTCACCCAAGGCGACGCCAAGCTTAACCTCGGCGAATCCTATACCTCTCACAATACCCAACGACTTGATGTCGATGGGATGAAGAAACTGCTTCAGAAACTCGCCTTGTTCGGCGGGCCTGTCAAGCAGCACGATTAAGCGTTCTTGGATTGCCATTTTCTTAATAATGCGTGGCGGATTGTTTATTTCTCGTGTTGATATACCCGACCGTGATAAAGCTTTAGGCGTTGCTTATGAATTCCACATCTTCCAAAAATGACGGGAAAGCCTTTGCCTTCTCAAAAGGCCAAAAGGCCTATCTTTGCTTTAAGCGCCTCATCGATCTCGGCGGTTCTTTCGTTGGGATTTTGCTATTGGGCTTGCCGATGCTCGTTTTGGCCATTATCACCCGCTGCACTTCGAAGGGGCCCGCGCTATATCGGCAGATTCGCTTAGGCAAAAACGAAAAGAAATTCACGTTGCTGAAATTCCGCTCCATGAAGATCGACGCCCCCTCGATCGCCCCCAACGACTTCGCCCCAAAAGAAAGGGAAGCAATGATCACCAAATGGGGATCCTTCCTACGGAGAACTTCCTTAGACGAGCTTCCCCAGCTTTTCAATATCTTCGCCGGCCAAATGAGCTTCATTGGCCCAAGGCCTCAGCAAGAGAAAGAGCATGAAATGTCCCTTTATTTGGCGAGGAAAGCGAATAATCCGACGGGCTTTGAAGTGAAGCCAGGACTTTGCTCGCTTGCCATCGTTAAAATGCACCGCTCCCACGATCCCATGGAGAAAGCTCATTACGACAGCGAATATGCGAAGCGGATTTCCTTTGGTCTGGACGCGAAAATCTTCTTCACGGCCTTTGCGATCTTGCTTGGGCTGAACAGAAAAGACCGCGGCAACTGATTTTGGTTCAATCCAACAAAATTCTGCGAAAAGGCCCTTTTGACTATGGCCCGAATTTTGGGGCGGATGGTAAACTAAAGGTTGAGAGGCAGAGACTTGGCGAAAAAGATATTCCCTAAAATCTTCCATGGCGTGGTTCCTAAACTAAAGGAAGCCGTTTTTGCCATTCTTCCGGTCGTCGCCGTCATGGCGATTGTCCCCATCTGCGTGCCAAACATGGGCTTAGAGCAAGATGGCAGCAAGTTCGGCCCCATCATGACTTCTTTGCTCATATCCGCCGTCCCTTTGATTCTCGGGACTTCTTTGTTCAACCTTGGGGTTGAAAAAAGCCTTGTCAAAATCGGAGACATCGTTGGCTCTACTTTGACGAAGAAGAAAACCATTGGGCTGCTGCTTTTCGTCGGATTCTTGATGGGGGTGCTCGCCACTTTGGCCGAGCCCGATCTCTCCGTTTTGGCTTCCCGCATCTCTCCGGATGGGCCGAATTGGACCCTTATCGTGATCGCCGCCCTAGGGGTGGGGATATTCATGCTTGTCGCCTTGGTCCGCGTCATTTTCAATAAGCCTTTGAAATACTGGCTCACGATCGGTTATTTGTTCGCCTTCACCCTCGCATTGTTCGCGGATGAGAGCTTTTTCTCCATCGTCTTTGATGCGGGAGGCGTCACGACCGGGGTCGTCACAGTCCCCTTCATCATCGCGATCGGCGTCTCGGTAGCCCGCAGCATCGGCAATTCCTCCGGCAGCGATTCCTTCGGCTATTCCGGCCTTTGCTCTTTGGGAACGGTTCTTTCGGTGATGGTGTTTTCCATTGTGCTGAAGAACACGGGTGGGATCGAGCAAATCCAAAACGTGTTGGCCAGCAAGGATTTCTTCGCCAGCATAGACGGCTATTCCGGCATCGCCCCGTTCTATTTTTCCAATTTCCTCTCCGCTTTGAAGGACGTTTCGATTTCCATCGCCCCGATCGTCGTGTTTTTCTTCGTTTTCAATTTCTTCCTTAAACTCCCCAAAAAGGAAGTCTTCTCCATCCTCATCGGCTTGGTTTACGTCTTCTTTGGGCTCATCCTCTTCCTGATGGGCGCAGAATCCGGGTTCATCCCCGTCGGAACCCAATATGGGATTTATTTCTCGGACCCTGACAATTTTGCTTTGTTCCTCTTCATCGGCTTCCTCTTCGGCACGGTCGCGATGCTGGCGGAGCCGGCGGTCAAAGTCCTCGCCGACAACGTCGCCGAGGTCAGCCATGGTGTTATCTCGGAAGCCATGATCTACATCTTCCTTTGCTTAGCCATCGGGATCGCCATCGTCTTGAACATTCTCCGCGTGCAATACCAAATCCCTTATTTGTATTTCGCGGTTCCGCTGTTCCTGCTCGCTTTGGTTCTTTCCTATTTCGTCCCGGGGATCTACGTCGGCATCGCCATCGACGCGGCTGGGGTCGCCACCGGCGCGATGGCCTCTTGCTTTTTCCTCCCGATGTTCATCGCCTACACCAAAGAGCTTTATTCCACGGGCCCTTCGATCATGGCCTATGGCTTCGGGGTGGTCGGCATTATGTCGATGATGCCGATCCTTGCGATCGAGTCCCTGGGCCTATTCTCCACGATCAAGACCGAGATGCAGAACCGCCAGGCCCTTAAGAAGATCCTCGAAGAGGACGACAATCAGCTGATCCATATCCCCGGCGGGTCTGGGAAGGAGGAAATATGAGCTTTCTCCATCGAATCAAGAATGAAAGGGCGAAAGGCCAAACGGAGCAGATCCCTTTCGAGCAGAAGGAAAAAATCCACCCCCTATCCGTGTTTTTTACCATCGTGGGGAGGAATCAGTCCCATTATTACGAATCCGCCTATCAAGCGGCGGGGGCTTCCTTCTCTTTGACCTTCTACGCGCATAGCATGCCTCCAGAAGAGATCATGGCGATCCTTGGCGAAATGGAGACGAAGAAAGACATCGTCCTCACTGTTTGCCGAAGCGAGCTTATACCTGAGCTGAAGACAATCGCAGAAAAGAAATTCGCCGTTTCGCGAGCCGCGAAAGGCATCGCCTTCGCCTGCCCCATCGATGCGGTGCAGGGCATTGCCGTCTATCGCTTCTTAGCCGACCAAAACAAAGAAATCCGCTTAAAGGAGAACCACAATGGCAGAAACCAATAGCAAGAAAACCGAGAACGTGGAACGGAATCTGATCGTCGCCATCGTCAACCATGGTTATTCCGATTTGGTGATGAATGCGGCTAGGAAAGCCGGCGCTAAGGGAGGGACCGTCAGCAGCGGCAGGGGGACGGCCGATCCCGAGATGGCTTCCTTCTACGGCATCACCCTCACCCCGGAGAAGGACATGGTCTATATGGTCGTCGATTCCTCCGACCGCGACCGTATCATGAAGGTCATCTACGAGGAAGCCGGCCTTACCTCGAAAGGGAACGGCATTCTCTTTTCCCTCCCGATCACCGAGACGGTTGGCCTAGAAGGGCAAAAGAGCGAAGGCGAATGAAAAAAGGGGACCAAACGGTCCGCTTTTTTCTAGGAATGGGATTTATTTTTTCGCGGCCGGCTGGAGTTGAATCTCTCCGGCTTTTTCCAATGCGATCTTGGTGATGAAGGGTCCGGTGAGCTCGTAGATTAAGGTGCTGGTCAAAACGACGGCGACGATCGTCGCCCCGATGGATTGGATCTCGGGGATGTTGGATTCGCCGAACAATGTGGAAGCGGTGGTGGCCAATCCGATCGCCACCCCGGCTTGAGGAACCAAAGTGAAGCCCAGGTATTTCTTGACCGTCGGTTCGGCTTTGGTAATCTCGGCCCCAAGGAAAGCGCCGGCCCACTTGCCCAGGACGCGGCAGAGCAGATAAACCAAAGCGATGACGATGATGAGGTACCCTTTGGAGAAGACGGTCAGATCCAAGGAGGCGCCGGAAATCATGAAGAATAGCATGTAAATCGGCGAGGTGAAGCGGTCCATGAATTCGAAGGTGCGGTTGGAATCGGGGACGGCATTGCAGTAAACCGCTCCGCACATCATGCACATCAGCAGCGAAGAAAGCTCAAATCCGCCGGCCTGGGGAAGCCGGAAAAGCTGGTAGAGGCCCACGCTGGCGAAAATGGAGAAAATCGCCCAGCTGATGCGGTTGGCTCGCGACTTGAAGAAGCGGTTGGCGAAGCTGATGAGGAAACCCAAAACGGCCCCAATCGCCAAGGAGACGACGATTTCGATCAAGGGCTTCCCCAACATTTCGTAGAGGTCGAATGAAGACCCGGTCGCAAGGGTCCTGGCGATTTGGAAGAGGATCGCGAAGAAAATCAGAGCGGTCGCGTCGTCCAAGGCGACGACCGGGAGCAAAGTGCTCACCACGGGGCCTTTGGCTTTGTATTGCTTGACGACCATCAATGTGGCGGCAGGGGCGGTCGCGGCGGCGATGGCCCCCAAAGTGAGAACCAAAGGCATGTCGACGGATTCCGGGAAGATGAAGTGCAGGATCAACAGGCCCAAAACGACGACGACGGAGGCGAGCCCGGATTCGAGGATCGTGATCCAAATGACTTTCTTGCCGACCGAGCGGATCGCGCTCAATTTGAAGGAGGAGCCAATGGAGAAGGCGATGAACCCTAAGGCGATGGAGGAAATCCAGCTGAGGTAATCGTTCCCGCCGGCTTGACCGTGGACGTAGACGTAAATGGGGTTCAGGGTTGGGCTAGCGACGTCAGAGAACGAATGGACTTGGCTCCAATCGACGAAGGCAAGGCCGAAGACGAATGGGCCCATCAGGATCCCGGCGATGATGTAGCCGGTGACGTTTGGGAGATGGAAAACCTTCATGAGGCGAGTAGAAAGGAGCCCCATCAAAAGCAAGGCCGCCACATAAAGGGTGACGGAAAAGAAATCGATAGCCATAAGATTGATTAGAAGGACCCTTCGTAATCCTCAAGGTTGCGGGAGAACATCCCGCCCGCGATTTTGTGGAACGAATCCGTTTTTTGACGAATCATTTGTTTTAGATCGGCGAGTTTTTCGGAATCGACGACGAAGAGGGCGAACATCGCCTCCCCGTGATCGTGGTAGTGCTCATAAGCCGCCAAAGAGAAGAAATGGGTATCTTCTGGCTGATCGTCGTCCAAGGCATGGCGTAGGGAGGCGGTGCGCATTAAGGTGCCGTTATATCCCGCGGCGCGGATCGAGTCGAAAACGGAGAGCGCTTCATTTCCATTTTCAAGGATGAGATAGAGGACTTTTTTCATGCTAAGCTCCTTTTTTCCGGCCCCATTGTAGGAGCGTTGGAAGAAAAGGGGTGAAGCCAATTGAAAGAAAGCCCTATCAGGAAGGCGTCATTGAAGCTTTGTCAGCGACGTAAGAACCGTATTATACTTGGGAAAACGAGGTAAATTTATGAAAAGCTCTGTCGTCGGAAGGATCTTCCGCATCGCCTCTTTGGCGATTGCTTGCTTCAACGCGCTTCTTTTCTTCGCCATGCGGCCTTGCTGGTCCGGGATTTCCAAGACGCTTGGATATGAAAAAGGATACAACGCCTTCATCTATTACCTTCCAGTCTATGTTTTCGTTTTGCTTTTGGCCGTCGCTGTCGCGCACATCGTTTTCTTCTTCGCGTTAAAGAAAAAAGTGCTTTGGGCTTATATCTTCTTCCCCATTGATTCGGTCTTCACCGCCGTGATTGTCGCCGTATTCGCTCTCGGGGCCATCGACTATGCCCGTTACATTTTCTTCGATTTTGCGAATATTCTCGGCGTTCTTCTTGTTATCGGGATCGTTCTGTTCCTTTTGTTCGTTTTGCCTAAGACCCCCCTTTCTAGGAGCAAAGTGTTCCGCTTCGTCCTCATTGGGGCGCTGGGGACCGGATGTTTGGCCGCCATTGCTAATTTTAGCATCAACGCCATCTCCTATGAGCCGGTCGTCTATGTCGTCGAAGATACGTATCAAATCGTCTTTTCTTCGCACCTAAAATGCCTTGGTTGGGTCGAAATCGGTGGCACGTCCTACTTTGATTTGTATGCAGGAAGCGAAAAGAGCACGGATCGAGTGCATAAAATCTCGGTCCCTCAAACCGCTTTGGATTCGGCAAAATCCTATACGATTCACGCCCAGAACTTTCTTTATCGGGGCCCTTTTGGCGCGTTTAAAGGATATGACATCTCCAAAACCTACTCTTTTACCCCGGTCGATTTGAGCGATGGGCTTAATTATTACGCCCTCAGCGATATCCATTTGGATCGGAAAGGAGCGGCGAAAGCCGCGTCTTGGGATCCCGATTTGGAGCTGCTGGTTCTCAACGGAGACGTCGTTTCGATGCTCGACACCCATTACGATGCCAACGTCATTAATCGCATCGCCTTTGATATTACCGGAGGCGCGAAACCGGTGCTCTATGCTCGGGGGAACCACGAAATCAAAGGGCGGTATGCCGAAAAGCTCTATCGTTACGTCGGAAGCAAAAATGAGAAATTCTACTATTCCTTCACCCTTGGCGGCCTTTATGGCTGCGTTTTGGATTGGGGCGAGGACCACGACGACGATTGGTGGGAATATTATGGAACCGCGGATTTCGAAGACTATCGGAAGGAACAGATTGCCTTCCTCGACGAAGAGATCGCCAAGGGCGACTTCGCATCGGCCCAATATCGCTTATTCATTTGCCATATCCCCCTCCCTTTCATCAATTACCGGAAGAACCACGTGGAAAGCAAAAAAGCCGTTGTGGAGAGGCTCAATCGGATGGACGTCGATATGCTTTTGGCCGGGCACCAGCATGAGCTGTTCGTCTTCGAACCGGGCCAGGTTACCCCCGAGGAATCCCCGATGAGGTGGAATCAGGCATATGGAGGAAAGAAGTATTCGGGCTACCTCCTCGATTTCAATTTCCCTAGCCTGATGGTTTCTAAGCACGGGTTGACCCAAACCGATGATGTTAACGCCGGCGAAATGGGGAACTTGATTGGGATGAAGACCGTCGTCAATTTCGCCGCAAAGACCTCAAAATCGATCTACAACAATTCCAGGGGCGAAAAAGTCCACATCGTAAATCCCTTCTCTCCCAAAGATTACGGCGATGAATTAGACATCGATTTGACGACGAAAACGATTCAATGACGCGGATTTGCGGGCTTTTTGATTTCTGCGGCCATCTTTCCTTTTCGCCCTTCCTTCCTTAGAAGGAAGAGGTGGCGTATACTTCGGAGTGTATGAGCGGCGATTCCTACCCAGTTGAAGAACCAAAACAGAAAAAGAAGAACGGTTTGCTTCGCTACATCGTCTACATCGTGATCGTTCTGATCGCGACCGTTCTTTCTTTGATGATCTCCCTTTGGGATCAGTTCGACACCGTCGTCGGGACTCTCGGCAGCGCCTTCAAAAGCGTCAACGGATGGGTTTACATCCTGATCATCGCCGGGGTCGTGACGCTTTCTTATCTCATTGATGCCCTGATCATTTTGATTTTTTGCCGTTTGTACACCCGGAATTATAAATACCACCAAGCGCTGGCCACTTCTTTGATCGGCCAGTTCTACAGCGACGTGACCCCGGGGGCAAGCGGCGGCCAGGTTATGCAGGCCTACACCATGAAAAGCCAAGGGATCCCCGTTTCCAGCGGCGCTTCCATCATGGTCATGTGGTTCATCCTTTACCAATGCGCCTTGATCCTATTCGATTTAATCGCTTTTGGTTTTGAGTTCCGCTCCATCATGACGATACCCGGCATCAGCTTCGAACTTTTCGGATGGTCGGTAAGCATCCCAACCACTCCTTTGATCATCTTCGGCTTCTTGCTGAACGCGTCCGTGATCTTGTTTTTGCTTTTGATGAGCTACAGCCACAAAATCCACAACTTCATCCTCCACTATGTGGTTGGGTTTTTGGGCAAAATCCATTTGCTGAAAAACCCCGATAAGACCAGGGAAAGCCTTCGGGTTCAGGTTGAGAACTTCAAAATAGAGCTTCGCCGTCTTCAGGCGAACATCCCCGTCGTCGTCTTGCAGATTCTGCTGTTCCTTTTGATGCTTTTCTGCCGGTTCTGCATTCCTTATTTGGCGGGTTTGGCCATGGGGACGATGAACGAGAGCTTCTCCATCGTGAGGCTTTTTGACGCGGCTTTCCTGAACTCTTTCCATCAAATGGTGACGGGCATCATTCCTTTGCCGGGCTCCGCCGGAATTTCCGAGGTTTTCTATACTTACGTCTTCAGCAATTTCTTCAGCAACGACAAGGTTTTGATTTCGTCTTCCATGATCTTGTGGAGGACCGCGACCTTCCATGTTGTGATGATGATCTCTGGGCTGGTCGCCGCTTTCTATAAATCAAGGCCGAAGGAATCGTTCCATTATGCGAACCGCGAGACCTTCGTTACGTTGCAGCTTGAAACCTATGATGAGCGAAAGCGTTCGGCGGATACGATGTATGAGACCGCGTCTTTGTCGCGAAAGGAAATCCAAAAGAAGCTCCGCGAGACTACGGGGAACATCTTTGGGAAAAAGAAGCCGAAGGTTCCCGATGACCTTTCGGATTTAGACACTTCGTTCTTGGAACAAGAAAACACGAAAGAAGCAGGGTCGAAAGAAGAAAAGAAAAAGCCTGGGCAAAAAGTGAAAGCCGCCAAAGTTAAGAAGGCGATGAAAAAGAAAGAGAAAAAGGAGAAGGATTCCTGGGAATCCTTGGAAATCTGATGAACGTCGCCCTGTTTTCGGATACCTATCCCCCAGAGATCAATGGGGTCGCCACGTCCACCTTCAATCTGAGAAAGACTTTGGTGGCTCATGGGGACAATTGCTTGGTCGTCACGACCAATCCGTTTTCCAACAAGGTGACCTGCGAGGATGGCGTGCTTCGCCTCCCTGGGGTGCTTTTGAAAAAACTCTATGGCTACCGCATGTCCGGCTTCTACTCCAAGCAAGCCATGCGTTACATCGAGAAGTTCAAACCCGACATCGTCCATTGCCAAACCGATGTCGGAGTCGGGATATTCGGCACGATCGTCGCAAGCAAATTCCATTGCGGGATGGTGTATACCTTCCACACGATGATTGAGGATTACGCCTATTATTTCACCCATGGCCATTTCGACCGCGTTGCCCGGCACGTGATCCGCTTCTACTTTAAAGGGCAGTCGACGCGCTTTGGGGCCTTCATCGCCCCCAGCGAGAAAATCAAAGACTACCTCCGGTCCATTCAAATCGATTCGAACGTTGCGGTGATTCCGACCGGCATCGAATTGGACCGCTTCTCGCCAAAGAACAAGGACCCCAAGGACGTGGAGGCTCTCAAACAGAAATTCGGCATCGCCCCTGACGACTTCGTCTTGCTCTCCTTAGGACGCATCGCCAAAGAGAAGAGCATCGACGTTCTTCTTCGGGGTTACGCTAAATTCTTGGAGATGCCCCAAAGGGTCAACACGAAATTCCTCATCGTCGGCTGGGGGCCCGCGGAGAAGGAACTGAAAGAGCTCTCCTCCCGCCTTGGCATCGACGACCACGTGATCTTCGCCGGGCCTTGCAGGCCGGATGAGACCCAACGTTATTATCACCTGGGGGATTGCTTCGCCTCCGCTTCCATCACGGAGACCCAAGGCCTCACCTTCATGGAAGCCATGGCGGCGGAGCTTCCGGTGCTCGCGCGTTTCGACGACAACTTAATCGGAACCATCAAAGACGGCGAGACGGGATTCTTCTTCAAGAACGAGCAGGATTTCGCCGACCACCTTTCTTTCTTGCTCGACCTGCCGGAAGAGAAGAAGAGGAAAATCATTGATTCGGCTTTGCAGGCCATCGACCCCTATTCCATGGAGCGTTTCTACCAAAACGCGAAGGAGGTATACACCCGTGTCTGGAAATCAAACTGGTGAGCTCACCATCAAGGAAATCAAAAAGAAGCCTTCTTCCGTCGTCGTTGTTTTCTCCTCCGGGGAGAAATGGAAGCTTTCCCCATCCACTTTCACCGAGTCCCCTTTGTATGAAGGGAAAACTCTCACGGAGAAAGAAGCCGCGGATTTGCTTTCTTTGCAGCAGGAAGAGGAATATTACGACAAGGCTCTTTCGCTTCTGGAAAAGCAGAACTACACGGTCTTTGTCCTTTCGCAGAAACTTCTCGACAAAGGGGCGACCCCCGCGCAGGCTTCTTCCATTTGCAAGAGGCTGGAGAAAGAAGGGCTGCTGGACGATAAGCGCTACGCCAAAACCTACGCCGAAGACGTCGCCAGAATCCGCTGCCTCGGGAAGAGGCGCGTCCTCTTCGAACTGAAGAAGAAAGGGATTCGCGAGGAGATTCTCTCCTCTTTGGATTTCCCTGAGGAAATCGAGTTGGAAAAAGCCCGCGAAGCGGCGAACATCTTCGACCGGAAATACGCCCGCGCGACGAACTTGTCCAAAAAGGCGAAGGTCGTCAAAAACCTGCTGGAAAGGGGCTTTTCCCAAGAAGTCGCCGAACAGGCCGCGAATGAGGAAGTCACCTTGAACGACGTGGAGGACGAGAAAGCCAGGCTCCGTGCGGCCTATGAGCTCGCCCAAATCCGCTACGGCAGGAAATATGAGGGGTATGAAAAGAAGAAGCGCGTCGTCGCTTACCTTCTCAAACAAGGCTATCGCTACGAGGATATCCTCGCGTTAAGCGGGGAGGAGGATTGACCATGATTCACGATTTCAGGAACGGAACCCGCGTCGACGGAGACCTCTTTTTGGTCACCGATTGCAAAACGGGAACGGGGAATACGGGAAAGCGTTATCTCTCGGTTTCCCTGCAGGATGCTTCGGGCACCATCGAGGGGAAGAAATGGGACGTCGCCCCGGAGGATGAGGATATCTTCCAAAAAGGGAATCTGGTCTCCATCGACGGGGACGTCCTTTCCTACCGCGATCAGCTGCAGATGAAGATCTACGGGGCGGAGTCTGTGAGCAAAGAAGGGGTGGATTGGTCGATGTTCGTCGCCAACGCCCCCGTCGCCAAAGACAAAATGGTCCTGAAACTGAAGTCTTATTTGGATTCCATCGAGGACCCTGACGTGAAGAATCTCGTTTGCGAGTCTTTGAAAGGCTATAAGGAAAAATACCTCAGCTGGCCCGCGGCGAGCAAAAACCACCACAATTACGTGGGCGGCCTCCTTTACCATTCCCTCACCATGGCCGATGCGGCCGCTTCTTTGGCCAAGGTCTATCCTTCTTTGAACCGCGACGTCCTCATCGGAGGGGTTCTTCTTCACGACTTGGGCAAGACGATTGAACTTTCCGGGCCCGAGGCCACGGTTTATACCTTGGAAGGCAAACTCCTTGGCCATCTCACGATTGGGGCCAGCATCGTCCGCGAAGCCGGGAAAAGGCTTGGATACGATGCTTACCCCCTTTCCGGAAACCCCACCCCAGAGGAAGAAGAGAAGGCATTCCACCGTTACGAGCTTTGGGTTTGCTTCCAGCATATGCTGCTTTCCCATCACGGTAAGGCCGAATTCGGTTCCCCGATTCCTCCCTTGACCCGCGAGGCTCTCGCGGTTTCCATGATCGATGATTTCGATGCGAAGATGATGATCCTGGACAAAGCCTTCGGGAGCATTCAGAAAGGGGAAACCACCTTGAAGCTCTTCACCATGGACGAGAGGAGCTTCTATTATCCTTATTATTCCGTCGATCCCGCCGATCCGGGGCTCACCGTGGAGCAGGAAAACGCGGTCCTGAAGAAATAAGGACGATAACGAAAAAAATCCCTTCCTTGCTTGGGAAGGGATTTTTCATGTCGTTTCTTATTTGATCCCGTCGTGGATCGACATCGCAAGGCGAGGAAGATCAATGGAAGTGATGTCCTGACTCTTCATGCAGATTTGGAATCCGCCTTCCCCGCCCACGTAGCGCGGGATGACGTGCACGTGGAAGTGGGGGACGCTTTGGCCAGCGACTTCCCCGGCGTTGGTGAGGATGTTGACTCCCTTCGCGCCTAAGACTCCAACCATGGCCTGCCCGATCCTTTGGGCGACGTCATAGACTTTGTGAACCGTTTCGGCGGGTGTGGAGAGGATGTCCGCGTAATGTTTTTTCGGCATGACGAGGGTATGGCCCTTCGTGACCTGAGAGATGTCGAGGATCGCCAGGACGTCGTCGTCCTCGTAGACCTTTGTGCTGGGGATTTCCCCATCGATGATTTTGCAGAATACGTCTTTCATGTTCCTGCCCTTCTTTCCTTTTGATTATAGACTATCCCCAAAAAGAAAGGCGGCCCGTTTGGGCCGCCGTGGATGGACGCTTAGTCGAAGAGATCGGGGAAGGTCTTTTCGAAGTAATCGTAGACGTCTTGATCGTGGAAGGAGATGGCCGCTTCTTCGACGTAATGCTGATTGGCGGCTTTCTTATAGGTGTCGGAATCGCCGAGGAGCCCCGCGATTTGAAGGGCGATCTGGTTGGCGGTCTCGCTGCCGGCGCGGTAGGATGCGTCGAGGTTGTCGTAGTAGTTGTCCCCGCCTTTGACGAGCTTGTTGGCTTTGACGGCCTCATCGATGCGGATGATGTACCAAGTCGTCGAAGAGGAATCGTAGAGGACGTAGGGGGTGGCTTCCGCGGAGGAATCGTCGTAGGTTTCCGGCATCAAGTAATATTTGCCGTCGGCCTTGAGGCGAGTGGTGTAGGAGCCATCGTCGCGCCCGGTGATGGCGTCGTAGTCGGCTTCAGTGTCGAGCTCGTTGGCGACGTTCATCTTGAACAAGCGGGTCTTGAAGTCGCTGGCCAAGTCGGAGAGGCCGCTGGAGGTGTACCAGCCCTGGGTGACGTTGGTCGAAGCGACGATCGAATCGGTTTCGATCTGCAATCCGGTTTCCTTGGTGTAGGAGTTGGACGAGGTGAAGTCGGTGGTCGACTCATTGGCGTGCCAACGGTCGGTGGCCTGCTTGCGGTAGTCGAGGATGAGCTTGCCGTATTTGGTCTCTTTGTAGAAAGGCTTGGAAATCGCTTCGCCCTCGCCGTTGCTCACCGTGGCTTCGTCGAAGGTGAACCCGGCGACGCTATAAACGTGCTTGGCGACCTTCCAGGCGTCGCTGGTTTGATCGGTGAAGTAGCCGAGGTAGAGCTTATCCAAGAAGTGGAGGTTGCGGAGGGTTTCCCCAAGCTCCGGAGTGACGGTCACGGAAGCATCCGCACCAATCTGCTCATTGGTCTTCTGAAGGATTTCGGTCGCGTAGGCGTGGTAGAGGCGGTACAAGGAGCCGAGGTGGTCGCCGTTGTTCTCGTCCTTAATCGCAATATATTGGACTTTGCGCGCGTAGGAGCGGCCGAGAACGCCGTAGTTGTTGCTCATCAAATAGTTTTCGACGAGCCCTTTGCGATAGGCGCTTTGGAGGATGGAGCGTTGGATGTAATCCTGATAGGAATGGATCCAGTCTTCCGCGAAGTACTTGTCGACGTCCAGATAGGAATCGGCGCCGTCGATGGCAACGCGTTTGGCGGCGATGGCGTCGATTTTGCCTTGATCCAACTTGGAGAAGTCGTAGAGCTCAGCCTTTTCCGCCTTGTAGAAGAGATTCTCGATGAAGTAGTTCCTCTCTTGGTAGGAAGAGTTCTTGACGGTGCTCCAGAAGGATTTCTGGATGGTGGCGACGAGGGAATTGGTGAAGTCTTTGACGTTGGCGATGGTGTGGGCGTCGTCATCGCCTTTATAGACCTCGTGGGTAGCGGCGAATTTGAGGATGTCCGCATCGCTGCCGGAGGTGGCCAAGGCATAGAGGCCTTGGAAGTCGCCGCTCGGATAGAAGGATCCGAACTTGGATTCGGCGATGATGAGGAGGATGTTGTTGAGCACCTTCTCCGAGTTGGTGTCGCCGGAGGTGACCAAGGCGTCGTAGATCTCCTTCATCTCGTTGTGGTAGATGTCGACTTTCTTGTTGTTGTTATCAACGAGGATCGGGGCATCTTCCTGATCGCCGGTCATCCTGGCTTCGATGTCGTCGCAGGAAGCGAGGGCGATCGTGGCCGAAGTGGCCAGCACCAAGATGAATTTTTTCAGTTTACTTTGTGCCATCATAACCGATGCCTCCTTTCTTATTCACGTTGTCGTAGCCGTACATTTCTTCGCCGTTCTTAGCATTGTTGCCAAGATAGGTGATGGCGACGCATTCGGAGATCAGCCTCTGACGGCCGTCGCCGATGTTGCGGTCTTCGTTTTGCCTCTCAATGGCTTCGGCGTAGGTGTCCCAGACGTCATCGAGCTTCTTGATCTCATCTTCGTGGTTCTTCTCGCGGGTGAAGGTGATGTAGTTTTTGATGAGCTTTTCAACCTGCTGCCCGAGGTCGGAAGTGGAGAAGGTGAGGTGCTCGTCCTCGATGAGGGACTGGAACTCGTAGGTGTCTTCCGAGGAGTTATAGTTCTTCACGGCCTCGGAGATCTTGTTGGCCTTGTCGGTGTAGTTCTTGTCGCTGGTGACGACGCGGTTGACGAAGGTCGACTTGCTCTTGTTCTCGTTATAGGTCGGGAAGGAAGAGGAACTCGGGATGTTGACCGTGAAGTAGTCGGACAAGGAAGTGATGTCGGCGGTGGACTGGCCGTTGGTTTCACTGTAGCCGGCCGCTTGAGCCGCTTCGAGGTTCTCGTAGACGGTGTAGCGGGATTGTCCGGATTCGGCGGAAGCGTCGTACTTGACGTAGTTGTCCAAGGCGGAGCGGTTGACGACGATGAAGTGGATTCCTTCATAGGCGTTGCCGGAACTGTTGCTGGCCTTGACGGCGAGGATGATCTGGCCGCGCTCGTTGGTCAAGACGTTTTCCGGCTGGCCGGAGGTGGACTTGATGTCGAGGATGTCGGAAGTATTGACGGAGAATCCGGGCAGCTGAGCGTATTTGCTGCTGTAGGTTCCGCGGTACCAGCCTTTGTTCTGGTCGAAGCTGCTCTTTTCTTCCGCGACGAAGGCTTCGGCTTCATCCTCAGTCATGTCTTTGCCGGCTTTGTATTCTTCGTACTGTTCGTTGAAGGGGATTTCTTCCGGGACGATGACGGCGACGGAACGGTTGTTGAAGTATTTGTTGAACAAGACGTTGCGCGGGTAATAGGTGGCGGACCCTTCGTTGACTTTGTAGGCCAAGTTCGGGTCGGAGGCGACGTCATCATAGCCAAGGGCGACTGCCGCGCCATAAGGGATGGTGCCGATGCCGAGGTTCTCGAAGTATTCGCGGGTGTTCTTCGCTTTGGGACCGAAGGTATCGGTCTTGCTGGGGAGAACGTGCTCGCGGATTTCCACTTCGTCGGTGTTGCCGGTGAAGTCCGGGGTGCTCGAGGCATAGGATCCGGAAGCGGTGTGCTTCTGGTTATAGAGGGCATCGTAGGCGTAAACGCCGAGGCGGAATTCGGAGACGCAGCCTTCTTCCATCAAACCGAGGTCGCCGTAATCGGTGGCCGAGGTGTCGTCGGAGGGAAGGGTGAAGCAGATGTCGCCGAAGGATTGGCGGGTGGCCGATGCGGTGGTTCCGTCGGAGCCGCTGGCGCCGGCGAAGGCTTTGACGGCCTGGGAAATCTTCTGGGATTCCGCTTTGGTGATGGTGAACTCGCTGGCTTCCGAATGGGAAGTGGAGCTGAACTTCACCAAGAAGTGGGAAACGTGGTACGGGGTCTTTTCGATCAAGTACCCGTTGGACCCGCGGCCGTATTCGCTGCTATAGGGGAAGTAGGCGGAACCGTCTTTGTCCTTGCCGGTCTTCATCGCCTCGACGGCCGAGTCGTTCTTGAACTGGCGGTCGAAGTCTTCCTGCTCCAAAGAGTAAAGCTTGCTTTCGAAGAGCTCGGAGACGTTCTTAACGCTGTTGCTCTTCAAAAGGGTCTCCAACTCAGCGGCATAGCTGGTGCCGTTGTTGTTGTGGTTGGTTTGCGCCTGCTTTTTAATGGAATCGACGCTGTTTTGCGCTTTGGTCTTAAGCTGCTCCAAAGTCGATCCGCCCTTTTCTTCGTAGTACTTGCGGATCAAAACCTCTTTGGCCTTGGCGAAATTGGTGCTGGCTGCGCTGGACCCTTGCTCGTAGCTGTCGAGAAGCTCGCTGGCCTTGTATTCGTAACGCTGGCCGCTGTTGTCCGTGAACGTGAGCACCACCCCGTCTTTTGCCGTGACCTCGTTGCAGGCGGACAGAGCCATGACTGCGGTGAGGCTTGAGACAAGAGCGAGGGTGAGTTTGGCTTTCTTCATAAAAAACTCGTTCCTCCTTCGTCTGAAACGTAGCGGATAAATGATAAACTTTAAGAGTTCCTCTTACAACAACATTTTTAGGGGGCAAAACATCCCTTGCCATCGGAGAAAATCCTCGTTTTTGAGGGAAAACGGCGAAAATGCAACAAAGATTATATCTTTGAGAGAATTTTTACCGCTTTTGTTGTCCGAGGGGTTTTCCCCGTCTAGAATAGTTTGGCCTTACCCAAGGAGTGTTTTATGTCCAAACTTACCATCTCGAACCTGCATGTCGCCGTCAAAGGGGTCGAAATCCTCAAAGGCGTGAACCTTGTTTTGGAGGAGGGGGAAACCATCGCTTTGCTCGGCCCTAACGGCCATGGCAAATCCACTTTGCTGGCCGCGATCATGGGCAATCCGAACTACCAAGTCACCGAGGGAAGCATCGCCCTTGATGATGTCGACGTTTTGTCCCTGCCCGTGAACGAAAGGTCGAAGGCTGGTCTTTTCCTGGCCATGCAGTATCCCCCTGAGATTCCCGGCGTCAATTCCGCGGATTTCCTCAAAGCCGCGATGAATGCCCACCGCGAGAAGCCGATGAAGCTTTTCGAGTTCTACGGGAAGGTGCAGACGGCTTACAAAGAAATGGGCATTCCCTTCGAGATGAGCACGCGCAACCTGAACGAAGGATTCTCCGGCGGGGAAAAGAAACGCAACGAAATCCTGCAGATGAAGCTCCTCGATCCGAAGTTCGCCTTGCTCGATGAGATCGATTCCGGTTTGGACGTCGATGCGATGCAGGTGGTCGCCAAAGCCATCCGCGAAGAGCAGGAAAAGGGCCGCGGCTTCTTGGTCGTTTCCCATTACGCCCGCCTTTACGAGATGATTCACCCCACCCGCGCGGCGGTGATGGTCAATGGGCGGATCGCCGTCAGCGGCGGACCGGAGCTGATTGAGAAAATCGATAAGCACGGCTACGAATGGATCAAAACCGAACTCGGCATCGAAATCGAAAAAGAGTCCTCCCAAAAACAGTCGATCGGCGTCTGCGCGGCTCATGTCGGCCTTGAGGAAAAGAAGCAATGAAAATCACCCGGGTCGACCAAGAAATCAAAGTGGGGGAATATACCGTCGAAGCAGGCGAAGAACTATCTCTGAACCTAGCTGCTTTTCGCGATTTCCCAAACGTGGAAATCCGCGTGAATGTCCGCAAAAATGGAATCTTTAAGGGCGCTTTTGCGGATTTTTCCGGCAATTCCGGAAGATTGAAAGTTTCTATCAACCTGCTGGAGGAGGGCGCGGAAGCCCAATGGCATTTGGCCAGTATCTGCGGCAATCAAAGCGAAAAAACCGTGGACGTGAATCTGACCCACCAAGCCCCTCACACCAAAGGCCTCGTATCCAATTACGGGATCGTTGAGGACAATAGCAGGCTTTCCTTCCTGGGCACTTCGACCATCGAAAAAGGCGCCAGCGATTCCTCAACCCGCCAAGAAGCCAAGATCATCGTCTTCGATGAAGGATGCTTGGCCAAGGCGATGCCGATTTTGAAAATCGATGAGAACGATGTATCCGCCAGCCACGCCGCCGTGGTCGGCAAGCTGAACGAGGCCCATTTGTTCTACTTGCTCTCACGTGGTATTCCCATGGCTTCGGCGAAAAGACTCCTTACCCTTGGCTATCTCAAGCCAATTGAGAATTTCTTTGACGACGAGGCTCTGAAAAAGAAAATCGACGATGCGATCGAAGGGGGCATTTGAATGTTTGATCCGAAAGCGATTCAAAAAGATTTCCCGATGCTTCGCAATCGCCCGCTGATGCAGGGCCATCCTTTGGTGTGGCTGGACAATGCTTCGACGACGTTTAAGCCCGATTGCGTCATCAAAGCCGTCACGGATTACTACGAAAACGAAACCAGCAATTCCCATCGTGGTGACTATGACCTTTGCTACCAAATGGACCAAGGGGTTTTGAACGCCCGGAAAACCATTGCGAAATTCCTGAATTGCGAACCCCGTGAAGTGATTTTTACCGCCGGGGCGACGGCTTCGCTCAATACGGTTGCCTATGGATATGGGCTGAAGTTCCTAAAAGAAGGCGATGAGGTGTTGATTACCGAAGCCGAGCATGCTTCCAACGTTTTGCCTTGGTTCCAACTGGCGAAATATACGGGCTGCAAAGTGGGGTTCATTCCTCTTTCCGAAGATGGCAGGATTACTCCGGAAAACCTTGAAAAAGCAATCACGCCTCGCACGAAATTGGTTTCTTTTGCTGCGGTCGGCAATGTCCTAGGATACGTCGAGCCGACGAAAGAGCTCGTTGAAGTGGCTCACCGCCATGGCGTTTTGGTTTGCCTAGACGGCGCTCAATCGGTTCCCCATATGAAAACCAATGTGAAGGATTTGGACGTCGATTTCCTCGCCTTCTCCGGCCACAAGATGATGGGGCCCACCGGGATTGGGGTTCTTTATGGGAAATACGATTTGCTTTGCCAAATGGATCCGTTTGTTTCCGGAGGCGGGAACAACGATAAATTCCATATGGATTGCTCTGTTACTTTCTTGCCTCCGCCGGAACGCTTTGAGGCCGGAACCCAGAATTTAGCCGGGATCTTGGGGCTAGCAAAAGCGGTCGAATATTTGGAAAACCTCGGCTTGGATGATGTTTCAGAGCACGAGAGAAAACTGAAGAAATACGCGGTTGAAAAGCTGAAAAGCACGGGAAATGCGGAGATTTACAACGAAGACGCCGAAGCTGGAATCCTGACTTTCAATATCAAAGGTGTCTTCGCCCAAGACGGGGCGACCTATTTAAACAGCAAAGGAATCGCCTGCCGAAGCGGGCAGCACTGCGCCAAACTTCTGAACCAAACTTATCTGAAAACCCCGGCGACCATCCGCGCGAGCTTCTACGTTTATACCACGGAAGAAGATATCGACGCCTTGGCGGAAGCGGTGAAAAATGGAGGAAATTATCTCGATGCCTATTTCATTTGAACTCACCCCCGAAATCATGCGGGAGATCATCATGGATCATTATTCTTCCCCCAGGCATAAAGCCTCCCCGGAAGACGCTGCTTCTTATTTTTCGACGCATTCCTCCTCTGTGAACTGCATCGACGACATCGATGTTTATTTAAAAGAGGAAAATGGCGTCATCGTGGACGCTCTTTGGAATGGCGTCGCCTGCGCCATATCCACGGCCTCGACCGACATCCTCTGCGATTTGCTCATCGGCAAAAAGAAGGACCAAGCGCTTTACATCATCGAGCAGTACAAGAACATGATCATCGGCCAGCCCTATGATAAGGACGTTTTAGACGAAGCCCTTGCTTTCATGAATACGGGGAAGCAGGCGGCCCGGATCCACTGCGCCACCATTGGCTGGGACGCGTTTGAGAAAATCATCGAAGAGCACCGCTGCGAAGGAGGGCACTGCCATGGCAAATGAAAAAGAAACTCCCTCGGCTCTGAACGAAGAGTACAAATACGGATTCAAAGACAAAGACGTCTCCATTTTCAACACGGGGAAGGGGTTGAACGAAGAAGTCGTTCGCGAAATCTCCAAAGCCAAGAACGAACCGGATTGGATGTTGGAATTCCGTCTGAAATCCCTGCGTACGTTTGAGAAGATGCCGATGCCGAACTTCGGTCCGTCCTTGGATTTCGTCGATTTCAATTCCTATACCTATTTCACCCGCGTCGCGAAAGCGGAAGAAAACAACTGGGATGAAGTCCCAGAGACGGTCAAGAATACCTTCCAAAAGCTCGGCATTCCCGAAGCGGAGCAAAAATTCCTCTCCGGCGTGTCCACCCAATACGAATCTGAGGTCGTTTATCACAATATGCTCGAGGAGGTTCGCCAGAAAGGCGTTATCTTCCTTTCTAGCGACATGGGCCTCAAGCTCTACCCGGACCTATTCCGTAAATACTTCGGGACCGTCATCCCCATCGCCGACAGTAAATTCAGCGCTTTGAATGGCGCTTGCTGGAGCGGGGGAACTTTCATCTACGTCCCCAAGGGCGTCCATTTGGACAAGCCTTTGCAGTCTTATTTCCGGATCAACAATCAGAAAACCGGCCAGTTTGAAAGGACATTGATCGTCGCCGACGAAGGAGCCGACATCCATTACGTGGAAGGCTGCACGGCGCCGGTCTACAACAAGGAATCCCTCCATGTCGGGGTGGTTGAAATCGTCGTTGGGAAAAACGCTCACGTTCGTTATACGACCATCCAAAACTGGTCGACGAACATCTTGAACTTAGTCACCCAAAGGGCGAACGTCTTCGAAAACGGATTCATGGAATGGGTCGATGGCAACATTGGCTCCATGACCACGATGAAATACCCCGCCTGCATTTTGAAGGGGGACAACGCCAAAGGAGCGACGATCACCATCGCCGTCGGGGCGAAGAACCAATTTCAGGATTCCGGAGCGCGAATGATCCACGAAGGCAAAAACACCTCTTCGACCATCATCTCCAAATCCGTTTGCCACAATGGCGGCGTCGCCAATTTCCGCGGAACGGTTCGGATGATGCCTTCCGCCTTAGGGGCGAAGTCCCACGTGGAATGCGATACTTTGATTTTGGACAAGCTCTCGAAATCGGATACTTTCCCCAAGAACGAAATCCGCAACGGGGATTCCTTCATCGAGCATGAAGCCACCGTCTCCAAGATTTCGGAAGAGCAGCTTTTCTATTTGATGTCCCGCGGTCTTTCGAAGGAACAGGCGACCCAAATGATCGTCATGGGCTTCATTGAGCCCTTCGCGAAAGAACTCCCCATGGAATACGCGGTGGAGCTGAACCAACTGATCAAAATGGATATGTCGGGGTCCATTGGATAGAATGGCGGACTTTGATTTCGATCTCATCATCGTCGGCGGAGGGCACGCCGGAGTGGAGGCGAGCTATGCCGCAAGCAGGCTCGGCCTTTCAACTTTGCTTTTGACGCTTCATGAAAGCATGATCGCCAACATGCCCTGCAATCCCCACATCGGAGGCTCGGCCAAAGGAGTGGTGGTTCGCGAAATCGACGCGTTGGGCGGATTGATGGGCATCGCCGCCGATCACCATCCCCTCCAGGTGAAGATGCTCAACACCTCGAAGGGCCCTTCCGTGCAGTGCCTAAGAACCCAACAAGACAAAAAAGGCTATCCGAAATTCGTGCAGTCTGTTTTGAAAAAACAGCGGAATCTCACCATCAAAGAAGGGGAGGTTACCGACCTCCTCCATGATGAAAATCGCGTATACGGGGTCGTTCTTTCTAATGGAGAAGAAATCCGCTCTCGGGCAGTGATCCTCACTACGGGAACCTATATGGATTCCCGGATCATCTCCGGGAAAGATGTCCATCCCGGCGGGCCGGATGGGGAAAATTCATCCGTCGGGATTTCGGAATCCCTCCGGAAAGTGGGGATCACCCTGAAACGGTTCAAAACGGGGACGCCGCCTCGTTTGGATAAAGACACCATCGATTTTTCCGCGGGCGAGATTCAGCTTGGAAGCTCGCTGCATCTTGGCTTTTCGTACACGACGAAGGAATTCGTCCCCGTTGAAAAGCAGCTTCCCTGTTACTTGATTTACACAACCCCGAAAACGCTGGACATCATCAAATCCCATTTGCAGGACAGCGCCGTGCTGAATGGGGTTATCCAGGGGATTGGGCCCCGTTATTGCCCTTCCATCGAATCGAAGGTCGTCCGCTTCGCCGACAAGAGTCGGCACCAGCTTTTCCTCGAGCCCGAATTCGAAAACGGCAACTCGATTTATTTGCAAGGTTTTTCCACGGGAATGCCGCACGAAATCCAAGAAGAGATGGTTCATTCCCTTCCCGGCCTTGAGAAAGCGAAGATTCTCAAATACGCCTATCAAATCGAATACGACGCCATCGCGACGCCTCAATTCGACCAGACTTTGAGGATAAAGAAATACCAAGGGCTGTACGTTGCAGGCCAGATTTGCGGGACTTCTGGGTATGAAGAGGCCGCTGGTTTGGGTTTGATGGCCGGCATCAACGCCTCGCGTTCCATCCTCGGTTTGCCGCCTTTCGTTTTGAAGAGGAACGAAGCCTACATCGGGGTTATGATCGACGATTTGGTCACCAAGGGAACGGATGAGCCGTATCGGCTCCTTTCTTCCCGCGCCGAATACCGTCTTTTGCTCCGCCATGACAACGCCGATGCGAGGTTAACGGGATATGGACATGAAATCGGCCTCATTGGGGAAGAACGCTATCAGGACTTCTTGAAAAAATACCAAAGGATTCAAGAAACCATCTCCGTCCTTTCTTCCAATAACGTCACCGACAAAGCCGCCCTTTCCGATTATATGAAAGAGATGGGCGATGAGCCGACTTCGGAAGGCAAAAAGGGCATCGAGGTTTTGAAAAGGCCCCGTTATTCCTACCGCCGCATCGCCGCGATGATGGATTCGATGGTCGACTACCGCGATTTGGACGATGAGTCCGTGCTGGCGCTAGAGACGATCGTCCGCTATTCCGGGTATATCAAAAAAGAGGAATTGGAGGCTGACTCTTTTGCAAAAGCCGAAGCGATGGTCTTGCCTCCTGATTTCGATTACCTCCATTGCGACGGCCTTCGCCTCGAAGCGAGGCAGAAGCTGCAGGCTGTCATGCCTTCGAACATCGGCCAAGCTTCGCGCATCCCGGGGGTGAACCCCGCGGACGTTTCGATTTTGATTTTGACTCTCAAAAAGGAGAAGAGATTATGACCTACGAAGAAATGAAGGCTGCTTTATCGGGGAGCAAAGTCTCCTTGGGCGATAAGCAAATCGAGGCCTTCAAGCAATACGCGTCCTTGCTGAAAGAGTGGAACGAAAAAATGAACCTAACGGCGATCACCGAAGAGCCTTTGGTGGTCGAAAAGCATTTCTACGATTCCCTGCTCATTGGGAAAAACTTCGATTTTGCGGGGAAAAAGGTCGCGGATATCGGATCTGGCGCGGGGTTCCCCGGCATGGCAATCGCCCTTGCTTTCCCCACCTGCAAAGTCACCCTCATCGATTCCACGAAGAAGAAATTCCTCTTTTTGGAGGAAGTGAAGAAGGCGCTTGGCCTGAAAAACGTTTCCTTTTACGTTGGCCGCGTGGAGGAGATGGGGATGGAGCGCAACTCCTTCGACGTCGTCACCGCCCGGGGTTTCGCAGCGATGAACATCTTCTTAGAGGTTGCGGCCCCCTTGGCGAAGAAGGGCGGGACCTTGATCGCCATGAAATCCATCCGCGGAGAAGAGGAACTCGTGAAGTCGAAATTCGCGATTCACAAGCTTGGGCTCGCGAAACTCTCCACCCAAAAGGACGTTCTTCCCGATGGGGAAATCCGACTCAATTATTTCTTCGAGAAAAAAGAGGCGACCCCCAGCGGATTCCCCCGTTCTTGGAGTGACATCGTCAAGAAGCCTCTTTGACGTGAAACATTGAAAAAAGTTCCACCGGAACGTATTATTTTGGCTATGCCAAAAGTGATCGCCATCGCCAACCAAAAAGGCGGAGTCGGAAAAACGACGACTGCCATCAACCTCTCTTCGGCCCTCTCGGCCTTGGGGAGGAAGGTTTTGCTGGTCGACCTCGATCCCCAAGGGAACTCTGGACGGGGCGTCGGCGTGGATATCACCACCGCGAAAAGGACAATCTACGAGGCCCTGACCGGAAAGGTTCCTCTAAAAGATTGCATCCAGATCACTTCCTTTGATGGATTGTCCGTGATTCCGGGAAATCTTCGTTTGGCGGGCTTGGAAGCTTCTTTGTATTCGAATGCCATCGCCGAGCCTTTCCTGCTGCTAAAAAAATCCCTCGCCGAAGTACGGAACGATTTCGATTACATCATTTTCGATTGCCCGCCGTCCTTGGGCTTGCTTTCCATCAACGCGATGGCGGCCGCGGATTCGGTTTTGGTTCCGGTTCAGTGCGAATATTTCGCCATGGAGGGCGTCGCTTCCATTTTGAGCTCGATTTCCAATGTCCAAAATGGGCTCAACCCCACTTTGAAAATCGAAGGATTCTTGCTGACGATGTACGATTCTAAAACAGTCTTGGGCACCGAAATCGCATCCGAAGTCCGGCGTTTGTTCCGCGAATCCACTTTCCTCACCGCGATTCCGAGGAACCAATCCATCCAGGAATCGCAGGCTAGGCAAACCCCCGTCACCCATTTCCGGCCCACCTCCTCGGGATCGAACGCCTATTTCGCCTTAGCCCGCGAGGTCATCGACCATGAACGCCGATAAAAAAGCGTCTTCCTTCGCCCCGAGCCTGAAGGATCTTATTGAGAAATTCTCCCAAAACGACGTCATCGCCGAGATGGAGAAAGAGTACCAATCCGCTCCGGCCCGCTTGGTGAATCTTTCTTCTTTGGACGACAATTCTTTCATTGGGTCGGTCAAACTCGCCCCGGATATCGTGGATTATTTCGCTTCGACCATCAAAGAGAAAGGCGTCTTCAACCCTCTTGTCGTTCGTCCGGTGAAGGATCGGTTTGAGGTCGTTCTGGGGCGAAAAAGGTTTTTGGGCGCCCGGAAAGCGGGCATCGTCTCCCTTCCCTGCGTCATCAAGGAAATGGAAGACGAGGAAGAGCTGCTTATCCTGCTCGCGGATAACCGCGACCAAAGAGAAAGCAACATTTTGGAGATGGCCCTCATTTGCCAAGCCCTTCAGAAGAGGTTCCATTACACCCAGCAAACCCTGGCTTCCCTCTCCCATCAATCCCGCTGCCAAATCACCAATACCCTCCGTCTTCTCAGCCTTACCCCGGCTTTGCAGGAGGAAGTGAGTTTGGGAAAGCTCAGCTATGGCCATGCCCGGGCCATTGCGTCTTTGAAAGGCGAAGAACTTTCAAAGGCCGCGGAGATTATCCACAAAGAAAATCTTTCGGTTCGCGAAACCGAAGCTTGGGTGAAGGGGCTGAAGCGGGGAGGAAGGCTTCAAACCAATTCGGAGCTCGCCAAAAAAGTGGGTGCCTCAAAGCTCAAAATCAAAGGCAATTCCGTCCGCTTGGAGTTCTCTTCCGAAGCCAAAAGGGACAAATTCATCAAGGCTTTGCAGGAAAAATAAAAACCGACCGATTGGAACCGGCCGGTTTTTTGCTTTCGCTCAGTCTTCGCTGATCGCTTGGACGGGGCAGTTGGCGATGGCGTCTTCGATTTCCGCCTCATCGCCTTCGGCGACGGCGGTGGCTTTCCCGTCATCCCCGAACTCGAAGATCGAGGGGTGGGAGCCGACGCAGAGCCCGCAGCCAATGCAGGTGTCCTGATCAACCTTAGCTTTTTTAGCCATTTGATTTTTTCCTCCAAAAATCGTTTGTGATTATAGAAGATGAAAAAGGGAAAAGCAAACGAGCCCTTCTTTGGGCTTCTTCCCGTTTCCAAAATCCCGCTATTCTTTTAGAATAGGGGGCATGGAAACCCGGATGGAGAAATATCGCAAATTTCGCGACGAGATTCGCCACATGGCGGACGAATGCTTTCCCCAAGCCGAAGAGAATCCGCAGCTGAAAGAACTGGAATCGAGGGCTCCAGGGGCTTTCGTTCAGCAGGCCATCGCCTCCCAATCCTCGGATAAAAACAGCCCCTATCGGCTTTATGCGAAGAGAATCCGAAAGAGGAATCTGGTTCTTTTGGGCTTCTTCCTTGCTACTTTGGTGGGCTTCATCGTTTGGTTCCTTTTGCTGCAAGGGAGGAAAGTTTGATGCCATCGTTTGTTTCAATCGCGATCGACGGGCCGGCCGCCGCCGGGAAAAGCACCGTCGCGAAAATCGTCGCCAAGAAGCTTGGCTATGTCTATATCGATACAGGGGCGATGTACCGCGCTTTCACTTACGCCGTTCTCAAAGCCGGGCTTGATCCGAAAAACGAGGAGCAATCCTGCTCGATCGTCGGCAAAGTGGATATTGAGTTGACGGAAGACGGGAAGGTTTTCTGCAACGGGGAGGACGTATCCGCCCCCATTCGCGAGAACTTGGTTTCGTCCAACGTTTCCTTCATCGCTTCCTATAAGCCGATTCGCTTGGAGCTTATCCATCTTCAGAGGGAACTCGCTTCGAAGCAGAACGTCGTGATGGATGGCCGCGACATCGGCAGCTATGTATTGCCCCAAGCCCAAGTGAAGATTTTCCAAATCGCTTCCGTGGAGACCCGCGCCCTCCGGAGATACGAAGAGAATAAGCAAAAAGGGATCGCCACCACTTTGGAAGAAGTGGAGGAGAACGTCCGGAAGAGGGATTACATCGACTCCCATCGCGACTTCGACCCCCTGATGAAGGACAAAGACGCGATCGAGCTCGACACCTCGAACCTCAATATCGAGCAGTCCGCGGATGCGGTGCTCGCCATCATCGAAAAGAAATTGGGGGTGAATGCATGAGCTTGCCTCTTATCGCTTTAGTCGGCGCCCCGAACGTTGGGAAATCAACCTTGTTCAACCGCATGGTCGGAAGTCGCCTTTCGATCGTGGAAGATACTCCCGGGGTGACCCGCGACCGCCTTTATGGGACCGCGACTTGGCTTACTCGAAAATTCCGCGTGGTGGATACCGGAGGGGTCGAAATCGAAAACCGCCCCTTCCAGGTCCAAATCCGCGCCCAGGCGGAAATCGCGATCGAAGAGGCCGACGTCATCGTTTTCGTCGTCGATGGGAAATTAGGCATCACCGGGGATGACCGCGTCGTCGCGAAGATGCTCTACCGTTCCGGGAAGCCGGTGATTTTGGCCGTCAACAAAGTCGACAACGTGGACCGCGTCGCCGACGCCCAAGAGTTCTACGCCCTCGGCTTGGGAGACCCCATCCCCGTATCCGGATCCCACGGCATTGGGGTAGGGGATTTGCTGGACCGCATCGTCAGCCTGATTCCCGATAAGCAAGACGCCGACTATGGGGAAGCGATCACCTTCAGCCTCATCGGAAGGCCGAACGTCGGCAAATCCTCGATCACAAATGCCCTTCTTGGGCAGGACCGCGTCATCGTCAGCGACATCGCCGGCACGACCCGTGACTCTATCGACACCCCCTTCCAAGTCGAAGGGAAAAATTACGTCGCCATCGATACGGCGGGCCTCAACAAAAGAGGAAAAATCTTCGAATCCATCGATAAATACGCGGCAATCCGCTCTTTGGCCGCCATCGACCGCTCCCAGGTCGCCGTCGTGGTTTTGGACGCTTCCACTGGGATTTTGGACCAGGACCGCCATGTCTCGGGATACGCCCTAGAAGCCCGGAAGGGCATCGTGGTCGTCGTCAACAAATGGGACCTCGCCCCGAAGGGATTGGAGCAGGGGGAATTCGAAGCGGAAATCAAATCGCGCTTCAAATTCCTGGACTTCGCCGAAATCATTTTCGTCTCCGCCAAAACGGGCAAAGGCATCGACAAGATCCTGCCGGCCATCGAACGGGCCCACGAAGGATGCAACCGCCGCGTCCCGACTTCGATCCTGAACCAAATCATCCAAGATGCGCAGATGATGAACCCCACGCCGGAGTTCAACCATGGGCGGCTGAAGATCCTTTTCTCGAACCAAGTCGGGGTCAATCCTCCGACTTTCGTCATGTTCTGCAACAACCCCGCCTTCGCCCATTTCTCCTACACCCGGTATTTGGAGAATCGCCTCCGCGATTCCTTCGATTTCTCCGGAACTCCGATTTCCATTGTCTATCGAATGAGAAAGTGAATGGCTCATATCTTGATTCTCTTTCAGTCCCTCAGTTTTTGTCATTGTCTAAAAATCGGTAAAAAATTCGGTTGGAATTTTAAAAATTTCCGACAAAAGCCCTATAAAAAGTTTTGCCAAAGTTCTATCTAGGTGCTAATTTATTGTCGAAGATTAAGCAAATAGGAGGTACTACCCCATGAACAAAGCTGATCTCATCGAAGCCGTTGCCGCCAAAGCCGAAGTCTCCCGTCGTGACGCGGAAGCCGTCGTCGAGTCCGCCCTCTCCATCATTGAGGAATCCCTCGTCGCAGGCGAAATCGTCAAGCTCTCTGGTTTCGGCAATTTCGAGAAGAAGGTTCGCGCCGCTCGCGTTGGAACCAACCCTGCTGACCGCAGCAAGATTGAAATCCCCGAACGCAAGACCGTCGTCTTCAAACCTTCCAAAACCCTCAAAGAAAAACTTCAGTAAGGAAATTTGAGGTTCCAAGGGCGCCTTATGGGCGCCCTTTTTTGTGTTATCATCCAAGGGATGGATATCCCTTATTTCTTGGAATTCGCCGAACTTTACCGCCGCAACGGATTCCCCTTGTACGCGGTGGGGGGCACATGCCGCGATTTTCTGCTTGGCAAAGTCCCCAATGATTTCGACTTCGTCACTTCGGCCACCCCGGATCAGGAGAAAGCCTTTCTTCCCGAGGCGGATTATTCCTTCGCTCGATTTGGCTCCATCAAATTGAAAAAAGATGGCCAAGAGATCGACATCACTACTTTCCGGAAAGAGGGTGAGTACAAAGACTTCCGCCACCCAAGTTCCATTCAATTCGTTCTTTCTCCAAAGACCGACTCCCGGCGGAGGGATTTCACCATAAACGCTCTTTACTTGGACCCTCAGGGGAACGTGCTGGATTTCCATGGCGGGATGGAGGATTTGAAGAACAAAATCATCCGCTTCATCGGCGATCCGGAAACGCGGATCAAAGAAGATCCCCTTCGCATCCTCCGCGCCGAGCGCTTTGCCAAACGCCTTGGTTTTGCCTTCGA
Organism: Candidatus Alloenteromonas sp.; assembly: GCA_050872145.1. Taxonomy (GTDB): domain Bacteria; phylum Bacillota_I; class Bacilli_A; order RFN20; family CAG-826; genus Alloenteromonas. The sequence goes on along the minus strand of JBNMGG010000001.1, from coordinate 106,165 downwards.
ACCCAAAACGGGGGAGGCCATCGAACGCCTTCGCCCCCTTTTGGAGAAGCTCAACCCGGAAAAGGTGAAGGAAGAAATGAAAAAGAGGTAAAATGGGCTCGCTATGATATCCTCGAATTTGACGATGGATGCGGTGGACTTCCGCTATCTCCTATTAGAAAACTACAAACGCCTTGGCATCAATGAAAGGCAGGTCATCATCCTTTTGATGGTCGATCATTTGCTCCGCAGCGGGAACTCTTTCGTCACGGGGGATTTGCTCGCGCTTAAGATGAACTACAAAACGGAAGAATGCGACTCATCCTTAGCCGAACTTTTGAAGGATGGCTACCTCTCTTACGAAACCAAAGAAGGCAAAATGCGCACTTCGCTGGAGCCGCTGAAGAAAAAGCTTTACGCCCAATTCCAAAACGACCTTTCGCGGCAAAAAGCCAGTCTTTCTTCCCCGATCCGCACGGAAACGCTATCTCGTCTTTATTCTTATTTTGAACGTCGCTTGAACCGCACCCTTTCCCCTTTGGAGACCGATACCATCGATGGATGGCTGGACGATGCCTATTCGGAAGAGCAAATCAAGGACGCTTTGGAAAACGCGATCGCCGCGGGCAAAAAGACCATGAAGTCCGTGGACCGTGAACTCCGCACGGCGAGGAAGCGGGGCGACATTGAAAAGGAAGGCTACTCCGGAGTCTCCGATTATTGGGACAAAGATATCGAGAAGACCATCGAACTGGCGAAGCAGAAGTGGAAGGAAGATGAAAACAAATAAAGCATCCGCGATTTCGCATTTGCTTCGAAGCCATTACCCCGGCGCGCGTTGCTCTTTGGCTTTTGCTTCTCCTTTTCAGTGCCTCTGCGCCGTTTTGCTTTCCGCCCAATGCACCGATGAGAAAGTCAACCGCGTCACCCCGGATCTTTTTCGTTCCTATCCTTCTTCGAAAGAACTTGCGGAGGCGGATCCCGACGAAGTCGAAGGGAAGATCCGCAGCTTGGGCTTAAGCCATAGCAAAGCGATGCACCTGGTCGCGATGGCGAAGCAGCTGCAGGAAAAATATGGCGGTGCGGTCCCTTCCGACTATGAAGAATTGGTCCAGCTTCCCGGCGTGGGGAACAAAACGGCGAGAGTCGTTTTGATGGAATGCTTCCATCAGCCATCTTTCCCCGTGGATACCCATGTCGGGAGGGTATCTACGCGTTTGGGTCTCGTGAAAGAAGGGCTAACGCCGACGGAAATCGAAAAAGTTCTAGAAAGAACATTCCCCAAAGAAGAGCAGGCTCTTCTGCATCACTGCGTCATCTCCTTCGGAAGGGAGATTTGCCACAGCCGGAACCCAGAATGCAAAACATGCTTTTTGCGGGATTATTGCTCTTTTTTCTCCGCAAAAAACACTTCTTTTAAAACGGGCAAGTAATTGAAGCGGGGATTGAACCCCTCATCAACGGGCTTCCCTTTTTCCTCGATGAAGGAAAGGGGCATGGAAGCACGGGGGCGGGATTCGTAGAAGGCGATGACATCCGAAGCCGGGACCAAATAGGTTTTGCCGAGCAGCTCGAAGTGGATCAAGAAGAAGGCGATCCCGTTTTGGGAAATCACGCCCTTCAGATGCTCAATCTGCTGAGGGGGGATGTTCGACAGGGGGAATGAGGTTTTGCTTCGGGTGCTTTTCGCTTCAAAATCGATGTAACGCCCCTCGCAAACGCCATTGTAATCGGTGGTGGATTGCGTTTCGAAATAAGCCTGGGTGATCAATGCCCCGCGGGTATAGTCGACTTTCACCACGTTGATGGGCGTGGGCCTTTTGGTGATGAGGCAAAGCCCCTTTTCTTTGTAGTAGGCATTCGATTCGTTGAGGGCCGCTTCGAAATCCATCCCGCGGTTGCCGGGGGAGAGGGCTTCTTTCTTCGTTTTGCGGAAGGTGTTCGCCTGTTTGCTTTGCGCGAAAGGGCGCACCCCGGAGGGATATTTCATTCTAACTCCTCCCGGACCCAAGCTAGGAACATCTCACTGCTGACATCCTCCCCTTTCGCCAAGCGGAGCGCGGCTTTCCTCAACGCGGGGGTCATCATTTTCCCTTGGGACAGGATATGAAGGTAGTGGTTTTTGACGATATCTTTTTTCTCGACGAAGGCAGAATAAAGGGACATGAGGTTCTTCGCGTCATCCAACGCGTCGTGGGCCGTTCCGTCGAAGGGAGTTTCCAATTTTTCGCAGGCGTGGGCAAGCGAAAGCACGTTCCCCTTTTCGTCCCGGACATAGGAAGAAAGGAAGGTCCCGAAGTCGAAATTGTGGGAGCAGAAGATCCTCACGTCCTCCACGCTTGCCTCGGGGCTATGTTCCAAAGATGAACGCATCATGAAGGCGTCTTGATTGCCGTAAGTCAAGAAAATTGATCGGAACCAATCTTTTCCCACATATTTCCGAAATGCCTGTTGGGCTACGGGGAATTCGCAGCCCTCTTCCCGCAGCTTCTTTTCGCTGATGCCGGTCATCTTTTCCACGAAAGAGCCGACCGGCCGCTTCGCTTTGACGTAGCAGCGGAAAGGGCGCGCTACTTTTTTGATGGTCAGATCCTCATTCAAATAGGCCTTGTAGGCGCCGATTTCGATGATCTCATGAGAAAACTGCGTGCCTTCGAGGTCCACGAAGATGACGGTTTTGTAGCCCCGAAGGGATTTCGCTAGCGATTTCACGAGTAGAAGTATACCTTCGCCGGTGTTCGCTTTGTAGGTGACTTTTCGCCCCGCTTGGCGATGTCTTGCTTCATTGCAGGAAAGCGGGGTTTTGAATATAATTCAAACGTTGCCATGGAAGACAAAACCATTTCATTGAACGCGGAGCAAATCCTCCGCAAAACATTCACCCCGAACGTGAAGGGCTATGACCCCGAAGAAGTCGATTCCTACTTGGACGCGGTCATTCGGGATTACCAAGCCTTCGAGGCTTACTACAAAGAGAGCAAGCGCTACATCGTGGATTTGGAAACCCAGCTCCGCAAAGCCAAAGAGGCCAATAACGCCTTGACGGTGGAAAACGCGAAGCTCAATTCCCGTTTGGCGGGGGTGAAGGATTCCGCCGAAGTCAATTCCAGCAACCTCCAGCTCCTGAATCGCATCGATAAGTTGGAGAAAGCCGTTTGGCGTTTGGGAGGGAATCCCGAAAACATCAAATGAAAATGCATCCGGTCTGGACGACTGCTGCCGCAAGGTAGAGGAAAGTCCATGCTCGCACCGCCTGTGATGACGGTAGTGATTGCGCTGGGGGAATCAATAACCCCAGGCACGCGGGAGCGCGTGACGGCGGGGGAACTTCTCTTGCAGAAGGGAACCCTGAAAGTGCCACAGAGACGAGCTTGGCGGCGACGCCAAGATGAAACGAGGCAAACCCCACAAGCGAGAAACCCAAATTTGGTAGGGGAAGCGCCCAACCCGAAACGAAGGGGAGGGAGCCGGCGAAAGCCGAGATAAATTGTCGTCCTAGACAAAACATGGCTTATAGGACCGGATACTCATAAAACGCTTATGAAAATCAACTTGCCCACGAAAATCACCATCCTTCGAATCCTCTTGGTCGGGTTGCTTTTGGTTTTTCTCTTCGTCTGGGCGATCGGCGGAAAATTCTTCGGCTGGGTTTCTCCGACTTTGGGCAATACCTCCATCACTTTGGTAGGCCTAGTCTCCTGCTGCGTCTTCATCGTCGCCGCTTTGACGGATGCCTTGGACGGCCATTTGGCCCGAAGCCGGAACGAGGTGACGGATTTGGGAAAATTCCTGGACCCCATCGCCGACAAGATGCTCGTGAATTCTTCGCTGATCTTCTTCGCCGTTCCCTGGGAATTCCTCCCGAATTCTTTGACGATTCCCGTCTTTTGCGTGATCATCATGGTCCTTCGAGACTTGGTGGTCGATACGCTGCGCTTCGTCGCCGCAAGCAAAGGCGAAGTGGTGGCCGCCAACATCTTCGGCAAGCTGAAGACGGTGTTCCAAATGGTCGCTTTGCCGATCGTGATGCTCAATGGGTGGCCCTTTTCTTACTTCGATTCCTCTTGGAACCCTTATTTCCGTATCGCCACCTGCTTGATTTACCTCGCGACGGCGATGTCGTTGATTTCCGGAATTATCTACGTGATTCAAAATCGGCATGTTTTAAAGGAGAAGAACCATGATTGATGCGCGCGAATTGCTGCAGAGGCTCGCTGATCGAAACCTCAAACTCGGGGGCGTGGAATCCCTGACCGCCGGGCTATTTGGCTCCACGGTTTGCGAGGTTCCCGGCGCGAGCATGGTGTATCGCGGCGGTTTGATTACCTATGATCCGGCCCTTAAAGTCTCTTTGGCGAATGTCTCCGAAAAGGACATCGACAAAGAAGGCGTCGTATCTGCCAAAGTCGCCATCGAAATGGCCGAAGGCGGGAGGAAAGCCCTGGGATGCGACGTCTGCGTTTCCTGCACGGGCAATGCGGGCCCGGATGTCCAAAAAGGCGGACAGCCCGTCGGTACGGTTTTCCTCGGCCTTGCCTATCAAGGGAACGTTTGGACCGTTCCGCTCCATCTGCAGGGAAGCCGCAACGAAATTCGGAAAGCCACGGTCGAGGCCATGATCGCCTTCGCCGCGAGCTTGTTCCCCGCCGCTCCGGAAGAAGGAAAAAAATAAGGCGATTTCGCCGAACCGCCTTTATAGATAGAGTAAGAGGTAACAGCAATGACAAAAAACACTTCGCCCGCGAGCAGCGGGAAAGACCAGGCCTTGGAGGAAGCGCTCCGCTCCATTGAGAAAGCCTACGGAAAGGGCGCCGTTATGCGGCTAGGAGACCACGCGAAGGTCGACGTCGACGTGATTCCGACCGGATCCGTGCTTTTGGATCAGGCCCTCGGCGTCGGCGGATATCCGAAGGGAAGGATCGTCGAGATCTACGGCCCCGAATCCTCCGGCAAAACCACATTGGCGCTAGAAGCCGTGGCCCAAGCCCAGAAAAAAGGCGGGCGCGCCGCCTACATCGACGCGGAGCATTCCATCGATCCGGATTATGCGAAGAAGCTCGGCGTCAACATCGACGATTTGATTCTTTCTCAGCCGGACTCCGGCGAACAGGCTTTGGAAATCTGCGAAATGCTGGCTCAGTCCAATGCTTTGGATTTGATCGTCGTGGATTCGGTCGCCGCCCTTGTCCCGCAGGCTGAACTTGACGGAGTGATGTCCGACAATCAAGTCGGTTTGCAGGCTCGTCTTATGTCGAAGGGGATGAGGAAAATCGCCGGCGTCTTGGCCCGCACGGGATGCACGGTCATCTTCATCAACCAGCTTCGCGAAAAAGTGGGGGTTGTCTACGGCAATCCCGAAACGACTACCGGCGGCCGGGCCTTGAAGTTCTATGCTTCCATCCGCTTGGACATCCGTCGCGCCGAAGCGATCAAAGAAGGCGCCAACGTCATCGGCAATACGGTCAAAGTGAAAGTCGTCAAAAACAAGGTCGCCCCGCCGTTCAAGAGCTGCGTCATCGAAATCATCTTCGGGCAGGGGATTTCCCGGGAGGGGGAATTGCTCGACCTCGGCGACAAATACGGATTCCTCAAGAAAACCGGTTCTTGGTACGAATACAAGGGAAACAAGATCGGCAACGGAAGGGAGGCTTGCAAGAGCTACCTCAGAGAGCATCCGGAGATCGCCGACGAAATCGACAAAGGCGTCCGCGAGGCGATTCGGAAAGAATCCCAGCCTCAGGAAGCCGATGAAGACGGAGTTATCGCTTAATTCAGGGAGTCGCAAGGCTCCCTTTTCTTGTCCTTCCTTGGTAAAATATTCTAATGAGCAAAATCAACGTCTGCTACTTCCAATCCGGCGGCCCGACCTCCGTCATCAACTCCTCCCTTTATGGCGTCCTTCTCGGCGCCAAAGAAAGGCAAAACGACATCGGCGAAGTCTTTGGTTCCCTCGATGGCATCGAAGGCATCATCGACGATCGCTTGATTCCCCTTTCTTCCCTTTCCGAGGAAACGGTTTCCCTTCTCCCCCAAACGCCGGGGGTTCTTCTTGGTTCGTCTCGCTTCAAGCTCCACGAGGACCCAAAGATTTGGAAAAAAATCAGAGAAACCTTGCAAAAGCATCATATTTCTTTGGTTTTGGCTAATGGCGGGAACGATTCCATGGATACGTGCGACAAACTTTCGAGCCATCTTTCCGACCTCGGCATCCGCGTTGTCGGAATCCCCAAGACCATCGATAACGATTTGGTCTGCACCGACCATTGTCCCGGATTCGCAAGCGCCGCGAAGCACGTGATCAACCAAGTGAAGCTGATTTCCATCGACGCCCACAGCTACAAAAAAGGAAAGGTCGTCATCATCGAGGTGATGGGCAGGGAAGCGGGGTGGCTCGCCGCTTCCGCCGATTTGCTGCCGAAGCCCTATCATCCGGATTTGATTTATCTGCCGGAGGGCGAATTCTCCGAGCGTGAATTCCTTGAGGAAGTCCAGCATCAATACGAAAAGAAAGGCACCTGCGTGGTCGTGGTTTCCGAAGGCATCCCCGTTCATCATGAGACCCTCGCCCTTTACGATTCTTTTGGGCATGCTTCTCCAGAAGGTGCCGCGCTTGAGCTCGGCAAGCTCGTGAACAGGGAACTCGGCCTCGGCGTTCGCACGGTCATTTTGTCGACTCCGGTCCGCGCGAATCCTTTCCTGACTTCCAAAGTCGATTCGGAAGAAGCCTCCTTATTGGGGAAAGAAGCCCTTTTTGCGGGACTAAACGGCGAAACCGGCGTGATGGTCGCCCTTGAACGAGTCTCTTCTTCCCCCTATCAATGCCGAATCAAAAAAGTGAAAGTCGGCGAGGTCGCGAACAAAAACCGCCTCTTCCCGAAAGAATGGATCCTTTCCTCTTCTTCCCTCAGCCCGGAGTTCCACGACTATCTTTTGCCCCTTGTCCAAGGGAACATCGAGGTTGTCATGGACGAAAGCGGATGTTTCCTCGCCGCGAGCCTCGAAAAGAAATAATTCCTTGAAAACGAATACACGCCCCCACTGGTTTTCTTTTCGTGGGAAAGCCCTTTCAATCGGCTCTATTTTTTCTTGGAAACGCTTGATAGAATACCCTCAGTACCTTAAGGTACTACACCCATTGCCTGAAGTTTGGGTTCGCTCATTTATAGATTCCTCGTTCACAATCATAGTAAGCAAATCACTTCGCTTTATCGCCTGGGTGCCTCATACAGGAGATTTTGTTTATGGAACCGTTGACTCTTACCTTCCTCATCTTAGCCATCGTCGGATGGCTGGCGGCCATCGCCCTCGCCATTTTCTTCCTTGTGAACAAGAGCAAAGAAAAGGCGGCTTCGCGCAACGCGGATGAAATCCTGCGCGACGCTAAAATCAAAGCGGAGCATTTGACGAAGAACGCCGAAATCGACGCGAAGCAAATCGCCTTCGAAGCGAAACAGAAAGCCGACAACGAAATCCGAATCCGCAAAGGCGAGCTCGCCTCGGAAGAGCAAAAGCTCGACCTCCGCGAGCAATCCATCGACGCCAGGGACGCCGCTTTGATCCAAAAGGAAAATTCCTTGGACGCCAAGAAGGAGCAACTCGAGCGCGAAATCGAAGCCAACAAGAAAAAAGGCGAAGAACTCGACGCCAAGATTAATGACATTCTCGCCGAACTCCAAAAAGTCGCCGGGATGTCCGTGAAAGAAGCCCACGACGAAATCATGGCCCGCGTGGAAAGCAAGATGGCCAGCGAAATCGCCGCTTACATCAAGAACAAAGAGGATGAGGCCAAAGCCACCGTCGAGGCCAAAGCCACCAACCTCCTCTCCATGGCCGTTCAGAAATATGCCCAAGACGTCGCCACTGAAAGAACCGTCTCCGTTGTCTCCCTTCCCAGCGATGAGATGAAGGGGAGGATCATCGGACGCGAAGGAAGGAACATCAAAGTCCTTGAGCAGCAGCTCGGCGTGGATTTGGTCATCGACGATACCCCCGAAGTCATCACTGTTTCCTGCTTCGACCCCATCCGCCGCGAAATTGCCAGAAGATCTCTGGAATACCTGGTCAAAGACGGGCGAATCCAACCGGGCCGCATCGAAGACGTCGTCGCCAAATGCAAACGCGAAGTCGCCGAGTCGACCCAGAAATATGGCCAGGAAGCTTGCTATAAGCTCGGCCTCAACAACATCAACCGCGAACTGATGTCCTACATCGGAAGGCTCCATTATCGGACTTCCTACGGGCAAAACGTCCTGCAGCACTCCATGGAAGTCGCTTACTTTGCCGGCATCATGGCCGGGGAGCTCGGGCTTGACGTCAATTTAGCCCGCCGCGCCGGCTTGCTTCACGACATCGGTAAAGCCGTTGACTTCGAAGTTGAAGGAAAGCACACCGACCTCGGCGCTCAGCTGGCCAAAAAATACGGCGAAGGCGACGTCGTCATCAACGCGATCGCCAGCCACCACGGAGACGTGGAGGCCCGTTACGTCATTTCCTATCTCGTCGCCGCGGGCGATACCCTCTCCGCCGCCAGGCCGGGCGCCCGCTCCGAAACCGTGGAAACTTACATCAAGAGGATTGAGCAGCTTGAGACGATTGGGAAATCCTTCGAAGGCGTCCAGCAGGCTTATGCCCTTCAGGCCGGAAGGGAAATCCGCGTCATGGTCATCCCCGATAAAATCTCCGATTCGGAAGCCGTCGTCATGGCTCAGCAGATAAAGGACAAGATCGAAAAAGAAATGACTTATCCGGGTGAAATCAAGGTATCCGTCATCCGCGAATACCGCGCGATCGAAACCGCGAAATAAAATGAGGATTCTCTTCTTCGGCGATATCGTCGGGAGCCTCGGCTTGGCCGGGGTTTCCGACCTTTTGCCTTTTTTAAGGAAAAAATACTCCCCCGATTTCGTCATCGCCAACGGGGAGAACATCACCAAAGGCAAAGGGCTTTCCTACAAGGATTACGCTTCCTTGGTCAAAGCCGGCGTCGACTGCGTGACGCTTGGGAATCATTGGCATTCCAAAGACCAAATCGATCATTACCTTCCTTACGCCGATCGCCTGGTCCGGCCCTATAACCTCATTGGGTATGACAAAGGCGTCGGCAGCATGGTCTTCGAAACGGAGCAAGGAAGCCTTCGGGTCAGCAACTTCTTGGGCCAGGCTTTCATGAACGAAGAAGTGACGCCTCCCTTCGAGGCGATGAACTCGCTTTTGAAGAAAGAAGAGCCAACGACCTTCCACTTCGTCGACTTCCACGCCGAATCGACATCGGAGAAGCAAACCTTCGCCTATGGGTTCGACGGCGAGCTGAGCGCTGTGGTGGGAACCCACACCCACGTTCAAACCAACGACGCCCACGTTTTGCCTTTGGGGACGGGCTTCATCAGCGACGTTGGGATGTGCGGGGGATTCGATACCGTCATCGGCGCCGAAAAAGAATCCGCCATCGACCGCTTCCTCCTCCTTGATCCCTCCGCGCGCCTCCGCTTCCCCGAAGAGGGGATCGCCCAAATCAACGCCGTCATCGCGGATTTGAACCCCTTGAACGGATTATGCGAAAACATCTTCCCTTTGTTCTACGTCAACGGAAAGGAAAAAACCTATGGCAAGAACTGATTATCTTTCTCTCCCAGACATGAAAAAAGCGCGGAGCCGCGTGAAGAAGGCGGAAATCCTTTCCGCTTCTTTGGAAGTTCCTCCTTTGGTGAAAGCCTATGGGAAGGGAAGGAAATACTTCATCAAGACCTTTGGATGCCAAGGAAACGTCCGCGATGAGGAAGTCTTGGGCGGATTCTTGGAATTGGCTGGAATGAGCCGGACGGAGAATGAGCAAGAGGCCGACGTCGTTTTGATCAATACCTGCGCGGTCAGGGAAAACGCGGAAGAAAAAGTCTATGGGGAAATCGGCAAGTTCAAAGCCAAGCACTACGCCGACCCGGAGCATTTCATCCTCGGCGTCTGCGGATGCATGATGCAGCAGGAAGGCGTGGCCCAGAAGATCATGCGTTCCTATCCTTACGTGAACCTGATTTTCGGAACCCACAACATCCCCGACATCCTCAAACTCATCGAGGGGCATCTGAAAAGGAAGAAGGATTTGGTCCAAATCATCTCGGGGGAGGGGAATGTCTTCGAAAACCTTCCTTCTACGCGTCTAGACAACGTGAAGGCTTTCGTGAACATTTCTTATGGATGCGATAAATTCTGCACCTATTGCATCGTTCCCTATACGCGGGGAAGGGAGAGGTCCCGCCCTTTGAAGGACATCGTCGCGGAATGCCGCGGCCTTGTCGAAGAGGGCTTCCAGGAAATCACCCTTTTAGGCGAGAACGTGAATAGCTACGGGAAGGATTTCCATGACGGGACCAATTTCGCGACCTGCCTGAAGCAAGTCGCCGAAACCGGAATCCCGCGCCTTCGCTTCATGACGAGCCATCCTTGGGATTTCTCTTCCGACATGCTGGAGGTCATCGCTTCCTATCCCAATATTATGAAGTGCATTCATTTGCCCCTTCAGTCCGGGAACAGCGAAATCCTTGCGAAGATGGGGCGGCGTTACACGCGGGAGGAGTATTTATCCCTCGTGAAAGAAATCCGCGAGAAGATCCCCGGCTGCGCGATTACCACCGACATCATCGTCGGCTTCCCCAACGAAACGGAGGAGCAGTTCGAGGATACGCTTTCCCTCTGCGAAGAAGTGAAGTATGACGCTGCCTTCACCTTCCTTTATTCCCCCAGAAAAGGCACCCCGGCCGCGGCGATGGTCGACGATGTCCCCGCCTCGACGAAGCATGAACGGTTCAATCGCCTTTTGAAAGTCATCGAAGCAGGGGTGATGTCCCATTCCTCCCAGATGGTGGGCAAGGTCTACGACGTTTTGGTTGACGGCCCCTCCAAAAAAGACCCCTCCATGCTTTCGGGCTACACGGAGTCGAACAAACTCATCAATTTCCCCGGACCTGCCTCCTTGAAGGGACTCATCGTTCCGGTGAAAGTGGTGGAGGACCATGCCTTCTCGATGATCGGTGAACTGCAGCAAGACCCCCTCCTTTTGCTTTGCCGAAAGCTTTCCTCTTCCCTTCAAAAGGAAGAGGAGGTCGTCGCTTTCTTCCAAGCCAGGAAAGCCTTCTTAGAAGACGCTTCCCTGATTGAGCTCCGTTCCAAAATGGAAGATGCCCAAAAGAGGATGATGAGCTTCGCCAACGCGGGGAAGGACGAGGAATACCAAAAGGCAAAGAAGGAGTTTTCCTCTTTGAAGGAAGAATACGAATCCCATCCCGTCGCCGAGAATTATCGTTCCGCCCAAGAAGACGTCTTGCCTCTGCTAAAGAAAATCGGGGCGGTTTTGCAATGATTTTGGTTCTTACCGGGCCTACGGGTAGCGGGAAAAGCAAACTGGCCGTCTCTTTGGCGAAAAAGCTGAATGGAGCGGTTGTGAACGCGGATGCCTATCAGGTTTACCAAGAATTGAACATCGCCACGGCGAAGCCCAGCGAAGCGATGCGCCTGAAGGTCCCTCATTACCTATTTGACTTCGTTCCCCTTGATTCCAACTACAACGTCGCCGAATACCAAGCGGACTTGCGCGCGGAGATTTCTGAGCTCGAAGCTTTGGGGAAGACGGTGATCATTGCCGGTGGGACGGGGCTATATATCAAGGCGGGGCTTTATGATTACGAGTTCCCGGAAGAAAAGCCCGTCGATCTCTCCGCCTACGAGGCCCTCGATAACGAATCGCTTTACCAAAAAGCGTTGGAGCTTGATAAAGAGGCGGCGAAGGAAATCCATCCCAACAACCGCCGCCGCGTCCTGCGTCTGATTCAATATTGCTTAGCAACGGGGACGAAACGCTCCGCGGTCAACACCTCTCAAACCCATAAGCCCCTTTACGATGTACGCTTCTATGGGCTTGAAGTGGAACGGGAACGTCTTTACCCCCTCGTCGAAGAAAGGGTGGAAGAGATGTTCGCCGCCGGAATCGAAGAGGAAAATCGAAGGCTGGTGGAACGTTACGGTCGCTCTTGCCATGCTTTTCAAGCGATCGGGGTCAAAGAATTCTTCCCCTATTGGGATGGGCAAGCCAGTTTGGAGGAGACCAAAAACCTCATCAAGGAAAACACGCGCCATTATGTGAAAAAGCAGATGACTTGGTTCCGCCACCAGTTCCCGATTCAGTGGATCAAAGGGGAAGAGGAGTTGCTCGCGGATTTAAAATCGCAGGATGGTCTTCTTTCCTTGTCCGTGAAAAAGGATAATTAAGCAAACGTCGAGGAGGCTCTTATGTCCCTGATTAAAATTGATGAAATTGCCAAAAAAGCCGGGATTCCTTTGGATGATTTGGAACCGTATGGGAAATACAAAGCCAAAATCAATCCGGAATGCTACCAGTCCCTCAAAGACAAGAAGGACGGGAAACTCGTGTTGGTGACCGCGATCACTCCAACCAAAGCCGGCGAAGGCAAGACGACGATGTCGATTGCTTTAGCGGAAGGATTCGGGCGCATCGGCCAAAAGGCGATGCTTTGTTTGCGCGAACCTTCCTTGGGCCCGGTTTTCGGCCTTAAAGGCGGTGCCACCGGCGGAGGCAAGGCCTCCATTGGGCCGAGCGAAGACATCAATCTCCATTTCACGGGCGACATGCATGCTTTGACTTCCTCCATCAACCTCATTTCCGCCGTGATCGACAATTCCATTTACCAAGGGAATCCTTTGAACATCGATCCGAACCGCATTGTCTGGAACCGCGCGATGGATATGAATGACCGTGCCTTGAGAACGGTTTCCGTCTCCGAAGGCGATCCGAAAGCCACGCCCCGCCAGGACCATTTCATCATCACCGTCGCCAGCGAATTGATGGCGATCCTTTGCCTTTCCCGCAGCGCAGACGACTTCTATTCCCGGATCCGGAAAGTTATCGTGGCCTATACCAAGGAAGGGAAACCCGTCACAATCAAGGACCTTCGCATCAGCCACGCCATCATGAAACTGATGAAAGAGGCCTTAAAGCCGAATTTGGTTCAAACCGTTGAGAACAACCCCGTTTTGGTCCATGGCGGTCCTTTTGCCAACATCGCCCATGGATGCAACTCCATTCTCGCCACCCAACTCGCTTTGAAGCTCGCTCCCATCACGATTACGGAGGCGGGTTTCGGTGCGGATTTGGGCGCGGAGAAATTCCTGGACATCAAATGCCGGGAAGGTTCTTTCCACCCAGACTGCGTCGTGATGGTTGCGAGCATCCGCGCGCTGAAACTGCATGGTGGGCAGGCCTATGAGGATTTGGAGAAGCCGAATGTTTCCGCTTTGGAAAAAGGCGTCTGCAATTTGAAGGCCCACTTGGATAACATGGCCAAATTCGGCCTCCCTGTTGTGGTGGCAATCAACCATTTCCAGCAGGACTCGCAGGAAGAGGTTTCCTTTTTGGAACGGTGGTGCCAGGACAACGGCTATCTTGCTTCCTTCGTCGATGCTTACGAAAAAGGCGGGGAAGGGGCGACCGACCTTGCTCAAAAAGTGCTTTTCACTTTGAAAGGAAAGCCTTCAAACTTCCATCCGCTTTACGATTTGAAACTGCCTTTGAAAGAAAAAATAGAGAAGATTTGCAAAGAAATCTATCACGCTGGCGAAGTTCGTTATTCTTCTTTGGCGGAAGCTCAGCTGAAAGAATACGAATCCATGGGCTTCCAAGATGCCTATATTTGCATGGCCAAAACCCCATCCAGCTTCTCCGATGATCCAACACTGCTCGGGGCCCCGGCTGGATTCCCCATCTCCATTCGCGAGGTGCGCCTTGCCGCGGGCAGCAATTTCGTGATTCCCTTGACGGGAAAAATCCTTACGATGCCGGGCCTTCCCAAAGTTCCCGCCGCCGTGAAGATGGAGGATGAGCCGTGGTGATCGCGAATCCTTCCCTTTACGATGAAGTCGAAATGAAAAAATGCCACCCTTGCTCGACTCACTGCAAGAGGTTTCAGATCCTTCGACTGGGGGCTGATATAAAGATGAAATGCCTCGGCTGCGGCAAGGTGCTTTTGATCGACCGCGATCAATTCAACAAACGCCTTAAGAAAATCGTCTGTTCCCATACGGAAGAACTCTGAAAATTTCTCCTTTTCGCCCTTTTCCCCTTTATGGATTAAAGGGAGGCGAATGTGGGTTTCTTAGTTTTGCAAAACGTGGGGAAGTGCTTTAAGGACGGTTCGACCAAGAAGTGGGTGTTTCGACATTTGAATTTTTCCTTTCCGGAAAAAGGAATGGTTGGCATCTTGGGCAAATCCGGCTGCGGGAAAAGCACTTTGCTCTCCCTTCTATCCGGGCTTTCGCTGCCCAGCGAAGGTAAGATTTTTTATTTGGGAAAGAATTTGGCTTCTTTCCAAGAAAAGGACTGGCTCGAATTCCGGCGGAAAGAAGTGGGGCTTATTTTTCAGCATTACAACTTGATCCCGGGGCTCTCCGTTTACCAAAACGTCGTGCTTCCTTCGTTGATCAAGGGGCCCATGAAAGGAAGTCAGGAAGCCGAATCTTTGCTAAGGAAAGTCGGCCTTTTGGACAAAAAGAATCGATGCGTGGATGTGTTGTCCGGAGGAGAGAAGCAAAGAACCGCGATCTGCCGTGCGCTGATCAATTCTCCAAGAATCCTTCTGTGCGATGAGCCTACGGGTGCTCTCGACAAAGAGAATTCTCTGAGCGTCGCGAAACTTTTGAAGTCAATTTCCCAAACCCGTTTGGTGATTCTTGTCACGCATGATGAAAAACTGTTCAAACCCTTTCTGACCGAAGCGATGCATCTTCCTTGGGAGGGGGAGAGAAAATGATGGCCAAGAGCACCCTGTCCAGATTCTTTTTGCGGCGGAACCTCCGCCAAGATTTGGGAAAGAATTCGCTCTGCTTATTTTCTTCTTTGATCGGCGTGTCTTCCCTCTTGCTGTCGATAGGATATTTTTTGGGTTATGAAGACGCTTTGAATTTCCAAATGGAGCAATCTCCCGAATATGGGGTTTTCCAAGTTCAGGAAAAAAGGAAAGTATCGCTTAGCAACTCGCCCCTTAAACTGGTTGAAACGAGTCGTCCGCCCTTCAACGCCTGTTTGGATTTCGACGAAGAAAACCAAATCGAATGGGGACTTAATTTTTCCTTTTTCCTTCCAAGCGAAACCGCCTTCTACTTAAACGGCATTCAAAAAGAAACTGTCAACGTTTGCGTAATCCCTTCTTTTTCATCTTTGGAAGAAAGGGGCATTGCTTTGGAAAGTGGTGAAATACCTGAAGAAAAAATGGACTATTGCGTGGTTAATCACGAGTTTTCGCGTCTATATTTGAAAAGCGAAGCAGGAGGAACTGTCTCTTTTGGCGCGGATTTTTCCTTGCCTGGAGATGAGCAAGAGAGCAAAAGGAGGCTTGACTATGAATTCCACGTCCGAGCCGTTGCTCCGGACTTCCCCTTTTTGGCTACCCCTAAGCTCTATCTTTCTTATTTGGCGTTGGAGGAATTTTATTCGTCTTTCTCTTTTGATAGCGATGGCTCTTCGGCCTATCAAATGGTGGAAAGGAGCGCCGACAATTCCCCTTTGAGTGGCTATTCCCGTTACGCTTTCTGCAAAACGAAGCAAGCGGCGAGGGCTCTCTCTTCTCATTCTTTTTCGCCTGGAGGCCTTTCCTTCTTCAGCGAGGTGGCGAACACCGCGGATAGCTTTTTGGCGCTGTCACGGGGTTTTTCCTCTTCCTTGTCTTTGTTTTCTGCTCTTTCTCTGGCCGGTGTTTGCTTGATTCTGATTATGACGAATTGTTCCAATTTCATTTTGCGGAAAAAGGAAACGGCCATTCTTTATAGCCTTGGCGTAAGTCAAAAAAGCGTTCGGAAATTATATTTTTTGGAATCCCTGTTCATTTGTTTGTCCGCTGTTTTGCTAAGCCTTGTTTTTGCCCCTTTCCTTCAGTGGGGTGCGAACTTGCTTTTCCAGTCCGAATTTGGCCTCTCGAATTTGGTGTCCATTCCCCTTTTAGCCCTGTTTGGCTGCCCGCTTTTGCTGGAACTTCTTTTGATTCTGTTCGCTTTTTTGGTTGCCCTTTTGTCCGTTCTCCCCCTCTCAAGAAGCACGGCAAATAGCCTAGCGGAGGAGCTGCGCGATGAATGAAAGCGTCGTTTGCGAAAACGTCAAAAGGAGCTTCGGGGAAGAAAAGCCTTTGAGAGGCGTTTCCTTTCACCTGCCCAAAAAGGGATTTTTCGGAATACTAGGGAGCTCCGGAAGCGGGAAAAGCACGCTTTTGAATATTCTCGGGATGCTTGACGTCGGCTATGAAGGAGATGTTTTGATCCTCGGGAAAAACCCCAAGAGGATGAGCGAGGCGGAGCGATGCGCGTTTCGGCTCAAGGAAATCGGATATGTCTTCCAATCCTTTAATCTTTTGGAACTGGAAACGGTGGAGTTCAATTTGTCTTTGCCCCTTCAGTCTTGCTATCGCGTCAAAAAAAGGAGGCGCCTGGCGAAGCTGCGGGACGCCTTGTCCCTTGTGGGGCTAGATGGCTATCAAAAGCGGATTGTGAATTCTCTTTCGGGAGGAGAAAAGCAAAGAGTCGCCATTGCCCGGGCGGTTATCAATAATCCTTCTTTGCTGCTGCTCGATGAACCAAGCGCCGCTTTGGACCAAGAGAATTCCGCACGCCTTTTTTCTATTTTAAAAAAGCTATCCTCCCGTTGCCTCGTTCTCGTCGTAAGCCACGACGTGGATTTGCTTTCTGCCTATTCCGATGCGATTCTCGAATTGGATCAAGGCCAAATTGCGGCGTTTTCTTCGAAAGGGGGAGAAAATTCAAAGGAATGCCTCCCCATTCGGATTCCTGGAAAAGAAAGGGCTTGGCCTCGTTTGCCTTTCTTTTCTTTGCTCTTCCACGCTTGGCACATATTGAAAAGGAAGAAATGGCGGTCTTTGTTCACTGAGGGGGCCATCGCCGCCGGGTTGCTTGGCATTGGGATGTCCCTTTATTTGTCCTTTTCCATATCCGACCAAATCGAATCTTCTTTCGCCTCCATCGTGCCGGAAAACCGAATCGTCATGAAAGAAAAAGCGGAGTCCGTTTCCCCTTATTCCAACGTCTATTCTTGTTCGCTGGAAAGCGCGGAAGCCCTCGTCGAATCCTTCCCCGACGAACTGCTTGATTATGGGTCGAGCTTCCTGATGAATTTCGAAGAATGGTTTTCCGACGATAACCTCGTCTACGCCCTCCGAGGGGCGGAGCAAATCTCGTTGCTTGGATTCTCCGCTCGTTCCTTCAACGATTATCAATGGCTTGATTTGGTCGATGACGGTTCCTTTTATCCGAAAAGGCCTTCTTCCATGGAATTCGATGAAATTGTTCTTGGACTTCCCTATCCGGATATGTTTCAGCTTTGCTTCCGTCTGCAGATTGAGCGGAGCTTTGAAAGCTTGGGCGACTATCTTTCCGATGTACCTTTGCCGATCGTCCTGCGGGTTTCACGGCTGGATTACGGCTTTCAGGATGAGCAAATCTTCAATTTGGTCAGCGTTTATCCTTCCCAGAAAAGGACGATTGCCCATCTGGATCATCGATGGGCCCGTTCCCTGTTCGTCGATCGAATGCGCTTCAAACCTTGGAACGGAGCAGATACCCCCTCGCCGCAGGCGATTTACGAAGTCCCTTATGTGGAGCCTCGGGGGGACCCATCCTTCTTTTTGTCGAAGGCCCGGGCGAAAGAGAAATACAAAGGAATCGTATTCCAAAAGGCGTCCTCGCTCTTTTTAGGATCCTTGTTGGAAAAAGGGGAAGCCACAGCTCTTCGCCGGCTCTACCTGTTTTCCTGCGATTTGCTGGGGCCGTCTTGGAGGGAAATCGAAGAGGTTTCATCTTTCTCCCCCTTCCTTTTGGGGAGGGACGTTTTGACTCCCGGCGGGTATTTCGCCGACCCCCAATCCCTCATTGCGGGATTTTTGAAGCATTTGGTTTTCACGCCGAGCGAAGAAGAGGCGAAAACCGTGGTGGACTCTTACTCCCGGTTGCCACTAGATCAGAAAGATGTTCCGATAGAATTGCCCGGATCTTGCAAAGATGCGGGGGCTTTGCAAACTTCTTTGCCCTTGAGGACCATTTATGGGGAGAGGGATTTCAACGTAGGGAAGGCCCCGCTGAATTATGAGGAAATCGGCGTTTCCTCCGCCTTATATCGATTGTGGGGGCAACCGGATGAAATTTATGTCGCCGCGGAGCTTGAGGGGGAAGAGGCCGGGGATTTTTACAATCGGAGCTTTTCCCTAAGCAAGGTCAAAGTCACCGGGGTGAAGGAAAGCGAATCGGAAGCGATTTACCTTTGTTCGGATTGGTCCGCGGATTTCCTTTTCCTTTCCGCCGGCGCCGATCCGTTCTCCCTTCTTCCGAACGGGGCGATTTTCCAAGTCGATGATGCGGCGGACCTTCCGACCCTCCTCGATGAGCTTCGCGAAGCCTTTCCCCGGTTCCGATTCGGGTCCCCCTCCTTGGAAGTTTCTTCCGCCATCGAAAGTTCGCTGGGCTATATCAAAAAGGTGTTGGTCTTCTTCGCGGCCTTCGCTTTCCTTTTATCGTTTTTGCTTTCCGCGATCGTTTTGGGAATCGCGCTGAAGGAAAACGGCAAAGAAGCGCGCCTTCTTTATGCGATGGGCGCGGACCGCAAACAGCTGTCGAAAGCCTTTTTGTGTCATATCCTGCTTTCCTTGGGGGCGGCTTTGGTTTCATCCTGCGTTTCCCTTCTGGCTTTGGAAGCGGCGGTGGGGCTCTACTTAGCCCATTCATTCGGAACCCCGATCCGCTTCCGATTTTCCCTGCTTCCTCTTGGGGGATGCTTGGGTTGCGCCGGCGTTTTCCTTCTCTGCTTCTATGTCCTGATTTCATTCCGTTTGCGGCGAAGCGAAATTTGGTAAAAAGCCATGTTTCCAAGCAAATGAAAAGGTGCTAATATCATGCACAGCCAGACAACCTTTTGAGGCGTTATGGCTAGGAAGGTTAGGAGTCTCATGAAGGGAACAGTTAAAATGTTCAACAAAGAGAAGGGTTATGGTTTTATTCATGCCGAAGACAACCAGGACTACTTCTTCCACTACTCTGCTCTTCTGATGGACGACTACAAGACCGCCGAACCCGGCGAGCATGTAGAGTTCGAAATCGAAGAGTCTCAGCGTGGGCCGCGTGCTAAGAACGTTAAGAAAGTCGACTAATTTAACCTAGCTGGTTACGCCTCCGAGCATCTCGGAGGCCTTTTTTCTTCTCTTCTTCTTTTTCACGCGCGCGCAAAGCGCTAAAATGCTCGTGCCATTTTTAGGAAGTAAACGCAATGTCATTAAAAGCTGGAATCGTTGGGCTGCCCAACGTCGGAAAATCAACCCTGTTCAACGCGATCACCAATTCGCACGTCGAAGCGGCGAATTACCCTTTCGCGACCATCAAGCCGAACACGGGCGTCGTCATCGTGCCGGATGAAAGGCTCGATTTCCTTTGCGACATGTTCCACCCCGCCCGCAAAGTCAATGCAACCTTCGATTTCTACGATATCGCCGGCCTTGTCAAAGGCGCTTCCAAAGGCGAAGGACTCGGCAACCAGTTCTTGGCGGCCATCCGCGAATGCGACGCCATCTGCGAGGTCGTCCGCTGCTTTGATTCCAACGAAATCATCCATGTCGAGAACACCGTCGACCCGGCCCGCGACATCAGCATCATCGATCTTGAGCTTGCCTTGGCCGATTACGAAAGCGTGCAGAACCGCATCGCGAAGCAAGGCATCAAAGCCCGCGTTGGGCACGATAAAGTCGCCCAATACGAAATGGCGATCCTTGCCCCGCTTGAGAAATGGCTCGGGGAGGGGAAACCCGCCCGCACTTGCCCGGATTTGAACGATGAGCAAAAAGAATATGCCAAGAAGAATTTCTTCCTGCTTTCCGCAAAGCCCATCATCTACGTCGCCAACGTCGCCGATTCGGATTACACCGACCTCGACCATTGCGCCTATTACCAAACCGTCTGCAAGATCGCCGCGGAGCAAAATGCTCAGTGCATCCCCGTCTCCTGCGAAATCGAATACGAAATCTCCCAACTCGGCCCTCAGGAGAAAAAGGAATTCCTGGAAACCCTCGGGGCCAGCGAAAGCGGGCTCGACAAATTGGTCAAAGCCGCTTATAAGCTCCTGAACTTGTCGACCTTCTTCACCTGCGGGACCGATGAGTGCCGCGCTTGGACCTTCGTCAATGGGATGAGCGCCCCCGAGTGCGCCGGCATCATCCACACCGACTTCCAGAAAGGCTTCATCAAAGCGGAATGCTATGACTTCGAAGTGCTGAAGGAACTTGGATCGGAGGCGGCCGTGAAGGAAGCCGGGAAGCTTCGCCAAGAAGGAAAGGACTACCGGATGAAGGACGGGGACGTCGTCTTCTTCCGGTTCAACGTCACCAAATGAGCGACATCCGCATCGGCATCGGCGAGGACATCCATCGCCTCGTCCCCGGGAAGAAGCTTGTTTTGGGAGGGATGGAAATCCCTTATTCGAAGGGCTTCCTCGCCCATAGCGACGGCGATGTCGTCTATCACGCCGTCAGCGATGCCCTCCTAGGGGCCTTGGCCCTTGGCGATATCGGAAAGTACTTCCGGACCGACGATCCCAAATGGGACGGCGCGCCCAGCAAACTCATCGTCTCCGAGGTTATGAAGATGGTTGACGAAGCGGGGTATAGAGTCGGAAACCTCGACGTCATCATCTTGGCGGAGGAGCCGCATTTGTCTCCTTACGTCGAAGGGATGCGCGTGAACTTGGCCTTTCTCTTAAACACTTCCATGAACCGCGTCGGCATCCAAGTCGGGACCGACGAAGGCTTGGGGGAAGTGGGCCGAAAAGAAGGGATCCGCGCCAAAGCGTCCGTTCTGCTGTTTGAAAAAGAAAGAAGAGAGGAAAAAACATGGACAACGATATCCGATTGAAGCAGGCTTTGCTGCCCTTGCTGGCTGAACTTGGCGTTGAAGCCCAAGAAAGCGACATCGTCATCGAAAGGAGCCGCGATGCCTCCCATGGAGACTACGCGACCAACTGCGCGATGAAGTTCGCGAAGAAAATCGGCAAGAACCCCAGGGAACTAGCCGGGCTCATCGCCGAGAAACTGAAACTCGATTTCGTGGACAAAATCGAAATCGCCGGCCCCGGCTTCATCAATTTCTTTTTGAAGCACGGCGCCTTGACGGACATTCTTCCCCGGATCTTCGAGCAGAAATCCTCCTTCGGGCGCGCGGAGAGGAACGGCAAAAAAATCGACGTCGAATACGTTTCCGCTAACCCCACCGGAGACCTTCACCTCGGCCATACCCGCTGCGCGGCGGTTGGAGATGTCATCTCCTCCCTCTTGGATTGGGCTGGATACGATGTCACCCGCGAATATTACGTCAACGATTGCGGCAACCAAGTCGAGCATTTGGGGCATTCCATCCGCGCCCGTTATCACGAAGCGTTCGGGGAGCCCTTGGATTTGGCGGAAGACGATTACCACGGAACCGATTTGATCGCCATCGCCAATCAAATCAAAGACCAATACGGGGACAAATACCTCGTCGACAGCCAAGAATCCCATGACTTCTTCATCCGCTTCGGCATCGATGCTGAGCTGAAGAAAATCTGGGACGATTTGGCTGCCTTCCGCGTTCATTTCGACAAAGTCAGCTACGAGAGCGATATCCGCAAAGGCGGCAACATCGAGAAGACCGTTGAGCAGCTCCGCGAAAAGGGCTATGTCTATGAAGACAACGGCGCCACTTATTTGGCCACCAGCAAATTCGTGGACGACAAGGACCGCCCGATCATCAAGTCGGATGGGCTTTATACCTATTTCATGCCCGATATTTGCTATCACTACGACAAGATGAGGCGCGGGTACGATCACCTCATCGACGTTCTGGGCGCCGACCACCATGGCTACATCGGCCGCATGAAGAGCGCCCTGATGATGGGTGGGTACCCCGAAGATTGCTTGGAAGCCCAATTTGTCCAAGTCGTCCGCGTTTATCGCGACGGCCAGGAAGTGAAGATGAGTAAGAGGACGGGCAAGGCGATCGCCCACCGCGAGCTCATCGAAGACGTCGGCGTCGACGCCGTCCGCTATTTCTTCGTCGAGCGCAGCGCCTCCAGCCATTTGGACTTCAATTACAACCTCGCGATGGAGCAAAGCTCCAGCAACCCGGTCTTCTATTGCCAATACGCCCACGCACGGTGCGCCTCGCTTCTGAAACTGGGAGAAGGGATTCCCCTCGATGAGAGCGGGAAGATGCTCAAAGAGCCCCAGGAATTCGCCATTTTGAAGCATTTGGCCGATTTTCCGAGTATGATAGAGTCCGCCGCGAAGGAGCGTGAGCCCGCCAAAATGGCCGCTTATGTCCACAAACTCGCCGGTTTGGTCCATGAATTCTACGCTTCTTGCCGAATCATCGACCGCGACAACTTAGACTTGACCTCCTCGCGCCTTGGACTTATAAAGGCTTGCGAAATCGTCTTGGAAAACGGGCTCGGGATCCTTGGGGTCTCCGCTCCGGAAAAAATGTGAAAGGAAAAACCGCAATGAAAAACGAATCCATGATCGACACCGCCTATTCGATCCTCACCGCTTCGGAAGGCCCCATCTCCTTCAAAGAACTTTGGGGGAAAATCAAGGAAACCTTGGAAATCGGACCGGACGAGGAAGCTTCCCGCATCGGCCATTTCTACACCGACATCTCTTTGGATGGGCGCTTCGTGGAAGGGAAGGACAACACCTGGAACCTTCGCTCCCGCACTCCGTATGACAATGTCCACATCGACATGTCCGACGTTTACACCGATCTCAGCGAATCCGACATGGACGACGCCGACAAAGCGGAAGATGCCGCTTACGACGCCTCCGTCCAAGGAACCGTCCTCTCGGAAGAGCCCGAGCCCGAAGAAGGGGAAGAGGCTCCTCACAAAACCGAAACCGCCGAGGACCTTGGCCTCAAAGACATCGCCTAAGCCAAATGACAACCAAGCATCTGCGAATCGTAGGTGCTTTTTCTTTTCCTTTCCGCAAAAAGAAGGTATCTTATAAGGCTTTCCTATGGCTACCTTTCAAGAAATGCTCGCGGCAATCAAAAACGAAGACACCATCACGATTTGGGGTCACGCTATACCCGATGGGGATTGCTACGGAAGCCAAATCGGTTTGCGCGAAATCATCCGGGCGAATTTCCCCGACAAAAAGGTTTACGCCCTCGGAAGCGGCATGCCGGCATTGTTCTCGCGCCTTTCCCCCATGGATGATGCGGACGAAGAAACCATTGCTTCTTCCTTGGCGATCCTGGTCGATGTTTCCTGTTTGAGGCGGGTAGAAGATAAAAGGGTTTTCCTGGCAAAGAAGTTCGCGAAGTTCGATCATCATGACCCGAATAAGCATGGCGAGGATTTCCCTTATCCCGACGCTTGCGTGGATCCTAAGAAAATCGCCTGCGCCGAATTGATTGAGAACTTCGCCTTCGTCAATCGCCTCAAGTTAACCAAATTGGCCGCAGAAGCCCTGTATACGGGCATTTTCACTGACTCTGGTTGCTTCCGGTTTTATGGAACGAATCAAGGGACCTTCCAAGCGATTCGCCGGTTGGTCGAAGAGGGGATTAAGCCGCTTTCCATCCGCGCGATCCTTGAGCGCGAGCCGGAGAACGTCAAACGTTTCAAAGCCTTTTTGCGTTCGAAGGTGCAAAAGAACAAGAACGTCACCTATGCGATCATCGGGCCTAAGGATTACCTTCCTTTCGGCCTTTCCTACGAAGAGGCGGGGTCGTTAGTGAATGCGATTGAAACCGTCAAATCCCCAAGCATCTATTGTCTCTTCACCGAAGACGGGAAGGGGGAATACCGCGGTGAGCTGCGTTCCGACGCCGGCTACCCCGTTCAGCCCACGGCGACCCATTTCCGCGGGGGAGGGCACTTATTCGCCGCGGGGGCAAGCACCTACAGCGAAGAAGAATGCCTGAAAGTGGTGGAGGAATTAACGCGGGTCGAAAAGCTTCCGCTATAATTTTCCCGGAGGAAAAACGATGTATCAAAAAGAGCTGTCCGAAGCGATTAATGCGGCGAAGGAAGCCGCGGTCAAAATTTTGGAAATTTACCATTCCGACTTCAAAGTGGAGATCAAAAGCGACGATTCTCCGGTTACGAATGCGGACAAAACCGCTGACGAGATGATCCGCACCCGCTTGAAACGCGCCTTCCCTGAGTATGGGTTTTTGACCGAAGAAAGCAGGGACACTAAGGAACGCCTCTCCAAAAAAGCGGTTTGGATCATCGACCCGGTCGATGGAACGAAGGAATTCGTTTCGCGGAATGGGCAATTCACGACCAACATCGCTTTGGCGGTGGACGGGCAAGTCGTCGTGGGCGTGATCAACGTCCCGGTTCTTGGCTTGCTTTATTATGCGGTGAAGGGAGAAGGGGCGTATCGGATGGATGAAAACGGGAATTCCGTCCGCATCCATTGTTCCGATCGCACTTCCAAGCTCCGCGCGGTTCGTTCCATCTCCTTCTTCAATGAAAAGGAAAAGGCATTCTACGAATCCCATAAAGATCGCTTCGAAGGAGAAGCCGCTCCGATCGGCGCGGCCAATAAGTTCTGCGTCATCGCGGAAGGGAAATACGATTTCTTCTACCGCATGTCCTCGGGGACCAAAGAATGGGACGTTGCAGCAGGGGACCTTTTGATCCAAGAAGCCGGGGGTGCCATGGTCCAGCCCGATGGAACAACATTCCATTACAATCGCGAGGATGTCTATAACCGTCAAGGGTACATCATCGCCAACACAAAAGAGAACCTCATCTTCAAATAAAAAACGTCAACCAACAAAGCCGCCCTCCCGATTTTCAGGGGCGGTTTTTTGCTGAAACCAGGACTGCAGAATTTGATATTCTTTCTTTTTCTTTACAGACGTCAAATTTTCAAAAAACGAGGCTTGTTCTTTGCTCAAAAAGCATTATTCTAGTTCCGGAAAGGAGAAATTTATGAAATTCTTCAATAGCTTGCCCAGGCTCGTCCAATTCATTTTGCTCTTGATCCCTGGCGTCAACTGGGTTGTCGAACTTGTCGTTCGTATCACCGCTGTCGTTGAAAAGCCGAAAGGAACTCACAACATCCTTGGCCTTGTCTTGGCCATCATTCCGTTCACCGGAACGATCCTTGGGTACGTTGACTTGGTTTGGGTTCTTCTCTACAAGCACCTTCTTTGGGCCAACGACTAATTCGCAGGGAATAGCGAGGGAGGGGGAGACCCCTCTTTTTCTTTTCTCCCCGTTAAAATCTTCTTAAAATGATGAGGACGTATGTGAAATGCAACCGCTAGTTGCGAAAAGCAAAGCCGATTTGGCGGTATATTTTATTGAAAGCCGATAAAGTGAAGTCAGGAAAGGATTGCTGCTATGACATCAATTGAATTTGGAAACCGACTCGCCGATCTGAGAAAGGAAAAAGGCTATAGCCAAGACGATTTGGCCGAAAAGCTGGGGGTGTCCCGCCAAGCGATTTCGAAATGGGAAAGGGGCGAAGCGACTCCCGATACCAATAATCTGATTGCTTTGGCCTCGCTTTATGGCGTCTCTTTGGATACTCTCGTTTTGGATAAGCCCGGCAAGAAAGAAGAAGCGGTCGAGCAGGAGAAAGAAGAAAAACCCGCCGATTCCCCAAAGGAAGAAGGGGAAGAAGGACCGCGAGAGAAAAAGATACGAAAGATCGAAACGATCGTCACGACCTGCTTGGCCCTTGCCGTCACCGCGGTTTACGTGTCGCTTGGCGTCCTCTACGATTCCGTTTTCCCCGATCCCTGGGTTTGGAAACTGGGTTGGATCTTCTATCTTCTGATTCCCGCGTGCTCTTCGATTTTCGCCTTCATCCGGACGAAAAACTATCAGACCCTAACCGGCTTAACGACTGCCGCTTCCGTCTTCATTTACATGATCCTCGGCATGCAACTCGGGTATTGGCATCCGGGCTGGGTCGTCTTCTTCTTGATTCCGGTTTCTTCTGCGATTTTCGAAGCCATCAACAAGGGAACGAAAAAATAAGCCTTTTGCGGCGATACTTGCAAAAGAGGAAGTTAAATGCCGGCTTTCTTGACGGCTTCTTCCTCTTTTTTTCTTAGATATTCCGCCATCATGTCCGAGGGGACGCCATCGGTTTTGACGGCCATAACCCCGGGGACTTCTTCCATGAGGATGATTTCCACGCCGGAGGTGATATCCTCGGAAGCGTAAAGGCAGCCGTTGCAGGCGCCGGTCATCGTCAAATAAACGATTCCATCGCGGAATCCAATGTAATCAATGTCGCCGCCATCCCTTTGCAAGAAGGGCCTGACCTTATCGATGGTGGCCAAGATTTGTTTTTCAATCGCTTCGTCTTCCATAATCGTGACCATTTTAGACTTGCTTTGCTCCGTTGCAAACAGAACGCTTTCTTCTTTGATAAATTCCTTTCTTCACTATAATGCCAATGCTGAATCCTTTAAGGATTCACGCTTATTTGAAAGGACTTGCTCGATGAAAGAATTAGCGAATTTCGAAGACTGGCCGTTCAAGGTGCCAAACATTAAGAAAGAAGTCGAAAAGGAAAACGCCTTCGCCGCTTCTTTGGAAGAAGCCAAAAGCGGGGAAGAGGCTTATGCAATTTGGAAGAAACACGCGAAGGCCAGCGATGCTCTTCAAAATGAAGTGACCCACATTTCGGTTCTTTACTCCTTGGATACCACAAACAAGAAGTATGAGAAGGCGATGAATGTCATCAACGAAGGAATGCCGCTGGTTCAGGCGGCCGAGACTCGTTGGAACAAAGCCCTCGTCAATAGCCCGTTCCGCCCGTTCTTGGAGGAAAAGCTCGGATCCTTCCTCTTCCAGATGCTGGACTACGCCCTCAAATCCTTTGATGAGAGGGTCATTCAGGAATGCATCCAAGAAAATAACTTGGTGATGCAATACGATACCCTGATCGCCTCGGCTAAGGTTCCCTTCCGCGGCGGCGTCTATAACCTTCCCCAAATGGGAAAATTCATGGAGGACGTCGATCGGAATACGAGAAAAGAGGCCTCCGAAGCCTATTACGCTTATTTGGACGAGAACATCAAAGACAAAGCGGAGCAAATCTATGATTCTTTGGTGAAAGTCCGCACCGAAATGGCTCACAAGCTGGGTTACTCTTCTTACACCCAGCTCGCTTATATCCGAATGGGAAGGTACGACTACAACGAGAAAGACGTCGCGGGTTATCGTGAGCAGATGAGGGAATTCGTTACCCCAATCGCCGCCAAAATCGCTAAAGCCGCCTTCAAACGGACGGGGATCACTTCGCCTCGCCTTTATGACTTAAGCCTTTCCTTCAAAGAGGGCAATCCCATTCCCAAGGGAACGACCCAAGACAAGATCAACGCCGCGAGGAAGATGTACGCTGAGCTTTCTCCGGAAACCGGGTATTTCTTCCCCTTCATGGCGGATCATCACGTCATGGACTTGGAGGCCAAGCCTGGCAAGCAATCCGGCGGCTATATGACGTATTTCCCAAAATACGGAATTCCATTTATTTTCTCTAACTTCAACGGCACCAGCGGGGACGTTGATGTTTTGACCCACGAATTCGGCCACAGCTTCCAAGCTTACATGGCCCGTTCGATCAAAATCCCCGAATACTGTTCTCCGACGATGGAAAGCTGCGAAATCGATTCGATGTCCATGGAATTCTTCGCCGAACCCTGGATGAACCTCTTCTTCGACGAACCGGACAAATACCGTTATGTCCACCTCGCCGATGCGATTTCCTTCTTGCCCTACGGGGTGACCGTGGACGAGTTCCAGCATTGGGTTTACGACAACCCCAACGCCACCCCGGCGGAAAGAGATCAGAAGTGGCACGAACTCGAAGAGAAGTACACGCCTTATAAGGTCGCCTTGTATCACGAAAATACGTATATGGCGACGGGCCATCGCTGGCTGACCCAATCCCATATCTTCGGCAGCCCCTTCTATTACATCGACTATACTTTGGCCCAGATCATGGCCTTCCAATTCTTCAATTTGGACCGGAAGAACCACGCTCTTGCCTGGAAACGGTATTTGAAGCTCTGCAAGATGGGCGGGAAATATCCTTTCCGCACTTTGGTGAAGAAAGACGGGATGAAGGATCCCTTCGAGCCGGGAGTCGTCGCCAAGAGCATCAAGCCTTTGCTCAAGGTGCTGAAATCCTACAAAGTCGATTGATTTCGAAGAAAGGCGAACGGATGAGCCCCAGCCCCCGTTCGCCTTTTTATATGCGAGGGTCACCCCACGCGCAATCTTTAGCTTGCCTTCTTGAAGAAGGAGGCAAAAGAAAGATAGCTTTTACGACTTGCCTTTATTTTCGGAGAGGAAGAACTCCTTCATGTGAATGAGCATTTCCCTTTGGCTTGGGGTGAGCCCGCGCATATCCAAGAAATAAGTCGGGAAGTTCAAATTGTGGGTCGTGGAGAGACGTAGCAAGCTCTCGCGGTTGGTTCGGTCCGGTTCGCAGATTCCTTTCTTCCAGTTATGGATGCTTTGGCGGCTGAAGCGCCCTTCTTTGGCGATTTCCTCCAAAGACATATGGCAAACGCTCTCCAAGGCGGAGATAAGCTCGGAATAATCGATTTCAGGTTTCACAAGAAAACAATAGCCCCATGTGCTTGTTTTCGGGCATTCCAATATGTTTGACAAAACAACTAATTTTTCCTTTGCTTTGGCAAAATTTAACCCACGGTTGTCTCCGTTTTGTCAAATTTTGTTTTACATCGGATTCCTCGTTTCTTCAATATTTGAACTTTTCGTTCAAATATTCTTCAAAATAAGCCGGATTCAAGTCCTCGCCCGTGACGGTTTTGATCCAATCCGCGGGGTCCCTCCAATCGTCTTGCCAATCTTTGAGAACGAACCATTTGTGGATGAGGGAGAAATCCCCTTTCCTTAAACAAAAGCCGACGTCGATGTCCTTTTTCATGGCGTGCAGGATCTGGGCCCCATATAGATTGCCCAGAGCATAAGAAGGGAAATAACCGAAAGAGCCATCCGACCAATGCACGTCTTGGAGACACCCTTCTTTATCGTTTTTCACCTCGTACCCCAGATATTCTTTGTATTTCTTTTTCCAAAGAGCGGGGACGTCTTTGCATTGAATCACGCCGTTAATCAAATCCCTTTCGATTTCGAAGCGGATGATGATGTGCAACGAATAAGTCATTTCATCGGCGTCGCAGCGGATGGGGCTTGGCTTGACGAGGTTGAGGGAGCGATAGAAAGCCTGGTCGTCCATGCTTAGGAAAGCTGGGTCAAGCGTTTCCCCGCAGACTTTCTTTAGGCAAGGGGCGAAGTCCGCGGAGCGTCCAAGAATATTCTCATAAAAGCGGGAGTGGGTTTCGCAGATGGCCATGCTGGAAAGCATTTCGGCGCGGTCTTCGTAAATCTGCTTTCCCCATCCTTGGAATTCGAGGCAATGGCCCCCTTCGTGCAAAATGGTGAATAGATTGCTTCGGAAATCCGGATCGTAATGGCAGGTGAGCCTGGCGTCGCCTCGGCAGAGCGAATCGGAAAAGGGGTGGAGGGACTCTGCCAACGCCCCTCGCTTCATGTCGTAGCCAATGACATTAAGAAGCTTTAAGGCAAGTTGCTTTTGCTTCTCACTGGAATAGGCGGGGTAGGCCGGAATTTCCCACTTTTCTTGTGCTTTGACCGTCGCTTGGATTTTCGGAATCAGGTAGTTCTTCAAAGAGGAAAAGAGCTCTTCAAGGTGAGCGGAGGTTTCCCTGGGCTCAAAATTCGCGAGGCACGCATCGTAAGGCGTTTGTCCTTCTTTCTTCCTTAGAGAGGCCTCTTCCCGCTTGGCATCCACGCATTTTTGCCAATGGGGCAAATAGGACCGGAAATCATTTTTATCTTTGCAAATGTGCCACATTCGGTTGGAATCCGAATAGGCTTTTTGCCATTTTTCAAACTGGGCAAGATCGACTTTTTCCAGGAATTCCATCTCCTCCGACAAAAGGCGGACGACCTTTTCCCGGCGAGGATTCAAGAAGCCTTCCTCTTTTGCCTTTTCGACTTTCTCCACGAAATCTTTGTTTTTATACAAACCCGCCAATTCGGACTGGGCGTCTTCGATGAGCTCGCTTTCCTCTTCAAACCCGCCCTCGGGGCAGACTGTTTCCAGATCATAGTTCAAAACGGAGATAAGGTGACGGAGCTTCCGGATTCGATTCAAATAAGGAAGCAAAGCGTTCCAACTTTCATTCATGCTGTATTCCTCCCGGTTGGCTTTTTTCCAACCCATGATTCCAAATATAAGCATCCAAACGCCTAAGCCAAGGATGAGAGTGAAGAAAACGAAAGCCAAAAACCATAAGAACGGCGTCGTCCAAGAGAAATGGCAAAAGCCGTCGATCAATAAAAACAAAGCGAAGGCAACGTATCCGGCGATGATGAAATCCAAACAGGACATCGCGGTTTGAAAAGGAAGCTTCTTTTTGCGGTAGACGATCCAATTTTTGATGCATAAAGCCAAGCGGAATAGACCATAGGCGATTTGGATGATCAAAATCACGTTGGTCCCTCCGGACGTCTTGATTTCTCCTACCGTTGCCATTCCAAGGGAAAACGGAGCGGCGAAAGCGATAAGAAGCGCCCCGACGTAAACGCAGATTTTGCTTTCCCTGAGCCGGGCGATTTCTTGGTTGTAGATTTTCTTTTGCAGGGCATTTCGCCATAGCAGGGAGCTGAGCCGCAACGCCCCCAATGTCAAATAAATCCAGCCTACGAGGCCATAGGCGGGGTTCTTTTCTTGAATCGCGGCGATCGTGGAAGAAAGAATCGTAAGCCCCGAGGTGCTGATCAAGATGTAGTTTCCGATGCTGTGCTCCACCCCGAAGGAAACTATTTTTTTGATTCGGTCGACCATCTTTCCCCGCAATAGCAAAAGGGAGAAAAAGGAGTTTTGCGCGAAAAATAGAACCAGAAAGGAAATCCAGATAACCTCTTCCAAAGGGAAATTTGCCGGAAGGGAACCTTTCAAAACGAGCCCCGGGAACAAGAAACAAAAGAACAGAGAAAGGCAAGCGCAGCAGGAGCACAGGGATTCCTCCGCCATCGTGATTCTCCCTTTCCGATAAGGGAGAAAACGCGATAAGGCGATGAGCACCTCCCCGCTGAATTTGAAGGCGACCACCGCGCAGCCAAAAAAGGCGTAATGAGAAGAAGACAAAAAGGCGGAATAGGAGACGCAGAGCAGCCAAGGGATGGGGTAGAAAGTTTCGAAGACGCCTGCTAAGAAGGAAGCGAATCGCTTCTTCTTTTCCCTTTCTTCGCCTGAGTCGCTTTTATGCTTCCAAGTGTAATACATCAAGAAAGCGCGCCCAAAGGCTTCCAAGAGGAAGTAAAGCGACGCGCTGAAAAGAATGAGGAAGTCGCTTCGCGGGGCCTTCAGGGAAAAGTAAAGCAGCGAAAAGAAGCCATCCAAGGAAAACCCCAATCCGAGGAATGACAAAATCGATCCTTTGATTTTGCTGGGAAGGGTATCCATGGCTTCATCTTACCATTTGGCGGAACCTTGGCCAGCAAAGCCAAAAAGAAAAGCCCACTTTCGTGGGCTGAGGATCAATGGAAAGCTTTCATCATGAGGGAATTGAGGTTTTCCACGAAGGCTTTTTTGTCTTCGACCTCGAACCCCTCAAGAAGCAGCGCCTCGTCGTAGAGGAGGTTTCCGCATTTCTTGATTTCCTCTTCGTCCTGAAGCTTGCTGATGGCTTGGAACAGAGGGTGGTCCGCGTTGATCTCGAGGACTTTGGTGGCCTTAGGCTTCTGGCTTCCTTCCACATCCGGCTGCTCGTCGAGGACGCGTTCGGCGTTCAAGGACAAGCCTTCCTTGGTCGTGATGCAAACGGGGGAGTCCACCAGCTTGCTGGAGAAAGCGACCTCA
This sequence comes from Candidatus Alloenteromonas sp., assembly GCA_050872145.1. GTDB lineage: Bacteria > Bacillota_I > Bacilli_A > RFN20 > CAG-826 > Alloenteromonas. Next base: position 74,216 of record JBNMGG010000001.1, on the reverse strand, counting down.
TCGACTTTCCCTTTGAGGGCTTCTTTCATGTCGTCAAGGATGCGTTTGTTCTCCGCGGTGACGGCATCGAGTTTGTCCTTTTCCTCTTGGGTCAGGGAATCTTTGTCCTCCGAAGCGATGTTCTTGAAGGGGTGCTTGTCGTAATCCATCAAGGCCATCAAGGCGAACTCGTCGATTTCTTGGTCGCAGAGGAGGACGTCGATCCCCTCCTTTTTGAACTTCTCAAGCTGAGGGAGCATCTTGATTTCGTCCAGGTTTTTCCCGGAGGCGTAATAGATGTCCTTTTGCCCTTCCTTCATCTTGGCGACGTAGTCTTTGAAGCAGAGGGGCTCTTCACTTTGCAGAGTCGGGAAGATCAACAGATCCTGCAAGTCGTTTTTCTTCATGCCGTAGGTGGAGTAAATCCCGTATTTGAGGTAATTCCCGTACAGCTTGAAGAACTTCTTGTAACGTTCCTTGTCGTTCTTCTCCAGCAAGACGAGCTTATCGAGGATCTTCTTCTCCAAAGAGGATTCGATCTTGCTCATCAAAGGAGACTTCTGAAGCATTTCGCGGGAAATGTTGAGGGGGAAGTCTTCCGAGTCGACCAACCCGCGGACGAACTTCAGAAAATCCGGGACGAGTTCTTTGCATTTGTCTTGGATGAAGATCCCTTTGCTGTAAAGGGCCAAGCCTTTCTCGTAGTTCGAGGAGTAAAGGTCATAAGGCGCATGGGCGGGGATGTACACCAAGGCATCGTAGGAAACGAGGCCTTCGATGTGGACGTTTAGGGAAACAAGAGGATCCTCGAAATCGTCGAACTTGCTCTTATAGAACTGATTGAGGTCTTCCTCTTTCACTTCCGAAGGATTCTTCTTCCAAAGCGGGACCATGGAGTTGAGGGTTTTATCCTCTTCGACCTCATGGGTTTTCCCCGGGATTTCCTTCCCGTTTTCATCCTTGTCGGGTTCTTGGGCCTTGACCATCATCTTAATGGGGTAACGGATGTAGTCGGAATACTTCTTTACCAAGTCCTCGATTTTCCAAGTCTGAAGGTAGGTGGAGTAGTTTTCCCCGTCTTTATCTTCTTTGAGATGGATTTTGACGCAGCTGCCGTGCTCGCCCTCGAAGGTCGCGTCTTCGATGGTGTAGGTGTCCTGTCCGGAGGAAACGAAGCGGTGGGCTTCCCCGCCCATGGGCTTAGAAACGACTTCGACCGAATCCGCGACCATGAAAGCGGAATAGAAGCCGACGCCGAATTGCCCGATGATGGAAAGGTCCTGGGCTTTCTTGGCGTCTTCGTATTTCTTGGCGAAATCCTTGGAGCCGGATTTGGCGATGGTGCCCAAATCCTTTTCCATTTCTTCTTTGCTCATGCCGATCCCGTTGTCGAGGATGGAAATCGTTTTGGCCTTGTCATCGACTTCGATGCGGATAACCCCTTCGGAAGCGGGGTATTTGTCTGCTTCGGTCAAAGAAAGAAAGCGGTACTTGTCGATGGCGTCGCTGGCGTTGGACAAAAGCTCCCGCAGGAAGATTTCTTTGTTGGAATAAATGCTGTTGATCATCAAGTCGAGCAACTGCTTCGACTCGGTTTGGAATTCTTTTTCTTCTTTCATTTTTGGTTCCTCCCAATGGCTGCTGAGATAAAATGTAGTCACTTTTTTGGCACTGTCAAGCAAAGAGTGCTAATACTGTGGCCAATCTTGTTCTAAGGGCCTTGAAAGCATCGACCTCGCCTTTGTTTTGGATTACTATTTCTCAGTATGGAACAAGAAAACCGGCAAGAAGCCAAAAAAGAAAAAGTTAAAGCAAAACGCTTCGGCGAAACCACCGTCCAGAAGATGTGCCTGATCGCCGTCTTCCTCGCGCTCATGTGCGTCCTCGCCCCGATTTCCATCCCCATTCAGCCGGTCGCCATCACTTTGGCGACGTTGGCTTTGTATCTCATCGGCGCGGTTTTCTCCTGGAAAATCTCGACCCCCATCGTTTTGCTTTACTTGCTTCTTGGCTTAGCCGGAATGCCCATCTTCTCCAAATTCCAAGGGGGCCCCCAAGTTCTTTTCGGGCCGACCGGAGGGTATTTAATCGGCTACATCCCCTGCGTGCTCATCGAATCCCTGCTCATCGGGAAATTCAAAAACAAGATTTGGATGTACCCCATCGCCATGGTCGTCGGCACGGTGGTGCTTTACGCCTTCGGAACGGGGTGGTTCTTGATTTACGCGAAGGGAAGCTACGATTTCGCCAAGGCTTTGATGCTCTGCGTCGTTCCCTTCTTGCCGGGTGACGCCGTCAAAATCGTCGTCGCGACCTTCGCCGGTTATCGCCTGCGGAAATTCGCCGACCGGCAAATGGAGTAAATCCTTCCGATGCTAGAAAGCGCGCCTAGGATGCCTCTTGGGCGCGTTTTTTCATGTTCCCTGTTCTCCTTGCTTTGGAATAAAAAAAGAAGCGGGAGAATCCGCTTCGATTGGCCTTGGTGCGGGTTGCCGGACTCGAACCGGCATGGGCTCATCACCCGAGGGATTTTAAGTCCCTTGTGTCTACCATTTCACCAAACCCGCGCAGGAGGAATTTTACCACCGGAAGAGTAGGGGAAGAACCCCTTAAACGAAAAAACGCCCAGCTCATTGCTAGGCTTCCTTCCGCATCCCCTACAATAAGGGAATGGTCCCCCGCGTGAGGCTCGAACTCACGACCCCTTGATTAAAAGTCAAGTGCTCTACCACTGAGCTAGCGGAGGATCGTGGCTGGGGTGACTGGGATCGGACCAGTGCATCAGGGAGTCAAAGTCCCTTGCCTTACCACTTGGCTACACCCCAATAAATAAGGTGGTGGGCGAAGATGGATTTGAACCACCGAACCCGAAGGAGCTGATTTACAGTCAGCCGCGTTTGGCCACTTCGCTATTCGCCCACTTGATCCGTCCGCGCGTCTTTAGCCCTAAATGGTGGATGCTGCAGGTTTCGAACCTGCGACCCCCGCCTTGTAAGGGCGATGCTCTCCCGCTGAGCTAAGCATCCGCGGGGCGCTTCAAAACGCGCCTACGTATAATACCACCCAAAAAAAGAGAGTGCAACGGAAAAGAAAAACCCCTTTCCAGGGGTTAAAATCTTTCGATGCCGACGTCAGAATCCCGGTTTGCCAAGAAGGTGGAACATGTTCTTCTTGTAAATTTCAACGCCGGGCTGGTTGAACGGGTTCACACCGTTGAGATAAGCGCTCATCGCGCAGGCCCTCATGAAGAAATACATGAGCTGCCCAAGGTGGAAGGCATCCATCTTGGAAACGGTGATGACGAGGTTGGGGACTTTGCCGGAATTGATGTGGGCGTCCAAGGTTCCTTCGAAGGCTTTCTTGTTGACGTAATCCATCCCTTTGCCTTCCAGATAGTTCAAGCCATCGAGGTTGTCATCGTCGTGGGGGATAAGGACGTCGCGGGAAGGCTCTTCGACATTGAGGACGGTCTCGAAGAGGATCTTGGAACCATCCTGGACGAACTGGCCCAAGGAGTGGAGGTCGGTGGTGAAGGTTGCGGAGTCGGGCAGGAGGCCTTTCCCGTCTTTGCCTTCGCTTTCCCCGAAGAGCTGTTTCCACCATTCGCCCAATTGGACGAGCTGGAGTTTATAAGTCACGAACATCTCGGCGGCTTTCCCGGAAACGTAGAGTTCCCGACGGGCAACCGCGTATTTGTAAGCTTCATTCAAAGTGGGCGTGTCGTATTCCTTCTTGCCCTCTTCCGCCCCGTCCATGAAGGCTTTGATGTCGATGCCCGCGGCAGCCATGGGGAGCAAGCCGACGGCGGTGAAAACGCTGTAGCGGCCGCCGACATCGTCGGGGAGGACGAAGCGCTCGTAGCCGTACTTCTTGGCGAGTTCAATCAAGGCGCCCTTCTCTTTGTCGGTGGTGGCGAAGATGTACTTCGAGGCCTCTTCTTTTCCAACCTGCTGCTCTAGCAGCTCGCGGACCAAACGGAAGCCAACCGAGGTTTCGGTGGTGGTCCCGGATTTGGAGATGACGTTGATCGCGAATTTCTTGCCTTTCAAATAATCGAGGATCTGTCCGCCGTAGTCCGGATCGAAGGTGTTCCCAAAGAAGAGAATCTTCACTTTATCGTCCGGAAGGAGGCCGTTGAGCGCTTCGATCGCGGCGCGCGCTCCCAAATAGGAGCCGCCGATTCCGCAGACCACCAACGCCTGGCAGTTTTCGCGGATGAATTTGCCGGCCTTTTGGATGCGGGCGAATTCCTCTTTGTCATAGGTTTCCGGGTAATTGGCCCAGCCTAAGAAATCGCTTCCCTCGCCCGTCTTGTTGTCGATGGCTTCGTTGATGGCTTTGATCTTCTCTGCATAAGCATCGAAGTCGATGGGCAAAATGGACCCTTTCGTTTCGACTTTAATCATGATTGCACTCCTTTTCATTTTCGCTTTTCACCCATTCCGGCAGCTTTTCTTCAAGCGCCTTGAAGTCAATTTCGTTGAGATTGATCTTCTTTCTGTGGAAAGCTTTTTTCCGGTCGGCTGAAGTCATCTGCTTCAGGGACACACGGATATTATCACTTTCCGGGTTAACCGCGATTACTTTTACGTTGTAAATGTTCCCCGTCGAAACGTATCCGGAGAAGTGGTGGATGAAGGAGTTGGCCAGTTCGCTGATATGCAGCAAGCCGGTCCAACCATCCTCGAAAAGCAAAATCGCATAGCGGGGATAGACTTTGACGACGACCCCTTCCGCGACGTCTCCCACTTTTGGCAATGTCATGACGATACCTCCTTACGGAAACGCTCCATGTCTTCTTTCGTGTTGATTTTGTAGTTGCTCGCTTCGCCTTTCACGATGGCCACCTTCGCCCCGAGGAGGAGGGCTCTGCTGGCGTCATCCGTCGCTTTGTTTGCTAAGCGGCAAGTTTGCTTAAGCAAAGAAAAGCGGAAGGTTTGCGGGGTTTGTGCCCGATAAACCTTGCTTCGGTCCAAATAAGAGGAAGCCGTTTCCCCATCCTCTGAGGAAAAGACGGAATCCGTGCAGGGCAGCGCGGTGACCGCGGCCCCGAAGGAAGAGGCTTTTTGAAAATTCTCCTCGATCATTCTTTCGCTTAGATTCGGCCGATCCCCGTCTTGAATTAAAACCAAAGCGTCTTCCCGAGTGCCCGCTTTTTCCAAAAAGGAAATCGCGTTGTCCACGGAATCCTCGCGTGTTTCTCCTCCGGCGAGATAGCCTTGGACTTTCTTGTAGGCTTGGGCGCTTTCTTTCACCGCGTTTAGCGTCCCCTCTTTCACCGCAAGATAGATGGCGTCTACAAAAGGGGAAGCGTTCAACATTTCCAGCGCATAGCAAAACAAAGGCTTGCCCGAAATCGGCAAAAGCTGCTTTGGTGTTTCCCCGCCGAAGCGGGTTCCACTTCCTCCAATTAGCAAGATGGCAATGCGCGCAAAAACCATAACGCGCCTATTTTAGCATGCGCGCGGGCGTAGGAAGGAAACCAGTTAGTTTGCGCCGACGTTCCTCTCTTCGCGGTGGCGGAGGGATTCGTTGATGGAGATTCCCTCAATGATGAGGTGCATGATTCTTTCCAAGTCCCGCCCGGATGTGTAGTCAGCTACGCAGGAGTAGTTGACGCGTCCGTCTTCCACGAGCTCCGCGGATTTCTCTTCGTTTCCTTTGGGGTAAACGGCGATGGATTTCCCACCGGAATTCTTGACCACGATCATCGCCGGAACGTCGGTCATCCCGTCCCCGATGTAAATCATGTTGGAAGTGGGGATACGCTTGGAGGAGGTCTTCTCGTTGATGGTCTTGTCGTCGGTCACGTCGATGACCCCTTTGGAAATGCGGTAGAAGTACTGCGTCTTCTGCGTGTAGTTGACCGCCATCTTCGGCCAAATGGCTTCCCCGGTAACGGGATCGTAGATGAACTCGCACCCGTAGACCATTTTGAATTCCTTCGCGATGGGGCAGCCGTCGATGATCTCTTTGTTCCCTGAAGAGATGATGTAATGCTCCACCTGGATTCCGTGTTCAGCCCCGTAATCATTGATCCGTTTGAACCAAGTCGAGACCCCGGGGAAGAATTTGATGTTCCGGCCCATCTCGTTTAAGAACTCACGGGTCATCTTAATTCCCTTTTCCCGGGAGATTTTCATCATCATGTAAAGGTAAGCGAGGATTTTGTCGCCGCCGGTTTCTTCCGTGAATTTGCGGACGCGCCCCCAAAATTCGCTGGGATCCATGCCCATCGCGGGGATGAAGCCGAAATTCTGCATATCCGTCACCGCGAGGGTGGAGTCGAAATCATAGAGAATTGCGGCGATTGGCTTTTTGCTCATTTTCAAACCTCTTTTGATGAAAATATGATAATGGTCGGCCTTCCCATCGTCAAATGAGGCCCTTTCTGCCGTTTTAACAAAAGAGGGCAAGGCTGTTAAAATAATCCTGCTATGGAGCCCTATCAGATCATCATCCTTGTCATCCTGCTGCTCTTGTTCCTCTACGTCAGCGGTTTTTTGCTCATCGTCTCCAACTCCATCGGCTTCCGGAGGAGGCTTCGGAAAAGAGCGGCCGCGTTGATGGTTTTGGTTTCGGAAAAGCAAGAAATCCTTTTGGCGTGGTTCGAGCTTTTCGCGAAAGAGAAAATCCCTCTTTCGGAAGAAGACCATGCTCTACTTTCCTCGCTGAAAAGCATTAACCTGAATAAGCCGACTTTGGTGGAGTGGATCACTTCCCTAAACCTATTGAAAAACGCGCAATTGCGCCTCGGATTCCTTTCCGAAGAAGCGGATTTGCAAAGATCTTTGGCCGAGAAAAACGCCTATGTCTCAACCCTGCACGACCTTGATGCGAACTACCGCCAATCCTCCGCCATCTACAACGCGGATGTCGGCGCTTTTAACTATTGGATTTCGATTCCCGGCTTTTCGTGGCTTCTTTATTTACTGGGCTTCCGGAAGAAAACCCTTTTGAACTGATCAGAACATCAATTCGTAATCGACGAGGCCGTCGTAGAAGTCTTTTTCGTGCGAGACGATGATAACTGAACCCGGGAAGCGTTCGATCGCGTCGAAGAGGGAGTCCTTCGCCTTTTGGTCCAAATGGTTCGTGGGTTCGTCTAAGACGAGGAAGTTGCTCTTTTTCAGCGTCATCAAAGCAAAGCGGGCTTTCGTGACTTCCCCTCCGGATAGCTCGCTCATCTTCCGCATCGCCAGCTCTTTTTTCACGCCCACTTGAGCCAGGCAGGTGCGGATTTTCGTGTTGTCGAGCTCGGGATGGGCTTCGTGGATGAATTCGAAGGGGGTGAGGGAGAGGTCGATTTTCTCGTCTTGGGAATAATAGTTGACGGTGGTTCCTTCCAGCCATTGATAGCTTCCACCCAACGCGGGAATGCGGTTGAGGATCGTTTTTAAGAATGTTGTTTTTCCGACCCCATTTTGGCCGAGGATGGCGATTTTCTCGCCCTTCTTGAGCAAGAAGGAAATCGGAGCCAAAAGAGGGGTTCCGTATCCAATTACAAGGGAATCGACGATCAAGGGTTTTTCGCCGACATCACAGGAGAAGGGGAAGGAAAAATGCACACGTCCCTCTTCTTTTCCGGGCGCTTCCATGACATCGAGGTGGTTCAAGCGGGCGCGGTGGCTTTTAGCGGCTTTGGAGGAAGTGGCCCGCACGATGTGCTTGGCGATGAAGACCTCTTCCTTTTTGATGTAACGTTGCTGGGCTTCGTAATTTTTCTGATATTGCTCTTTGTCGAGCTCATGCTGAATCAGATAGGAATCGAAATCCATCTTGTAACGGGTGATGGTCTGATTCTCTAAAACGAAGACGACGTCGGCGATCTGGCGAAGGAAGGCTTGGTCATGGGAAACGACCAAGAAGGCCTTCGGGTAGTTCTTAAGGTAGGAAGAAAGCCACGCGACCTGGGTTTGGTCCAAGAAGTTCGTGGGCTCGTCCATGATCAAAACGTCTTTTTCTTCCAAAAGCATTTTGGCCAAATAGGCTTTTTCCCTTTGCCCGGAAGAAAGCAAATGGAGGGGCTTGGCCAAATCGGCCTTATCGAAGCCGAGTCCATCGGTCAAACGCCCGACTTTCTCTTGCAGGGAATAGAAGCCCTTTTGATTCAATTCGTCGCCGAGCCTCTCCGCGCGGTTGAGCAGTCTCTCATATCCGTCTTCCCCGGAAGCGGCCTTGACATACAAAGCCTCCATCTCCTCTTCCTTTTGAAAAAGGTCCTGATAAACCCCGTAAAGGTATTGGGAGACGGGCATGTCCTGCTTCACTTTGAGCTGCTGGTCCAAGTAAGCGTAGGTCGTCCTGGGCTCCCAGGCGACCGTCCCTTTGTCGGGGCGCTGATCGCCGACGATGAGGGAAAGCAAAGTCGTTTTCCCACATCCATTCACCCCGACGAGGCAGGCGTGCTCGCCTAAGTTGAGCTTGAGATTGACCCCTTTGTAAAGGGGCTTGTCCGCGTAGTTGAATTCGATGTTGTCCAGTTCCAGTAAAGCCATAGCCGGGAAACTATAGCACAGCGGAGCCCGTTTTGATGGCCAAAGGATTTCCTCCGCGGGCACGAAAAAAGCGCCCGGCGATTCGCCAAGCGCTTTGATTTCAGTGGTGCGGGGGATGAGATTTGAACTCACACGGGTTGCCCCGTACGCCCCTCAAACGTACGCGTCTACCAATTCCGCCACTCCCGCAGCGAGATGAATTATAGATAGATTCAATTTCCTTGGCAATACGGTTTTTAGGCGAATTTGGGGAAGAAAGCGCAGGCCATCGCGAAGTAAAGGAGCAGGGTGGTGACGTCCATGACGGTGGTCAATAAAGGCTGGGCGAGCAACGCCGGGTCTTTCTTAATCGCCGCAGCACCCATGCAAAGCAGGGTGCCGATTCCTTTGGAAAGGGTGATCGCCAGGAACATTGTGACCGAGACCAAAGAAGCGAAGATCAGGGAGTGGCTCGCGAAGTCGGCTCCGGAGACGAGCAAGGCGCCGGTTTCATCGTACTTCCCGGTGAAGGCCGATCCGTTCCAAATGGTCATGCCCGTGAAATCGAAGATCTTTCCGGACGTATCGGTGACCACGCCCATATTCACGATCCCCGTGTATTCTTCCATTGCGATCCAGAAGAAGGAGAAGACGGCCACGAACACGGCGACGATCAAGGCGGAGCGGAGTTCTTTCCAAATGATCTTCAACGTGTCTTTCGGCCCGAACTCATGGATGGCCAATCCGCGGATCATAAGCCCCGTGGTTTGGCCCCCGGAGTTTCCGCCCGTGTCCATAAGTGTTGGGACGAAGGAAATGAGAAGGGGGAGCGAAGTGAAGATCTGCTGCGATTCCAAACGGTTCAGAACCATCGTGGTGAAGGTGCCCAAAACGAGCAAAGCGATGATCCACGGATAGCACTTTTTTGCGTTGCTCCAAACCGATGTTTCCGTGTAAGGCTTATCGCCCGGCTCCATGTTGGTGATGCGGGCCAAGTCCTCGTTGGACTCTTCTTTGATGACGTCGACCGCGTCGTCGATGGTGATGACGCCGACGAGGCGATCATCGTCGTTGAGGACGGCGAGGGCGTTCAAGTCGTAACGGGAGAACATCTGGCCGACTTCCTCTTGGTCGGTGCTGGTGGAGACGGAGACCACGTCTTCGTTCATGATGTCGCTGAGCTTTTCTTCGGGCTTGGCGAAGATCAGATCGTCCAAGTCGACGGTCCCTTCGAAGTGACGGTATTTGTCGCGGACGAAGATGGTGTAGACGGTTTCCGCGTCGCGCCCTTTCTCGCGGATTTCTTTGATTGCGTCGGCGACGGTGACGTTGTCGAGCAGCTCGATGTACTCGGTCGTCATCAAAGACCCGGCCGTATCCTCTTTGTATTTAAGGAGTTGGTTGATGTCTTCCCGCATGTCCTTGTCGGCAGCGCGGAGGACTTTTGAGGCGAGGTTTGCGGGCAATTCGCCGACCGTGTCGGCCACATCGTCAGCGGCCTGCGAATTGATGATCTTGACCAAGTCGCGGTCGGTGAGGGCCTTGATGAGCTTCTCTTTCGTGTCGGAGGAGAAGTCGTCGAAGAAGTCCGCGGTCTGGGAACTTGGGAGGCTGCGGAAAATGTAAATCAGCTTTTCCGGGGGCAAGTCGTCGGCGGCTTCGGCGATGTCGATGGTCGGGACTTTCTCAAAGACCTCGGTCAAGCCCGCCCGGTCTTTATTGTCGATTAAAGCGGCAAGTTCCTCTTCGGAAGTTTTTTCCACGTCGATTCCGGAGTCGTCTTCTTCTTTTTCTTCCTCGTCTTTGGGGGCAGGATCGCCGGAATCCTCATTGTCGATTGGATGGATGTTCTTGTCTTCTTCTTCCATGGTGCGGTCCTCCTTTTCTCGGTGTTAGGATAGCCGATTTTCGCTTCACCGGTTAGCGTTTTCGTTCGCGCTCGCCATCTTTACTTTTTCTCTCCCTCGGGCAATGATATCGGCATGAAAATCGCCCTCATCGTCCCCATTTATCAACCCACGGAATTCGTGATGCCTTTTTTGCGGAAATTCGCCCCGGGGGATTTTGAGAAAATGGTCGTCGTCGACGATGGGTCGGGGCACGATTTCGACAAGGAATTCGAAGCGATTCGCTCTTTGGGTTTGTTCACGGTGATCCGCCTGAAGAAAAACAAAGGCAAAGGCGGGGCAATGAAAGCGGCTCTTTCCTATTTGAAAAAGGCTTCCCCGGATTTGGATGGTTTCATCACGGCCGATGGGGATGGGCAGCACGCTTACGAGGATATCCTCCGCATCAAGAAAGCCATGGAAGAACATCCGGGCTCTTTGGTGCTGGGGTGCCGGCAAAGGAAGGACATGCCCCCTCATAGCAGAACGGGGTCGTGGTGGTCCTCTTTGTATTTTAGGATGATGACCGGAACGGCCATGGAAGATACCCAAACGGGCCTCCGCGGAATCCCCAAGCGGCTTTTCTCTTCCTTCTTGGCTTGTCCTGGAAACCGATATGAATTCGAGATGGGCTTTTTGGCCAGCGTGGCCCGGGAAGAGAAAGTCATCGAGGTCCCCATCCAAACGATTTACCTCAAAGACAACGCCTCTACTCATTATCGGATTTTCCGCGACTCGATGCGCATCGCCTATTTCCCAATCGCCTACCTTTTTGCGGGGATTTTGCTCGGCGTCCTCGACGTCGTCTTCTTCCGCTACCTCTATATGGAGCCCCTTTCCACGCTGGCTTTAGGGCCCTTGATGTCGGGCTTTTGCGCCTCTTTCCTGATTTTCTTCGTTTATGAGCTATTGATGCACTGCGTTGTATTCTTCATCAAGCCGCGCTTCAAGAAAATGGTCGTGGACTTCTTCGCCTTTGCCTTTTTGTCCCTGGCTTGCTTCGGCATCTCCTATGGCCTTGTCTGCGCTGGGCTTCCTTGGTGGGGTGCCCGTGCCCTATCGGATACGATGCTTTTCCTCCTTCTCTTGGTGGGGAAGATGTTCCTTCCCTCCGGGGTGGTTCCTTGCTACGTCCTCTCTTAAAGAAGCGCAAGCCTTTTCTAGTTCCTTCTTCCTCCGCGGGTTTATAATGTCCCCGCGATTTTAAGCAAGGAGAAAAACCTATGAACGAATCCGATAAGATTCTCGTTGAAACCAGCGCCCGGCACGTCCACGTCACCCAAGAGACCTTGGAGGTCCTCTTCGGCGCCGGCCATCAGCTCACCCCGAAGAAGATGCTTTCCCAGCCGGGGCAATTCGCTTCCACCGACAAAGTCGAGGTCCTCGGCTACAACGATCCCCGGAAAGATCCGGAAGGCAAACTTCCCCGCCCCTCGATGAAGTTCTCCATCCTCGGACCGGTCCGCGACCATAACCAAGTCGAAGTCTCCCTCACCGAAGCCAGGAAGCTCGGCGTCGAAGCCCCCGTCCGCGAGAGCGGCGACATCAAGGGTAGCGGGAAATGCACCCTCCGCGGCCCGGCCGGCGAAGTCGATTTGGTCGAAGGCGTCATCGCCGCCAAACGCCACATCCACATGACCCCGGAAGACGCCAAGCATTTCGGCGTTGAAAACGGTCAGATCGTCGGCGTCAAAGTCGACTCCGGGAAAGGCCGCGCGGTCGTCTTCATGGACACCGTGGTCCGCGTTTCCAGCAAATACGCCCTTGCCATGCACATCGACACCGATGAGTCGAACGCCTGCTGCGGCGCGGGAGTCATCTACGGGGAAATCGTTTCCAAGTAAGCATGGAAAAGACTTTCCTCTTCTCACCCAAAGGGGTTTGCTCCCGCCAGATGGAAATCGTCTATGACGGGGACACCTTGGTCTCTTTGAGGGTCATCGGAGGCTGCCCGGGCAATCTGCAGGGCGTCGCCGCTTTGGCCAAGGGAAGGAAAATCTCGGAGCTCATTCCTTTGCTAGAAGGGATCCGCTGCCGGGAGAAACCCACCTCTTGCCCCGACCAACTTGCCCAAGCCCTGAGGGAAATCCAAAAACTGAACGCCTGAAAACGGGGCCGCTGAAAACCGATTGTTGCTCAGCGGCCCTTTTTCTTGCATTGCCCATCGAGTGAGCCTATAGTTGCGTCACGGCAAAAAGCCAGACATCAAGAAGCGCCTCCGGCAGCGTATCCAGGGCGCTAGCAACTCCTCTATAGAGGTAAGTGCTCGCTGCAGCCCTTGCCCACAAGGGAACGATGCTTGGAGGAAATGCAGACCAATAACCTCGGTTGCCTTCCGCAAGTGGGAGGCGCTTTTCATGCCCAGAGGGAAAAGGAGAAAGAAACATGAAAGAAAAAATCCTCTTCACCAGCGAATCCGTGTCCGAAGGGCACCCCGACAAAGTCTGCGACCAAATCGCCGACGCCATCCTCGACGCCTGCCTTGCCCAAGACAGCCGCTCCCACGTCGCCTGCGAAGTCTTCGCCACGAAAGAATTCATCCTCATCGGCGGGGAAATCACCACCAAAGCGAAAGTCGACTACGCCCAAATCGCCCGCGGCGTTTTGAAGGACATCGGTTATACCGACGCCAAGCTTGGAATCGGATGCGATTCCTGCCAAATCAAAGTCTTGGTCAACACCCAATCCCCGGACATCGAAATGGGCGTCGACCGCGGCGATCCTTTGCTTCAGGGGGCCGGAGACCAAGGCATCATGTTCGGCTACGCCACCAACGAAACCGCCGGCTATATGCCCCTTCCGATTTCCATCGCCCATAAGCTCGTCCGCGTTGCGACCTCTTTGCGCAAAGAAGGGAAGTTCCCCCATGCCCGCCCGGACATGAAAAGCCAAGTCACCATCGATTACACCGACCCCAACGCGCCGCGCATCGACACGATGCTCATGTCCATCCAGCACGATGAAGACGCCGACATGGATGCCTTCAAAGCCTTTGTGCACGACGAAATCATGGTCCCCGTCGCCCAAAGCTTCGGGCTGAACTCCGATTTCCGCACCTTGATCAATCCGACGGGCCGCTTCGTCGTCGGGGGTCCTGCGGGGGATACGGGCCTGACCGGAAGAAAGCTCATCGTCGACACCTATGGGGGTAGCGCCCGCCACGGCGGGGGAGCCTTCTCGGGGAAGGATCCTTCCAAAGTCGATCGCTCCGCTTCTTACTATGCCCGCTACATCGCCAAAAACCTCGTCGCCGCCGGAGCCGCGGATCGTCTTGAGATCCAGCTCAGCTACGCCATCGGGGTCGCCGAGCCGATTTCCATCGGGCTTTCCACTTTCGGGACTAAGCACGTGGACGATGAGAAGATCCTCGAAGCGGTCCGCAAGTTCTTCGACGCCCGCCCCGGGGCCATCATCGCCCAGTTCGGTTTGACGAAGCCCAACTTCCGTTACCGCGACATTTGCAACTACGGTTGCTATGGCCGTCCCGACCTTGATTTGCCTTGGGAGAGGCTCGACAAAGTGGACGAGTTGAAAGCCTTCCTTTTCCAGAAGTAATCAAAACGGAAATTTCTTGACAAAAAAGTGGTTTTCTGCGTGGAAAACCACTTTTTAAAAACTTTGTTGGAAGGGCTTTCAAAGTTCTGTTTTTCGCCTACAATAAAATTGTAAAAACCCTTTAGGAGGGGGAAGAAATCTATGAAATTTCAGATTGTCGGGAAGAACATCGAGGTCACCGATTCCATTCGGGCCGAAATCGAGAAAAAGCTCTCGAGGATGAATAAATATTTCGTGATCGACGATTCGGTCCTCTGCCGCGCGGTCGTCCGTTCCTACCACGTTGGAGCCAAAGTCGAAATCACCATCTTCACCAAGGAAATGACCTTCCGCACCGAAGTTCGGAACCCCGACCTCTACGCTGCCGTCGATTTGGCCATCGACAAGCTCGAAGGCCAGATGAGGAAGCTCAAGACGCGTATGGACAGGACCAAGGAAACCGCTTCTTTGGGCAAGGCCATTGCCTTAGAGAACATCGAAGAGGAGCAGGAGGAAGAGGAAGCGGAGGAAGTCGTCCGCACCAAATCCATCTACCTCGAGCCGATGTCGATGGAGGAGGCCATCACCCGCATGGAGGCCCTCGGCCATTCCTTCTTCCTTTATTTCGACGAAGACGACAACCGCCTTTGCGTCGCCTATAAGCGCGACGAAGGCGGATATGGCGTGATCGAAGCCGAAAACAAACTCGCCTAAGCGAACAAAGCCGATTCAAAAGCCCCGAACCCCCTTTGGGAAGGCGGGGCTTTTTTCGTAACTAAAAAAGTGACCTGAATGGCGGAAAGGGCTAAAATTGCCCCATGGATTTTTCCCAAAGGGTAATCGCAACGGATTTGGATGGGACTCTTTTCTACCCCAAGCGCATCTTTTCGATGTTCACAAGGGACAATAAACGCTTCCTTCGCCGCTTCATCCAAGATGGGGGAAGGCTCGTCGTGGTTACCTCGCGTGGCTTGCCCTTCATGCACAAAATCCCGAAGATGCTCGGGGCTCCCTGCGACTTCATCTGCTGCAATGGGGCGATCGTCTCCGTCGATGGGAAAATCGAAAAGCAGCAGCCCTTCGACCCCAAGAAGTTCAAGGCCCTCGTCGATGACCTCCGGAGTCGCTACAACCCCAGCCTTTTCTTGCTCAACACCTCCCAAAGGGGAACGGTGATGACGAAGAGCTTCACCGGGCTGTTCGCCCGCTTCCTCTATTGGTTCTACGAGGCGGTCCAAGGCGTTTACCGCGAGAAGACCGTCTGCGACGACCACGTTTTCTACGACGAGATCGAAAAAGGGGAGGGCTTCAAGATGATGTTCTTCGTCGGGGCCACCAAAACGAAGAAGCTTTTCGCCGAAAGGCTGACCGCGAAACTCAACGAGGAATACCCCGATTTCAATTTCTCCTGGGTCGAGCAGTTCATCGAAGTGGCCCCCAAAGGGTGCACGAAGGCCGAAGGCGTAGCCTTCTATCTTGCAAAGTGCGCGATTCCTAAGGATAATGTCATCGTTGTTGGCGATTCCGGCAATGATATCCCCATGTTCGACGCTTTCCACGCGAACAGCTACTGCATGGACCATAGCCCCGCATCCGTCAAAACCCACGCCGCCCACGTCATCACGCGGGTGAGCGATTTGGAAAAAGTGCTATACCCATCGGAGGATAGCACACCCCGAAAGGAAATTTGAGAAGACATGAATCAAGTCAGCGAAGTCGTTACCACGCTTGAGCACTACAACGTGGCCGTGAGGGACACCCTCGAGTATTGCATCGTCAAGAACAGCTACGATCCCAAACTTTATCAGGAGAAGAAACGCTCCATTTTGATCGAAGTCGATCAGCACACCCCTTTGAAGGATATCATCGACCATTCCGGCGAAAATGGGCAGAAGCTCGAAAAAGCCATCCGCGATTTCTACGCCGACGTCTATGGCGACGATTCCACCATCCTGAAGCTCGCCGATGACGGGCTCCGCGTCGATCACAATCAGCACATGGCCATCTACCGCCACGTCCTGCCGATCCACGAAAACGTCAATAACATGATCCTCGGCGTTTTGCAGAACGCCCATCAGAACAATATCGACGTCACCGACGTGGAGAAGCTCCACAACGCCGACGAAGCGATGTACCGCGGCGTCGCCTTCATGGCTTTGGTCAACGACCTCTGCCGTTTGTTCAACGAATACAACCAAGCCCGCAACGAGGCTAAGGGCGAAGAGACCCCGGCTTCCAAATTCATCGGTAACGACATCTCCGCGATCATCCAGAACATCAACTTCGTCCGCGGCAACGCCAAGATCACCAACGCCGTCTATAAGAATATGGAAGACAAGATCGTTGAGTTGATGGAGAACATGACCGGCCGCCGCGATTTGCCCATCGGCAAGAAGTTCCCGGACGTCATGCGCGAAACCATCGAGACCATCAACCTCTATGTCCGCGACACCGAAGCAACCTTCCGCTCCCTCTATGTCCCGACCATCAACGCCCTCATCGAGCAGGTGAAGGCCGATGATGCCAAACATCAGGAAGAAGCCAAGGCCCAAGAAGAGAAGAAAGCCTGAGTATGAAAGAGAAAAAGACCAGAAAGCTTAGCGTCAAAGAGACGGTTTGGTATTGCATCGCCGCCTTTTTCGGGCTGGTCGGATTGGTCTTCCTCGTCCTGGGGATCGTGGGGGAGCACCTCCCCGTCCTCTCCAGTGAGAATGGCATCCTCCTCTCCGAAAAGGCGTGGCTCACCAATTGGTCCCCGCTCGGCTACCGCTATTGGGGGATCATTCTCATCCTCGCCGCGAGTTTGCTTGCGGTGATTTGCTTGAGCCTCTTCGCCCGGGAAGGCGACCGCGACGTCGAACGCGCGATGCGCCGCGCCCAGCGTTTGGGCATTTCCCAAGACGAAGGCCAAAACAAATAACGCCGATTGAAGCGAAGCGGGCGAAAGCCCGCTTTTTTCGTGCATAGGCATTGAAATACGAAAAAAGCCAAGCCTTCCGGCTTGGCTGATTGCCACATGGCGGAGGAATAGGGATTCGAACCCTAGCTCCCGGTTAAGAGACTACGAGCTTTCCAAGCCCGCCCCTTCGACCACTTGGGTATTCCTCCACATTGATTGAAATGCGGCAAGAAGGATTATAGAGGGGCTTCCAACCTTTTTCAATTCCTTTTTTCTTTCCTGCCTTCTACCCCGGGTCGAGGTGATTATCGCTTTCGTTTTTCCCCGGATTTCAGGCAACTTTTCTTGGGGAAAATAGGAGGCTTCGGAACTATAATGCCTTCTATGAAAAATGACTCGACTCGTCAGCTGGAAAAAGGGAAAGTTTGGCCCCTTGTATTCAAATTGACTATCCCCGCCGTGGTGGCTCAGCTGATTTCCTTCCTCTATAACGCGGTCGACCGCGTTTTCGTTTCCAATATCCCCGAAGTCGGGATGGAGGCCCTAGCGGCTTTGGGGATCGTCTTGCCCATCGCGATCGTTCTTCAGGCCTTTGCCAACCTCGTCGGATTGGGCGGTGCGCCCCGGGCCAGCATGAAGCTTGGCGAGTCCAAGAAAGAGGAAGCCAACCGTATTTTCAACAACGCCTTCGTTTTGCTTTTGATTTTCGGGGTGACGTTGACAATTCTCTGCTTCTTCTTGGCCCGGCCTTTCGTGATCGCCTTCGGGTGCCCGGACGCTTCGGTGGAATTCGCAGTCTCCTATTTGAAAGCCTACTCCGCGGGGATTTTGTTCGTGATGGTGGGGCAGGGACTCAATTCCTTCATCACCGCCCAAGGGAAATCCTTCTTGGCCATGGTTTCGATTCTGATCGGGGCAGTTTTGAACATCGGCCTCGATCCTTTGTTTATCTACGTGCTGAATCTCGGCGTCGCCGGGGCCGCTTGGGCCACCGTGATATCCCAGTTCGTATCCTTCGTTTGGATTGTGTCGACCTTCTTCCGCAAAAGCAGCCAGTTCCGCTTTTCCTTTAAGGATATGGCCCCCAGCGGAAAGGCGATCGGCAGCATCTTCTCCTTGGGGCTTTCCCCGTTCATCATGACCGCCACCGAATGCCTGATCCAAATCGTGTTCAACGTCAATTTGAATTGGGCCAGCGGGGGAAACAAGGATTTCACCGCGGCCATGACCATCATGCTGAGCGCCCTCCAGCTGATTTCTCTCCCCCTCAACGGGATGGGCTATGGCATGCAGCCCTTCGTGAGCTATGTCTACGGGAAGGGGAACACGAAGAGACTCAAAGAAGGCATCCGCGACGTGACCATCTTGGCTTTTGCTTACGCCATCGTCACTTGGTCCCTTTCGCTCTTCTTCCCCCAAATCTACGCGATCATCTTTTCCGCCAGCCCGGAAGTCGCCGCTCTGGTGAAAACCTATACCCCTTTCTTCTTGATGGGTTCGATCATGTTCTTCGTGCAGATGACCCTTCAAAACGTCAACGTGGCCCTGGGCCAAGCGAAGAGTTCCTTGTTCTTGGCCGTTTTCCGGAAAGTCATCGTTTTGATTCCCCTCTGCTTCCTTTTGGGCCATTACCTTGGCTGCTATGGGGTCTACCTTTCCGAAGGGATCGCCGACTTCCTCGCCGGGGCCGTGACGACGGTCACTTTCCTCATCACCTTCCCTCGGATCATGAAGAAAAGGGAAAAAGAAATCCAAGAAAGCTCTTCCCAACAAAAAGAAGCCTGATTTTCCTTTATAATTCCCTGCGATGAAAGAAGTAGTGATCAACGGCAGCAACGCCGGACAGAAAGCCGAGAAATTCGTGAAGAAATACCTCCCGGAGGCGCCTCTTGGCTTTATTTACAAAGCCTTCCGGAAAAAGGACATCAAAGCCAACGGCCATTGGATCAAGAAGGACTATGTCCTGCAAAATGGGGACGTGCTCCGCATCTACGTGACCGATGCTCAGCTGGAGGATTTCAAAAAGCCTCGCCCCGCGGAAAAGAGGCCCTTTCCCTATCCGATTCTTTACGAAGATCCCAATGTTTTGATTGTCTCTAAGCCCAAAGGCCTTTTGGTTTACGGAGACAAGACCGGCGTGAGGGAAACCCTGGGGAACGCCGTGCTGGACTATCTTTATTACGAAGGGGAATTCGACCCCGAGAACAACAGCTTCGTCCCTTCCCCCGCCCATCGCTTGGATCGCAACACTTCCGGCATCGTCGTGTACGGGAAGACCGACGCCGGGCTGAAGGCCCTAACGGATTTGTTCAAAACCCGCGTCGGCATATCCAAACGTTATTTGGCCCTCGTCGTCGGGCAGCTGGAAGGGGAGGGGCAAATCGATAAGCCCTTGAAGAAAGACGAATTCTCCGGCCGCGTTTCCGTCGCCCCGATCTCCCAAGGTGGAAAAACCGCCTTAACCCGCTACAAAGCCCTGGAGGAAGTCGGAAATTATACCCTCGTCGAATGCGACCTCGTCACGGGAAGGACCCATCAGATCCGCGTCCATCTGGCCTCCATCGGCCATCCAATCGTCGGGGATGAAAAATACGGCGATTTCCAGGATTGCCGGAAAATGAAGAAGATCTATGGCTTGGACAATCAGTTCCTGCATGCCTATAAGCTGAGCTTCGGGCAACTTTCCGGAGTCCTTTCCCCCTTAAGCGGGAAGGAGTTCGTCTGCCCTCTTCCGAAGGAAGAATCCGATTTGATTGCTAGTTTAAAGTCAGAATAATAGACTATCGCCGGAGGATGGATTATGGACATCGAAAAGACTTATCGCGAATGGCTGAATTCCCCCTTGCTCAACACGCAGGAGAAGGAAGCGCTGTCGCAAATGGACCAAGAAGAGAAGGATGACGCTTTCTTCCAGGAGGCCCCCTTCGGAACCGGCGGCATGCGTGGGAAAGTGGGCGTTGGGCTCAACCGCTTGAACCGTTTCACGGTGGGAAAAGCCGCATACGGGTTCGGTCTTTTCGTCAAAGAAGGCGCGGAAGGCAATGCAGAAAAAGGCGTGGCCATCAGCCATGACAACCGCCTCCATTCCCGCGAATTCGCCTTGCTTTGCTCGAGCATCCTCAACGATTTGGGCATCGCGACTTATGTCTTCGATTCCCTTCGCCCGGTTCCCGAACTGAGCTTCGCGGTCCGTTACCTCCACTGCGCCGGAGGGATCATGATCACCGCTTCCCACAACCCCAAGGAATACAACGGCTTCAAAGCCTACGATTCCACGGGATGCCAGCTCACCCCCGATTCCATCGCCCCTCTTCTGAAGATTCTCTCCGAGCTCGGCGATCCTCTATCTTTGAAGAAGGAAGTCTGCGAAAACAAAGGCAAGCAAACCATCATCGGCAAAGAAGTCGACGATGAGTACTGCAAACGGGTGGAGGCTATCCAATGCCATCCGGAGCTCGACAAAAAAGGTTTCAAAGTCATCTACTCCCCCCAGCATGGGGCCAGCTATGAGAACGCGATGCGCATCTTTTCCGAACTAGGTTATGAGATCATCCCGGTGAAGGAGCAGTGCGTCCACGACCCCAATTTCGGGGCCACCAAATCCCCAAACCCCGAAATCCCGGAGGCTTGGGAACTCAGTTTGGAATACGCGAAGAAATACCACGCCGATCTGGCCGTCATGACCGATCCGGACGGCGACCGCTGCGGGCTTGCCTTCCTCTCTTCCAAAGGGACTTACGAACGCCTGACCGGCAATCAGTCCGGCGCCTTGCTGATCGATTACATCCTCTCCTCCAAAAAAGAGGCCGGGACTCTGCCTAAGGATGGGGTGATTTACGACACGATCGTCACCTCCACCCAAGGAAGGGAAGTCGCCGCCTCCTATGGAGTCAAAACCGAATCGTTCCTGACCGGATTCAAATACATCGGGGAACGGATCGGCTACTACGAGAAGCTCGGCCATGGACCGACGTTCCTATTCGGCTATGAGGAATCCTATGGATGCTTGATTTCCCCCTTCGTCCGCGACAAGGACGGGGTTCAGGCGATCCTGCTTTATACCGAAATGACCCTTTATTATAAGAGGAAGGGGCTTTGCTTGGATGAGGCTTACCTCGCCTTGGAAAAGCGCCTCGGCTTCCACGATGCCTCCACGATCAGCGTTTATTTCGAAGGATTGAGCGGGCACGAAAAGATGGCTCAGATCATGGCTGGGCTCCGGAGCAAACCACTTTCGGAAATCGGGGGTATCGCCATCGAGGAAACCCGCGATTATCTCAGCGGAACCGCCAGAAAAAAGGACGGAAGCAAGGACCTCATGCCCAAGCTTCCTTCCTCGGATGTGGTGCAGTACGCCTTGGAGGATTCCTCCACCGTCACCATTCGCCCCAGCGGGACCGAGCCGAAAATGAAGTTCTACATCGAAGCCGTCAGCAAGGACGAAAAGGGCTTGGAAGGGAAAACCGCGTCCCTGTGGAATTCCCTGAAGTCGCAGCTGAAGCTCCCGGCTTAAAAGTATTTCGTTAGTTCAAAGGCAACCCCATCTTCGGAGTTGCCTTTTTCCGTCCGCTGGAAGGAAGAAAGAAGGCGCGTCGATTTGGAATTCTTCATCGCGAAAGGATGGCCGACCCGCGAAAGCATCTCGAAGTCGTTGTCCGAATCCCCGAAGGCGAAGCAATCCTCCTTCGCGATTCCCAGCGCCTCCATCACGAAAGACAAAGCGTTCCCTTTGCTGACGGAAGGGAGGTGAAGCTCGGAGAAAGGGGAGCCCGTCCAATGCCGCCAAGATAGGGCGGGGTAATGGGACAAAATGAGGCGGAAGGCATCGTCGTTCCGGATTTTCTCTTTGAAAACGACCGAGTAGAGATCTTCCCCTTCTGATCCGAGTCCCCCATCTTTCACCTCCATCCCCTCTTCCGGGAAAAAGGCATCCAACTCGTGGCCGGTGTTGCAGCGAAAGATTTTCCTTTCCCCTTCGGCTTGATAACCGAGCAGAAGCAGGGACAAATCCTTGCAGACGGAGGCGGCTTCCGCGCGGGGGAAGGCTTGCTTCAAAATGGGGAAAGAAGAGTCGCTTGGAGCGAAAACATGAGCCCCGTTATAGCAAATAAGAGGTCCGGAGCAAGAAAGCTCCGCGTAAGTTTCCATCATCGAACGGGGCGGCCTTCCCGAAGACAAAACGATGACGTGGCCCCGCTTCGACAAAGAGGAAAGGAACTCGATAGAAAAAGGGGACAGGGAATAATCCTCAGCGAGGAGAGTTCCATCCATATCGATGGCGATTAATTTTCTTTTAAAAGCGGGCATAGGGGCATTTTACTCTTCGGGAAGAGTTTGTCTTCGACGAACCGCTTCCAGACTCTCTCAAGACGGATGAAAGCGAAATCGAAGGAGAATGCTTCTCGCCCTTTTTGGGAAGGGAAAACCCGACTATACTTTGAAGCATGATAAAGATTTACACTTCGCCCAGCTGCTCCAGCTGCCGAAAAGTCAAACAATGGTTCGACGAGCAGAAAATCCCCTACATCGACCGCAATATCTTCGGCGGGCTGACGCCGAATGAAATCAAAGACATCATCGCCAAATCGGAAAACGGGACCGACGACATCATCTCCCCGCGCTCCAAAATCGTTCAGGAGCGGGGCATCGACTTCGATTCGATGACGATTTCCCAGCTCATTGAGTTCGTCCGCGAAAACCCCAGCGTCCTGAAGCGGCCCATCATCGTCGACGACCGCCGCATCCAAGTGGGATACAATTCGGAGGAGATCCGCACCTTCATCCCCCGTGCCCGGCGCATGGCGGAAGAGTGGTGCCACGGCTGCCCCAAATTCGACGATTGCGATTGCCACGACTGAAAAGGCTTCGGTTTCCCGAAGCCTTTTTTATTTGCCGATGGCCCTCATCGCCCTTCCGCCTTTGGTGGAGGTGGAGAGCTCGCAGGGGATCCCCTCTTTTTGGAGAAGGTCCTTCAGCAGCTTTTGGGCGCCTTCGAGGTTGTTGTATTCGAATTCGATTTCGTAATCCGTTTGGGACGAGTATTCGTTTTTGTCCAAAGAGAGCAAACCCCCTTCATAGGAGACGTCGATGCGGTCGGTGGACAGGGAAGTCAGGATGCCGAGGGTCTCCACGTCGAATCCCAGCATCGTCAAGAAGCGGGCGATGTCGTTTTTCGGGAAGACGCGTTTATCCTGCAGATCTGCGAACTCTTCGGGATCGATGGGGCAGTTCTTTTCCAATAGGCCTTCCGACAAAGGGGTCTTCAACGTCATTTCGTAGGACCCTTCTTTCTCCCGGACGCGCAGGGCAATCCCCTCGCTCGCCAGGCTTCGGTTCGCCGAATCGATGTAGTAGTTGGTTTGGCTTATCTTTTTCCCATTTGGGAATAAAGAGGCCAGTTTTTCGTAATCTTCTTTGCGGACAAGGGCTTTCGCTTCGATTTCAATCGCGTTGGACATATCGTTCTCCTCACGTGCTATTATAACGCAGGAATATGAGCAACTCTTCACAACAATTCTCCTCTTGGCTGGCGTCCTCCTCTTGGTGGATCGCCCTTTCGATCGCCGGGCTTCTTTTGCTATCTGTCCTCCTCCTTTTGCTTTGCGGGAGGAAAAAGGCCCCCGCGAAAAAAGAGATCGCCCCGAGCACCTACTTCGAAGCCTTGGGCGGGGAAGACAACGTTTTGGACAAGCGCCTTTCCGGTAGCCGCATCGTATTGAAGCTGGAAGACGCCCAAAAAGTCGACCAGGAGAAATTAAAAGAAGCCGGCGTGGACGGCTTCATCTTGATGTCGACTCAAGTCACTTTGGTCATCAAAGGCGACGCGGAGAGGGTCTACTTCACTTTGTTCGGAGAAAAGGCTTCACGTGCTTGATCAAATCCTCCGTCGGCAGCCCCATCACGTTGTCGAAGCTCCCTTGGATGGAAGCGATGAGGGGATAGTCGTCTTGGATTCCATACGCCCCGGCTTTGTCCAGGGGCTTTTTCGTTGCCACGTATTCGCGGATCTGCGCTTCGGTTAAGGGATTGAAGAGGACTTTCGTCGCGACCGTGCGGCTGATTTCCTTCCCCTCCCTCAGATAGGTGTATCCCGAAAGCACGGTCTGGATCTGCCCCGATTCCTCTAGAAGCATCGCGATTGCGTCTTCCTCGTCTTTGGGCTTTCCTAGAACCTTTCCCTTCAGGACCACGATCGTGTCGCAGGCGAGGACCTCATCCTGGGGATGGGAGGAGAAAACCGCGTAGGCTTTCATCTTGCTTTCCTCGAGGGCGAGGGATTCCGGGGGGAGGTGTAGGCTTCTTTCGTCGTAATCGGGAACGCAGATGGAAAAATCCTCGGCGACTTTCTTGAGGAGAAGTTTCCTTCTGGGCGAGGAAGAAGCGAGGATGAGCATAAATCAGGCAGCCGTGTTCATGATCACCGGGATGATCATGGGTTTGCGGCCGGTTTTCCTTTCGATGTATTTGGAGACGGTGTAGCGGATCGCGTTTTTGATGGAGGAGAAGGAGACGTGGGGATTCGCCATCGCCTCTTCCAGAGCCTCTTGGGCGTGCATCTGCGCGTGGCGGATGACGTGGGTGGCCTCGCTGGCGGAGAAGCCCCTGGCGTAGACCACGGGCGGGACGACGACTTTGTTGTGCTTGGAATCGATGGTGTCCAAAACCGCGGCCATGCCATCGTTCTTCAGAATCGCGCGATCGTTGATCGTCGCGGAGGAAACCCCGTCCAAATCGTTTCCGTCGATGTAAACCGCGTCGGCCTGGATGTGACCCCCGCGGGTGACGGTGTGGTTGGAAAGCGTCAACATATCCCCGTTGTCGCAGAGGAAAATGCGGTCCTTGGGCATGCCAAGCTGTATCGCCACTTCCCCGTGCAAACGGAGCATGCGGTATTCGCCGTGGGCCGGCATGAAGTACTTCGGGCGGACCAAACGCTGCAAAAGGCGGAGTTCCTGACGGGAGGGGTGGCCGGAGGAGTGGAGGGAGAAAGCGAGTGAATTCTGCTTCACGTCCGCGCCGAGTTTGACCAAGTTGTTGATTAACTCGTCGACCAAAGCCCCGTTCCCCGGAATCGGGTTGGAGGAGAAGACGACCGTATCGCCCGGGACGATGTAGATGCTGCGGTTTTCCCCGGCGACGATGCGGGAGAGTGCGGCGAGCTTTTCGCCTTGGCTGCCGGTGCAGAGGATGCAGACTTCGGAAAGCTTGTAGTTGCGGACTTCCCCTTCCTCGATCACGGAGGAATCGGGGATCTTGATGTAGCCGAGTTCGCGGGCGATGCCGACGACGTTCTTCATCGAACGGCCCAAGATGCAGATTTTCCTCTTATGGGCGACGGCGACTTCGACGACCTGCTGAATGCGGTTGATGTTGCTGGAGAAGGTGGAGACGATGATGCGCCCCGGGGCTTTGTCGAAGATTTCCTCGACGCCTTTTCGGACCGCGGTTTCCGAGGGGGTGTACCCTTCGATTTCCGCGTTGGTCGAATCGGCCAAAAGCAAATCGACGCCCTCATCCCCCAAGCGGGCGAGCTTGTTGATCTCGAAGTTCGGGCCGACGGGGGTCAAATCGATTTTGAAGTCACCCGAGTCGACGATGCGGCCTTCGGACGTATTGACGACGATGCCGAAGCTGTCCGGGATGGAGTGGGTGACGCGGAAGAAGCTGACGGTGAAGTCGTTCCCGACCTTGATGATGGAGTCCTGATCGTATTCGACGATTTTGATGTTGTCTTTGATGCGGGCGTCCTCGAGCTTGTGGCGGATCAAAGCCGCGGCAAGCTTCGGCGCATAAATGACGGGGACGTAGATGGAGCGGATCAAGAAGGGAATCCCGCCGATGTGGTCCTCGTGGCCGTGCGTGATGAAAAGAGCCTTCACTTTGGAACGGTTGTTCTTCAGATAAGTGTAATCGGGGATGACGTAGTCAACCCCGGGAAGATTGGCTTCCGGGAAGCGCACCCCCGCGTCCAAAAGGATGATGGAATGCTCATTTTCGATGCAATAAGTGTTTTTTCCGACCTCTCCGAGGCCGCCCAAGGCATAAATGGAAACCGCAGACTGATACATATGATAACTTCTTGGCAAAAGCCAATGCCCTCCTTCTTTCTCTATTCGGAACGGATGTCGCCTGTAATATATCCGCAAAACGGAAGCGTGTCTAATCAATTGTTTATGAAAGCCTTTTCTTTTGAGGCGAGGCGGTTGAGGAAAGGAAAAGAGGCTCTCAAAAATTGATATCTACGCAGGAAGGGAAGAAGGAAAAAGGCCCCTTTGCGGGAGCCTTCTTGGAGTCAGCAGACGTAAGCGCCGGGGACGTGCTTGTTGGGGTTGACCTTGTCGATGCGGTCGTAGAAGAGGACACCGTCCAAATGGTCGATTTCGTGCTGGAGGACGATGGCGTCGTATCCGCGGGCGGTGATGGTGATGTTTTCCCCGCGCTTGGCATCATATGCCTCTACGGTGATCTTGAAGTGGCGGATGACGTGGCCGGGATGGGGCGAATCCACGGAGAGGCACCCTTCCCCCGCCTCGATATAGGCTTTCCGGACGGATGTGGTGGTGATTTTCGGGTTCACCAGCTGATATTCGGTTTTTCCGTCTTGGTGCCCATCTTCATCGTAATTGGGATAGGAAATCACGAGCATGCGCACGTTGTGGCCCACTTGGGGAGCCGCCAAGCCGACGCCTTCCCTGGCCTCGGGGTGCTTCGATAAGAACTTCGGGTCTTGGGTGTTCAGCAGGTATTCCATCATCTCGTCGATGAGGGCTTTGTCCTTTTCCGAAAGGGGGAGGGGCACTTCTTTGCAGCGCTGGCGCAAACTCGGGGCGGGGTCTTTGACAATCTTCAACATAATGAGGCGATTATAACACCGCCGCCCATCTTCGTTTAAAATAGGAACATGAATCTTGAAACCCTCGATGCCTTGAACCGCCTCAAAGTCGCTTTTGAGGAAGACCCCCGGAGGCAAAGGCTCCTTCAAGCGGAGAAGGAAATGGAAAGCGATCCCAAAGCGCAAGAGCTCACGAAGGAGAAAGACCGCCTCACTGAGGAATATGAGCAGGCCCGATTCCGCTATGGGGAAAGCTCCGAGCAGGCCAAAGGCGCTTGGCACTCCTTATATCTAATAAAGAAAGAGCTGGATGAGCTCCCCGTCTGCGAAGCCTATCGGAAAGCCTACGCCCCGATGGCTTTGCTCTATCGGGAAATGGACGGAATCCTTTTCGACTCTTTCCGCGACGAGACCGACTGTGGGGGAAAGATATGATCAAAATCATTGGGGGGACTTACCGGTCCCGCATACTGCAAACCCCGGAGCAGGGGACTTTGCCCACGAAGAACATGGTCCGCGGGGCAATGCTGTCAAGCCTGGGCGATCGTCTCGCGAACAGCCGCGTGCTGGATTTGTTCGCCGGGTCGGGGGCCCTGGGCATCGAGACTCTCTCCCGCGGGGCAAAAAGTTGCCTGTTCGTGGAAAAGGACTTCAAAGCCGCGAACATCGTGAAAGGGAATTTGGCCTCGCTGAAAGAAAGCAAAGGCGAGGTCTGGAATATGGATTACCAAGCCGCTTTGGCCAAAGCCAAAGAAAAGGGTCTGGTTTTCGACATCGTTTTCCTTGATCCCCCTTATGCGATGAAAGAAAGACGCCTATCAGACTTCCGTGGACTTCCTTTTGCAAAACAACATGCTCGGAGAGGAAGCCTGCCTCATTCTGGAATATGAAGGGGAAATCCCCTTTGTCAGTTCCCTCCCTTTCCAAAGGGAGTACCGATACGGGAAAACCAAAGTTTTGTCCCTAAGGAGGGTTTTATGAAAATCGCCGTCTACCCCGGTTCCTTCGATCCCATCACCAATGGGCACCTCGACATCCTTCGCCGCTCCCTGAAGGTCTTCGACCAGGTCATTTTGCTTTTGGCCACCAACGGGGCGAAGAAAGGCCGCTTCTCCAACGAAGAGAAACTCGCCTTGATGAAAGAGGCGACGAAAGACATCCCCGGGGTGCTCGTGGACTCTTACGATGGCCTGACCGTCGACTATTGCCGCCAGCACGGGGCGAAGGCGATCATCCGCGGCCTTCGCGCGGTGACGGATTTCGAATATGAGTTTCAGCTCGCCGCGGCCAATCATTTCGTCAATCCGGATGTGGACATGGTCTTCTTCATGGCCACGACCGCGACGACGTTCATTTCCTCCAGCGCGGTGGATGAGCTTCAAAGGAATGGGGCCGACGTTTCGCCTCTTGTCCCTCCCTGCGTTGCGGAAGCCTACGCGAAAAGAAAGAAATAAGAAAAAAGCCGGGTTCTGATCGAAGGCCCGGTTTTCTTTCATTTCATCGTCGCGACGGTGAGGTTGTACTCCTTATCCCCATTCAAAGAGGAGTAGAGGAGCGAGGGGTTCTCGCTGGTGTCGAAGCGGGAGAGGTGGATATTCTCCATTGGGATTCCCAAGGAGCGTAGCTGTATCAACAGAATCAAGGGAACGTCGAGGAAGTCGACCCCGTCGGTTCTTTTGCACGCGGGCTGGAATCCTTTTTCCATCGCGTCTTGGATTTGTTCCTCGTTGACGATGATGTGGGAGAAAGTGAGGCAGGGGGCGAAGTAGACCTCGACTTTCTTCGCTTCGGCTTTTGCATCCTTTAGAAAGCGGGAAATTTCTTCTTTTTTGCTTCCCGATAACGCATCGTTCCGATCAACCAAGAACCCCGCTAAGAACTTCCCCTTTTCGCCGAGGAAGCAGGGGATTTCATCGTGGGAAAGAAGGGAAACGCTCTCACCGGGGGCGAAGACGGGGACGGGCATCGTCAAAGCGACCGGCCGATCGTTTCCTTTGACGTAAGTCACGGCTTGGAAACCGTTCAAAGCAAATTCGATGTTCTTCATAACGGCTCGATTATAGCAAAAGAAAAGGGCCGCGGTTAGGCGGCCCTTAGGGATTCGGATTAGGCGTTGTAGCCTTTGGTGAAGGGGTTGGAGGAATCGGAATCGGCGTGGTTCCACATTTGGAGGAGGAGCTCCGCCTTTTCGTAAGCCGTGTTGCCGGAGACCCCGAAGAGGATTTCGGAGACGCCCACGCGCCCGAGGTCGAAGGCCTCTTTGGAGAAGTCGACGAGGATGACGGTCGGTTTGATGAAGCTGCTGGAATCGAGCTTGGTGCCGGCGTCGATGAAGTTGTCGTAGTTGCTGGAAGAGGTGAGGTTGGCGTTCTTCTTATAGGGGCAGGTATCGAAGCGGGCACCCGCATCGGCGAAGAAGCCGAGGTCGTCGAACTTCAGGAGGTAGCGGTTGAAGGCGCTCTTCTCGGATTCGATCACGAAGTCGTCGTCATTGGTGGAATCCTCATCGGTGTAGATGGTCGAGAAGGCGAAGGAGCGGGAATCGCTCGGAGCGTAGCGGGAATCGACGCCCCAGTTGTTCTGAAGGTTCTCGAAGCCTTCCTGGACGGAGTCGCAGGCATCGTTGCCCTTGGCGACGTAGACGAGGTAGAACTTCTCGCCACCGGCGCGGTCGATGATGGATTTTTCTTCGGAAGCCTCGAAGTTGGTCTTGAATTCGTCGTAGGTGGCGTATTCGTGCTGGTCGGCGAAGTTGGACCACTTCATCAAAGCGTAAGTCAGCTTATCGGCCTCGGTGGTGATTTCCGAGTCTTTGTGATTCTCGCCTTCCAAGGTCTTCTTCTGCGCCATGTAGTAAGCGGTGGAAGTGCCAACCCCGAAGGACTGGACCCAAGAGGTGGCCTTTGGAATCGAGAAGATGACGGCGAAGATCGCTCCGACAATCAATAGCGGCTGGACCCAAGCGGTCTCGCGGATCCAACGCCAGAGTTTGGTGAACGATGCACCGATGCTTTTCAAAATGTTCATAGAATGCGGAAGCCTCCGAAAAAATGCGGCCTAACAAGACAGCGGGTTAATGATAGCATCGCCCCTTTTCCGGGGCAATAAAGACTTACCATAGGTAAGGAGTTCTTTTTGACAAGTGATTTCACGGTGAAAGAAAGCGGTGCCCGATGATGGTTCGGGCCTTCAACTCAAGGGGCGACGTAGCCTATAATCAACTGGCCATGACCAATCGAAGATCATTAAAAGAACGCTACGAAGACTTCATGTACGACCACGTGCCTTTGAAGGTTATCGTGGAAAACGGCTGGATTCTGCTCGTGAACCTCATTTCCGCCATGATTTTGGCTTTGGGCTTCAAGTGCTTTTTAGCCCCGACCTTCGCCGATACCGCCCAGCGTCTAGCTTCCGGCGGGATGACCGGCATTGCTCAGGACATCATCTTGATCGTCGACCTTTTCACCAACGATTGGGGCGATGCCCATTACGATCTCCTTTACGGAATCCTCTACTTCGGCTTGAACATCCCGATTTTCATGTTGGCTTTCTTCGGCGTCGGCAAGCGCTTCGCCATTTACACGATGATCAATGTCGCCCTGGTTTCTCTCATTACCAACTTCTTCGATTTCCCGGGGCTGAATAACTTCGTCGATGCCGTCGCCGTTTACGTCAATGAGAACGGCGGCATGGTAGCACGAGCCATTTTCGCCGGCGTGTGCACGGGATTAAGCTCCGCCTTGGCGTATAAAGTCGATTGCAGCGGTGGCGGAATCGACGTCATCGCCTATTACATCGCGATCAAGAAATCCGCCTTGGTTGGGAAATATTCGACCATCCTCAACTTCATCACCGTCGCCATGTATGCCTTCTTATCCATGTTCCATGGCGTCACCGCAGCGGTCGCTTGGGGCAAAGTCCTCTTCTCCGTCATTTATCTTTTCGTGGTCATGCTCGTGGTCGACTGGATCAACGTCCGCAACAAAAAGATGGAACTCGAGGTCGTCACCGACAATCCCAATTTGGGCGATTTCATCATTTCCAACTTGCCCCATGGGGCGACGATCATCCGCGGGACGGGCGCTTTCTCCGGGAAAGAGAAGTACATCATCAAAGTCGTCCTGTCTTCTTATGAAGTGAAAAACGCGGTCAAAATGATCCGCGACGCCGAACCGAATTCCTTCATCAAAGTGACGGAACTGAAGCAGGTGTTCGGCCGTTTTTTCTTGCCCCCGATTCGCTAAAATCAACCAGAGTTGCGGCGATATTGTTTCTTTTGCGCGCTTTTTGCGACCTTTTTGTGTGCCTATTTTTCAATCCGAACTTTTTATTATTCTTCTTTCGGGTGATTCACTATCCGATTATTTATCAACTTGGGAAAGACTCGGGGAATATAATCGGGAAAAAGATTATGCAGACTGTGCTTGCAAAATGCTTGGACATCCTATAAAAAAACACGGTTTTCACCGTGTCCGTTTTTGATGGCGGAGGAATGGGGATTCGAACCCCAGCTGGAGCAAGGCCCCACTATCAGTTTTCGAAACTGACCCCTTCGACCGCTTGGGTATTCCTCCGGGTCGCGGGTGTTATGATAACACCCCGTTATTTTCGGGGCAATGGCCTTCCTTGAGGCATGTACCACTAAGTGGTACACTTCAAACCATGGATTTTGATTTTGCATCCTTCTTCCAACAATATTGGCCGATGCTGGCCACCATCCTGATTTTGCTGGCCGCTTTGGTCTTCCTCGTCGTCACTTTCGTCGTCGACGCGAAAAAAGAAAAGAAATACGAAGAACTTTTGACCGACCAAAGCAACAGCGTGCGCGTCTATGTCATCAACATCCCCGAAGATTCGGTCACCTATTTCAACGTCTCCTCCCCGGGGAATTCTCACAAGGAGCCCATGGAGGAGTTTTATCGCCACTTCCCCTCTTCCGAGCAGAAGAAGGTCATGAATTGGATCAACGCCTTGGCCGATAACGGCACTGAAGCCAGCGATTTTCTCGAAACCGACGTCAATGACCCCACCGACAAAAAGCAGTATTTCTCCATGCTTCAGGCCGAGTCGGTCGACACGAAAAGGAAAATCCTCCACATCCAGTCCTACCTCTTCAAATACATGGCCTCCTCCAAAGCTAGCGGCAGCGGCGTCAATCGGCATGGGCTTTCCACCATCAAGGAATATTCCAAAGCCGTAGACCAAAAGGGGAAGAAGAAAGGCGTCACCATCGTCTATCGCTTCCTTTATAAGAAAGCGCAGAAGAAGGACCGCGAAATCGATCCCTTGGTATTCACTCAGCTCAAAAACGTCCTATCGCCCTTCTTGGAGAAAGGCGGCTTCCTCATCATGTGCTCCGGGAATGAGCTCATGCTCGCAGACACGAAGATCTCCGAGCGCCCGAAAGCGGTGTTCTTGGCCCGGCGAGGCCTTGCCGCGGTCAATCGCTTCCTCCTCATCAACGCCTTGGCGGGGCAAATCGAGTGCCATTGCGGCGCGATTGAGCATTACCGTTATCCCGCCGATTCCGCCAATTTGATCGCCCGCGCCCGCAAAATGGCCGAAATCGCCTTCGAGGAAAACCAAGCGATCGTTTGGTATGAGAAAGGCAAAGAGAACCGCTCCCTGTTAGACGAATCCAGCTACCGCACCGAAGTCGAGCGCATCATCAACGAAAAGAAGCTCGCCTATTCCTTCCGCCCGATCTATTCCATCGGCGAAGGGAAGCCGATCGGCTATTTTGGGAAAGCGACCCCGAAGGATACCTACTTCGACTCCATGGACGAGCTGAAGGATTACGCCACCCGCACCCAAGACGACCGCGAGCTTTTCACCACCGTCGCCCGCAACATGATCCCCCTCTTCGTCAACGAGCGCCTTTCCCCGAGCGAGAAGCTCTTCTTCCCGGTTCGCGTGGAGGAAAAGGCCTTCCTCCTCTCCGTCTTCCCCCATATCGCCAAGGCAAAAGACGCCAACCTCGTCCTCTGCTTCAGCGAGGACGACATCCGCGCCCATATGGACCCTGGGAATCCGGACTCGGTCAACGACGACATCACCCTCATCAAAGCGAAGGGGTTCGAAGTCGCCTTGCTCCTAGACAAAGCCGAGCTCTCCCTGTCCTCCAACGCCTATGGATTGTTTGACTTCTTCGTCTGCGGGTTCGGCAACGCCGGATCCGGGGCCGAGATGGACGCCCGCATCCGCGCCAGGCTCCACACCTTGGTCGAAAAGCTCTTCAAATACCATAAGCCCATCATCGCTAACGACATCCAGGGATGGGGGCCCCTTGAGATCCTGGTCCGATCCGGGCTCAGCTACATCTCCTCCCAGGATTTCGCCCCTTACGATGCGATGATCCTCCCCCTCCCGGCCAAATCGGTACGGAGAGTCAACGATATGAAAAAGTAGTAAACTACCCACGGCTTCAGAAAGGCACAGCAAATATGGCGAACAACAGCAACAAGAAAAACGATTCCATCACCCCCCGCGACGTGGACTTCGCGCAGTGGTACACCGACGTCTGCCGCAAAGCGGAATTGATGGATTATTCTTCCGTCAAAGGCTTCATTGACTATCTCCCTTATTCCTATGCGATGTGGGAGGAAATCCAAGGCTACCTCAACAAGAAGTTCAAGGAAGTCCTCCATTCGAGCAACGTCTATCTCCCCACCGTCATCCCCATGTCCTTGTTCAACAAAGAAAAGGAGCACGTCGAAGGCTTCGCCCCGGAGACGCTTGTCGCCACGATCGGCGGAGGGAAGAAACTCGACGATCCCTTGGTGATTCGTCCGACCTCCGAGATCCTCTTCAGCGATATGTACAAGCGCCTCGTCTCCTCTTACCGCGACCTGCCGAAGTGCTACAACCAGTGGTGCTCCGTCGTCCGTTGGGAGAAGACCACCCGCCCCTTCCTCCGCGGAAGCGAATTCCTTTGGCAGGAAGGCCACTGTTTGTTCGAAACCGAAAAAGAAGCGATTCAAAACGCTTTGGATGCCCGTCAGGTCTACGAAGACCTCGGGCGCGAAGTCCTGGCCATCCCCTTCTTGACGGGGGAGAAGACCGAGCATGAACGCTTCGCCGGGGCGGTCCATACCTACCCCGTCGAAGCTTTGATGCACGATGGGAAAACCCTGCAAAGCGGAACCTCCCATTATTTGGGGCAGGGGTTCGCGAAAGCCTTCGGCGTTTCCTTCTTGGGAAGGGAAAACAAATTGGAAGCCCCCCATCAGACCTCTTGGGGCGCCTCCACGCGCCTGATTGGGGCCGTGATCATGGTCCACGGGGACGACAACGGTTTGGTTTTGCCTCCGCGCATCGCCCCGATTCAAGTCGTCATCGTCCCGATCCGCATGCAGACCCCCGGCGTTTTGGAAGCCTGCCGGAAAATGGAAGCCGTCCTCAAGCAAAAAGGCGTCCGCGTCTACCTCGATGAGGACGATTCCAAGACCCCGGGCTGGAAGTTCGCCCAATATGAGATGAAGGGCGTCCCCCTCCGCATCGAAGTGGGCCCGCGCGACCTTGAGAAAGGCGAAGCCGTTCTCACCCGCAGGGTGGACGGCCTGAAGCAAACTGCCCGCATCGAGCAGATCGAAGAGGAAATCCCCGGCGTCCTCGATTCCATCCACGAAGCCATGTATCAAAAAGCCAAGGAAAACCTCGAGAATCACATTTACGAAGTCTCCTCGGTCGAGGAACTGAAGAAAGTCCTCGACGAAAAGGGCGGCTTCGCCAAGATGGCCTTCTGCGGCGACCCCGAGTGCGAGGACCGTTTGAAGGAAATCACCGGCGGCGTCTCTTCCCGCTGCATCGCCTCCACCTCCGTGCCGGAAGGGACCAAGTGCCCTTGCTGCGGCAAAGAGGCGAAGATGGTCGTCTACTTCGGAAAAGCCTACTAAGGAAAAAAGCAAAGGGCCCTGCCGGATCGGCGGGGCCCTTTTTCCTTAAGGATGAATAGAAGCGGGATCTTCCTCTCCCGGTGGGAGCAAAGAGGAGCAGCAACGTTCGGCGATGAAATTGAGGTGGTCGCCGCAACGTTCCAGATTGCTCACCAAATTCAGGAACACGTTGGAGTTTTGGGGCTTGCATTCCCCGCTTTCCAAACGTTCCAGATGGCCTTTTACCATTTCGCTCCGCAGGGCGTCGATCCCTTCTTCGCTCTTCCGCACCTTCTCTAAGCCTTCCAAGTTCGGCTTCTCGAACAAGGAGAACACTTCCCCATACATTTGGTTGATCCTCTTTTTCATCTCCGAGAGGTTTTCCCCCACGGTGGGGGAGAACTCCAACCCTTCGTCCACTTCGTGCCCCGTGTATCCGGTAATGTTGTCGGCCACCTCGGACAAGCGGACGATGTCGGCGATGTCCAGCTGCATCTTCGAGAGCTTTTCGTTGGAGGAAGGGGAAACGTCGTGGGAGGCGATGGCCACCAAGAAGGAGCTGAGTTCCTTCCCCATGAGCATGACCCGCGTTTCCGAGGATTTGATTTGCTCCGTCTTGCTTTTGTCCTTCTCTAGAAAGGCCTGGAGGGCGAGGCTCAAATTCGCCAGGGACTGATTCGCCATCAAGCGGTAAAAGGAAACCGCTTGGGACAAAGCCAGCTCTGGGGTCGACAGGAAGCGGGGATCCAGCAAGTCGGAGGAGGGGTTGTTCTTTTTGTCTTTGACCATTTTGTTCGCCAAAAAGACGAAGCCTTTCGCAAAGGGCAAAAACAAAATGGTGCAGGTGAGGTTGAAGAAGGTGTGAAACATCGCAATCTGCAAAGCTGGGTTCCCCGGGAAGAGCTTCACGAACGTGGATTCCATGGCCTTGGGCCAGCAAAGCAAGACGATGAAGAAAAGGACGCTGCCGAAGACGTTGAAGAGGAGGTGGATGACCGCGGTCCTTTTCCCGTTGGTGGTTGAGCCGATGGAAGAAAGCAGAGCGGTAGAGCAGGAGCCGATGTTCGATCCCAAAATCAGATAAAGGACCCCATTCCCATTGCCCCCGATGACGGCCCCCGCCATGGCTAGGGCCAAGACGATCGAAGTGACCGCGCTGGAAGATTGGGCCAAAACGGTCAGGACGATCCCCAAGAAAAGAAGGAGGAAGGGATTGCTGAGATTAATCAGGAAATCCTTAAAGGCTTCATTGGAAAGGAAAAGGCTTTGGAGGTTGGTTGTCATTGTCTCAAGCCCCAAAAACAAAAGGCCCAACCCGGAGAGCAAATCCCCGGCTAGGCCGACTTTCGGATGCTTTTTGTGGAATGCCATTTTCAGGGCGACCCCCACCAAGGTGAGGGCGATGATGATTTGGGTTAATGGGAACGCGGAGGAGCTGATCCCACCCAAGGCGACGATCTGGGCCGTGATGGTGGTGCCGATGTTGGCCCCCATGATGTAGGTGGTGGCCTGCAGCAAAGACATGACCCCCGCGTTGACGAAGCCGACGACCATGACGGTCGTGGCGCCGCTGGATTGCATGATCATCGTGGCGAGGGTGCCGATCCCGACCCCGGCCAAGCGCGATTTCGCCGTTTTTTCGAAAAGCTTCCTCAAACCGGAGGTGGCGAGCCTTTCGGTGGAGGTCTGCAGAAGATTCATCCCCAAAAGCAAAGCGCCCAAACCACCCATCATCAGAAGGATGGGGATCCAAATCGGCGCAGCCTGGGCATCGGCCAAGGATAGGGCTATTTTTGATGTCATGTTCATTTTGGGTCAAAAGTCCGTTGCCCCTCATAGTAAGGGATAACCAAGAGGAAGCGAGAGAGAAAGCGCTACCGAAGAAAAAGGGCTGACGAAAAAGAACAAAAAGGCGGAAACCCAAAACGCTTTTTCCTCCCTTGCCGGCGCGAAAATTGCACCTACCATTCAAGATTTCTTTGTTGTATAGTTTCTTTCGCGGAGGCGTACCCAAGAGGCCGAAGGGGGCAGGTTGCTAACCTGTTAGATCGGTGTATGCCGGTGCTCGAGTTCGAATCTCGACGCCTCCGCCACTTAATGAAGAGTTTCCAGACGCCCAACGGCGTCTTTTTTGTCGCCGAAATATGCGCCCCCCTTTGAGAAATCTTCGTTTTTTTATCATGGGGATGCGCTTCTATTGAAGGAGAGGGAAATCCATTTCAAAATCATTCCATGAAGCGCTTTTCTGCGCGGGGAGAATGCTATGGAACCCTTGGATCTGAAATATCGGCCGATTCCCTTTTGGAGTTGGAACGACGAACTGGAACCCGAAATTTTGGTTCGGCAAATTCACCGGATGCATGAGAACGGGATCGGCGGTTTCTTCATGCATGCCCGCGGGGGGTTGAAAACCCCATACCTGGGGCAGAAGTGGTTTCAATGCGTCGACGCCTGCGTGGAAGAGGCCAACAAGCTCGGAATGAAAGCCTATGCTTACGATGAGAACGGTTGGCCCAGCGGCTTCGCCGGGGGGAAGCTTTTGGAAGAGGAATCCAATCGCGACCGATATTTGGAATGCGCCTACGGCCCTTATGACGAAAAGGCTTTGGTTAGCTACGACGATTCGGGGGATTCCCTCGTCCGAGTGAATTCCGGAAAGCGTGTATTGAATATTTACAAAAGAATTTCCAATTCCACCGTCGACATCCTGAACAGAGACGTCGTCGGGAAGTTCATTGGATTGACCCACGAAGAGTACAAGAAGCGCGATAAGGGAGGATTGCAGGGATTTTTCACTGACGAAC
The DNA here is from genome assembly GCA_050872145.1 of Candidatus Alloenteromonas sp. Taxonomy (GTDB): domain Bacteria; phylum Bacillota_I; class Bacilli_A; order RFN20; family CAG-826; genus Alloenteromonas. The sequence continues at coordinate 36,931 of JBNMGG010000001.1, read as the reverse complement.
CTCAGTATTACCGATGGGGGCATCCTTATACCGACTGCCTTCCGGAGTACTTTAAAGAACATTACGGGACCGACATCCTCGATGGGCTTGGCCTGATGTTCGTGGAAAAAGAAGGCTACCGCCAATTCCGCTACCAGTATTGGAAAGCCATGCAGGATTTGATGCTTCATTCTTATTCGGAGCAAATCTATTCCTGGTGCGACGCCAATGGATACAAACTCACTGGGCATTACGTGGAAGAGGTAACCCTCTTTGGCCAGATGTGGTGCTGCGGCGGTGTGATGCCGATGTACGAATTTGAGCACATCCCCGGCGTCGATTGGCTGGGGCGCTCTTGCCCTGACATCGTTTCGCCCAAGCAAGTCGGATCCGCATCCAGCCAACTAGGCAAGAAACAGGTCATCACCGAAGCCTTCGCCGCCTCGGGATGGGACGTTACGCCTCTGGAACTCAAACGAAACGGGGACGCCCTTTATTGGGGCGGGGTGAATTTGATCTGCCACCATCTTCTCCCTTATGCCGAACACGGGCAAAGGAAAAGGGATTACCCCGCCCATTTCACCCCGCTGAATGGCTGGGTGGATAACGCTTTCCGCGAATTCAACGACTATTTCTCCTATTTGGGCAGATTCCTTTCCGAGAGCGAGGAAAACCCGCAAATCGCCGTTCTCCAACCCATTCGCAGCGCTTACTTTAATTACAAGAGAATGACGGACGATCCTTATTTTGGGATCAAAGACGTTGAAGTGGGGCTTGAGGAAAACGTGCTTAAGCTAACCTCGATGCATCTTTCCTGGCACTTCGTGGATGAGACTTTGCTCGCGAAACATGGTTTCGTCAAAGAAGGAAAGCTCTTCTGCGGCCGGAAGGGGTATTCCATTCTCGTTCTCCCCAAAGTTCTTACGATGGACAAAATGACCGAAGCCTATATCTCGGAATTCCTGAAGCAGGGCGGTCGTCTTTTCGCCCCTTATGGATTGCCCGAATATTTGGAGGGCGAAAAGCACGATTATTCCTCTTGGGCGTTCTCTTCGGATTTGGCCCTGCTTCGCGGGATCGACGGATTTACCTGCCCGGATAGCCCTGATTACCGGCTTTCGCTCCGGAAAGACGAAAATGGGGAAGAGTACCTCTTCATCATGAATGCTTCGGAAAAGGAAATCCCCCTCTCTTTTTTCAAAAAAGGCATGCACGGGTTCGCTTCTTTGGATGTCAAAACCGGAAAAAGGTCTCCCCTTCCTTTGGAATTCGTCTTGGAAAAAGGCGGGTCCAAGGTTCTCTATTGGACGAAAGACTCGGTTGAGAAAAAACGTGATTTTCCGAAAGCGGAACTCCCAAGGACTTATCGCCTTTGCTCTCCCGTTGACAACATCTTCACCCTCGATAAGCTTTCCTATTCCCTCGATGGGGCTTCCTATTCGGATGAGAAATATCATCTCGATGTCCTGAATGAGCTCCTTCAGAAACGTTACCAAGGAAAGTTGTTCCTGAAATATTCCTTCGAAGCGAAATCCCTGCCCCCTTCTTGCATCTTGGAAGTGGAGGACGATCATTTGCTTTCGGTCTCTTGCAATGGGAAAGAATGCAAACGCCTCGGTCCTTCTTCCTATGAAAAGGCGTTGGTCCGCTATTCCCTGGGGGATGCGATGAAGATTGGCGAAAACGAGGTTCTTATTCAAATGGACTATTTCCAAAACGAAGCGGTTTATTACGCTTTATTTGGGGAAAACGTCACCGAGAGCCTCCGCAATTGCCTGGTTTATGACTGCAATATCGAACCGATCTACTTGAAAGGCCAGTTCGGCGTCTATGGCGAGTTCCGCCAAGGGGAAACCCCGAGGGACGTCTTAGGAAAAAACTTCTACCTCGGCGAGCAGAAAAAGGAAATCGCCTCTTTGATTGAGGATGGGTTTCCTTTCTTCCACGGGGACATCGCTCTAGAGGGAGAACTCGAAGCTCCTTCTGAGGAAATGATGCTTTCTGTGGAAGACCGCTTCCATTACCTGAAGATCGAAATTAACGGAACGCAAATCCCAAGTTCCCTCTTTGCCTACCAATACGATTTGGCGGGACCGCTTAGAAAGGGAAAGAACAAAATCCGCCTGACTTTGACCGTTTCCCCACGGAACTGCATGGGACCCCATCATACGGGGGTTGTCGATGCCATTATGTGGGCCGGCCCCAATTCCTTTGAGAAAGTGGTGGACAAAGACGTATACGGGTTCGTTAAAACGCTCCTGTAATCCCTTTCCGTTTCCCTTCTCAAAGCAAAGGGATAGAATGGCGGGGCTATGAAAGACTCCGCGAAAATCAAACTGAAAGTTCTCATCCCCTTTGTCGCTTTCTATTGCCTATTCTGCTACCTGCCCTGGATTGTTTGGTTCGGTGAATGGGTTTACCTGATTTTGAAACTCGTCTTTTTCACTTTGGCCTCCGGTCTTTTGATTTACCTGAAGCACCATTACCGTTGGGAGATCGAACGTCCCCACAAAGAGCTTCGCTATACCTTTTTGATCCCGCTTCTTCTTTTTTGCGTCATCAATTTTTTGTCCGTTCCCTTCTTCCGCTTCAGCCCGAGCTTTGAAGCCGAGGATATTGGGTTGGTGGTGATGGAGAGCTTCGCCGATTTGTCTGCGTCCATCTTGGAAGACGTTCTTTTCGTCGATGTTTTCATTTGCTTCCTTTTGGAGGTTTTGCCTTGGAAACACCGCAAATCCATTTCTATTTTCTTCTCCGCGGCCTTGTTTACGGTGGCACACGCTTGTCTTTTCCTTTATCCGGGCGAATTCGCCGCTTCCGATCCGATGCACGTTGCGATCGTTCAGGAGATTTTCGTTTTCCTCCTAACCGCGGGGTGCGGGTATTTGGCCATCTATTTCGATTCGGCCGTGATCCCGGTGGTTTTCCACTTCCTCTATAACCTATCCAACCACGTTCTTTTCTATCATTTCTACGATTTGGTTCTCTCCTGGGAATACATCCTCTTTATCGGTATCTTCGCCTTCTTCGCGATTTTCTATTTCACTGCCTTGTGGCATATGTCCGAATCGATGGTGTTCCGGGAAAGAAAAAAGGCTCCCGGAGCAAAGCCGGAAGCCTGAATTCGTTTGGTTACTCTTCTTTCGGAAGCGCCTCTTCGATTTTCTCGATGAGGCGTTTTTCCGCTAAAGAGCAGGTTTCCAAAATCGTTCCCTCGAACACGGCGGCATCGGACTTCCCGTGGGTCTTGACCACGAGTTTCTTCGTGCCGAGCAGGGGGGCGCAGGCCTTTTTGGCGAGCTTGAACGGAGCGCTCGCTTGCTTGATGCCTCGCAGCTGGAACAGAGCGCCGATTTTGCGGAGGAAGTTTCCGGCGACCGCGTTTTTCATCAAGTCCTTCATGAAGTAGCAGGCCCCTTCCGTTCCTTTCAGGAAGACGTTTCCCGCGAATCCGTCGCATACCACGACGTCGGTGCTTCCGTCCAAAACATGATCGCCTTCGATGTTGCCGATGAAGTTCAACGAGCTGTCTTTGAGCAAAGTGAAAGCCTCTTTGGAAAGCTCATCCCCTTTTCCTTCCTCCGAACCGACATTGAGAAGGGAAATGCGGGGGTTTTGCACGCCGATGCATTGCAGGTAAACGCTGGCCATCAAGCCGAACTGGTAGAGGTACTGCGGCTTCGAATCCATGTTCGCGCCGGAATCGATGAGGCGGACGAAAGAAGAATTCTTGGTCGGCAAAGTCGACAAAAGGGCAGGGCGTTCGATGCCGGGAATCCGGCCTAAGCGCAGCACGGCGCCGGTAAGAACCGCCCCGGTCGGCCCAGCGGAAACCATCCCGTCAATGTCGTCTCTTTTCCGGAGGGCTTCATAGCAAACGGCGAGGGAGGAGTCCGGCTTTTGGCGGAGGAACAAGGCCGGGTGGTCCGTGTTCAGCACCGCGGTCTTCGCCTCGAGGAATTCGACTCTTTTCAAGTCCGCCCCTTCTTTCTTCAAAATCTCTTCGCAAACGGAAGAGGGGCCGGAAATGACGAGCTCAAGATCGCTCTTTCTTTTCAGAGCCTTAGCGGCTCCTTCCAAAACGGCCTGGGGGGCGTTATCCCCGCCCAAGGCATCCACTAAAATTTTCATGGCCCTATTGTGCCATCCAAAAAGGCATTTCTCTAGTTTCTTCTCTAAGAGAAGACTCGTTTCTTTTCCCGTTGCTTAGGTGTGGTAAGATTACCCGCATGAATACTAAGCAACTGAAGCTGTATCAACTCTACGCTTCCCACGCCAAAAACAACGAGATCGAAATCCTCCGCTCCAAACAGTGCGGATGCTTTTTCTGCAAGAACGTTTTTGATGCGAGGAAAGTTTCGCAATGGACGCCGGAAAAAAGCGGGGGCGCCAGCGCCGTTTGCCCTGAATGCGGGATGACCGCCGTGATCGGCGACGCTTCTGGGATCCCTTTGACGGAAACGGTTTTGAAAGGCATGAACGAAGCCTTCTTCGGCCCCGACACCGCCGACGAGGACGCCGCGGTTGCCTACGTCAAAAGCTATATGAAAGGCCAAATCGCCGAAACCCCCGCCAACGAATCCCTTTTCGAGAAGCATTGCCTTCGCCTCACGGATGATCCCGTCGATCCCGTTCCCTATTTGCTTTTGGGGGATTTCTATTCGGGCGCGGCCAAACATCAGCAACCGGATTTTGAGAAAGCGGCCCATTTTTACTCCGCCCCTTGCTTGAAGAGCAACGCGAACGCCCTTTGCCGTTTGGCCAGGATTTACTTGGACGGGAGGGTGAAGGGCCACAGCAAATCGGCTGGCTTTGAATGCCTTACGAAAGCCTCGGCCTTGGGCTCGATGGAAGCGGTCTACCAAATCATCGATTGCTATTTGATTGGCCACCCCGTCCGCAAAGACCATGAATTCGCCTTCGCGGCCACCCTCTACGCTTTCCAAGATCTTTACCCCGGCTACGTTTACAACAAAGAACATTGGCAGGTCATGCCGGACTTCGCCCTTCGCCTAGGCGCGCTTTTCGCCGATGGCATCGGGACGGAAAAGGACCTCAACTACGCCCTGCGTTATCTTCTCCTTGCCCGCTTTGCCCTCCGCGTCCGCGATGAGGCGGGCGGCCATGGGGACGATTATCGTGGTTACCTTCCCGAAAAGATCGATGAAATCACCCAAATCATGGGACTGAAAGAAGGCTCTCCCGTTTTCGACGAGGATTCCTTCTTCGACACCTATGGGGATCCCAACACCCCGGAGGACGGCCCGAAAAAATTCACCTTGGAAGCCTATAACGAATCGGAGAGGACGCTTGACTTCACCATCGAAAGCGCGACCCCGGGTTTCTTCTACGATTTGGGGAACCTCGTCGTCGCTCCCGCCGCCGCGAAAATCACTTGGCACTTCACCGATGTCGTCTTCTTCAAAACCCCAGCCGAAGAAGGGTTCGACTTCAACTTGATTCGACCCCAAGGAGACGGGGATGGATGGGATTTCATCAAAGCGGATGAAAACGGGAACCAGGATATCTTGGCGACCATCCGCTTCACCCCCATCGAAGGCTTCGACAAAATCCTCAAAAACGCCAAAAAGAAAGCAAAAGCCACCCAAAAGAAAGGAAAATGACCCATGGATTCCCAAAACGTGAAAAAAGCCTTCGGACCGCTAAAAAAATACCGAGTCAAAGTCGTTTTGGCACCGATCTTCAAATTGGTCGAAGCCGTGACGGAGCTCATCGTCCCGATTTTGGTGAGCACCATCATCGACAACGGCTTGGACCCCGCCAGCCCCCGCTATGGGGATTGGGGATACGTCATCACCCTTGCCTGCATCATGTTCGGCCTCGCCATCCTCGGCTTCTCCGTCACCATGATCACCCAGTATTTGGCGGCCAGGGTCTCCAGCGATTATTCCTATGACCTCAAGAAAATCCTTTACGAAAGAATCCACCTCCTTTCGCCGAAACAGCTCGACGATTATGGGCGAAACAAAGCCCTGAACCTCGTCAACAACGATGCCTTCCTCGTCCAAAACGGGGTGCAGATGCTGATGAGGCTCATTGTCCGCGCGCCGTTTTTGATTTTGGGCTCCATCATCGCGAGTTTCTTGGTCAACCCGCTTGCCGGATGCGTTGTCTTGGGCGCCTTGGCCCTTTCCGGCGCGGTGATCGGAATCGTGGTTTCCTGCACGCCGAAGCAATACGCGAAGCTGCAGCATGAGCTCGACATCATTTCCAGCCGCGGGGAAGACGGGATCGTCGGGGCCCGCGTCGTCCGCTCCTTCAACAAAGAAGGGAAGGAAAGAGAGGAATTCCGCTCCGCCAGCGAAATGTACCGGAAACAAGCTCTTTTGATTTCCCGCATCAACGCCCTCATCAATCCGCTGACCTTCGCCCTCATCAACGCGGCGATCCTCTTGATTTTCTACCTCGGCAATTTCCGTTCCGACGCGACTTCCTTAAGCGTCGGCAACATCGTCGCCTTGATGAACTACCTCTCCACGTCCTTGGCCGCTTTGATCATGTTCACCCGCTTGATCACCTCTTTGTCGAAGGCCTTCACCTCCAAAAAGAGGATCGACGATTTCCTTTCGATTGAACCGGACATCGTTTCCGGTGACCGCGTTTTCGATAAGGACATCCAAGAAGGGGAGCCTTACTTCGAGTTCAAGAATGCGGCGATGAACTTCGGCGGGGAAAATTACGCCTTGAAGAACATCAACCTGACCGTCCGGAAAGGGGAATCCGTCGGCATCATCGGTGGAACCGGCTCAGGGAAATCGACCTTGCTCAACCTGATGGAGCGCTTCTTCGATCTGAGCGAGGGCGAATTGCTTTTCCGCGGCTATCCCATTAAGGAAAGCAAGCTGGAGGACGTCCGCTCCTCCATCGCTTTGGTCAGCCAAAAGAAACAGCTCTTCCGAGGAAGCATCCGCTCCAACCTTCTTTTGGGGAAAGAAGACGCCACGGAGGAGGAAATGATCCAGGCCCTCAAGGATTCTTTGGCCTACGAGTTCGTTTCCCGCTACAAAGACGGGCTCGACCACGAAGTGGAAGAAGGCGGCCAGAATTTCTCGGGCGGCCAGAAGCAAAGGCTTCTCATCGCCCGCGCCTTGCTTTCCGCTCGGCCCATCCTTTTCCTCGACGACGCCACCAGCGCCCTCGACTACAAGAGCGATTTGATGGTCCGCCAGAACATCGCGAAGAAAAAGGGACTTACTTTGGTGATGGTCTCCCAGCGCGCCACCTCCATCAAGGACTGCGACGACATCTATGTCCTCGACGAAGGGAAAATCGTGGGGGAGGGCACTCACGAGCAGCTTCTCGCTTCTTGCCCCATTTACCAAGAAATCTATGAAACGCAGGTGAAAACGAAATGAAAAAGAAATCCCTTAATTTGGCTTTGCTGAAGCCCTATCTCAAAGGCAGCACCCCGTTATTGGTGCTTTCCCTTGTTTTCGCCCTCCTCTCCGTCTCTTCCAAAATGGCCATCCCCTTCGTCACCGGGAAAGCCATTGACCTCATGAAGGAAGAAGGGTTCACCCCCGACAAAATCACCCCTTATTTGTTTTTGATCCTCGGGCTATTGATCGCGGGTTCCTTGCTTCGCTATGTCTTTGACTATACCCTCTCCAAAACCGGGCAGAAAGTCGTCAAGAACATGAGGGATTCTCTCTTCGATTCGCTCAACTCCGTCCCCTTGTCCTATCTTGACACCCATCCCCACGGCGACCTGCTCCTTCGTTTGACCAACGACATCGAAAACGTGCAAACCGGGCTCATCACCGGGGCTGGCGCCTTGTTCGAAGGCCTCGTCCAAATCCTCATCACCCTCTTCTTCATGTTCTATTTGAACTGGGCCCTGGCCTTGGCGGTCGTCCTGCTGACCCCGATTTCCATCCTCGTCTCCCGCTTCGTCAGCAAATCCAACTCGATTTACTTCAAAGAGCAGAACGCGAAGATGGGCGAGCTCACCGCGCACACGTTGGAGTCCATCTCCAATCTGGAAGCCATCCACGCCTATGGGATGGAAGGCAGGCGCGAAGAAGAATTCCTCCGCTGCGACGAAGAAGTCCGCAAAGCCAACTTCAAAGCGACTTTCGCCTCCGCTTGGATCAATCCCGCGACCCGCTTGGTGAACAATCTCATCTACGCCTCCATCACCCTCTTCGGCGCCTATATGCTTCTGGCCAATCCTTCTTGGCTGGGCATGACCTTCACCGTCGGCGCCCTGTCCTCCTTCCTTTCCTATTCCCTCCAATACATGACCCCCTTCAACGAAATCGCCGATGTCGCCAGCGACGTCTTCTACGCCGGGGCATCCCTAGCCCGCGTCCAAGAGACGGTCTCCGCCCCCAAAGACGTGGATGAGGGAACTCGCCCCTTGGGCAAGGAAATCGATACCTTGGAAGCCAAAGGGATCAACTTCTCTTACGACGGGAAGAGGCAGATCATCAAAAACTTCAACCTCGACGTCTATAAGGGCCACAAGATTGCCTTGGTCGGCCCGACCGGCTGCGGCAAGACGACGATCATCAACCTCCTGATGCGCTTCTACGACCCGCAAGAAGGATGCTTCGAAATGAACGGCGTCCCCACCCAAGAGGCGAGGAAAGACGAGATGCGCAGCCACATCGGCATGGTCTTGCAGGAGACCTGGCTTGAAAAAGCTTCCATCCGCGACAACATCGCCTTCGGGAAGCCCGACGCCTCGATGCTGGAAGTGGTAGAAGCGGCCAAGAAAGCCCACGCGGACGAATTCATCCGCCGTCTGCCGGAGGGTTACGACACCATCGTCTCCAACTCTAGCGGGCTCTCCCAAGGGGAGAAGCAGCTTCTCTGCGTTGCCCGAATCCTCTTGGTCAAACCCGAAATCGTCTTGCTCGATGAGGCCACCAGCAACATCGACCTCCGCACCGAGCTCGCCTTGGGGAAGGCCTTCGACGAACTGATGAAAGGGAAGACTTCCCTGGTCGTCGCCCACCGCCTTTCCACCATCCGAAACTCCGATCTCATCTTGGTGATGAAGGACGGGGAAGTCATCGAGCAGGGGAACTTCGACCAGCTCTTATCGCAAAACGGCTTCTTCGCCGAACTCTATCGCAGCCAACTTGCCTAAGCCTTCAAAAGGAAGGGTCCGAACAAAGCCCTTCCTTTTTCTTTTTCCAAAAATAGATGGGGTCCCCTTGAGAAGAGAAAACCGTGGGCAAAAAGCCGAGCTTCAAAAAGAAGGGGAGGATGGATTCGCGGTCTAAGGGCATCTTCAAGAAGCAAACCGCGTCGCGCCTTTGCCGAAGGAAAGAAGAAAGAAGCAGAGACGCATATCCTTTTCTTTGATAAAGAGGATCCGCATAGATACCCTCTAGAAGCAGCAGGGGCTGCCCGCGATACGGAAGCGCCTCCAAAAAGTCATTTTGGGATTTTGCATCCTTCGGAAAAAGAACGTCCAAAGGAAAGGGAGAGTAAACCAAAAAAGAAAAAATCCTGCTCCCGTCGTGAAGCAAAATAACCCGCCCTTCATCGATCCCGGAGGACAAGGATGCCTCGGATAGGGCGGGGGAAGGATAATCCATTTCCGCCCGCCGGAAGCTTTTCAGCAGGGCTTTCTTTTCTTTTTCCCCGGCGATTTGGATTCTTTGCATGCAGCAAGGATACACCAACTGGGCAAAGGCTTCCGTTCCAACCCCAAAAGAGGGCAAAAAAGTTTAGAATAGGAAGCGAACGCGCGGAGGGGGGAAGAGAACATGAAACAAGCCTATTACGTTTATCAGGCCAATCTTTCGAAGGGAGAGATGCTGCTTGCCAACGATTCTTCTTCCTTCACCCGCCCCTATTTCGAATCCGCCCAAGTCGCCTTGAAAGGAAAATCGTCCCTTTTGCCTTGGAGCCATTGCCTTTATTTCCCTTCCCGGGAAAGCGAGGATCCCGTCATGAGGAGCCACCGCGAGGCGTTCCGCGTTTCCGAGTGGATCCTGCCGGCTTTGATTGTTGACCTCGACGATCAAGTCAGCAGCGTCCTCCTTTTGGAAAGGGCCCATCCCGAGCACTGCATCGTCTATTCCTTCCAAGAGGATTCCGCCACGGTCATCTCCGGCGGGGGAATGGAAATCCAAGAAGAGGAGGGGGAGAAGATGGAAGTGAAGGAATTCCTTTCCACCTTGTCCCTTCCGCTTTCCCAGCCTAGCTTCGCCCCCGTTTCCAACAGCAAGCCCATCAACCTCGGCTATCGCGAGGATGAAATCGGAAACGAAGAAGAGGAAGAAGACGTCGGGCCGATTTCCTTCGTCAAGCCTAGCTTCGAACCGACCTCGAAAAAAGGCAAAGCCGCCAACCTCGGCTTCAGCCAGAAGATTCAGGAAGAGGAGCAGGAAGAAGAAGGCGACGAGGATGTCCGCATCCAAGTTCAGAAAGAAGCCTTCGCTCCCTCCAGCTCGAAGAAGCCCAAGAACCTAGGGTCTTCTTTCTCTCGCCCCAAGGCGCTTCCTCAAAACGAAGAGGAGGATGAGCCGGAGGAGGTGAAAATCGATATCTCCGCAAAAAGAGAAGATTTTGCCCCGGCGAGTTCGAAAAAACCCCGCAATTTGGATGAGCCGAAGCCAAAATACGTAAAGCGCCCTCTCCCGGAAGTCGATCCCGCTGATGCGGAAGAAGAGGAAAAGAAAACCGAGGAAGCCATCGCTTCCAGCTACCAAAAACCCACCTTTGAGCCCAATGCGCAGCTTAAGGCTCCTTTGGTTCAATCTTCCTTTGAAAAGCCAGAGAAACCCAATCAGCGCCGCTACGCCAAAGAGGCGGAAGCGGAAGAAAGCAAAGTCGAGGAAAAAAGCGAGAAGCCGCTTCCTTCTCTCCCCGCCTTCCGCCCCTCTCCGGATTTCGAAAAATCGAAGACGGTCGTCAATGACCCCGCGCTTCAATTCGCCCATCGCGTTTTCGAGGGGCGGTGGAGGAGAATGGTCTCCGCTTTCACTGAAGTGGAAGTGACCCCCGAATCCGTTTTCGTGGAAGCTTCGAAGGACGATCCTCTGCTTTCTTCTTTCGACGCCTCGAAATTCGACATCCTCGCCTGCAACGTCGACCGTGACAACGAGCCTTACGATTACCTCCTTTCCGAAAAAGGGAAAAGGGAAATCTGCCTGGCGGTCCGGAAAGAGGAGAAGCGCCTCGTTTTGCTTTGCTTCAGCTCCATCGGCATGCAGATTTACGATCCCTCTTTGGATTTTGCCTCCCTTTTGAAACTTTGCTTCCCGGAAGGAGAATAACCCCATGCCTCCCCGCGACCCCAAAGTCGTTTCTTATACGATGTCCCATATCCGCAGCAAAAACACGGGGCTCGAATTAGCAGTGCGCAAGGCCCTTTCGGAACGGGGTATCCATTACCGGCTTTATTCTTCCCGTGTCTATGGGCATCCCGATTTGTGCATCCAAAAGCTGAAGATCGCGATTTTCTGCGATTCGGAGTTTTGGCATGGCTACCGTTTTCCGGAAAACCAAGAAAAGATCCTCACCCACCGTTCTTATTGGATTCCGAAAATCGAGCGGAACATCGCCCGCGATCAAGAGGTCAACCGTGTTTTGACTTCCCAGGGCTATTTGGTTCTCCGCTATTGGGGCAAGGAAATCGAAAAGGAATTGCCCCGCGTCGTGGATGAGATTTGCGAGGCGATTTCTTCAAGGCAACGCCTTTTTGATTGGCAAAAGCAGATCAAACTGTTCACCACCTTGGCTTACATCGAAAAAGAGGACTCCTATCTGCTCCTTCATCGGACGAAGAAGAAAAACGACTTCAACGAAGGCAAATGGATCGGCATCGGCGGGAAGCTTGAGCCGGGCGAGACCATGGTCCAAGCCATGAAGAGGGAAATCAAAGAGGAAACCGGCCTCCAAGTCGAAGGGTATTCCTATTATGGGAAGATCGATTTCCTCAACGATTCCTGCCCCGCGGAGAGAATGTACCTTTTCAAAGTGACTTCCTTCTCCGGAGAGGAAATCGTATGCGACGAAGGAGATCTCGCTTGGGTGAAGAAGGAAGAAATGGATAAACTTCCCATGTGGGAAGGCGACAGAGCCTTCCTCCCTTTGCTGGAGAAGGAAGCGAAAAGCCCCTTCCAGATGACTCTCGTTTACGAAGGCGGGGACCTCAAAGAAGTCCTCGGACCTTACTACGAAGAGGCGAAAGCAAAGAAGAAAAAAAGAAAGAAAAGAGGAAAGTGACAATGGAAAAAGAGCAGCAGCGAATCACCATCGACCAGGGCGAAATGCTCGACTACGCGACTTGCTTCGGCCTTCTCTGCCGTGTTTGCATGGATGCCCTTCCCCAACAGGGGGCGGAAAAGGAAAAGAAGATGGTCCCCGTCCTCTGCGGGAGCATCATGCTCGCGGAGAAGATGGGGAAAGAAGGATTCCAAGCCCTCACCCTCGCCCTCATCGACGCTTCCGTCAACCGCGCTGTCTTAGAAGGCGGAAAGGAAGCGGTCCATTGGCCGCTTTGGGATCCGGATGACCACCACGAAGAAGATTGCCATCCTTTGGCGGATGTCTTCTTCATGCTCTATGGCTATGTGCTTTTCACCCAAGGGAAGATCGACCTCCCGGACCACGCTTTGGGCGCGATTTTCACTTTGTCCGGAGTTGCCGTCGAAGGCATTGCCCGCGGCTTTCATTGCGAGGACGACAATATGAAAAAACTCTATCCCGATTACCGCGCTTTGTTGGAGAAAGTGGTTTCGAAGCACGGGGATTTCTCCGCAGATCTGCTCTCTTCTTTGCAAGGCCTTTGCATCGTCGCCGACCTGCGCCAAAGGAGAATGGGGCAGGCTTAATCCCGGAATTCGTACTTCTTCACTTCGCAGTTGTCGAGGGCGAAGGCAATGAATTCCTCATTCCCCATGTCCTCGAAGTAGGTGTTGATGACCCTAGACATGCCGCCATGGCAGACGAGCAGGATGTTTTTGTCACGGTATTTTTCCTTGGCTTCGTCCAAAAAGGAATAAACTCTGGCCGCCACGTCCAAATAGCTTTCCCCTCCGGGGTAGCGCTTGAAGAAGCATTGGCGTTGGATGAGGTATTCCTCTTCCTTTCGGCTCTTCCCTTCCAAGCGACCATAATACTGTTCTTGGATTCGGCTGTCGACGAAGACGGGGAGGGAGCGACCTTCGTTGATGATGTCCGCGGTTTGCCTCGCCCGGAGGAGGGGGGAGACGAAAATCATGTCCAGTGGGACGTTTTTTAGATTTTCCGCGGTCTTTTTGGCCTGCTCTACGCCCGTTTGATTCAAAGGGACGTCGATTCTCCCTTGGATCAAATAGGCCTTGTTCCAATCGGTTTGGCCGTGCCGGACCACGTAGACGCTCATTCTTGGTTCTCCTTCTTTTGGCCGTTCTGCTTTTCTTCGATTTTCCAAGAATGGACCTTCTTCAGCAAAGAAGGGAAGATGCAAAGACAGGCGGCGATCCAAGCCATCGGGTCGGCCAAGCAGACGGATACGTAGCTGGCTTCTGAAGCGAGGCTGTTGATGGCCCCTCCGTTGATGAGCTGAGGAAGAAAAAGGCAAACCAAAGAACGGGCGAGGAGTTCCCCGATTCCGGCCAAGAAGGGGAAGAAAGGTTTTTCCAAACCCTGAAGTTCGTTTCTGCCCAGGAAAAGCAAAATGAGGATGAAGTTGCAGGGAATTACGCTGAAGAGGTAGATATTCCCAAACTTCAGCGTGTCTTCCGTGATCTTGTCCGCGGAAAGGAAAATCCTTTGATAGGCCCCATTGATCATCAAACCAAGTCCAATGGCCGAGGTGACAATCCAGACGATGAGCCCGATCAGCAAAGCGATGTGGTATCCCTTGCGCATCCTAACCTTGTTGTTGGCGCCCAAGTTTTGCCCCATGAAGGAAAGCATCGCGGTCCCAAGCCCGCTCATGGGGGACATCATGAGGTTGAACACTTTGCTCGCGGCTCCATAGCCGAGTTGGGCGGGCATGCTGGCAAGCATCGTTCCATCCGGGGCGCGGTCGAAGCTGACGACGGCGGCCTGCATGATGATGATTCCAATCTCCAGAATCGAGAATTGCAAAGCCATCGGAAGCCCGTTTTTCAAGTGGCGGAGCACGAAGGAGAAGGGGATTTTCCAATCGGATTTATGGATTCTCATCCGCGGGTAGCGGATTGCTGCGTAGGCCATGGCCCCGAAGGCGGAAAGGGCCTGCGAAATAACGGTGGCCCAGGCGCTTCCGGCGACCCCCCAATGAAAGACGACGATGAACAAAAGGTCCAAACCAACGTTCAAAAGGGCGGAGACGACGAGGAAGAGGAACGGCGTGAAAGAATCGCCATAGGAGCGGAGAACCCCGAAGACCATGTTGAAGAAAGCAGTGGCGAAGGTGCCGATGTAAAGCACGGCGATATAGGTTTTCGCCGCCTCATATTCTGCTTGCATGGAGGCGTTTCCAGTCCCGCCTTTCAGCCCAATCCAATTCAAAAGGGGATCGATAAGAGGCAAGGCGACCAAGGCCAAAACGACGGAGACGATCGAGGTCAGGATGATTTGGGTCAAATAACTTTTCCGGGCGCCCGTCTCATCCCCGGCGCCGAATCTTTCGGCGGTAACGACCGAATATCCGCTGGCGGCACCAATCGCGAACTGCATGATGATCCAAACCGCCGGGGCGGCGCTGTTGACGCCGGCGACTTCTGCCTCGCCGAGGTTTTGCCCGACGATGATCGTGTCGGTCAGGGTGTAAAATTGCTGAAACAGCAAAGAAAGGACGATCGGAATCAGAAAGAGGCAGATCCCTTTTCCGATGTTCCCTTTCGTCAAATCGATGGGATCGAAGAGCTTTTTGAACTTGCGCCAGATACTCATAGCGGCCCTATTCTAGGGCGCCCCATGAAAAAGAAAAAGCACCCCCCAATGGGGGTGCGAGGTGAAACCGCTTCCCTCAGTCGAGGGCGTTCCAAAGACCGTTGAAGGGCTCGACGTCTTTGACCGGAGCCTTTTCGAAAGCCTCCAAAACTTCCTTCGGCAAGTACTTTTTGTTGACCAAAATCTGGTAGACGTAGCGGTCGAACCATTCTGCGTCGGCGACGAAGAAGCCATCGCTGCCTTTGTCTTTTCCCCAGGTGTTTTCGACTTTGTAACGGTTGGGCCTTCCGTTGATCAAGTTCACTCCGGTGAAGGCCATCGCGTGGTTGCAGTAGGTCACGTGATAGTCCAGTTGCTGGCCTTTGGTGAGCTTATCCTTGGTTCCAAAAAGCAAATCATCGCGGATCAGCTTCCCGCCTAGAAGCCCTTCTTGGCGGAGAGAAGAAGCGGTGACGTCAGCAGCGAACCAAACGATGTCCCCGCCTTTCAAAGAGGCGACGACCGCTTTCCTCAGGTCCGCGGTGGGCACGTCGAAGAAGACGATGGGATCCCCGCCTTCCACGTTCCCAACGTAATGGGAAGTGTAGCGGATGCCTTTTTCCCAGCCCAGGGTGTTGGCGTCGCTAAGGGAAATCCATTCATCCAAATCGACACCGATGTATTTCTGGAAGAATTCCAGCCCGGTCATCTCAGGGAGGCGGACGAATTCGTCTTTCTTATTCCGATATTCCAAAACGAAGGTCTTCGGCGGAACGCCGAGAGAAAGGGCGAGGATGTTGTAAATCTCGGCGAGCATCCCGTCCTTCTTTTTGCGGATGTCTTCCTTGCTCTTGCCAGCTTGGGCGAGGTCGCGGATGACTTTGATGTCGTTGGCGATCGCTTTCCTCAAAACGACGTTGAGTTCCGCGGTGTTTTTGCTGACGGCGGTGTCTTTCATGGCGGAGCTCGGGACGACCCCGTATTTCTTCACCAAGGAAGTGAACATCGCCCAATGGCCTCCGTCGGCGACGCCGTTGTCGAGAAGATAGGCGTTCAAGCGGCTGCTGATAGGCTCGTCAACGAGCTCGATGGCCCTTTCGAGGGTGAAGTTGGCTTTTTCGAGTTTGTCGTAAAACTGAAGATAGGCCTGGGAAAGCTCAATCGAATTGACCCCGAGCTTTTCAAATAGTTTTTGCCGCAGCACGTTGAGCCCGGCGAACATCCAGCAACGGCCCGATTTGTTTTGGTTGGTGATGTCGCCTGCTTTGATTTCCACGGAGAAAACGTTTTGCAGTTTCATCGCTTCGTTGGCGTCGATGCAGGAATTGACGATTCCGTTTTGCCGGATGCCCATTTCCTTTTCCAAAGCGTTCTCGCTTTGTTTTTGGGAGAATTTTTCGATGTCTTTCAATGTCAATGTTTCGTTCATAAGGAACCTCTTTTTTGCCCCCTAACCATATACCAAAAAAGCGAAAAGTCGAGGGTAAAGAGATGCAAAGTTAAGATTTATTAAATTCATTCGCCCAAAAACGCTCCTCTTTTCCTTTTTCGCCCTATAATAGCCGCGCCAAGAAGGAGGGCAGGGCGATGAAATACGCGAACGAAAACGTCGATTTGCTTCGGAAGAAAATGAAGGAAGAGGGGCTTAAGGCTTACCTCATCGTAACCGGGGATCCCCACGGTTCGGAGGAACCTTGCGCCCATTTCGCCGCAGAAAGGCGTTATTTCTGCCCTTTTGATGGGGACAATGCCTATGTCTTGATCACGCAGGACGAGGCTCTTCTTTTCACCGACGGGCGCTTCTTCGTTTCGGCGGAGCAAGAAATCAAGGGGACTTACTTCTCCTTGATGAAACTTTACACCCCCGGCTACCCTAGCCCGGAGGAATACATTCGCAAAAATCATCTTTACCCTTTGGGGACAAACTTCCTTTTGATTTCCCCAGAAGAGAAGAAAGAGCTCGCGAAAGGCGGGGAAGTGTTGGACGTCGATTATTCCTGCCTGCTTCCGGATTTGCCTCCGATGGCCAAGGACAAACTTTGGAGGTATGACGATCCCAATTACAACGATCTCTCCTCCCAGGAGAAAATCGCCCGCGTTCTTCAAGAAGTTAAAAACGAAGGCGCGGAAGCTCATTTGCTCTCCACTTTGGACGACATCGCTTATCTATTGAACATCCGCGGGAACGACATCCCCTATACGCCTGTCTTTTATTCCTATCTTTACCTTTCCTTAGATGAAGGGGCTCATCTGTTCGTATCCCCTGGGAGGATCGATTTCCCGCTTGAGGGAGTGGTCCTCCATCCTTATGGGGAAATCTTCTCCTTTTTGAAGCAAAGGGGGCAAAAATCCATTTTGGTGGATCCCCAGCAGACGAACGCGAAAATCTTCTCTCTTTTGGAAAACCCGGTCATCGGGCGCTCTCCCTCTCGCCTTATGAAGGCGATCAAAGGAAAACGGGAAATCGAAAACATCAAAAAGGCTCAAGCCGAAGACGGCGTTGCCTTGCTTAAGTTCATCGCTTTTTTGGACGAGCATAAAGCTGAGGGCTTAACGGAATGGGAATGCGCCAAGAAACTCGGCGAATTCCGAAAAGAGGGGAAGCACTACATCGAGGATTCGTTCCAGACCATTGCCGCCGCAGGACCTAACGCGGCTATGATGCATTATGCCCCGACGGAAAGCCAATCCTCGCCGTTAGGCAAGGGGCCGGAGTTGCTCGTGGATTCGGGAGGTCAGTATTTCTGCGGGACCACCGATACGACCCGCACTTTCCTGATTGGAGAGCCGACACCTGAATTCATTCGTGACTATACGCTCACGCTGAAAGCCGTCATCGCTTTGTCGAATTGCATTTTCCTAGAAGGATCGACGGGAAAACCCATCGATATGATGGCCCGCGAAGTAATGTGGAAATACGGGATGGATTATAAGTGCGGGACTGGGCATGGAATCGGTTACCTCAACGTCGTCCACGAATCCCCGAATGGCTTCCGCTATCGGGCCGCGAAAGGCAAAGACGACGGGGCCGAAATCGTCCCTGGGATGGTCACGTCCATCGAACCCGGCGTTTATAAAGCCGGGAAATACGGGATCCGCATCGAAAACGACATTTTGGCCGTCAAGGCTTTTTCCACCGCCGACGGTCAGTTCTATCGCTTCGAAAATCTAACCTACGTCCCCATTGAAACGAAGGCCCTTGATTTGTCTCTGCTTACGGACGAGGAAATCCAATACCTCAACGATTATCATGAACTCGTGTATGAAACCTTGTCCCCCTTGGTTTCAGGATCCCTTCTTGACGTGCTGAAGGACAAGACCAAGCCCGTTCGCCGATAAAGAAACTTCCTTGGGCCCGTTGAGAACGGAAAAATGTTAGAATAGGCCAATGAAATTAGCTTGTTTTGATATTGATGGAACGCTCCTCCCCTCCTATGACAAAGCCATTCCCCAAGACGTGATTTCCGCCATTCAGGAATTTGCGGACAAAGGGAATGCCATCGCTATTGCCTCAGGGCGTCCTTTCGGCTCCTGCAAAGCCCTTTTGGACTTGTTCAAAGCGGAGAATCGATTCGCTGTTTGCAGCGGTGGTTCCACTCTTTTCGATGATGCGGGTAAGCTTCTTTGGAAGTCCACGATGAGCAAGCAAGACTTCTTGCGCATCCGCAAAGAGTTTGAAAACCAAAAAGACGTCGCGGTTTATTGCTATCTCGGAGACGACTCCATCGCCTCTTACTTCCCGGAGCCTTGGGCGGATTTCGAATTTAAAATCAACCATTTTTCCCATCATTGGGATTTATCCAAAGACGACTCGCCCATCGATCGTTTTGGCGTCACCAAAATGATGATCGCCGCTATGCCGGAAGTTTCTGCCAAAATCGTTTTGAATCAAAAAGATTACGAGGATTTCACCATCGTCCGCAGCAACGAGCATTTCTTGGAAGTCATGCCCAAGGGCGTTTCCAAAGCTTCGGCAATTGAACCCATCCGCCATTTGCTGAAAATTTCCAAAGAGGACGTTTTCACCTTCGGGGATTCCGGGAACGATTTGCAAATGATCGCGGACTATCAAGGCATCGCCATGGGAAACGCGACTCCGGATGTGAAGAAAGCCGCGAAATACATCACCAAGGATTGCCAAGATTCCGGCGTGGCGTATGCCTTGAAAGAGATTCTTCACCTCATTTGAGGTTTGCTTCTTAGCAAGAAAAGAAAATGGATTAAACTAAGCCCGCTTGCTAACGGGGAAACGATCCATAAATTAATCCACGGTGCGCTTATTTTGAAAATAGCATCAACGCTATTTTCTGCCGCGAAGAACATTTCGTAGCGAATTCCTTGTTTCGCGCCTGACTCAAGGAAAAACAGAACCGATCCCGCCAGTAGAAACCCGGTTCCAATTCCTGATGCTGTTTTTGAGTTGCGCCCAACCATTGAAAGGAGCAAACCTGAGGAAAAGATAACAAAGCCAAAAATCGCGCATAGATGCAGGGAGATTCCCTGATTGCCGCCGAATTCCAACGAAGACTCCGAATTGCTTTCAAGCAGGGTCAACGACAAAGAAGAAGGGTCGAAATGGCATTGGTAGGTTTTTCCGGCTTTCGCTTCCCAATGAGACAAAGAAAAGAAAACCGTATCCCAATCCAGCGTTGTGGTGGTTTGGACCAAAACATTTTCGGAAGAGGAACCCGTCGCGGAGGCAAAGGAAGTCACCGTGCCGGAAAAAGAAAGGCAAACCGCTATGAAGAGGAAAAGCAAAAAGGCTATGCATGCCAAATAGAGAATCCGCAGGGTTTTTCTCACGCTTGTTCCCCGTTCTTTCTTTTTGAGTTTACCGTAAAATTGGATTTATGGAAGAGATTCAGCCCATCCAATATTGCCCAAAGGAGGAATTGCCTTCTTGGTGGAACGCGGCCATAACGAGCAAGGAAATGCTGCGCTTGAAAGACGTCGGAATGAACTGCGGTTTGGAGTACACGAGCTTTCCGCTTTTTTCCGGAATCCGCTCTTATTCCCGCTACATCCATTCGGTGGGGGTGGGAGAAATCGTTTGGAAGTTCACCCACGATCCCAAACAGGCGCTGTCGGCCTTATATCACGACATCGCGACGCCTTGCTTCGCCCATGTCGTGGACTTCATGAACGGGGATTACAAAAATCAAGAATCCACGGAGGAGTCTACCGATTCGATTCTTTCTCAAAGCGACGAAATCCAAAGTCTACTTCGTCATTTAGGCTTATCGACGGAAGACGTTTCCGATTACCATCGCTTTCCCGTTGCGGACACCCCATCCCCGTCCCTTTCCTCCGACCGGCTGGAATACACTTTATCCAACACAATCAACCTTCTTGGCAAAAGCAGAAACCAGATGCAAGAAATCTACGATCAAATTGTTTTGCTGTCGAAGGGATGTTTGGGTTTTCTCAAAGAAGGCCCGGCCTTGCTCCTAGGACAGCTTTCCCTCCAATGCGGAAAAATCTACTGCTGCGATGAGGATCGTTACGCGATGGAAACGCTGTCGCGCCTTCTGAAAAAAGCTATTTCTGCGGGAATTATTGATAAAAACGATTTAAACGGGGAAGAAAAGGACCTCATCTCGAAAATCCTTTCCTCGCCTTTGGCAAAGGAATGGAAAGCTTATTGCGGGCTCTTTTCTTTGCAAAAGAGTTCCTCGAAATTATCCGAAGAATGGATTCGAATTGATGCGAAAAAGCGTTATATCGATCCGCTGGTTGGAGACCGAAGCCTATCGAAGCGGAACCTTTCTTTTCAAAAGGAAGTGGACGCCTTTTTGAAAGAGGATTTCTCCGTTTACCTCAAGGGCGTTTCCCGAGAGCCGCTTTAAGCTCCTCGAAGGAGTAAGAATATTTTTTGCCGCAGAAACCGCAGGTGATTTCAATGGGTTTCCCCGCTGCTAAGATGTCACTTTTTTCCTTTTCATTGAGCCCCTGCAAAAGCGCGAGGCCCTTTTCGTGGGAGCAGGAGCAGCGGAAGAAGATGTCCTTTTGGCTCGTCGTCTTTCCGTCAATTCCTTTTAATAGTAGGGAAAGGATTTGCTGAGGGGAAAACTCTTTCTCCAAAATGGAGTCCATGGGCGGCATGGCTTGAAGGTTGGCCACGATGGCGTTTGCGATTTCCGGCTTCGCGAAAGGGAGCGCCTGAACCATATAGCCGAAAGAGTAGGGCACTTTCCCTTCCGAATCGACTTTCACGCCCAGACAGAAGAACGTGGGGAGTTGGACGGATTGGTTGTAATAGGAATTGAGGGTCTCCGCGATTCCTTTTTCGGATAAGGGGGTCACGGAGTTATAGGGGGTCCTCATTCCTTGGTCTTTGAGGATGAGCAAGTCGCCTTTTCCAATTCCAAGGGTTGCGTTTGGATTGGAGGAAAAGCCTTTCACGTTTCCCTGCGAATCGGCGGTCGCAATCACCTTTTTCAAATCCCCGTCCCCTTCGATTTCCAACGTTAGGATGTCATTCCCGCCCTTCATTAAATCGCCCATCAAGGCGGAAGCGGTCAAAAGCTCGCCCAACGCGCGGATTGAAACGGGGGAATCCCCGTGGAGGAGCCTGGCCTGTTCCACCAAGGATCCGCTCACGCAGGCGGAAATGATGAACTCTTCATCCCCGCCTAGAACACGAACGATTTGGTCTTTCATTTTGCGTTCCTCTTTTTAAAGTCGAATTGGGCCATAAAGCGGTCTTCTCCATTGACTTTTCCTACGACGAAGAAAGAATCTTCACCGCGGTCTGCGACCAATAGGTCCACCTTTTCTTTTTCTTTGATCTCTTTTTCGAAATTGATGAGGATCCGGCAAATCTGATGGTCGGCGTAAAACTCCCTGCCTTTCGTATCGACGGCGAGTTCAAGGTAACGGGTGTTGTTCAAATGCCCGTTTAAATCGCACATGGAGTAGGTGATTTCACGCTGATAGGAAGGAACGAGTTCTCCTTCTGAGGTCCTTAATTTCTCCGGGCGCCCAAGCTCGCCGGGGTGGGACTCTTTCGGAAAGGGGAAAGAAAAGGGGGAGCGCAAAACGACCTTATGCGTCTTCTCTTCCAGCAAAGCCCACGTGGATGAAACCCGAAACAAAATGGAGCCCTTTTCATCTTGGGCATAGAAGTGGCGGAAGTAGAAGAAGCCAAGTTGTTCCCCGGGGTAGGTGGAGACTTTGATTTTCTCCATGAAAGTCGGCATCCTCTCTACGAGAATTTCCATTCGGGTTAAAACCCAAAGGTAGCCCTTGTCCGTCGTGGCCTCTTTCCCGGCCCCAATCGCTTCCGCTCCCGTTGTCGCGCTGCGTTGCAGGATTCGGAACAAGGAGGGTATCGAGAGGCCGAGGAAGGGATCGACGAGATTGGAATCAATAAGGTATTCATCCGTGCGCATAGGACAATCTTAACCGCTTTGCGGGGGAGAAGAAATCTCGTCTTGTACTAATACAGAAGAGACAGTAAAATGAGGTATGCAAAGAAAAAACAGCAGCTTTACGGTCGCCGAGGAACTCGCTCTTCGGTTCGAGCATCTCATTGAAGCGGGCGTTTACAAAGAAGGCGATAAACTGCCCTCCGTCCGCGAAGTCGCTTTGGCGGAGAGACTGAATCCAAACACCGTCGCCCACGCTTTTCAAAAAGTGTGCGAGGACGGGTACGCCGTGTCTTTTGAAAAGAAAGGCTATTTCGTCGGGCCCAAAAGCATGAAGGACCCTTTGATGAAACTCATCCGCAGCCTTTTGAAAGAGGGATACACCCTCGACGATCTTCAAAACGCCCTCGATCGGGCGAGAAAGGAAATGGGCGGAAATGATTAAAATCAGCAATCTGACCAAGAGGTTCGACAAAACCGTCGCGTTGGACCGGCTGTACCTGGAAATCGGGGATGGCATCACGGGCTTGGTAGGGGAGAACGGCGCGGGGAAATCCACCTTGCTCCGCTGCATCGCCGGCATCCTGAACCCGGAAGAGGGCGAAATCTTCATCGACGGGAAGCCAAGGGGCGTCCTGGAAGCGAAGCAGGAAATCTACTTCCTCTCCGACTATCCCTATAGCCCCAAGGCGGGGACCATCGACTCCATCTACGAGTTCTACTCCTGCTTCTACGATTTCGATTTGGACCGCTTCCACGAAATCCTTTCCCATTTCTCTTTGCCTCCGAAAGGGAAAATCGTGGACTTCTCCAAAGGGATGAGGCGCCAGCTGTTCATTGCCTTGGCCCTCTCTTCCCGGACGAAATATCTTTTGATGGATGAGGCTTTCGATGGTTTGGATCCCATCGCCTTGGACGAAATCAAAGGAGAGATCCTCAAGGAAAAGGAAAACGGACGTTCGATTTTCGTTTCCAGTCACAACATTTCTACCCTAGAAAGGCTCGCTGACCGCTTCGTCATGCTTTCTAAGGGCCGCTTGGCGGAAAACGCGGAAACCCAATCCTTGGGAAGGAACTTCGTCAAATACCAAGCCTATTTCGAAACCAATCCCACCGAAGAGCAGCTCCGATCCCTCTGCAACCTCGTCTCTTACCGCAAAGTCGGATCCGTTTTGAATTTCGTCATGGAGGAAAGCGCGGAGGACCTCGAGAAAATCAAAGCCGCTTTCCCTCCGAAGTTCATTGAGCAAGTGGAAATCGACGCGGACGAGCTCGTCACTTTGGCCATGATCAAAGCCAGAAAGGATTTGCACCAATGAAAGTCAAAAAGTACATCCGTTATCAGCTGAAGTCCTGGCTTTCCCTGATGATTGCCTTCGTTACCGTCGTCTTCGCCATGACGGTCATCGTCGGAATCAACGCTTCCCCCTCCGTCGTCGCTTCGCCTCTCGACTATGGTGATGCGGGCCTGGCCATGATGAGCACCGCCCCCTCTTTGAGCGATTACACCCGCATTCCCTCTTCTTGCATCGCCGGAATGCTGATTCCCTCCTTGCTTGCCGCCTGCATTTTGCCCTTCTTCGCCTTTGGGCATCGCTATGGCAAAGTCCGGGCGGATTGCTATCTCTCCTTGCCGACGAAGGACGGGCAGGTCACCCGCGTCCGCGTTTTGATTTTGGGTGTCTTCCTGCTTGCCACGTATTTGGTTTCTTATCTCTTCGGCATCGGCGCGGCCATCGCCCGGCAGTTCATCACGGTCACGAGCCTCTCGGCGAAAGCCGCCCAAATGGGCAATGTGGTTCTCACCATCATTTATGGTTCCTTTGGCTGGTATTTCGTTGCCTGGGCCTTTGGAATCGTTGTCGTCGCCGGATTCTACGCGCTGAACTGCTTCTTCGTGAGCCAAGGCAACAACGTCATCCAAGGCGTGATTGCGCTGCTTTCCGGGAACATCGTCGTCAACCTCTTCACCGTTCTTTGCTTCTGCTTGTTGATTCGCTTCACCCCGAATTCTAACTGGGCCTCCCAATTCGGGCTTAGCCGCCTCTTCATGCTCAGCCCGGGCGTTTACGTTCCTGTCTACATGATGGAAGCCATTTTCGGAATGATGGAAATCCGCTCCGTGGATGCGGCCCAAGCCGTTGCCTCGGATTGGCCCTGCTGGCTGAGCTTCGCCCTGTTCCTCGTTTTGGCGGCGGGATCGGTCTTCTATTTGCTGCGCGGGAAAGAGCCGGGCGGGGAACTCGCCGGGGCCGATCGTCCCAGAACCCCCTTCGCGGTTTCCCTTCCTCACCTCGCCGCGGCCATCGCCTTCTCCTTCTCCTCCCTTCTGTTTTCCACCTTGTTCGGCTCCTCGAGCCTTTCCTATGTCTATATCTCCATCGTGGCCTTCATCGCGGCTTTGGTGTGGGACGGAGGCATCTATTACGTCGTCTTGTCTTTGTACAACCGAAACTTCAAACTCAACCTTCCTAACTGGATTTCCTTCGCATCCATTTTGACGGGTTCCTTCTTCCTCTTCCTGTCGATGAACCTGGTCCCGCTTTATTAAAATCGCTTCCCTTCCTTGGGGTTATAATCGAACCATGAAAAAGAGATGCCTGCCCTTTGCTCTCATGGGCCTATCCTGCGTCCTCTCCAGCTGCGCGTTTTTCCCGTTCTATTCTTCCAATTATGAGGATTCTGCGGAGTTTTCATCCCGTAGTTTCCGTCTCATCAACAAAAACGAGGTCTATCCCTTAACCGCTAAGACGATGACGCTCTACTTCAAGGACGGCGGCGAGCTTCCTTATGTGGACGTAAGGAACTTCCTCAACTCGTTGGAGGGCCTCTACCAAACTCGTTACTTCGGCTTTCAAACGCCGACTCCGAGGAGGCTGACCGTCTCGTGGAGAGATTCTTCCAACACGTATTCCCTCACCGTGGACGACCAAAAGGACGCGATCGAGGTCTCCTCTTTGACCTTCTTCGATTTGCTTCATTCCACCTCCGGGACGGATTACTCCTTCGATTTGAAAAGCGTGGGCTATTCGGAATCCGGCGGGGAAGGGACCGTCTTCTCTTTGGGGAGCTACGGCATCGACATCTATCGGAAAAAGGATTTGGTCTTGCTCCCCCTCTGCGTGGCCAACACGATTTTCTGCTCCAGCCATTATCTGAATCTCTATTACAACGGCTCTGCGGTTTATAGCTCTTATTTCAACTTCGCGATGGACGAAGAATGCCAAAAGGAAGCCTTCCTCAGCAATCAGAATTGGGGCAAGGCGATCCCGGAGGACGTCGCCAAAATGAACAAAGCGAATTTCCTCTTCATTTTGGATCGTTATTACGGCCTCTGGAGCTCTCTTCCCGCGACCCCGGAATTTTCCTCCGCCCAAGAACTTCTTTCTTCCACCAACGAAGCCGATGTCTTCTCCGCGATGGATTCGATCCTCATGGATCAAATCGATGAAATGCACACGAGCTTCGATTCCCTTTCCTTCTATGCGCCTACAAGCCCCGGGAGAAGCCTGACGTTTGGGAAAAACAGAGCGGCTTTCTTGCAGGAAAGCAAAGAATTGGAAGCCTCTTACAAGCAGGCTTATCCCGAGAACGAACCCGTCCGCTACGCGGGGGATACGGCAATCCTCGTTTCGCCTTACCCCATCCAAACCGGATCTCTTTCCGAATTGAAGGATAAAAACGGAAATCTTCTCCCAGACGCCTATCAAAAGGACTCCTTTTACTATATGAAGGAGATGATTTCCCGAATCGATTCCCACGGCGGGATCAAAAACATACTGATCGACCTCTCCCGGAACGGAGGGGGGAACCTCGGGGCCTTATTCCGCATCCTCGGCCTCATGAGCGATGAGGATGTGACTTACGCTTCGAAAAACCGCTTGGACAATAAGACGACGGTTTCGCGGATGAAAGTCGACGCCGACGAAGACGGGGACTATAGCGACAAGGACGCCGTCTCCTCTTACAATTGGGGTTTGCTGACCTCTAAGCTCACTTTCTCCGCCGCGAACTATTGGGCCTGTTACGTCAAAGACCACGGAATCGGGAAAATCTTCGGCGAGCAAAGCGGGGGAGGGGCCTGTTCCATCGTCGGCTTCGTGAACGCCGATGGATCGAGTTTCCACTTCTCCGGGCCAAGCGCCATGATGACGATGACGGGCAAAAACGATTTTCACAGCGTCGCCCAAGGGGCTGTTCCCGACAAAGAAGTGGATCCCTCTTCGTTTTACGGGAACGATGCCATGCTCGATGAGCTGTTCGATTGAAAGGAAACGCAATGGAAAATAGAAAAGCATCCCTGGCCGCCGATTTGGTGGCCTCGCTGAAATATCGCCTCTCCCAGAATGGGCATGGGATCGCTTTGCCCGGATATAAGATGGGGCACGCGGGGGTTTATTTCCCCAAAACCGGATCGTTGCTTCTTTTGGATTCTTATTTGGCCAAAGAGGACATCGAGGTCGACGAAGATGGGGACCCCCTCGATTTGGATGAGGACGGAACCCACGATCCCGAGCGGATTTACCTTGCTTTTTACGTCCCTGGGAAAGAGCCCGTCCGCGCCGACTTCCCTTATCGCGACCTACCCTCGCTCCGAGCCTTCTTGGAAAAGATCTTCTAAAAAGTTTTCAAAAGTTAGCACTCTGCTCTTGCGAGTGCTAATTTTTAGGCTATATTGAAGGTGCTTCGGAAGCCCGAAGCGAAAGGAGGACTTACCATGAACATGGAACAAGGACCGGAAGATTACTCCCAAGATCCCGATGTGCTGAAGAAATTCGGCCGCGACCTCAACGAAGCCGTTTCCAGCGGCAAAGTTGACCCCGTGATCGGTAGGGACGAAGAAATCCGGAAAGTCATACAAGTCTTGGCCCGAAAGACCAAGAACAACGTCGTTCTTTTGGGCGAGCCCGGCGTGGGCAAAACCGCGATTGTCGAAGGCTTGGCCGAAAGAATCGTCAAGAAAGATGTGCCTACTTCTTTGCAGGACAAAACGATTTACGAGCTTGATATGGGCGCTTTGGTCGCCGGGGCGAAATACCGTGGCGAATTCGAGGAGCGCTTGAAAGCCGTTTTGAACAAGATCAAGGAAAGCAACCACAAGATCATCCTCTTCATCGATGAAATTCATTTGATCGTCGGCGCCGGGAAAACCGATGGCGCCATGGACGCGGCGAACCTATTGAAGCCGCTGCTCGCCCGCGGTGACATTGACTGCATCGGCGCGACCACTCTTAACGAGTATCGCGAATACATCGAGAAGGACCGCGCCTTGGAGCGCCGCTTCCAAACCGTTTTGGTCGGCGAGCCCACGGTCGAGGATACTATCACCATCCTTCGCGGGTTGAAGGAAAGATTCGAATCCTACCACGGGGTTCAGATCACCGACGGGGCCTTGATCGCCGCCGCCACCCTCTCCAACCGCTACATCACCAACCGCTTCTTGCCGGATAAGGCCATCGATTTGCTTGATGAGGCCTGCGCCTCCATCAAGGTCGAAATCGAATCGATGCCGACCGAGTTGGATGAGGTTTCCCGCAAAATCAGAAGCCTTGAAATCGAGAAAGTCGCCTTGACCAAAGAAAAAGACGAGTCTTCGCTAAGGAGGCTCACCGCCCTTGAGGGCGAGCTTTCCGATGCCAAAGCGAAATTCGAGCAGCTCAACAAAGAATGGCAAAAGGAAAAAGAAGAAGTCAGCGAGGCCAAGAATCTCAAATCCGAGATCGAAGACGCCAAGCGGAACCTCTCCAATTCCTTCACCGCCGGAGATTACAAGAAAGCCTCGGAACTGCAGTACAAGGTCATTCCTGAATTGCAGCAAAGGCTCCATGACGTTTCCTTGGCCTGCAAAGACTCCGATCGCCTCGTCAATGAGGTGGTCGACGAAGAGGAAATCGCCAAAATCGTCGGCCGTATGACGGGCATCCCCGTGTCCAAAATCAAGAAAGGGGACCGCGAAAAGGTCCTTGAATTGAAGGACACCCTCGCCAAGAGGGTCATTGGCCAGGACGAAGCCATCCAGTTGGTTTCCAACGCTATCATTCGTCAGCGCGCCGGGATCAAAAACCCGAACCGCCCGATTGGGTCCTTCCTCTTCTTGGGCCCGACTGGCGTGGGCAAAACCGAAGTCTCCAAGGCTTTGGCGGAAGCCCTCTTCGACAACGAGAACTCCATCATCCGCATCGATATGTCGGAGTACATGGAGAAATACAGCGTTTCTCGCCTCATCGGCGCCCCTCCGGGATACGTGGGCTATGAAGAAGGCGGCCAGCTGACCGAAAAAGTCCGCCGCGCCCCTTACTCCATCGTCTTGTTCGACGAAATCGAAAAGGCCAACCCCGAAGTCTTCAACCTCTTGCTTCAGGTTCTTGACGAGGGCAGGCTCACCGACAGCCAAGGCAGGCTCGTCGACTTCAAGAACACGGTCATCATCATGACCTCTAACTTGGGCAGCGAGTACCTCCTGCAAGGCAATCGAGAAGCGGTGGATCAATTGCTCCATCGCACCTTCAAGCCGGAGTTCCTCAACCGCATTGACGAGATCGTCTACTTCAACCCTCTTTCCGAAGAAGTTCAGAAGAAGATCGTCGCCAAGATGCTCGAAGATTTGGGGAATCGCCTCAAAGAGCAATTCGTCTCGGTCGAATTTGATCCCTCCATCGACGACTACGTCATTGACTCGGCCTATAGCAATGAGTTTGGCGCCCGTCCGCTGAAGAGGTTCATCCAGGACAAGATCGAAACCTATCTGGCGGAGAAGATCATCTCGGGCGAGCTTTCCACCGAAAAGAAGTACGTTCTCTCCTATTCGGATCAGAAGCTCATCCTCCAAGCGAAGTGAGACAAAAAAGGAAGACGCAGCGATGCGCCTTCCTTTTTTGTTTCATTTAGGCTTGTTTTGCGGAAGGAAATCTCAATTTGCGGATTTTTTGATTTGCCTTTATCGGTTTAATTCGCTTTGCAAAAATCGGCGCAATTTCTCCAAATCGGGGTCGCAAAGGATGGGGAGGATCTCCGTGATGCGTTCTGGACTTTGGTTCCACCATTGGTAACGGAGGAGCAAATCCGTCAATTCTTCGTCGAAACGGTTTTTGATGAATTTGGCGGGGTTTCCGCCGAATACGGTGTAGGCGGGAACGTCTTTGACCACCACCGAGTAGGCCGCGATGATGGCCCCGTCCCCGATTTTCACCCCGGGCATGATGACGCTTTCCCTTCCGATCCACACATCGTTTCCGATTACGATATCCCCTTTATGGGGAAGCTGGTCCATGTGGGGCGGGATCTTTTCGGCCCAGGCTTTGCCGAAGACGGCGAAAGGATAGGTCGTCGCGCTGCAAAGGCGGTGGTTGGCTGGTCCCATGATGAAGGTAGCCCCGGATGCGATTTGGCAAAATTTGCCAATGATGAGGTGGTCTCCGAATTCGGGGTAATTGAAAAGGACGTTGTTTTTCTCAAATCCCGTCGGGTCGGCGGAATCATCGTAATAGGTGTAATCCCCGATGGAAATATTGGGTGTTTTCACCACGTTTTTGATGTAACAGGAAGTTTTGTACTCGTTGGGGAAGATGACGTTTGGGTTGGGGATATTGCTCATAAAGGAATCCTTTCGCATGGCTATTGATGCTTCCTTGCCATTATAGCCGACTGTGCTTGGGTTTTTCCGGATTCATAACAAAAGGGCATCCCTATCCGGGGATGCCCATCGAAGAAGCAGAGCTTATTTTTCTTCCAAAAGTTTTTCCAAAGAATCGACCAACTCTTCCATGCGGCTGGTGACGGAGAGGAACGGCTCTTTGGTGGTTAAGTCGACCCCGCCGAGCCTCACTTCCTCAATCGGCCAATCGCTGCCCCCGCTGGAAAGCATTTTGATGTAATTTTCAAACGCGTGGGGCTCTCCTTTCTTCACTTTCTCGTAAATGAGCATGGAGGAGGTGAAACTGGTCGCGTATTGGTAGACGTAGAAGGGGGTATAGAAGAGGTGGGGAATATAAGCCCAGACCAGCGGCTTGACCTTTTCCTCTTCGATGTCGATGCCATAGTAGGTCTTGTAGAGTTCGACCATTTTCTTAGAAAGAACGTCATGGTTGATGGGCATCCCTTGCTCCGCGAGCTTCGAGATCTCGTACTCGTACTGTCCGAAGAGGGTCTGGCGGTAGAAGGTGGAGACGATTTGGTCGATGGCCTTCTGCAGAAGCGCGATCTTGTCTTCCCGGTTCAGCAAACCGGAGGAGAGCAGATAATCCAAAAGGTTGTGCTCGTTGAAGGTCGAGGCGATTTCCGCGACGAAGATCGCGTATCCTTGTTTCAAAGCGGGTTGGTTTTCCTCGGAGTAGAGGGTGTGGATGGAATGGCCCGATTCATGGGCGAGGGTGAAAACGTCTTCCAGATTCCCCAAGAAGTTCAGGAGGATGTAGGGGTGAATGTTGGATCCCCCGTTGCTATAAGCCCCGCTGCGCTTCCCGTCTTTGGGATAGACGTCGACGTAGCCGTCCTTGAGAACTTCGTGGGCCTTGTCTTGGAAATCCTTCGGGAAGGAGGAAATCGAGGCGAAGAAGAGCTCCTTGGCTTGCTCATAGGTGTATTGCTTCTCGGACTTGGCAAGCGGGAGGAAGCGGTCGTAGGAGCGGTGATGCTCCAAGCCGAGGGCTTTTTGGCGGATGCGGTAGTACTTATGGAGGGGTTCGGCGTGGGTGGAGGCGACTTCGACAAGGTTGAGGAAGACGCTTTCGGGGATCGCGTTTTGGCTCAAATGCTCCTGAAGGATCGAGGAATAGCCCCTGGCTTTCATCTCCGCGAGCTGGCTTTGGACGGTGAGGTTATAGATTTCCCCATAGGTGTTTTTGTGGCTGTCGAACTGATGGTAAAGGGCCTCGAAGATGGCTTGGCGGTCCTCCGCCTTCTTTTCCTTGCTAATGAGATCGGTCCAGTTCGCGGAGGAGACCAAAACCGTTCTTCCATCGCTCAGCTTCGCCTGCTGGGGGCAATAGTCGCCGACGGAAAGCTTGCTGTAGAGTTCTCCGCCTTCGCCCAAGATCGGGGAGAAGCAGGAAAGCAGTTTTTCCTCTTGCTGAGAAAGGATGTATTTTTGCCCGTGGAAGAGCTTTTCGAAGATGAAGGAGAAGTCGTTGAACTCCGGATTCCTTTGCAAAAAGCCATCCAAATGCTCTTTTCCCAGGGCAATGAGCTCCGGGGATTCGAAGCTGGTTTTGCTATTGAGGTCCTGCAAAGCAAGCACGACTTTGCTCTCGGCTTCGCTGTAAGCGACGTTCTTTTTGTCGCGGTCGCTGCGCATCCCGGCGAACATATAAAGACGCTCTAGAAGATCGTTGACTTCGCGCTCCAAGGAAAGGTATTCCTTAAGTTTGCCTTCCTCTTTCAGCAAGCCCTTGTATTCGCTCATTTCCGCGCTTTTCTTTTTCAGCAAGGCAAGGTCTTTATCGAAGGCCTCCTCATTCGGATAGATGCGGCTCAAATCCCAAACGGTGGTTTCCATTTCATTCCTCCTACGTGGAAAAAATCCTCTAGAAGCCTAGAGGAGAGAAAGGAAAAGAGCAAGCGATTAGCCTCTTTTGTAACGATAGAGCAGGGCGATGATAACTTGGATCGGCAGACCCACGATAAGGATGAACCAAAGATTCTCCCCCGGGACGGCGAAGAATTGGAAATGGATGCAGAAAGCCAAAAGCAACGTCCAGAGGAAAATGCTGGAGAGGATCCACACCGCGGGCCGGTTATGGTACATCCATTGGACTTCGACCGCGGAGACCAACGCCATGACGGGGACCATCCACACATAGAGGATCCAAAGGTTCTCTTGGACATCTTTGAAGAAATAGGAGGAGAAATAAACCGACATCGCGACCAGCAAGACGAAGGTCAAACTCATCGCAAGGATGATGGCTTTGTTGGAGGAATTGCCGTCTTTCTTCTTTTCCTCGACCACCGAGTCGATGGCCTGCTGGTCCTGCTCCTTGGTCAAATAATCCAAGGTGACCCCATAGTAAGAAGCGAAGTCCATCAAAACGTCCACCGAGGGAAGGGAATAGCCCAACTCCCATTTGGAAATGGATTTGTCGCTGTAATTGATTTGCTGGGCGAGCTCTTGCTGCGTCAGCCCTTTGGATTTGCGGAGAGCCGCAAGGTTCTTTCCAACCGTCAATGCGAGGTTTTCCATGGCTGCTATTTTAGAAGGGCTTCCCGAAATGGGCAAATCCTTCCTTTTTCAGCCCGTGTATTCGGTCGTGTAATACTTGCTGGAGGCAAAGGGGCCGGAAGTCGCGTAGCCTTGGTTGTAGAAATCGGATAGATAGGCATCGGCGGCGTGCACCGTTTTGCTTTGGTGTTTCTTCTTGGAGGAGATGGAATGGAAGGTGAGCTCATCGTTGGAAGAGGGGGATCCCGGGGTCCAAACGGCTACGTAAGTCCCGGTGGAAACGTTGGCCAAGCTCGCGTTCAAGCTGAGGTCGAGGATGGCGTTTTTTCCGAGTCCTTTGATCATGCCCAAAGAAGCGGAGAGAGAAGTGAGGGTCTTCGCTTTCGCCCCATTGGCTGTGATTTCTTTTCCCTGGATGCTCGCTTTGATTGGTCCATAGAGGACGGAGGTGAGCGAAGAAAGATTCAACGCGACGTCCCATTTCGCCCCTTCTTCTTGGGCTTGGTAAGCATAGGATGTCACGAATTCCTCCCCATGCAATGATGAGGGGGTTTCCTCGTCCGCGGCGCTGGACTTGATTTGATCCATGATGGAGGAACTCAGCCCCAAAACGTATCCGCAGAGCCAATTGAGCAAATTGGCGGAGAAGTCGCTTGCCTTGACCTTGGCGTAATTCTCTGTGTCGGAACTGATCGCATTGTCGTCGACGCGGTGGAAGAAGAAGGTCCCGTCTTGATCGTTCCCGGAGGTGTGGAAATACATTTCGACGTACCGCGTTCCGCCGAAGAACTCTTCGGTGTTTACTTTATATACCATTGGGACGCTGAGGACGCCGATGATCTTGACTTCCGCTCCGGTCAAAGCCACGAAAAAGGAAAAGTTCACATTGAGGCTGACGATTTTGATGGCCTTGATGGTCGCCGTTCCGGAAAGGTGGTAGGTGGATTGCCCATTCGCGTCCTCCCCAAGCGTCGCCGACCCCAAAGCATAATCGACCAAGGTCGGCAGGGAGGAATAATCGACGGCTTTGCTTTCGTGGCTCTTCAGATCCGCGACCGTCAAATCCTCTTTGCTGAGGGGCGACTTCGGGACGGAGGTCTCCAATTGGAGAAAAAGCTCCTTCTCGCCTAAATCGACCTGGACCCGCAATAGGCTGAGGCCCGATTCGCTGAACCCGATCCGCAGGGAAATGTCGCTAGCGCTTCCCAAAACGGATTTGGAGACGACCACGTCCAAAACATCGCCATTCTTCTTCGCCGAAAGCAGGATCTTCTCCGTTAATAGCGGGGCGATTTGCCCTTGGGTCAGCTTGGCGATCAACGTTGTGGCGATTGTGTCTTTTGCCGCGGTGAAGCGGGTGAAGCGCGAATCGCTGGAATTCAGCAATCCGCCCAGGCAATTCAACAAAGAATTGAGGGAAGAGACGGTGAAGCGCCCATACATCGGCTCGGCGCTCGGCTCGGTGATGTTCCCGTAGTTGAGGTCTTTGTACCCCTCCGCCCCGGAATTCTTCTTGTCGTTTTTGGAACTGTAGCCGAAAAGCATGTTCCCGCTCGAGGCTTCGTCCCCATCGATTTGGATCGATACGGCGTGCTCGTTCAAATAATCTTTCTTTCGGTCGAGGAAGACACCTTGGCCCATCGCGGTTTTCTCCTCGAGGTTGAAAGCGAAATTCCCCTCAAAGGCGAACCCTTCTTCCGTGAGGGAGGATTTGCCCCCGATCGAGGCGAAGCGGGTATCCTCGCTGACGGCGGTGGTCCCTTTGTCCAAGAGGTAGCCCTTGAAACTCGCTTCCAAAGAATGGGACTGGAAAAGGTCCTCCATTTGGTCGGCCAAGGAAGGCAGATGGTCCATCTCCACGTAGGAGGAGGGATCGAAATCCCCCGAGGGCGAATAATCGCTGACCTGGAGCGTTCCTTCGATTCCGAAATAGCCGAGGGTGAATCCTTTGAAGGTGATTTCGGCTAAGGCCAGGTCCGTCCCGGACAAGGTCAGT
The DNA here is from genome assembly GCA_050872145.1 of Candidatus Alloenteromonas sp. GTDB lineage: Bacteria > Bacillota_I > Bacilli_A > RFN20 > CAG-826 > Alloenteromonas. The sequence continues at coordinate 2,610 of JBNMGG010000001.1, read as the reverse complement.
TCCAAGCTTCCGGAACTTCCCGCTTTGGTTAAATCCAAGCTCGCATAGATGCGGTTGTCGCGGCATTCCAATTTGCTTATGGTGTCCAAAATATGCTCGTAATGGCCCTCGACGAAATCCTTGCCAACTTGGCTTTCCTTGATGGAATCGACGGCTTTGGAAATCGAGTTGGCGGCGGACAATAGGGTGGAAAGGTATTTGTTGGAAATGGGAGGATCGCCGAGGATGTCGGCGAAGGCGCTCCACAAAGCATCGGCGGTTGCTTTCGAGGTTTTGGCTTTGAAAATCCCGTTCACGTCCATGCAGATCTGCTGATCGGGATTCCCGTCCAAGAAGCGGGCTTGGATGTATTTGCTTTCTTTTTCGCCTTGGAAGGAGGCAAGCGCGGACAGATCGTTGATGCGCCCGCCTTGGAAATCGGCTTGGCCCGAGACTTCGAAAACGGCCTTTTCGTCGATCGCGGGATGGCCGATGGCCACATCGGTATCGGGGACTTCCTCTTCTTTGTGGGTCAAGACGAGCCCGTTTTTCCGAACCCCGTCTTCTTCATGGAAACTTGAAAGGGAAAAGGCGGATTTCCCGGCGTAGGTGGCGATTCTTTCCCATAAGTCGATCGAGTTGTCGAGCTTCAAATAGGAATCCTTATTTTCGGGCGGCAAAATGGAAACCCCGCCCGTTAGGAAATCCGCGGACAGTTCCAGGGAGAATCCCCCGGGAAGCTCTCCCGTGGCGTCTTTGACGCCTTGGGCTGGGAAATCGATCCCGGACAGGGAGTAGGAATCGTCTGCTTTCAAGCCGATGGGGTAAACACGATCACCTAAAGGAAGGTTCCAAACGAAATAACCCGATCCTGCGGATGCTTCGTTGATTTCATCCAACGAATCGGAAATTGCGCCCCAATCGAAGGTCGCTTGCTCTTTGGTAGTCTTCGGGGAAGGGGAAAAGGAATAGCTGGACAGGATCTGCAGGATATCGTCGATGATCCAATCCAAACGCCCGAATTCGTATTGGAAAAGGCCGCCGGTGATGGAATCGTGGCTCTCCCCGTTTTCCTCATAGGTGTAGGAGGCGGTGGAGACTTGGTAACGGACTTCGTAGGGATCTTGCTTTTCCTGAGGGCAGGACAAAGCGAAATAAAGCTGGTCATTGACCAAAGCGGTTTCGATTTTCCTCTGCCCCAGCCCGTTATAGGAGACGGGAGCGGAGAGGGAAAAAGCCAAATCGTGGAGGGAAAGCCCCTCCAAGGAAAAGGACAACGATCCCCCGGCGAAGTCGAAGGCGTTCTTCTCACCCGCCTTCAAAATTGCCTTGTTGAGCGAAAGGGAGAAGCCGGAGGCGAAGGAGTTGCGCACATTGTCGGCCAAAGCCTTCGCCCCGACCCCGCTTGGGGAAGAAGCGCTCGAGGCCGTCTCTTCATCCCCTTGGCTTGTTGAAGGGGCGGGAGAAAGGTTCGCGCAAGAGGAGATGGCCAAGGAAAGAAGCAGGGCCCCATAACGCACAAAAGAGGCAGGGCGCTTGCCCAACCTCCTTTGCGAAATGGTTTTGCTTCTTTCTTTTTTCCTCATTCTTTATCAGCAGGTAACCCCGACGTAGTAGTTGCCGGGGAGGAAGGGGTTGTCCCCATTCTTTTGATAATGCTTGGTGTATTGGTCGCCATAGGCGAATTGGACCTCGCCGGAATCGGTGTAGCTAACGACGCTGGTGAAGTCGTTGATCGCGGCGTTGGCCCAAGTGTTGAGGTAAACCCCGGTGGAGACGTTGTCCAAATTCAAACCCGCGCGAATCGAAGCCGGGACGATTTGGTGGCTGCCATCCGGATTCCCCAGGACCATGTTGAAGGTCAAAGCGAGGGAAGAGACGGTCTTCCAAGAGGTTTTCCCGTCTTCGCTGGAAACGTCTTGCCCGCGGATGGAGACCATCGCGTCTCCGAGCAAGGCCCTTTCGTCAAGCAGGGACCCGACGTCGACGCCCATCGACCAAGACGTGTCTTTCTCGGAGAAGGCGTATTCTTTAACGAAGTCTTCTGGGTGGGGGAAGGAGGATACAAACGGAGTCGAGAAGGCGTTATCGGAGGAGCTGGCGACGGATTCGCTTGCCTGCTCCAAAGCTTCCGTGGAAGCGTTGCTCTTGCGGAGATAGCTCTCGTTCACGCCGAGGATGTACTCAAGCAACCATCCAATGCCGTTATAGGAGTAGACCGCATCGCCATCTTGGCTTTGCTCCAAGAAATCCTTGCCCTTGAGCTGGACCGTGTCGCGGACTTCGGTGACGCGTCCGTAGCTGGAATCGCGGGTGATGTAGAGATCGCCGTAATCCGCGTCTCCTTTTTCGTAGGAGTAATACAGATCGACCGCGCGGCGGCCTTCGTATTCGTGATCGCGGAAGTAGATCGAATCATCCGGCGCGTTCACACCCTTAATCAAAGGCATATAAGGAATGGAGAGATGCGCTTTCACGAAATCCTTTTCGTTCGCGAGGTGGAGGGAAACCCCGAGCAAATCGATGGCGGTGTCACCGATGTTCAGGCCGAGGTTCATCGAGATGTCGTAGACGGAGGTATCTCCGGAGAGAACCTTGCCAAGCTTCGTCGATTCGGCCCCGTATTCGAAG
>JBNMGG010000065.1:0-1664 GCA_050872145.1 Candidatus Alloenteromonas sp. | reverse complement strand
AGTGACGATCGCTACCGTCAAGGCGCCAGCTTCCTTTGCGATCTTGGCGATGACTGGGGCAGCGCCCGTTCCAGTGCCCTTTCCCATGCCAGCCGCGATGAAGACCATATCGGCCCCCGTCACGATTTTCTTGATTTCCTCCGAGCTAGCCTCGGCGGCTTGTTTGCCCATATTTGGGTCGCCCCCAGCCCCTAAGCCTTTGGTGACCCCGTTTCCCAAAACCAAGCGGTTTGGGGCTTTGGAAGTCGCTAAAGCCTGCTTATCGGTGTTGGCGACATAGAATTCCACGTTTTGGATGTGATCATCGATCATGCGGTTTACGGCGTTATTGCCTGCCCCGCCTACGCCAATGACGACAATGCGAGCGACTGGCTCAAAATTATCCAAATCTTCGACGTCTTCTTTATCCAATGCCATTGTATTACCCTACTACTTGCGAACTCTCGACAACGCGGAACCCGCTTTGTAATTGCTTTCCACTCTTCCGCGCATCTCTCCTTGCGAAGCAATCATGCCTAGAAGCGCGGTGAATCTTGCTTCTCTTGCCCCGACGACTTTCGGGGTGAAGAAATAGTATTTTCTGTCCCCTAATGCGGGCTTGATGAGATTCTCTAGTCCGAATAATTCGCTTCCCCCGCCGACAAACACGACCGGGAGCCCCGCCATATAGGAACGGTTGGATTCCGCGGCGGCGTTAGAGCAAATAACGTTGATGAGGTTGGAAAGATTCGCGTTATAAGTGACCGCAAACCATTGGTTAATCACCTCATTGAGGTCTTTTTGGTTGATTTCATGCCGCGAACCATCTTCTTCTTTCACGACGATGAGCGGGCAAGAGTAGTCGTCATCGCGCAAATTCAATCCGTAATCGATCTTTAATCGCTCTGCGTCTTCATAGCTTAGATGGAATTTCGAGGCGATGGCCTCGGTGAGCTCGTCGCTTCCGATCAAAGCGGCGATGGAAGTGAATACCCCTCCATTACCCACGATGTTGGCCGTCGTGATATGCGCCCCGAAGTCAATGAGGATGAAATCATGAGGCAATTCTTGGTCGCGGGAAAGAAGAACGCTATCCGCAAAGGAATTCACGCTCATTCTTTCGATGGAAAGCCCGCATTCCTCCACTACGCTCCGATAAGCCTCTAGGAGAGGGGTCTGGATGGTATGAATCTTCGAGCAGACGATCAAATTGGTGCTTCTTTCGCCGATTGGGGCGTTGCAGTAACGCTTTTCATTATCGAGTTGGAAGTAATCTGGAACGATATCGACGATGCTTGTCCCATTCGGGATATTCTCTTTTTTCACAAGAGCCATGACGTTAGTGATATCGATGGAATCGATTAAATTCGCAGGGCTCACTACGCTAGTTTGGTGATTGCTTTGGAAGACTTTTAAGCCGAGGGAAGGCAAAATCAAGCAAACGGAAGTGAGATCGACTTTTAGCTTCAAGGAATCATCGACCGAAGCGATCGCCTTCTTGATCGCACTTTTGATCTTCTCGCGGTCGCGGATGATCCCATCTTTGAGAGCCCCGCGGATGTTTTCCTCCGTCAAAAAAGTCAAAACGGGCTTCTTGTCGAAGGAAGCCCCGATCGCAAAGCGCACTGCGTTAGACGTGATTTCCAAAACAGCGACGCTATTAGAACCGATATTGTTCACCATTT
>JBNMGG010000077.1:0-1167 GCA_050872145.1 Candidatus Alloenteromonas sp. | reverse complement strand
CTTATGGGTGCGAACATGCAGCGTCAAGCCTTGCCGCTTCTTCGCCCATCTTTAGCCAGAGTCGGCACCGGCATGGAAGGCATCATCGCTCGCGACAGCGGCTTAGCCGTTGTGGCAGTGGACGATGGAACGGTCACCTATATGGATAGCAGCACCATCGAAGTGAAGGAAGGCAGCAAGAAACGCGTCTATAAACTTCAAAAATTCGATCGCAGCAACCAAGGCACTTGCATCAACCAAACCCCAATCGTCAAAGTTGGCGATAGCGTTAAGCGCGGTCAAGTCATCGCCGATGGCCCAGCCATGAAGAACGGCGAGCTTGCCTTAGGGCAAAACGTGCTCATCGCCTACATGACTTGGCACGGATATAACTACGAAGACGCCGTCATTCTCAGCGAACGTATGGTGAAAGACGACACCTATACCTCCATCCACATCGAATCGCTCGATATCGAGTGCCGTGAGACCAAACTCGGAAACGAAGTCATCACCCGCGACATTCCAAACGTCAGCGACGAGATGAAAACTTACCTCGATGAGCGCGGTATCATCATCCCAGGCGCCGAAGTCAAAGAAGGCGATATCTTGGTGGGAAAGACCACGCCAAAAGGGCAAACCGAGCCAACCCCTGAAGAAAAGCTCCTTATGGCTATCTTCACGGAAAAAGCCAAAGACGGGAAAGACTCTTCTCTCCGCGTTCCACACGGTGGAGCGGGTATCGTTCTTGGCGTAAGAACCTATTCCAGAAAGAACAAGGATCCTCTTGCTCCAGGCGTGATTGAGAAGATCCGCGTTTATATCGTCCAAAAGAGAAAGATCTCCGAAGGCGATAAGATGTCCGGACGCCATGGTAACAAAGGCGTCATTTCCAAGATCTTGCCGGTCGAGGACATGCCGTTCTTGCCAGATGGCACACCAATCGACATCATGCTTTCCCCAATGGGCGTTCCTTCTCGTATGAACATCGGTCAGATCAGCGAAGTCCACTTAGGACTCGCGTGCGAGAAACTCGGTTTACGCGTCGCCACCCCAGTATTCGATGGGGCTAACGACAAAGAAATCAAGGCCTTAATGGATAAAGCGGGAATCTCCGAAGATGGAAAAGCCATCCTTTATGATGGACAGACCGGCGAAAGATTCGCGGAACGCATCTCCGTTGGCGTCATG
>JBNMGG010000081.1:0-1082 GCA_050872145.1 Candidatus Alloenteromonas sp. | reverse complement strand
ATTAGGCGCCCTTCCAAAGAGGGCGCCTAATTTGAGTCAAAGGAAAGGAGGAAGTTATGGCGAATAAGAGGGATTATTACGAAGTCCTTGGAATCGACAAAAACGCGACCAAAGACGAAATCAAAAGCGCTTACCGCAAATTAGCGAAGAAATACCATCCTGATTTGAACCACGATGCGGACGCTCCAGAGAAATTCAAAGAAGTGCAAGAGGCTTATGACGTCCTTTATGACGACAATAAGCGTAAGCAATATGACCAGTTCGGCTTTGCCGCCTTTGAGCAAGGAAGCTCGATGGGCGGAGCGGGCAATCCATTCGGAGGCGGCGCTGGCTTCACCGGGCAAGGATTCGGGGATGTCGATTTGAATGATATCTTCCAATCGTTCTTCGGCGGAGGAAGCGGAAGAGCAAGATCTTCTTCGTCCGCTGGCCCACAAAAAGGCGAAGATTCCCTATACCGTGTGAAGATTAACTTCATGGACGCGGTGAACGGAAGAAAGATCACGATTCCTGTAACATATGATGAGCCTTGCGAGCACTGCCATGGGACGGGTGCAGAATCCCCCGATGACTTTGTGACTTGCCCAGATTGCGGCGGGCAAGGTGTCGTAAGAACGCGTCAACAAACTTTGTTTGGCATGATGGAAGGGCAATCCACCTGTCCAAAATGCCATGGCACGGGGCGTATTGTGAAGAAGAAGTGTCACGAATGCGGTGGTGCTGGATACAAACGGATCCATCGTGATTTGGAAGTCAATATCCCCGCTGGCATCAATAACGGGCAGCAAATCCGCGTCTCGGGCAAAGGGGCGGCTGGCATCAATGGCGGGCCAAACGGCGACCTTTACGTCGAAGTTCAGATCCAGCCACACGAGACTTTCACGCGCGATGGCGATGACGTGCATGTGAATCTTGAATTATCTTTTGTCGATTGCGCGCTTGGCGCGAAAGTGGACGTGGATACGGTTTATGGGCCGGTCACCGTCACGATTCCCGCCGGCACTCAGCCAGACGACGTCTTGAAGCTACGTGACCGTGGCATCAAGAATCTGCGCACCCAAAAGCCAGGGAACGAGTATCTT
>JBNMGG010000046.1:0-7839 GCA_050872145.1 Candidatus Alloenteromonas sp. | reverse complement strand
TGCGGAGGGCGAGCTTGTGGGCTTTCTTGTTCTGGGAGCGCTTGTAGTTCTGCTTCCCATCCGGTCCGAAGACGATGCCGCCGCCGACCCAGATCGGGGATTTGACGTCGCCAGCGCGGGCGCGTCCGGTTCCTTTTTGCCTCCAGGGCTTCTTGTTGGTGCCGTGGACTTCATGACGCTTTTTGGTCTTGGCGGTGGCTTGGCGGAGGTTGGCGAGGTAGGTCACGACCGCGTCGTGGACGACCTGCGGGTTTTCCTCTTCGATGCCGAAGACCGAGCCGGAGACCTCAATGGTTCCTTTGCTTTCGCCGTCGAGGGAAACGACGGGAAGGCTAATGTTCTTTTCAGCCATTGTTATTCTCCTTTCTTCTCCTCAGCCGCTTCGGCCTTCGGAGCTTCCTGATTGATGACGAGCAAGGGCTTCACTTCCGGCTTGCGGAACTGAACCTTGACGGGGGAGCGAAGCATGACGATGGCCTTCTTCGGTCCGGGCACGCCGCCCTTGACGAGGATGTAGCCTTTCTCCGCGTTGCTCTCGATGATGGTCACGTTCTGGATGGTGACTTGTTCCGGTCCCCAGTGGCCAGACATCTTCTTGCCGGGGATGACGCGGTTGTTGTCACGTCCGTTGTTGGCGAGGGACCCGATCTGGCGGTGATAGCCGGAGCCGTGGCCCTTCGGCCCGATGTGGTGATGGTATTTCTTGATGGTGCCGGAATATCCGTGGCCTTTGTTGTGGCCGATGACGTCGCAGACTTCGCCAGCCGCGAAGAGGGAAGCGTCGAGGGTCTCGCCGATGTTCTTGCCGTAGATTTCGTCGCCCTTCAATTCATAGAGATGCTCTTTGGTGGCGACGCCAGCTTTCTGATAGATGCCTTTGATGGCTTTGTTGACGCGTTTCTCGGGCTTGTCTTCGTAGCCGACCTGGATGGCTTCGTAGCCGTTCTTCTCCATGGTCCGCTTCGCAACGACGACGTTCGGCAACACCTCAATGACGGTGACCGGATACATGGTTCCGTCCGGGGCGAAGACCTGAGTCATGCCCATTTTTCTTCCGATGATGGATTTCATGAATGCGGTCCTCCTTAAAGTTTGATGTCAATGTCGACGCCGCTGGGGAGATTCATTCTCCGAAGCTGGTCGATGGTTTCTTTGGTGGGGTTGCTGACATAGATCAACCTCTTGTGGGTGCGGATCTCGAATTGCTCACGGGCGTCCTTGTAGTGGAAGGTCGCGCGGAGAACGGTGTAGACCTGCTTTTCGGTCGGGAGAGGGATAGGTCCCTTCACAACCGCGCCGGTTTTTTTGGCAACGTCCAAGATTTTCTCAACGGAATCGTCGAGGATCTTGTGATCGTAGGCCATTAAGCGAACCCGGATCGCTTTTTCTTTCGCCATGAATGTTCCTCCTTAATCGTTTTTCAGGCTTCTGGCGTTCGTTCCGTGCGAATTCCCTGACCACCCCATCATGACAACGCCTGTGGGTGTGTCAGCAACCTCGCATTTCATCGCAAGCGCCAGCGTGTGTAACAATACGCGCGTGGAATGGGCGAGGCAAGTGCATTTTTCAAAATTTTTCGCATGACAACGAAAGTTTTGCCTTTTTCGATGACGGGGATTGGGAAAAAGAAAAGGCCCCATCGAGCCTTTTTGACCATCGCCTTCTTTTTTGTGCACGATGCACAAACTTTTGTTCTTTTTACTCTTTTGTTTTTTGCTTTTTCGGAAGGATGGATTCCGGGTCTTTCCCTTCTTGAATCAGGCGCTTTTTCCCCTCTTCCAAAGAATACTCGCAACCACAGTAAAGCTGGTTGTAGAGGGCGTAGTGCTTCCTCAGGTTCTGACTGTAGAGTTGGCCGTTGCTCTTTTTGAAGTCGCTGTAGAAATACTTCGTGCGGACGTGGCTTTTTTGAAGTTCCTCCCCGATTTCGTTCAGGATTTGGGAATCCTTCTGCCGCGAAATGCTCATCACCGTCGCGAAATAGTCGAAGCCATGGCTCTCCGCGTAGTCGAAAGCCTCGCTCATCCTCTTGCGGTAACACATCAAGCAACGTTTCCCGCCTTCCCTCTCCTGCGCGTAGGCGCGCAAATCCTTCATAAAGAAAGAATGATCGTAAGGGGGCTCGATGAGATGGATTTCAAACCCATAATCCCTCTTGTAAGCCACCAAGAGCTTCTCTAGCTCCCCTCTCCTCCGATAGAACTCCTCTTCTGGGAAGATGTTGGAGTTGTCGTAATAAAGCGTCAGCTCGAAATGGGGGCAGAGGAAAAGAAGGGGGAAAGTCGCGCAGGGGCCGCAGCAGACGTGCAAAAGGAAAGTGGGCTTCTTGCCTTTTGGCAAAGAAGCGATTTCTTTCAAAGACTCTTGGTAATAGTTCCTCTTCGGGGGCATCTCAGTCTTCCGCGTTGTGGGAATAGTCGTATTTCCCGTAGATGAACATCGCGTCCCCAAAGCTGAAGAAGCGATATTTCTCCTTCACCGCCTCTTCGTAGCAATGCAGAGTCCATTTTCTGCCCATGAAGGCCGAAACGAGCATCACGAGGGTAGATTTGGGCAAATGGAAATTGGTGATCAGGGCGTCCACGGCTTTGTATTCATAGCCCGGGGAAATGAAAATCCCGGTGGAATCGCTGGTCTCTTCAAAACGGCCGAATTTCGCGTAGACCGATTCCAGGGTGCGAACCGAAGTCGTGCCCACGGCGATGATCCTCCGCCCTTCCTGCTTGGCTTTGTTGAGCGCATCCGCAGCTTCTTTGCTCATGCGGTAGGTCTCCACGTGCATGTGGTGGTCTTTGGTATCCTCCACCTCGACGGGCCGGAACGTCCCAAGCCCGATGTCGAGGGTGACGTCCACCACTTCCACGCCCATGTCGCGCAGCTTTTGGAAAAGGGCTTCGGTGAAATGGAATCCGGCCGTCGGAGCGGCGGCGGATCCGGGAACTTTGGCGTAGACGGTTTGATAGTCGGAGTTGTTCTCGCACTGCTTCTTGATGTAAGGGGGTAAGGGCATCAAACCAAGCCGATCGAGCACTTCGAGAAAGATCCCTTGGTAATGGAACTTCATGTGGCGGAGCCCTTCCGGTAGAACTTTCACGCAGGTGCAGGTCAGCATGCCGTCCCCAAAGGAGCAGTTGCTTCCGACCCGGACCGAGTGGGCGTTGCCCACCAAGCATTCCCAGACGTCTTCTTCCCCTTCGACGGGATGAAGAAGCAGGACCTCGACTTTCCCTTTGGTTTCGACTTTGACCCCAATTAGGCGGGCGGGGAGAACCTTGGTGTTGTTGCGGACCAGAACATCCCCCGGCTTCAAATAGGAAACGATGTCGGCGAAATGTTTGTTCTCAATGGTCTTATGCTCGCGGTCCACCACCATCAAGCGGCATTGGTCGCGTTCTGAAAGAGGGCTCTGGGCGATCAACTCCTTCGGCAAATCGTAATCGAAAAGCTCAATGTTCATTTAGAAACCCCTTTTGTCGCCATACGCGGCATAAACTTGCTCTTTGTATTCAAGGAAGCGATCTTCCTGGATGGCCTTCCTCGCCCCTTCGACGAGGCGGATGAGAAAGCGGATGTTATGGATGGAGTTCAGCGTCTTGCCGAATTCCTCGTTCGCTTTGTAAAGGTGGTGCAGATAAGCCTTCGTGTAATGGGTGCAGGTATAGCAATCGCAGTGTGGGTCCAAAGGCGTGAAGTCTTCTTTGTACTGGGCCCTTTGGATATTGACCCTTCCCTGGCTCGTCATCAAAGCCCCGTGCCGGGCGAGGCGGGTGGGCAAGACGCAGTCGAACATGTCGATGCCATCTTGGATCCCTTCGAGGATGTAATCGATGGACCCAACCCCCATGAGGTAGCGCGGCTTCTCCGGGGGCAAAAAGCGGACCGCGTCCTTCATCATCCGGAAGCAGACGTCTTTGGGTTCCCCGATGGAAGTCCCGCCGATGGAATACCCGGGGAAATCCATTTTGGCGAGCTCTTGGGCGGCGTGGTAACGCAGGTCTTGGAATTCCCCGCCTTGGACGATGCCAAACAGGGCTTGGTCGGGGCGAGTGTGGGCTTTCAACCCCCGCGCGGCCCAGCGGAGGGTCCTCTCGGTGGATTTGGCGACGTATTCCTTGCTCGCCGGATAGGGGATGCACTCATCAAAGGACATGATAATGTCCGCGCCCAAGGCCTCTTCGATGCGGATCGCCTCTTCGGGGGAGAAGAATTCCCTCCGCCCGTCGATTTCGTTTTGGAACGTGACGCCTTCCTCGGTGATTTTCCTCCGCGAGGAAAGGGAGAAGACTTGGAATCCGCCCGAGTCGGTGAGGATGGGGCCGTGGTAATTCATGAACTCATGCAGGCCCCCGGCCTTTTTCACGATTTCCTCGCCGGGGCGAAGGTGGAGATGGTAGGTATTGGCCAAGATAACGCCCGACCCGCAGGCGGCGACCTGCTCCGGCGACAGCGTCTTCACGGTCGCGTTGGTCCCAACCGGCATGAACATGGGAACCTCAACGTCCCCGTGCCAAGTGTGGAGAACCCCGTAGCGCGCCCCCGTTTTGGCGTCGATGTGCTTAATCTCTAAAGAAAATCCCTGCATAGCAGGGAAATTCTAATCGCATCGAATGCAAAGGGCAATCTCACCAACGGGCCGTCTGATGGCGGGTCGGCCGGAGGAAAGAGAAGAACCATTTGCCCCGCTTCAGCCCCATCCAAAGGACGTAGCCGATCAAAATGACGGTCAGCTCGCCCAAAGCGACCCAACCCATCTCAACCCAGAGGGCGATGCTGCCGAAATCGTAGAAATAATAAAGCATCAAACCCACCAAAACCCCGTTGAACAAAGGCGGATATAGGCAAGCGACCAAAAGGCGCGGGGAAAGATAGGAAACGCAGAGGACGGACAAAATCGTTCCGCCCGTTCCCATCAGCATGTCGATGAAAGCCGTCTGGCCCGTCGCGGCCCCGAAGAAATTGGACAAAAGGCAGCCGACGGTCAAGCCGATTCCGAAGTCCGGCCGCCAAAAGCAAAGGAGAACCAAAACCTCGCCGATGCGAAAATTGAACATCTGGAAAGAAACGGCGGGAACGAAGATCGTCAAAACGAAGTAGAGGGCGGCGATGAGCCCATTGTCTACGATGGATCGGACCAAACGAGTTGTATCGGTCATAAACAGACCTCCTGATTTTTTAAAGCTGGGTTCCGAGGCAACAGCTTTTGCGAGCGATATAGTAGGCGGGAGGAACGGAATTGGCAACAAAAAAAGGCCTTGCGGCCTCTTCTTTTACCAATAGCGGACGGTTTTCAGGACCAGCGCCTTGTTGACTTCAAGTTCGGACAAAGAGGGAAGCCCGTCGAGCTTATACCCTTTGCGGGCGAGCAAGGCCCGCCCCTCTTGGCCCAAGAACCAATAGCGGAGCCCCGTTTTTTCCAAGGGGTTCTCATCGGTCAACTTTTCCCATTTCGTGGGGAGGTAAAACATCTGGCTGCCGCGGAGCATGAAGTTCTGGGGCTGCCAATCAAGTGCAACCTTCGAGAAACGGGCGAAGCGGTACAAAGCAAAAAGCGCCTCGAAATACCGATCTTCCATTGGACCTTTCGAGAGAACGCTCAAGCAGTCCTCTTCCGGGAAATAGTCGAAAACGATCACGTGTGCAGGGTCATCGTGGAAGCAAATCTTGGCCATGTTGATCCCCGCGTGCTTCAGGGCTTTGTAGTCGGCCATGGCTTTGTCGAACATCTCCGGAACGAAGAAAACGCGAACCAAATAGGTCCTGCCACTCCAGGTCGCGACCAAGGATTCGTGGTCAGGATGAGAGGCACGGACGCTTTTGACGACGAATTTTTTGTTTTTGATCAGCAGAGAACGTTCTTCCATAAATCGAACATATTTTAGCAAATCCGGGCCGGGGTTGAAAGAAGGCTCAGCACCGCTTGTCCGCCAAGATCTTGGCTAGACCCCCTAAAGCCGTTTCTTTGTATTCTCGATTCAAAGAATCTCCCGTCAGTTTCATGGCCACGACAACGTCGTCGAAGCGAACTTGGTTGGAGCGAATAGGGGCGATGGAGTGGGCGTAAAGATAGGAAGTGTAGGACCGGCAGGCGCCCATGCCGTTCCTTTCGATGCAGGGAATGATCACATACCCATCCACGGGGTCGCAGCTGAGCCCCAAGAAATGCTCCATGGCGCATTCGGCGGCGTATTCGCATTGGTGCAAGCTCAATCCGTGAAGATAGCAAAGCGCCGCCGCGGCCATGGAAGAGGCGGTTCCAATCTCGGCTTGGCACCCCCCGACGGATCCGGCGATGGAAGAATTCTGCTTCACCAGATTGCCAAACACGCCCGCCACGTAGAGGCTGTCGCGGATTTTCGACAAAGGCACTTTCCTTTGTTTGTGCTCGAAATACAAAACCGCGGGCAAAACCCCGCTTGCCCCGCAGGTGGGGCAGGTCACGATTTGCTCCCCGCAGGCATTGCTTTCGGCGACCGCGTAGGCGTAGGAAGTCATCAAAAGGAAATTCCTTCCGTCTTCATGGGCGAGGGAAGAAGATGAGGAAAAAATGTCGCCGGCCACGCGATTGAGTTGGAGCCGGGGATTTGAATTTGCGGGGATTTTCCCTTTTTCCCGCAATCCATTTTCCACGCAATGGAACATCGCTTTCACGCAGGAAAGCAAATAGGAATCAATTTCAGGACTCTCAAAACGCAGGCAAAAATCTTTGAGATTTGCGATGTTATTGTCCTTCAAATAAGCCTTAATCTGCTCGAAGGAGGAAAAGGGATAAATGTCTCTTTCGTTCGCTCCTTCGTCTTCGTCGGAGCTGATTTCTCCTCCTCCCAAGGAACGGTAAGTCACGCTTTTGATCAGGCTTTCGCCCCGGAAGGCCTGGAACTTCATCGTCAAAGGGTGGGAAGCCTTGGTTTCTTTGTCGAAGATGATTTGGCAAGGGAGGGGAACGAAAACGTCGGAAACGGCTTTGGAAGATCCGTGCCCCACCGCCGTATAAGCAAGGGAACCGTAAAAAGTGGCGGAAAAGCGATCGGGCTTTTGCCCTTCCACCAGGGAATAAAAGCGCTTCGCGGCCAAATGAGGGCCGATCGTGTGGCTGGAACTGGGCCCCGGGCCGAGGCGGAATAAAGAAGAAAGGGATTTCATCACTCTTATTATGGGGCAGAGGAAAAATGATAGTAATGGAATTCTCTTCGCCACGGCCGTAAGATACCCGCATGGCAACTTTCATCCTCCTCTCAGCAATGCCCGGATCAGGGAAGTCGACGTGGGCGAAAAAATACCAAAGTGAGCATCCCAACGTGGAAATTGTCGCCAGCGACGACATCCGCGAAAAGCTGAATGGGGATGCTGGAGACCAATCCAATCCCACATTGGTCTGGGATGAATTCAAGCGCGAGATTCTATGCCACGAAAAAGGGGAGGACGTCACCGTCATCGGCGACTCCACCAATCTCAGCAACCATTTCCGGATCCTCTACGCGGATCTCGCCCGAGCGCATTACGACAAATTGATGCTGGTGTGGTTCGACGTCCCCTACTCCATCAGTTTGGAACGGAACTTATCCCGGCAAGGAAGAGTGGTCCCCATCGAGGCGATGGAGCACCTCAAGAAAGAGTATGAGCCGCTCAGCGAAGAAACTTGTTCCCGTTACGAAGAAATCTATTCGGTCGACGAAAACGGAGTCACGTCCCGCATAAAGTAAAAGGGGCTGTAACAAAACCTCCCGTTAGTTAGGAGGTGGGGTTACGCCCCTTTTTCCTACCCGCGTATCTGTATTCTTTCTTCGCCTTCTCGTTGGGCTGCTTTGCCTTGGACCCCCGTTTCGCCATCCGATTCTCGAT
>JBNMGG010000027.1:0-16753 GCA_050872145.1 Candidatus Alloenteromonas sp. | reverse complement strand
GTCCAAGGCAAAGCAGCCCAACGAGAAGGCGAAGAAAGAATACAGATACGCGGGTAGGAAAAAGGGGCGTAACCCCACCTCCTAACTAACGGGAGGTTTTGTTACAGCCCCTTTCTTTTTAGGCGGATTGCTTCGCTTGCTCTTCGTCTTTCTTGTGGCGTTCTTCGAGTTCTTTGACGATGGTTTCCTCCATCTTGTCGTCGACTTTGAAGCCGAAGCGCATCAAACAGTAGGCGACGATCGTGCAGACGAGGATGGTGCCGATGATGATGAAGCCGAAGAGGCTCAGCTGCTGGGTGGTGATCTTCGCGCCCTCGGAAGCGATGATCTGGTCGCGGGTGGCTTCGTCGATCGCGTTGGAGTTGAAGTCGCCTTCGGCGTTGGAGATCGCGTTGATGAAGACCGAGGTCCCCGTAGCGGCGAAGACGGTCCACTGCAATCCGCGGTTGAGCCCGGAGGCGAGTTTCACGTCGAGGGGGCGCCAAGCAAAGCAAATGGCTTCCTTCCTCTGGCCGTATTTCCATTCGTTGTAATCGATCGCGTTCTGCAAGAGCACCAGGAGGACCAGGTAGAAGATGCCGCTGGCGCCGAAGAAGAAGAAGGCGGAGACGTAATACATCCACATGCTCCCGCCCAAGATCCAGAGCATGTTGTTGGGGTCGGGGGTGTTGTAGGCGATGGGGTGCTCCCCGAAGAGGGGGAAGGCGATGAAGAGGAAGCAAACGTATCCGGCGACGATGATGGCGGCCATCGAGGTGAGGATGGCCCGCGTCGACATCTTCTTCCGGAGCAAGGGGTATAAAAGCTGAGACAAGACGGTGGAGAGGATGTAGACGGCGAGGACCCCGGTGGCGACCAGTCCTCCCTTCCCTCCCCCGTATCCGAAGACCATGTAGAAGTAATTCTGGCCGATGCCGGTCAAGATGAATTCGCCGAATTGGAACAGAAGAAGGGCGATGACGACGTAGAGGAGCTGATGGTTTTTGATGACGACGCGGAAGAGGTCGAGGATCGAGGAGGATTCGGAGATCTGCTCCTGGGCGGAGTCGCGTTGTTTCTCTTTGCAGAGGAAG
Organism: Candidatus Alloenteromonas sp.; assembly: GCA_050872145.1. GTDB lineage: Bacteria > Bacillota_I > Bacilli_A > RFN20 > CAG-826 > Alloenteromonas. The sequence continues at coordinate 15,680 of JBNMGG010000027.1, read as the reverse complement.
TAGACCGCGAGCTGGGAAACCAGGAAGACGAATGCGATCACCGAGCCGATGAGGGCGTAAATGGCCGCGGTGGAAAGGGGGATGAGCCCCGGGAGGAGGAACATGCAGAGGGTCATGGCCGCGGTGCCGATGCTGGCGGCGACGGTGACGTCGGTGGTGATGCGGGCCCTTTGCTTGGGGTCATTGGTGAGGGAGGGGAGCATCGACCAGTAGCCGATGTCGTTCATGGTGAAGCAGGCATCCCAAAGCAAGTAGCAGACGATCATGAAGGCGACGTACCCCCACCCGTCCCCGCCGACCATGAAGAGGGGGATGAGGAACATCAAAGCGACCGTGAGGGCATTCCCGATGGCGCCCAAAGCGATCCAGGGGCGGTATTTGCCGCTTTTCAGATGCACCTTCTCGATGATGAAGCCCATGATGGGGTCGTTGAGGCCATCCCAAATCAAGCAGATCATCATGGCGATGGTGATGACCCCGTACTGGGCTTTGAAGGTGGTCGGGTCGGAAGACAAGACCCCGGCGGTGATCGCATACTGCATCAAGAAGGTGCCGATCATCGTGTAGCAGGCGTCGCGGAAAATGCCGGACCAGGGATAGAGGATCCGGGTCAACTTGGGGACGCGGTCCCCTTGAAAGGTCCTCTCCGAAAAAAGGGCCCCTTTCTTGCTGTTTTTCATTGGTGTTCTCCTCACTGAAAAAGTGCCTTTCATTATAAGATGTAAGCGCTCTCTTGCAAGAAAAAACCGCCCCGAAGGGCGGATGGGTCAAATGGGGCAATTGGAGGCGAGGACGCGGTAGAGGTTCCAGCATGTGGCGTCTTTAGGATCCCCCTCCAGGTTCATCGGCAGGATGTCTTCGTCCAGTTCGGGGAGGGAAGAGACTTCCCCGGAGATGTATTCCTCCACCCGGCGTTTGGCTTCGAGCAAGCGTTCCCTCATGCCGCCGAGGCGGATCTGAAGGACTTCTAACCCATTGGGTTTGTTCTCCTTCATCCAGCGAACGCGGAGCTTTTCCTTGAAGTCCTCCAGGCGGCTGAGGCATTCCCCGATTTGGACGAGGCAGGACTCAAGCTGCCCCTCCTCTTTGGAACGGTAGGCTTTCCTTAGGTTGACCCCGAGGGTGAGCTTTTTCTCCAAAAGGGCGCAGAGAGAAGAGAGTTCCTCAAAGAGGTACTCGAACCCCAGGTTGCGCGGGGCCATTTCTTTCAGTTTGCAGGCGTATTCCCCATAGAGTTTTTCGTCGCTTTCCACCACTTTCCCATCGGATAAGCCCAGCAGGGGGTCGGAATAAAGGAAGTACTTGCTGGGGTTGACGACGAGGTTGGCTTTGGGGGACATGCTGAGGCGATTGGGGCAATCCAAGAAGCGGAAATCCGCGTAATGGAGCGTGGGGAACATCGCGTCGAAGTCCTTTTCGATTCGCTTGGGATCTTCTCTTCCGAGGGCGATTTCCCGGGCGTAGAAAAGGGAAGGCAAAGCCGCGAAGAGGGAGCATTCCGCCCCATCGTCGCCCCAAGCGGTCAAGAAGACGTTCTCGACGCCTTTCTTTTTGGCGGCGCTCAGCCCGGCTTTGAGGTTTTTCTCGGCAACCGAAAGCAAGGGGGCGTATCCAACCCAAGTCCAGACCCCGGCGGCGAAGATGACTTCCCCTCCGGAAATCTGCCGGTGCAGATCGATCATCTTCTCGTAGAAAGCGGGGTCGTCGTGGTAATAGTCCCAATATACCTGCCCGATATCGCGGGGGACGAGTTTGAGCTTCTCCGGATCCAGCTTGGCCTTTTCGTCGTAATACTCGCCGCTGCCGCTAACGAGGCGGAAGAACATATCCGACCACATCATGGGCTGGAAGCCGTGCTTCTTGGCGATTTCCTGGACGCGGGAAAGGTGTTTGATGAAGATCTCGGTGCGGTCGTGGATGCCGTGAAGGTCCTTGTATTTCCCTAATCCCAACATGTGGGCCTCATCCATCCCGACGTGGACTTTCCGCGAGGTGAAGCTTTCCTCGATGCTGTCGAAAAGGTGGTCGATGAATTCATAGGTCCTTTCTTCATCAACGAGCAAAATGTCATCGACGTCGTGGATGGACTGATAGGCTTCGTGGCGGAAGATGGCGTTCAAATGGGCCAAGGTCTGGATGCAGGGGATGACTTCGATGCCATAAGAAGAGGCAAGGGAGACGATTTCCTTGATCTCCTTTTGGCTGTATCGGCCCCGCAGGGATCCGAAATAGGGTTCCCCGGGGACTTCGTAGGTGTCTTCGGTGTAGAGCAAAAGGGTGTCGTATCCCATCTTCGAAAGCATCGGGAGCAGCGTTTTGATCGAATCCAGATTCAGCACTCCGTTGCGCGAGCAGTCAACCATCAAGCCAAAGGATTCATAGCCTTCCATGTGTTTTTTCTCCTACTTGGGGCGAAAGGATTATTCAAGTATACCAAGTTCCTTCAAAAAAATGAGGGGGGTGGCGCTCCAACCGTGGCACAAACTTCCGGCCCCGGAGAAGTCCTTCCATCCTTTCTCGGTTTCATAGAAGGTCGTCGCCCCTTCTTGGAGCATCCTCCCCCACGTTTTCTTGATGTCGCTTAAAACGTAGGGAGCATTGCCTTTGCTTTGGTGTAGCAAAGCCCGGTAAAGGATGGCTTTGGTGGAGAGGGTCGCCTTCACGAAGGATGAGGAGGGGTTCATCAGTTCGGAGGCAAGAAGGGGTGCGTCATCTTCCTCGGCGTATCCAGCAAGCAACGCAAGGGCGTTCCCGTATTGGGTATAGAGGGAGCGCTCTTTGCTATGGATAAAGGCATGGCCTTTCCGGAACGTCTTTCGCGCGTGGTCGATGTTCTTTTGGACGAAAGAAGAATGGTCCTCTTTTATCCCCAGCAGGGATTGGAGGTAGGCGTAAGAAGGCAACGTCCAAAGGAAGAGGGCGTTTTCGATCAAATCGGGTCCTTGGCTTTGCTCCCCTCCGAGGTTGCCGTCCAAGCCTTCCGCCCATTCGTAGAAGTTCCACGCCCCCGGACTTTGGAAAGGCATCAAAAGGCCGTCTTCCCGGGTCTTGCGGAAGAAAGCGTTCATGATGCCTTGGATCTTGGGATAGACGTCCTTGAGGAAGGCAAGGTCCTCGGAGCTATGGAGATAGGCTTCGACGGATTTGACGTAGAAAAGGGAGAAGCAAGGGATGAACAAAGGGGTTGAGGAGGGCGAGCAAATCGATAGCAGGCCGTCCTTCCTTTCGTCATAGGAGAATAAGCGCAGGCTGGAGCGGATCTGCTCTTTGTTGGAGAAACAAACCAATCCGGCGAGGATTTGGTTGTAGGAGTCCATCGCGTAGAGGCATTGCTCCCGAGAGGGGCAGTCTTCGTAATGCTTATGGTAACAGCAAACTAGGGTTTGGACGCAGGCGGAGGCGATGCGCTCGAAAAGGGGGTCCTTGGAATGCAAGGGGATGAAGGAGAAGGGGTAAACGACTTCTTGGATGCCGATATAGCCAATCACCAAGTCCTCTTCGGCATAGACTTCTAGATAGCGGAGGCCGAGCCTGCGGAAGGTGGATAGAAAGCGGTTCTCCCCCGCTTTGGCGCGATAAGAGCAAGAGAAGTCGTCGCTGCCGGGGCAGCGAAGAAGGGGCTTTCCCTCTTCATGATGCTCGGAGTAGACGAAAAGGATGTTTTGGGGGGCGGGGCTAAGGAATTCCAAATCCAAAAAGCCCACGGTTTCCCTTCCAAAGTCGAGCAGGTAATGCCCTTTTCCAAGATGCTTGGATTGATACGGGGCTCGCCCTTTTAAAACGCAGTGGCGGTTCTCCCGGAGAGAGAGGGAAGAATCGTCTTTGATGAGATGGCTTTTGCCCCACATCGCTTGCTTTCCTTCCGCCTCGTAGAAGAAGGAATACCCTAGCTGTGGGGAGATGGGTTTCCTTTGGTGGGAAAAGTAATGGGGATGGAGACAGGAGAGGGTTTCTAATCCGCTTCTAGCAAGGAGCTCCCCTTTCTGGCTTAGGAGGGCGAATTTGAGTTTGGCTTTTCCTTTGCGGTAGCTAGAAAACCCCTCCGATCCGAAATAATAAAGCTCGATGAGCAGCTGGTTTTCCCCTTCTTGCAGGTCCACTTCCGCTTTGTCGGCGATCAAATGCGAGGGATAGCTCGGGGACAGGGAAAAGAAAACAAGCTTGCCGTTAAGATACACGGTGGCGTCGCTGTCCCCGGCAAGGTAGAGGACTCCTTTTTGCTTGGGGCAAGAAAAAGAGCAACAATAAAGGGAATATTCGTCCTCTTCCGCGTTTTCTTTGAAATAGATCCAATCCGCGGAGAGGAAGGGGGCGGGGAGAAGAGAATCCATCACCACTTGTTGAAGACTTTCTCGGCGAACCCGGGGACGTCGGAGAAGGAGATGGCTTCCCCATCCAGCAGGAAGGACCCGGAGAAGAGCCCGAAGACTTGATGCTGGTTGGAGCGGAGCAAGAGGGCGTCGGTATCGCTATGGCGGTCATAGAGGGGGTGGAAGCGGAGCTCGAAGGAATCTTCTTTGAAGCGGAAGGTCCAATCCTTCATGAAGTCATCTCCCCCACCCGAAGAGATGGGGATGTCAAAGCATACCCGGCCGAGTTTGATGGCCTTCTTGTCGTAGAAGAGGACGTTCTCGGTGGCTTTGGAGGTGTCTCCGAACCCGTATCCGAGGTTCCATCCCAAAAGATGGCCGTTGGTGAAGGAGGAGACGGAGCACCAATACCAGGTATTCCGGTAGGTCCAAACTCCCCTCCCCCAGTCTAAGACGCCATAGGAATTGGAATTGAAGTCGAGCATCCTCTCGCCGAATTTGGCGTATCCATGAGCTTTTTGGTTATTGATCTTCTGGTTGTAGTAGAAATGGGCTTTTTTGGAGAAAGGAGTGGCGATGACCATGGAGTTGGGGCTGGTCTCTTCCAAGGTGATGTCGCAATGGAAGGGGGTGGAGAGTTTGTCCATGCTTTTGAGGAATACGAGCAATCTCCTTTTCCCGTTCCCGAGGTTCAGGAAGCGAAAAGAATAGCCTTTCTTGAGGTTTTCCACCACTACGTCCCCTTGCTTGGAAGAAGAAGGGAGGTTGAATTTTCCACGGGTGAAAGGCAGGATCAAAGACTTGGTGACGTCGAATTTGGCTTTCAGGTCGAGGAAAGAGACGGAGAGCATCCCCATGTAGGAATTGTCCGCGACCGTCAAAGCGACCCCGTAATCGGAGTTGCCGACGTAGTAATAATCCCATTCTTTGAGGCGAAGCGCCCCGCCTTTGACCGCGCTTTTTTGGTAATCCTTGACCAAAGAGAAGGCGTATCCGGCCTGAACCAGGTTCCCTTTTGGGTCAAGCAAAGGGCCTGGGGTCAATTGAATCTGCTCTTGCATAGAGAAAGTATAAAGCTTCTTGGGGCAAGAAAAAACGGCGCGAAGGGCTCGCGCCGCGTTCTCTTTCTTGGAATCACTTCTGGATCGAGGCGATCTTGGGGTCGGCCAAGGCGGCGGAGACGGCTTCCTGGATGGTGGTCTCCTTGGACTCATGGCCGTATTTGTCGACGTCTGCGGCGTCTCTGACCTCATGGGTGAGGCAGCTGGGGCCGCCGATGCAGCCCCCGGGGCAAGCCATGCCCTCGATGAAGTTGCCTTCAAGCCTCCCGGCTTTGTAGCGCGTCAAGGCCATCTTGCATTGGTCAAGGCCCGAGCATTTGACCGGCTTGACTTCAAAGTCGATCCCCTGCTCCTTCAGCGCCTCGGCGACGGCATCGGAGAGCCCTCCGCTGCGGGCGAAGATTCTTCCGAAATAAGAAGCGTTGTCTAGCGGCTTCCCTTCTAAGGAAGAAAGGACGATCCCCCGGGCGTCGATGAGGGCTTGGAGCTCTTCGAAGGTGATGACGCAGTCGACGTAAAGGGCAACTTCCTCGCGCTGAGCCTCCATCTTCTTGGCGATGCAGGGACCGACGAAGACGGTTTTGCAGGTTGGGTCGAGCTTTTTGAGGTATTTGGCGATGGCGGCCATCGGCGAGTAGTTATTGGAGACTTTCTCCTTCAGCTCGGGGAAGGCGGTTTCTACGTAGCGGACGAAGGCCGGGCAGCAAGAGGAGGTGCAGCTTCCTTCCTCGGAGAGGTCCTTGGCCTCGTTTAAGGCGACCAAATCGGCGCCCAAGGCGGCTTCGATGACGTCGGTGAATCCGAGCTCTTTGATGCCGGAGACGACTTGGGGGAGGGTCGCGTAATGGAACTGGCTGGAGATGGAGGGGGCCACGATCATGTAGGCTTTGTAGTTTTTGCCCTTCTCCGCGCCTTTGACGATGTCGATGCACTTCAAGATGAAGCTCTTGTCCATGATGGCGCCGAAGGGGCAGGCGTAGGAGCATTGCCCGCAGCGGGTGCATTTGCTCTCATCGATGCTGGTGATGCCGTCTTCGCGGGGTTTGACCGCGTTGATCTTGCAGGCGGCTTCGCAGGGCCGGCGGCGGTTCAAAATCGCGCCGAATTGGCAGGATTTGGCGCACATGCCGCAATTGACGCACTTGCTTTTGTCGATGACGGCGCGGTGGTCGCTGCCAAAGCTAATCGCGTTGAGGCGGCAAGCCTGGGCGCAGCGATGGGCCAAGCATCCGCGGCAGACGTCGGTGACCTCCATCCCGCCGAAGGGGCATTGGTCGCAGGCGGCTTCGATGACTTCGAGGATGTTGGGGTTATTGGGATCCCCGCCCATGGCGATTTTGACCCGGTCTTTGGCGATGGCCCTCTCTTTGTAGACGCAGCAGCGCATCGAGGCTTTGGGCCCGGGGGAGATGAGATTGGGGATTTGATCCTTCTTTTCTTCCAGGGTGCCGTCCCAATAGTCTTGGGCGACTTCCTTGAGGACGCGGTATTTGAGTTGTTGGACCAAGGTATCGAATTTAAGCGGCTTTTCCATGTTTCTCTCCTTTTGCTTTAGAAGTAAAGCACTTTGACTTTCTTGCCCATCTTCCGAAGTTGCTGGGCTAAGTTATCGATGATCTGCATCTTCATTTTGAAGGTGATCTTCCCCTGCTCTTCCTGGTGGGCGGGGTTGACCGAGCAGCCGACGTAGAAGGTGATGTCGGTCCCTTCTTGGAAGAGGAGGTTTGCCAATAGGCTCGCGCCGTCCTGACGGTAGCTCCAGGTGAAGTAGGCGTTGTTGTCCTTTTGGTAATCCTGGGCCAGCGAGAGGACTTTGTTGAGGGTAATAACCCCCTCGGTGGCGAGGTCCACCCCCTCAATGAGGGAATAGGGCGGGATGTCGGGGTCTAGCGATTGCAGGTCGCCTCGGATGGGGACCCCGAGGTATTGGGCGACGATGCGGCAGGTGGTCCCGCCGCAGACGGCGTGCTTCCCCGGCAGGGCGAAGAAGGAAGCGAGCACTTGGGGGTCCTCCTCTTTTGAGGAAGAGGGCCCGACCATGAGGTTCACCTTCTCCTTTTTCCTCCTGCGGAGGCAAAGGCAGGTCGTGTCGTCCCCCGGCCGGCGATTATAGAGCAAGGAGCAATGGTCGACCAGCAGGGTCGCCAGGTTCTTGCAGGAGAGGAAGGGCGAGGACAGGCCTTGGAGGTAATCGCTGATCTCCTCCTCCCCCCAGCCGAAGTTGAGCGTCTCTCCCACCCCCGCGTGGAGGGCCCCATCGCTATAGAGGGCGAGGGTGTCGTTGAGGGAGAAGTAGAATTGGGTTTTTTTGATTTTCTTCCCCCCGATGGTTTCCTCTTTGTAGTTCAGGGGATGGGGCTTGCCGTCCCTTAGGAAAATCGGATCGGGGTTATCGAAGTTGTAGACGCAGGCGGAGAAATCCTTCTCCACTTTGACCACGGTGAAGGTGCTGTAGGCCACGTTCCCCCGGTCGCGGGCGACGGGCAGGGTTTTGGCAAGGGCCTCCACCCCTTCTTGGATCCCCATGCCCCCCTCGATCATCTTGCAGAGCAAAGTCGAGGTGAGGGTGGACAAGATCGAGGCTTCCACCCCTGAGCCTAGGCCATCGGCCAGCACGAGGGTCAAAGATCCGTCTTCTTCGCTAGTTCCCACTTCGACGTGGTCCCCGCAGAGCTCCTCGCCTTTGTGGTTGATGGACAAATAGCCATACTCGAGGATGCTTTCTTTGTCTTCGGGGGTCATTTGGAATTGCCCCCTTTGCGGTCCTGGATGGTTTGGCTGAGCCGGGTGAGGGCCAGCTTGGTCTCCGCGGCGGATTCGCCCAGCAGCTGGGCGATTTTCTGCACCGCCTCCATGTTGCGGTCGATGACTTCGGAGGTGACCCGGGCGGTCTCCTCGGCGTCTTTGAGGTGGCGGGCCTTCCGCAGTTCGTGGTCGGTCACGTCGCGGAGAGACCCCAGGATAATGTGGAACTTCTCATCGTAATGGATGGTGGCTTCCACGATCTTCCCGTTGGGCAGGCTCATCTTCTTCAAACGCGTGTTCTCCCCAGAAAGGGAGAGGAAGAAGAGCTCGGGGTCGAGAAACTCTTGAATGCCCCGGCCCAAGAGGGCGCTGGGAGAAGAGACCCCCAGAATCGCGGCCATGGCCGGGTTGGAGAGTTGGATCGTCCCGTCCTCGTTGAGGACCAAGACCCCATTGGGGGAATATTCGACGATGTCGCTGCCGAAGCTGGTGGCTTTCTCCATCAAAAACGGCAGGCACATTTCTAGGTTTGCTTTCCCCTCCAAGACGGCTTTGGCTTTCTCCCGGCAGGTGGGATAGCCGCAGGAGGAGCAATTGAGCTCATCCTTCTTGGAGTTCTTGCCGATTTTCCGAAGCACCGCTTCGATTTCTTTCTCAGAGAAGCGCTTCTTGCTTTGGGGCAAGGGGGCGAATTCTTTGCTTAGGCCTTCCAAATGGGGGACGGGGAAATCCCCCATCCCGGCAAAACCATTCAGGGTCATTTCCGAGAGCAAAGGGTTTTTCCTCCCTTTGACGTGGGCGGGCCCGGATAAGCAAGAAAGGTGGCAGGAACTCATCTCCAGGAAAGCGTGATGGACGTTGCCTTTCTTGATTTCCTCCAAGGCGGCGATGCAGTCCTCAACCCCGGAGACGGAGAGGTAATCGATCCCCTCTTCCCGTTTTTCCATCGAATCCAGGATGCCCCCTTCTTTGGGGAACAGGCGCGTCCGCGACCCTTCTTCTTTCTTTTCTCCAAGCAAGGGGATCTTTATGCCTTTTTCTTGGAGCATCCCCTGCAGTTCCAGGAAGGTCAAGCAGGCGTCGACGAGCCCGGAGGAAGCATCGGCTTCTTCCTTTTTGGCGATGCAAGGGCCGAAGAAGATGACGTGGCAACCCGGATGCTCCTGCTTCAAAAGCCTCGCATGGGCTTCCATGGGGGAAGCCACCTTAGCGAGATAAGGCAGGCATTCGGGATAATGCTTTTGGATGAGCAGGTTGACCGAAGGGCAGCAAGAGGAAATCAAAACGTCGCTTTCCCCCGTTGCTAGGATCTCTTGATAAGCGTCCTTGACCAGCTTCGCCCCGCGGGCGGTTTCCTCCACCCCGGCAAAGCCGAGTTCCTTGAGGGCTTTTTCCAGCCCATGGAACCCCGCGCCGGGGAAAGAGGCGAGGAAGCTTGGGGCCAAGGAGGCGTAGCAATTCCCCTGCTTCAAAAAAGAGAAGGCCAGTTCGGCGTCATCGCGGATCTCGGGGCAATGCTGGGGGCAAACGGAAAAGCAGTTGCCGCAGTAAAGGCAAGACGAAGGCAGGATCTTGGCCTGCCCCTCCGAAAAGGAGATGGCCTTCACCGGGCAGAAGCGGATGCACTTGTAGCAGCTTCGGCAGTCGTTTTCCGCGTTCTTCAAAACGTCGTTCATCTTCTCCTCCAAGAAAGAGGCCCCCCGAAAACCGGGGGGCCGCCTTGAACTAGCCTAGTTTGGGGAGGACTTCCTCCTCCAAGAACGAAGGCACTTTCTCCGCGGTGAGCCCGGGGACGATCTTCCCGTCCACGGAGACGCTGACCCCGTCATGGCCGCATTGGCCAAGGCAAAAGGCGGCCTTCAATTCGATTTTTCCTTGTAGCCCCCGGGAGGAAATCTCCTCCTTGAGGGCGGAAATGACTTCGCGGGAGCCTTTCAAATGGCAAGAGCTCCCGACGCAAACGGCAAGTTCGATATGGTCCATCAGTTCCCTTTATAGGCGTCTTTCATGATCTGGATCATGTCCTCGACCATGGGCTCGCGGGGGTTGCACGGGGTGCATTGATCCTCGTAAGCCAAATACGCCAACTCCTCTAGATGGTCATTATAGTTCTTTTCGTCGGGGATAATCGACTGGAAGTTCATGTCCATGCCGATTTCCTTACCCAAGGCCATGACGGCGTCGGCGAGGTTCTTGGTGCCTTCTTCCGGCGTGTCGGCTTTGATGCCGAGGGCGCGGCAGATGTTCTGGTACTTCTTGTCGCACTGATATTCCTCGTACTTCGGCCACAGGGCAAGCTTGGTCGGCTGGGTGCCGTTATAGCGGATGACGTGCGGAAGCAAGATGCCGCAGGTCTGGCCGTGGATGGTGTGGAACTCGCCGCCCATCTTGTGGGCGAGGGAGTGGACTAGCCCCAAGAAGGAGTTGGCGAAGGCCATGCCGGCGATGGTGGCGGCGTTGTGCATCTTCTCCCTGGCTTTGAGGTCGTGGGATCCGTCTTTGACCGCGCGGGGCAGGTATTCGAAGACGAGCTGGATGGCCTCAAGGCAGAGCCCGTCGGTGAAGTCGCTGGCCATGACCGAGGTATAGGCCTCGATGGCGTGGGTGAGGACGTCCATGCCGGTATAGGCCGTCGAGCGCGGCGGGATGTTGGTGGTGAACTCCGGGTCGACGATGGCGATGGAGGGGGTCAAGGAATAGTCGGTCAGCGGGTATTTCTTGAGGTTGGCCTTGTCGGAGATGACGGCGAAGGGGGAAACCTCAGACCCGGTGCCGGAGGTGGTCGGGATGCAGATGAGCTTGCTCTTCCTTCCGAGTTCGGGGTACTTGAAGGCCCTCTTGCGGATGTCCATGAACTTCTGCTTGAGGTCGTTGAAGTCGACTTCGGGGTGCTCGTAGAAAATCCACATGCCCTTGGCGGCGTCCATGGCGGATCCGCCGCCCAAGGCGATGATGGTGTCGGGCTGGAATTCCTTCATCAATTCGACGCCTTTGCGGACGGTGGAGATGTCCGGATCGGGTTCGACCTCGTCGAAGAGCTGATAGGTGACCGGGTTGCGGCGAAGCGCGAGCTGGTCGGTGATCTTCTTCAAGAAGCCGAGCTGGACCATGGAGTGGTCGGTGACGATGAAGACCTTATCCACGTCTTTGGCGGATTTCAGGTATTGGATGGAATTGCGTTCGAAGTAGATTTTCTGCGGAACTTTGAACCATTGCATGGTGTTTCTCCTCTTCCCCACTTTCTTGATGTTCAGCAAGTTGATCGCCGAGATGTTGCCCGCGACGGAGTTGTGGCCATAAGAGCCGCAGCCCAGGGTGAGCGAGGGCAGGAAGGAGTTGTAGACGTTGCCGATTCCGCCGAAGGTGGAAGGCGAATTCCAGACGATGCGGATGGCTTTGACTTTGTCGCCGAAAGCATCCGACATGGCCTGCTCTTTGCAGTGGATAGCCGCGGTGTGGCCGAGCCCGCCGAATTCCAACATGGCTTCGCACTTCTCGAAGCCTTCTTTGGCGTCTTTGACTTTGTAGACGGCCAATACGGGCGAGAGCTTTTCGCGGGACATCGGCTCGCTGGGGCCGACTTCCTTGACTTCGGCGGCGATGATCTGGCAGCCGTCGGGGATTTCGAACCCGGCGTTTTTGGCGATGTTTTTGGCGCTCATGCCGGCGACGGCCGGGTTGAGCTTGGCGTTCTCGACGCCGGCTTCGCCTTTGCTGACGCCGAACATGAATTTCTCGAGTTTGCGGATTTCCTCTTCCTTGGCGAAGTAGACGCGGTACTTTTGGAAGAGGGCTTTGGCTTCCTCATAAACCGGCTCGTCGATGAAGACGGCGGATTCGGAAGCGCAGATCATGCCGTTGTCGAAGGCTTTGGACAAGACGACGTCGTTGACGGTCTGGGGCATATCGGCGGAGCGGTCGATATAGCAGGGAACGTTGCCGGCCCCGACGCCCAAGGCGGGTTTGCCGCAGCTATAGGCGGCTTTGACCATGGCGTTGCCTCCGGTGGCCAAGATGGTGGCGACGCCGGGGTGGTTCATCAAAGCGGAGGTCGCTTCCATCGAGCCGTGCTCGATCCACTGGATGCAGTTCTTCGGGGCCCCGGCGGAGACGGCGGCGTCGAGCATCACCTTCGCGGCTTCCTTCGAGCAATGGAAGGAAGAGGGATGGAAGGAGAAGATGATCGGGTTGCGGGTCTTGATGGCGATCAGGGATTTGAAAATAACGGTCGAGGTCGGGTTGGTGACCGGGGTGATGCCGGCGATGACGCCGACTGGCTCGGCGATTTCGGTGATGCCGGTGACCGGGTCGTCGGAGATGATGCCGACGGTTTTGGTGTGGCGCATGTTGTTGACCACGTATTCGCAGGCGAAGAGGTTCTTGGTGGCTTTGTCTTCGAACACCCCGCGGTGGGTCTCTTCAATCGCCAAGCGGGCCAAGCTTCCGTGGTGGTCAAGCCCAGCGACGGACATCTTGGCGACGATGTAATCGATTTTCTCTTGGTCATAGGAGGCGAATTCGTCCAAGGCTTTGAGGCCCTTCTTGACCAATTCGTCCACTTCTTTGTTCGCGGCGTCTTTCTTGGCCTGGATTTCCTCCGGGGTCAAGACTTTCTTTGCTTCTGCCATAGTTATTTTCCCTCCTTGGCAAGTTCGACGTTGAGCCGGTGGCTGAGCACGGCCAACGAAGAAGCGAGATTGACGTTTTCGACGACGATCCCCTCTTTGGTCTCAAGCTGGACCGGGGCGAAGTTCCAGATGGCCCGGGCCCCGCTTTCGACGGCCAAGTCGCAGACTCTCTGCGCGTGGGCCGCGGGGACGGTAAGGATGGCGATGTTGGCGTTCAACTGCCCCATCAGCTCCGGAAGGCGCTCGATGGAGAAGACCATTTTGCCGCCGACGGTTTTGCCGATCAGATTCGGGTCGGCGTCGAAGGCGGCGAGGATTTCTAGTCCCATCTCCTGGAACGCGGGGAAGTTGAGCAAGGCGGAGCCGAGGTGGCCGCATCCGATCAACACGGCGCTGGCCGCGTCGTGGTAGCCGAGGAAGGATTCCAGATCCTCCACCAGCTGCTTGACGCTTCTCCCCTTCTTGGGGCGCCCGGCTTCCAAAGAGACGGCTTGGAGGTCTTTCCTCACCTGCTCCTCGCTATAGCCTAACTTCGAGGCGATGCGGGGAGAGGAGACGAACTCCACTCCATCCGCGAGAAGCTCTTTGAAGTACTTCAGGTAAATCGGATAACGTCCCAACTGGTTGTTCGAGAATCGATTGATCATCGCGTTGCTCCTTTCGCTAATCCTTTACCGAATGAAATACTAGGCATTGCACTAAACAAAATCAATGAAAAAGTAAATTTTTACCGCTTTACTCATTCGCCTATTTACCGGTTTCAGTCGGTAAGAAGGTAATTCAATATTTCGCCGTTTTCATCGAATGTTTTTGTAAGGGGTTACAAAGAAAATGGAAGCGCTTTCGATGCTCAGTTTTCAATGGTATAAGCCTTCATCAAGTTTTTCATTGACGTTTTTTATGCAATTTATAAGAACATGAAAAAAGCGGCCCGTGTGGGTCGCTAAGTTCGTTATGTGGATTAGTCGTGCTTCTTAACGAAGAGGAGAACTCCGCCCAACGCAATGGCCACCGCCGCAATCGAGACGATCGCCGCAGTGCCGGTAGAGGTCCAATTCGTGGTCTTGGAACCAAACGAAGCGTTGTTGAGATTCAATTTGGCAGAGATTCCGCTGTTGGCGAGCCAGTAGTCATAGATGGCTTTGTCGTCAGCGTAGGCGCTGTCTTCGTTGAAGAGTTTCTTTGCTTCCTCGCTCATGGCGTTATAAGCATCAAGAGCGCGCTGAGCTTTGGCTCTGCAGGTATCCCCTTCTGCCGGAGCGCCCTTGTAGGGGGTGATGTTAGCGGCGACGAAAGCATCGACTTCGGGTTTGGCCGAATCGTTATAAGGAGCGACCGTATAGTCGATCGAATAGATTTTCACGCCTTTTGCAATGCTGCTGAATTCGATTGAGATAGTTTTGCCAACAGCGGCATTATCAACTGAAACAACAACATCGCTCGTAGCATTCAATGCTCCAGTTGCAACTTCGGTTCCGTCTACTTTAATGGAAATGTTTCCGGCAGTGCCACTATTACCTCCTGCCTTAATAGACAAAGTGTAAATAGTTGATTTTGTTTGCAAATCGCCAGTAAATAAAATTGTTTTTGCCGGTGAATCTTTTGAACCAATTTGATAAAAATTAGAACTGGGATTGAAACTACCGGTTCCGGTAGTGATTACTTCCCAGGAATTTTCTAAGCTATCTTTAAACTTAACATCCGCCGAATCGATTCTAATGAGTTTCGAGCCGAAGGACGCATTGCCTTTTTTCAGTCCTTCCGGGTCCTTTTCCTTAACCGTAACTGTTCCGGAACAGGAAGCGACTTCTTCTTTAGAAGAATTTAAAACGAAACCTTGTAATTAGATTCCCCTGCTTTGTTGCCCGCAATAAAGTCGATTGCGGTACCTTCGGAATTGACCGAAGCGGTAGCAACATCAGTGTCATCGACAGTAACGGAAATAGAGCCTCCTTCAGGGAGATTCACAGCATTAATTTTGAGACTTTTTTTCTCACCGGTAGTCAAAACTAAATTCTCATCGTCGACGATTGAAACTGAAGGTTGTGTGCTGTCTTCGTAAAAAGTAGCGCCAGCAAATTCAAGATATTTGTTGTTTTTGCCAGTAACCGTCACATTAAACGTAAAACCATAAAAGCAGTTTTCCCAGCTGGTATTTTCAGGTTTTTCAACCGTGATAGTAGAATTGACTTTAAAGACAGGATTTAGCGAAGAAATAGCATTGGCATTTTTAGCCGCATCTTCAGCGTTTTTAAAAACAGAAACCGCAAAGGAATTGATAGTAATACTACTTGCCGATCCAATTTTAATGTCAATTTTTGAAACGTTCTTATTCAAAGGAGTCTTGCTATAGATAGAACGGTTAATTTTTGACAAATTATTTCCGCCAATTCGCCAAGGAAGTTGTGTGGAATTTCCAGTTAAATTCCAAGCGATACCGCCAATGGTAATATCACAATTGGAAGCATAACTATTATTCGATCCTTTCGCAGGAACCAGTTCATAAGCCTTGACTTCTTCAGCCTTCACCAGCACGGGATTCCCATTAACAACATTCGCCCCACCGACCGCGGCGAGGGCTCCAAAAGAAACGGCGAGGGTCGCCAGTCCAAGAAGAAGGATGGATTTCTTTTTCATTTTTTCTCCTTTTGAGGGCAAGAAGCGTTGAAAAGGCCTAGGCCTTCTTCCGATGTCTAGCGTTCTTTTTCCTCTTTGCTTTTCACGGCTGAATTTTAGTCAATCAAGCCTCGATTATCCACGGAGAAAACGCCTGCTTTGGGATGGAATACAAAAAAGCTAGATATAGGTGCAAATGTTGGAACGAAATCAAAGCCATGTCGACTTTTTTCTGAACGATTCCCTGTAATCATGGCTCTTGCGCGTTCCGCAGACCCTCCCCATGAGGAAATCTATCGTCTCCGAAAGGCCGTGTTTGC
>JBNMGG010000061.1:0-3453 GCA_050872145.1 Candidatus Alloenteromonas sp. | reverse complement strand
TTTTCGTATACCAAACGCCAGCCCTCTCCGTTTCGGCGAAAAGGCAGTCTTCAACCTTGATGTCCTCCCCATACCAAAGGGGGTATTTATAGGCGAAGTTGCAGTTCTTCACCTCAAGGGATCGGCATTCCTTCAAAGGGGATTCCCCGTTTTGAAATGTGCAGCCGATATAGCGGGTGTCTTCCGAGGCGAATTCCGCCCTCTCGCCTTCCAAGATTTTGTTTTCTATGGTAAGCATGCCCGTATTTTAATAAGCGGAATTTGATAATTAAAGCGCATTCACTCTTCCCAAGCGGAAGAAGAAAGGCAAGAATTCAATCATGATGAAAGTGTGCGTTTTTTGCGGGTCCAACTACGGGAAGGACCCTGCGTTCCAAAAGGACGCGGAAGGCCTTGGAAAACTTCTTGCGAAGAAAGGGCATTCCCTGATCTATGGGGGCTCCAATCGCGGTTTAATGGGCTCCGTCTCCACCTCTTGCTTCAAAAGCGGTGGGGAAGTGATCGCGGTGGAACCGACCTTCTTCCTCAGCTGGGGCGCGACCACCGACTGCGTTACCCAAACCATCCCAACCGTCACGATGAATGAACGGAAGCAGAAGATGATGGAAATCTCCGATATCTTCCTTGCCTTGCCGGGTGGAATCGGGACCCTCGATGAAATCTCCGACGTGATGACCGACATCGGGCTTGGCCAAGTGAAGGGTAAGTTGATCCTCTTCAACATCAACCATTTCTATGAGCCGGTCCTGGAACTGCTGAAAACGTATTACGACCAAGGATTCCTAAAGGAAGATTGGTCCGGTTATCCCATCGTCTGCGATTCCCTAGAAGAAGTCGAAAAAGCCTTGGACGAATTCGAAAAGACTTATCGCCGCTGAATCGAATGCGGTTAAGGATTACGCGTCCTTGGCCGCATTTTTCTTTTGCCAAAGCAAGTAGACAACGTACCCAATTCCCACTAGAAACAACACGATTGACCAAAACTGGCTGGGCGAGAGCCCGGGGATGAAATCGCCGCGATGGTCGCCGCGAAAGAATTCGATGACGAACCGCCATATCGAATAGGAGAAAAGATAAACGGGGAAGCACCAATCCGCCCACTTTGACAACGCTAAAACCAAAAGGCCCGCTGCCAATAGGAACAAGAAAATGGCCTCCATCAGATTGGTGGGGATGACCTTTCCTTCAACATTTGGGAAATGCACCCCAATCCAAGAAGAGGTCTGCCTGCCATAGCAACATCCCGCCAAAAAGCATCCGATGCGTCCAAACCCTTGGGCGGAAGCGATGGAAGCGGGAGCCAATAGGAGAATGAAATCCTTCATGCAGGGCCCGCACTTCCTGCGGATGCAAAGGAAATAAAACAAAAGGAAAGCCGGGACGCCGAAGAGCAAACCTCCGTAAAAAGTCATGGCCCATGTCCATGAATAAGCAGAGCCCTTCTCAATGAAATCGTAAAGGTTTTGCAGCAAAACCGCGCCGATGAGTCCGAAAATAACCGCAAGAACCCCTCCAATTTCAACAAAGGAAATCGTCTTCTTTGCCATTTGTTTCTTTTTTCCAATGAACTCAATGATGCCCCAAACGGAAAGAAGGCCCACCAAGAGCATCAGGCTATAGGAATCAAAGATGCCGATTTTTGGGTACATGGCTTTTATTGTAAAAGGAGTAGGGGAAGTGTGCACGGGATTCTTCCGTGCTTATTTGCTAGAATTTGGCCTATGGAAAAAAGGAAGCGGATCGAAGAATGGGCTCTCCTCGTCTTTCTGTACCTGCTTTTCGTGTCCCTTCCTAGCCTCAGCGGTCTCCCTTCTTCCGGGCAAATCCCCCTCCGTTTCGGTTTCCGTTTGGCCTCTGCCCTCCTAGTGATCGTTTTCCTTTCGCCAAAGTGGGAGAAGCCGGGCCGATTCGCCTTCCGTTACCTTCCCTTTTTCCTTTTGCTTCCCTTCTCAAATTGGCTCGTCGTTGCTATCTCAGGGAAACTCGGAGCTTTTCATTTTGAATACCAAGACGGCCTTCGCCTGGTTGATTTGCTATTGACGGTTTTCCTTGAGGAAACCATCTTCCGCGCCATTCCTTTGTCTAGTCTCAAAGACGAAGAGACGAAGATCGCTTGGATCTTCGTCTCTTCGCTCGTTTTCGCCCTTTGCCATCTTGCCCAAGGCTCTTGGACGCAGGGGGTTTATTGCTTCGGATTAGGCTTGGCCCTTGCTTCCCTTTACGTTTACGGCGGGGGAATTTGGTTCTCGGCTTTGCTCCATTTCCTTTTTAACTTCTTCAACAACGAGGTGTACGGTTGGTTCGAAGGGGGAGGTTCCCTCCGCCTTTTCTACCTCGTGAACATCCTCGTGGGGGCGATTTTCGCTTTGTATTACCTTGCCTTGCTGCTTATTCGCCTAAAACGGGCAAAAAGTTCTCAAAGATGTAACCATCGCTGAGAGGCTTCGCCGCATCGAGCATCTGCTGGGAAGTCAAAGTCCAAGACAAAACTTTGTGACCCTTAGCCCGGTAGGACTTGCATTGCTCCTTCGGGACGACGTCGTAGCTCGCGGCCACGAAGTCGGGGGCGTTTTCGATTTCGCCTTCCGCCCCGAGGACCGGATCGATCAATTCCTTGTTCGTACCGTTGGAAATGAAGAGCCCCGCCGCGTATTCGCTATTGAGGATCGGCAGGATCGCTTCCCACGTGAAGGAACAGAACAGAAGGTTCTTTGGGCTCACCCCGCACCGGCGGGCTTCCTGCAAAACGGCTTTGCCCAAACGGGTCGGGTTTTCATCGTCAAGAGGGAACGTCTTCAATTCCAAAAGGATGGGGGTGTTCGTCTCCGCGGTCGCCTGGAAGGTCTCCTCCAAAGAAGGAAGCTCTTCCCCATCTTCGAGGAGGTTGTTCGCCCGGATGTCGTCGAAGGTGTTGGTCTCGATGTAGCCATAGCCCTTGAGCATCGAATCGTGGGAGATGATCAATTTGTCGTCGGAAGTGATGTGGACGTCGGTTTCGATGGCAAAACCCTTTGCCCCAGCCGCCTTGAAGGCGTTGATGGAGTTCCGCGGATTGGTCTGGTCGTGGTATCCCCGATGGGCAATGAGCCCATAGAAAGCGGGGTTGATTTCGTCCATGCCGACTTTTTCAATCGGCTGGGATTCTGAGATGGAATCCTCCTCTTGAGAGGAGGGGGTTTCCGAGGAAGAGGCGGGGGTGCCGGAGCAGGAAACCGCCCCTAGGCCGATCAGCAAAAGTAAACTTTTTGTAATTTTGTTCATAACTTCATTTTACAAAGCGTCCCCGAACAAACAAGACGAAGGGAAGTACCGGATTGCGTTTCAAAAGTGTAGGTGGCAATAAAAAAGGGAAGTTCCATAATTGAATCGTCAAAAATACAAGGAGGAACTTCCGTGAAGATTCTAGCACAATCCACCGACGGAGTGGATATATTAGTGGGCGCCATTTTGGGC
>JBNMGG010000064.1:0-1887 GCA_050872145.1 Candidatus Alloenteromonas sp. | reverse complement strand
GAATCGCCCCACGCAAAACCGCTTCCAAGACGCTATATAGACTTGTGCGCCCTCTGATACCTCACTCGTACTCTCCCCCCGGCAAGCGTGCGGCGGTCAAATCCGGTCAGGCCGGTCAAACCCCTTCCTATCCGACACACCCTTACGCGAGGAAAGGGGGTCGTTTGCGAAATCGCCCTTAGCAGCTTAGCTCAGTGGTAGATGCCCCAGTCAGACTCAGCGCGCCGGGTTCGATCTTCATTCACGGCGGATTTTTCACGCCACAATTGCAACAGTTCCAGGGACCTCACAACCGAGACTCCTGGAAACGACCCCGAGATCAGAGACCCCAATGCGAGAATCTCCCCCAGTATAAGAGCAATCGCGCGCTTTGATACGTCATTCGTACTCTACTCCGCGCGTGGAAATCGGCCCGAATCTGCCCCGAATCGCTCCAAACAACGCTCTCTGGAACATTGCACCCGGAGGCGCAAAATGCAAGCGTCGGCCTAGCCCAGTGGCAGTTGCAGAACCCCCCGGTGCGAAGAGGGTCCGGGTTCAAACCCCAGGCAGTGCAGAATCCCCCGCGCTGAAACCGCCCCCAGCGATCACGGTCCGTCGAGATTGACCGCCCCCAGTGCTCGGCGAGTCAAGAATTGATCGGGTCGAGTCAAAATGATCCGGGAAGAGGGGGGCTATTTTTATACTTTCCGGGATGGCCGGAAGATCAGTGTCCGCGGGAAGTATTAGTAGTAGCTTTCTGGCCTAGTGGTGCAGATGTGCATAGATTTAGCCCCGGTCGGGGGTTCGAGTTCCGGTGCTTGCAGATTTTTGCTTCATTTCCCACTCCAATCTCAAAAATCAGATTCTGCGTGCTTAAGTCCACTCCAAAGTCAAGGTCCCTCCGCGCGGCGCTGCAGTGCGCCAAAACCAGGGGTGGTGGAGAAGAGGGGGTCTGGAGAGAAAGCAACGTCTGGAGATACGCCACAGATTCGAGTGGTCCGGACATTTTTGCCCAAATCTCTACGTATCCCGGGCCATATCGCACAGCCACGCTCAATAATGTGGTGGATAGGGGCCTGGTATAGCCGGTCACGCCCCTTGCAAAACAAGGGCAGTCACGGGTTCAATTCCTAGAGGAGGGGACTTTTCCAAATTTCGCCAAAAACGCGCATTTTTGCCCAAAAAACGCCCTGGGAGCCGAAAAAATCAGCCCGCGGCCGAAAATTTCCAGACCCGCGCGCACGGCGCATCCTCCACGTCCTCGACTTCCTTAAGAAAGTCACTCGGTTGGCCTTGACTCGCCAAGTTGGAGGGTCGCTGAACCCCGACCCCTGGAAAACCTCGACCTTCTTTAACCCGACTTTCTCCCATCATGGGTAGGTTAGACAAGGTGCCACTCCCCGACTGAATCTCCGACCTGAGATTTAACAGCAATGATCTGCTGGCGGTCCAATTAGATCGATGCTCACTCCACTCCACCCAAATCCTTCCGCTTCAAATCTTGACTTCGGTTTTGATAGGTCGGCCCCCGGGCAGTCTGTGCTGCCCGGCCTTCGATCTTTGCTTGGGCCCGGTCTGAACATCCTGGGGCTGACTCGTCGGCTCCTGGCGTCGCCTCCGAGCGAATCTGACTGAGATTTGATCGTCCATTTCTCGCCTTCCCGGCCTCCTAACCCAAATTTTTGCCGGTTTTAGAGCTCCTGGAGCTCAGGGGAAGCGTTTCCCCCAGTCTCCACTCGATTTGGAGCACGGGGGGCCGAAATATGGCCTCTGGGGCAAATTAGAGCAGACGGACGAAACTACACTACATGGAGCCCTGAGAATGCCTCCTATGCGCTAATTAACCTAGCCACACAACTTTCGGGGCAGACGCACCAAGCCGACCACCTCAACCACCACAGTCAT
>JBNMGG010000036.1:0-12339 GCA_050872145.1 Candidatus Alloenteromonas sp. | reverse complement strand
CGAGGAATGCGCCGAGCACAGCTTAGTGAAATACAACGACATCCCGGCGGTCGATTTGTTCAAAGCCGGCCATCATGGTTCCTATACCGCCTCCGGCAATGAGCTTTTATCCAAAGCCAAGCCCGCCTGCTGCGTGGTCACTTGCTGCGCTGGCAACCAGGAATACGCCAGCAAAAAGGAGAATTCCTTCCCCGCCCAAGCCTTCCTCAACCGCATCGCCGTTTACACCGACCGCGTCTACGTGACCACCCTCGGGGATTGGAGCGACACGAGCAAGCACTCGCCTTTCAACGGAACCGTCGTCGCCTCCTATTCCTCTTCCAGCCAAGAAGCCCTTTCCTTCAGCGCCTCCTCCGCCAAGCTCAAAGACAGCGAATGGATGAAGGCCAATCGCACCATGCCGACGCAGTGGGGGGCTTAGCCCCCCTTCCTTCCCCTTCGGGGAAAGAGTATATTTGTCGCGTATCGGGAATTTGCCACTCCCCCTTATGCGGGCAATGCCGCCGTGACATCGCGTTAAGATGAAGCAAGAAAGAGCACCTTGAGTGGGTGAAGAAGGATGGTACCGCGCGAAAGCGTTCCTTCATAATCTGCGGGGTGTTTTATTTTCCCGCGAAAGGAGACAAGCATGCATTACATGAGCGGAAGCGAAATCCGGAAGCGTTGGATTTCCTTCTTCCAAAGCAAAGGCCATCAATGGGTCAAAGGGGTCAATTTGATCCCCCAAGGGGACAAGTCCCTCCTTTGGGTCAACGCCGGGGTCACCGGGCTAAAGAAGTACTTCGACGGGACGGAAGTCCCTCCCTGCCGCAGGATCGTCAACATCCAGAAATCGATCCGCACCAACGACATCGAAAACGTCGGCCACACCGCGCGCCATCACACTTTCTTCGAGATGATGGGCAATTTCTCTATCGGCGACTATTTCCGCCCCGAGGTCATCCCCTGGGCTTTCGAACTGTTGACGAACGAGGAGACCGGCTTCGGGCTCCCGGTGGAAAGGCTCTACATGACCTATTCCCCCTTGGACCAAGCCACCCGCGACCTTTGGATCAAATGCGGCGTCCCCGCGGACCACTTGATCCCCTTGGAAGGGAACTTCTGGGAAATCGGCAAAGGCCCCGGCGGACCGGACACCGAGATGTTCTTTGACCGCGGCGAGAAGTACGACCCCGAGCACCTTGGGATCAAACTGCTCCAAAACGACATGGACAACGACCGCTACATCGAGATCTGGAACATCGTCTTCTCCCAGTACAACTGCGAGCCGGGCGTCTTGCCCCGGAGCCAATACAAAGAGCTCCCCAGCAAAAACATCGATACGGGCGCCGGGCTTGAGCGCTTCGCCTGCATTTTGCAGAACACCGAGACCAACTTCGAGACCGACCTCTTCACCCCATTGCGCGAAGCGGTGGAGAAGATGTGCGGGAAGAAATACGAAGGGGAGAACCTGCTCCCTTACCGCGTGATCATCGACCACGCCCGGAGCCTGACCTTCGCCCTCACCGATGGGGCCAGCTTCTCCAACGAAGGCAGGGGATATGTCCTCCGCCGCTTGGTCCGCAGGGCCATGCGGTATGGGCAGAAGCTCGGCCTCAATGAGCCTTTCCTCTACCGTCTTGTCTCCGTGGTCGCCTCTTCCTACAGCGACTTCTACCCGGAACTTCCGGGCAAAGCCGACTTCGTCGCCAAGATGATCAAAGGCGAGGAAGAGAAATTCCTGAAGACCCTCTCCTCCGGGGAAGAGAAGCTCCGCGAGATGCTCAAGGGCAAGAAAATCCTCGATGGCGAGGACGCTTTCCGTCTCTTCGACACCTATGGCTTCCCGCTTGACCTCACGCAGGAAATCGCTAAGGAAAGCGGGGTGGAAGTCGATGTAGAAGGCTTCCAAGCCTGCATGGAGGAGCAGAAGGAAAGGGCGAGGAAAGCCCGCGGGGAGATCGAGTCCTTCCATAAGCAGTCCAAGGATTTGCTCGAATTCAAGACCCCTTCCGAGTTCCTTTACGGGGAAAGCAAAATCCAAGCCAAAGTGACCGGCTTGTTCCAAAACGGGGTGAAGGTGGACTCTTTGGACGAAGAGGGCGAAATCGCCTTCGACAAGACCCCCTTCTACGCCGAATGCGGCGGGCAGGTCTCCGATTCGGGGAAGATTTATTCCTCCTCTTTCTCTGCCAACGTCATTGGGGTCTCCAAAGCCCCCTGCGGCCAGCATCTGCACAAAGTCCACATCGACTTCGGCAGCGTCAAGGTCGGGGATGTCTTGACCCTAGAGATCGACGAGCAGGAAAGAAGGCTCACCGCCGCCAACCACAGCGCCACCCACTTGCTGCACGCCGCGCTTTGCCACGTATTGGGCGAGCACGTCGATCAGAAGGGGAGCTACGTCGATTCCTCCTACCTCCGCTTCGACTTCTCCGCTTTGGAGAAACTCGCCCCGAAGCAACTCGAGGACGTCGAGAAGGAAGTCAACCAAAAGATCCTTGAGGCCATCCCGGAAGTGACGGAAGTTCTCCCAATCGAGGAAGCCAAGAAAAAAGGCGCCGAGATGGAATTCGAAGAGAAGTATGGGGATTCGGTCCGCGTGGTCGAATTCGGCGACTATTCCCGCGAGTTCTGCGCCGGGACCCACGTTTCCAACACCTCGGAAATCGGGTTGTTCGTCATCGAAAGCGAAGGCGCCGTCTCCAGCGGCGTCCGCCGCATCCAGGCCCGCACCTCCTTCGGGGCCTACTCCTACCTCTCCGCTAAGCGGGACATCCTGGAGGATGGCAAGAAGAAGCTCCAATGCCAGGACAATGAGCTGAACGGCAAAATCGCCGCCTTGCTGGAATCCAATGCCGCCAAAGACAAGGAAATCGCCTCTTTGAAGGAGAAACTCGCCAGCGACTCCGCCAAGGCGCTTAGCTCCGGCATGGAGAAGATCAATGGGGTTTCCTTCTTGGCCAAAAAACTAGAGAAGGGCGAAAGAGGGGATCTGCTCCGCCTTGGGGACAACCTCAAGGGCAAAGAAAAGGATTATCTCTTCTTCTTCGCCGGCAAGGGCGAGAAGGGCGTGTCCCTTCTGATCCAAGCCGGGGGAGAAGGGGCCAAAAAGCTGCCCGCGGGGAAGGCGATGAAGCAAGTCGCCCCGATGCTCGGCGGCAACGGCGGGGGCAAAGACGAGATGGCATCCGGATCCGGGAAGAGCCTCGAATCCTTCGACCAAGCCGCCGATTTGCTTCGAAGCCTATTGCAGGGAAAGGAATGACCATGGAAGAAGAAAACAAAGCCGTCCCAAGCGAAATCAAGGAAGACGAAATCGTCCTGACCAAAGAAGACGGAAGCCAGGAAGTCGCCAAGATCCTCTTTTATTTCCATAACGACCAGAGGAACAAAGACTATTACTTCCTTTATAAAGAAGAGAACCCCGACGACGTGATCGTCATGGGAAGCGCCGACGGGAAGAGCCTCGAGGAAGTCGACGACGAGGAATTCGACGAAGCCGAGCAGGTTTTCGAGGCCTTCGAAGAGGACCCGAAGATCGAGGAGGCTCGGAAATAAGGGTTTTCTTGCCCCCGGTTCTCAAAAGAGGGTACAATCAAACTCGATATTTGAAGGGAAAGCAAAATGGCTGAACAAAAATACATTCTCACCGAGGCCGATAAGGCCAAACTCAACGCGGAATACCGCGACCTCATCGACAATCAGCGGCCCAACGTCATCGAAGCCTTGGCTTTGGCCCGTTCTCAAGGCGACCTTTCCGAAAACGCCGACTACGACGCCGCCAGGGACCGCCAGGCCCAGATCGAAGCCCGCATCAGCGAGATCGAAACCATCCTCCGCAATTCCGTCGTCGCCGAGAAGAAGGCATCCTCCGCGGTCGTCGGCATCGGCGACAACGTCGTCTTCCTCTCCTCCTTGGACAACGAGAAGACCACCGTCCACATCGCCGGGAACACCGGCGCCGATCCGATGGCGGAAGTTCCCGCGGTCAGCAACGAATCCCCGCTGGGGAAGGCGCTTCTTGGCAATAGCGTCGGCGATACGGTCACCGTCGAAGTCGAAGAGCCCTATACCGTCAAGATCATCACCATCACCAAATAAGGAAGCGAAGCTTCGGCCCCAAGGAAACTTGGGGCTTTTTTCATTGGGCGAAACGCCCCTTTCTCCTTTATGGGAAGGTGAAGGGGGCAAAAAATGAAAACCATCGCCGTCATCGTCGCCGTTTCGATCGTCGCCATCGTCGCGTTTTCCCTCGCGGGGAGCTTTATCCAGGACTCGGGGTCGGGGAATGTGACCAGTTCGGCTTCGACGGAAGCCTTTTCCTACACCATCTCGGGGGCCGTCGTCCGCCCCGGCACTTACGTAATCCGCGGGTCGGCGGTGCTCCAAGATCTTTTGGAAGCCGCCGAAGGGGCCACCAGCAACGCCGATCCCTTGGCTTACAACGTCGATTACGTCCTCAAAAGCAAGGGAAGCTATTACATCGCGCCCATTTACGACAACTCCAATACGTGCGCCGTCACGCCGATTAAGAAGGTCAACATCAACAAGGCTCCCGAAGAGGATTTGGTATCCATCGCCGGATTCGGGAAGGCCGCGGCCTCCTCTTTGTGCGCTTACCGTTTGTCGAACAGCTTCTCCGCGATCGAAGATATCAAAAACGTTTCGGGGATCGGCGATGCGACGTTCCGTTCCGTGAGGGACAAAATCACCTTGAAGGGCGGAGCCGCGTCCTGAAATGAAGGCCCTGAGCCTTTTCCTGGCTCTTCTCTTCTGCTTGTCCCTAGCAGGATGCAGAAGCCTCGTTGAAGGGGTTTTCCTCCTCATTTCCTTGCTGATTTGCCTTTTCCTCAGCGCGAGAAAGCATTCGTTGCCATTCTATTGCCTCGGGCTTTTCTCGGGGCTTCTTTTGGGGGTTCTGACCCGAGTTGGCCCTTTGCCCTTTTTCCCGAAAGTCGGAATCGTCGTCCGAAGCTCGGACAACTATTACCTTTTCCTAACTCTTTTCGACAAGTTTTACGTCTCCAGCCGCGGGCACCCCTATGAAGTGGGGGACGTTTTGAAGATCAGCGGGCAGATAAGCCCCCTCCGCTTCACGACCTATGAATCGCGTTTCGACTTCGCTTCTTACTTAACCGACCTTGGGGTTAAGGGGGAGATTATTCCCGTCAAAGGGGGGACGGAGGTTTTGCTTTCTTCCCCTTTCCGCCTTCGGGCTTACTCGTCTTATTGCCTGCGGGGGTTTTCCTCCGACTGCCGGGCAATGATCCTATCTTCCCTGTTTAACCGAAAAGAGAGCAAAAACGCGTTGGTCCTCCGCCTCGAAAAGCTCAATCTTCTTTTCTTATTCTCCTCCTCGGGGATCGTCGCTTCCTTCTTTTTGACGCGTCTCGAGAAACAGCTCTTCCGTCATTTCAACGAAGAGCAATCCAAGGCTGCAACGCTTGTCGCATCCTTTATTTTGTGCCTTCTTTCGCCTTATAAAGTCGGCTTATGGAGAATATTAATCACTCGGTTCTATACTTTGATGAATAAAAAGAAAGGCCCAGTGTTCCGCTCCTTTGAAATCACCTCTTTCGCCGGGATCACCTTGTTGCTGATCAATCCCTTCCTTTCCCGGAGCAGCGCTTTCTGGATTGGGTTTGGAGCTTCTCTTTATTCTTATTTCAGCAATGGTTTCTTCGCGCTGGACAAAAAGGAAGAATCCTTCATCCCTCGTTTTTTCCTCTTCCAAGCCTTTTTGCTTCCGATCGTCTTGGAATCCGGCAGCGGAGTCATCCACTTCCTATCTCCCTTCCTTTCCTTTTTCTTCCTTCCATTTTCCTTTGCCTACCTGCTTCTAGGCCTCCTGGCTTTGCTCGGCTTGCCTTTTGCCTCATTGGGGTCTTTATTGACTTCTTTTTTCTCCTCTTATCTTTCTTTCTTCGAAAAGTACGATTTGAGCCTCGCTTTGTTCCCTTCCTCGAAGGCGTTTCTTTTCGCTTACTATTTCCTTTTCATCCTTTGCTCTTATTTGCCCCTTGTCGGGGACAAAAGGAGGGTGCTCCGATGGGGGGTTCTCTATTCCCTTTGCCTTTTTTCTTCTTACTCTCCCTTGCTTCCTTGCCTCAGCCAAGAGGTTTCTTTCATCAACGTGGGGCAGGGGGACAGCATCTTGATTCGCGACGGGACGAACGCGGTGCTGCTCGACACCGGGGGAAGCCTTTCCTTCGACATGGCGAAGGAAACATTGATCCCTTATCTGCGGAAAAAGCGGATTTACAAGCTGAATGCCTTGATCGCAAGCCACGGGGATTACGACCACATCGGGGCAAAAGACTCATTGATGGAGAATTTTGAAGTCGATTCCTTTTATTCCGACCCCTCTTCCTTTCCCTTGGACGTCGCTTCATTGCACTTTGAAAACCTCAACGTTTATCCTTGGGGCGAGGAAAACCAGTCTTCTCTGGTTTTGTCCTTGTCTTTCATGGACAAAGTCTTCCTTTTCACCGGAGACGCGCCGGTAGAGGTGGAAAAGAAAATCCTTGAGGACAACCCCAACCTACACTGCGATGTTTTGAAAGTCGGCCACCATGGCTCGAATACCTCCACCTCGGAAGAATGGCTGGACGCCTTGAAGCCGAAGGAAGCGGTGATATCGGTCGGATATCAGAACAAATACGGCCATCCGAACAAAGAAGTGGTGGAACGCCTGGAGAAAAGAAACATCCGCATCCGCCGAACCGACCTCGAAGGGACGGTAACCTATGCAAGATGGTCTTTCCCCACGATATAATAATCGGGTGATAACCCTCTATTTCTCCGCTCAGCCCCGCCTTGTCCAAGACATGGCCAAGCGCTTCCTCAAAAACAATTACCCGCATCGCGACGAAGGGAACTTCGCTTCGTTCAATATGCAGGTCACCTCCATTTCCGAGCTGGTGAAGGAATGCGAATCCCTTTCCCTCTTCTCGGAGAAGAAATGCATCGTGGCCTCCGACTGCTTTTTCCTTCGGAAAGGAAAACCCAAGCTCCTTTCCGGGGATAGCCTCGATCCTTTGGTGGAATACTGCAAAAGGCCCAATCCCCTCATCGATTTGATCCTTTTGGTTTTTGGGGACGACTTGGACCCGAAGAACCAAGTCGTCGCCCTTTTGTCCAAAACCGCGACCGTGAAGGAAGTCTCCGAGCCCTCCGAGCAGGAGCTTGTCGCCTACGCGGAAAAGAAAGCACGCGCCCAAGGTAGCCCCTTTCAAAGCGGGGCGGCGTCCCTTTTGGTCAGTCGCGTCAACGGGGACTATTCCCGCTTCCTGACCGAGTTCGATAAGCTGCTTGCCTACGCAAACGGCGAGGAAATCACCAAAAAAGCCGTGATGATGCTCGTAAAAGGGGAACTCGAGCAAGACGCCTTCGTTCTCTCCAACGCCTTGCTGAAAAACGATGTTTCGGGGGCTTTGTCCTGCTACCGGGCCCTCAAGCAAAGCAAGGTCGAGGAAATCGCTTTGCTCTCGCTTCTTTCCAGCCAGTTCCAATTCATGGAAAGGGTGGATTACCTCGATCGGAAGGGGCTTTCCTCCTACCAAATCGCCATGGAGCTGAAAGCCAACCGCTACCGGGTCGACATGACGCTCCGCTCTTTAAGCGGGGTAGCGGAAGGAAAAGAAGAGGAAATCCTTGAGCAAATCTACAAAACCAGCAAAAGCATCCTCTCCGGCGAGCAGGAGCAGGGCTTCGCCTTTGAGCGCTTCCTCGTTAACTTCGCATTATAGCCTCAGGGCATAAGAAAAGCCTCGCCGTTCGGCGAGGCCATTTTTCTTTTTGACTTAGGCGATTTGGGCAACGGCGTGCTGAAGGTGGGCCTTTTTGCGATTGGCGCTGTTGACCGAGATGATCCCCTTCTGGCTGACTTTGTCGAGCAGGGAAATGGCGTGGTTAAGAGCAGCGGTGGCTTCTTCCTTCTTGCCTTCCTTCACCAAAGCCTCGACCTTCTTGATGGCGGTGCGGAGCTCGGACTTGATGGAATTGTTGGCGAGGTTCGCGGCCTTGTTGGTCTGATCGCGCTTGATTTGGGATTTAATGTTTGGCATTCTGATTCACTTCCTTTTGTTTCGCGGTAGTTATCTTAGCCTTTAGGCTAGGACAAAACAACTATTTTTCCTTTTCTTTCGGGGCTTTCTTTCCTTTCTGGCGGGTCTTTCTCTCCTTTTTCTTGCTCGAAGTGCTTTCTAGGGCGCCTTTTTCCTTCAAAAGGTCGAGGATTTCCTTCGCGAATCCATTGGCGGTCCCGATGACCCCATAGGCTTCCTGGGGGGTTTCGACTTTGAATTCCTCGTTGAGCTTCCCGACCATGTCGACGTAGCTCATCGAATCCCCGCCCAAATCGGTCGTCCAAATCGCGTTGGGGCCGATTTTGATCTCGGGCAGGAGCAGGATTTTCGAGAAGACCTTGATGACTTTCTTCAAAACCGTTTGGACTTGCTCGTCGGTGTAGCCCTCGAAGCTGACTTCGACTTTCTTCTCCCGCTCATTGTCGAGGAAGTCTTCGCTTCCTTTCTCGATGGCTTTCTTCAGTTCGAAACGCTTGACCTTCATCGAGCCGGAGAGGGGCAGGGGTCGCGTGTCGATGAGGATTTTCTGGATTTTCTTCTCGTTGGGAAGGGTCGCGTTGATGGACTTGATGTCCTCGTAGATCTTCTTGATTTCCTCTTGCCCGACCGCGTTGTCGATCTCACAGACCAAGACAATCTTCTCCTCATTTTCCCCGGGGAGTTTGGCTCCGAGGCAAACCGCGTTGGTCAAATGCTTGACGTCTTTGAAGTAATATTCGATTTCATCGGGGTAAACGTTTTCCCCATTGGCCAGGATGATCGTGTCTTTGATGCGGCCTTTGATGAAGTAATTCCCAGCCGTATCCACCGAGGCGATGTCCCCCGTGGGGAAGAAGCCGTCCTGGGTTTTGGTCTTCTGGCGGACTCCGCCGATGATCTCTTTTTCGTGGGTGATGGGCGAGCGGACGTAGAGCTGGCCGGAAACGTGGCCGCTTTCATCGATCGTTTCCCCTTCCTCACCGATTTTGTACTCAACCCCATAGAAGGGTTTGCCGATGGAGGAACGCAGACGCTGCTCCACCCGCGGGGACATCTCCACCGAGGTGACGCCGATTTCGGTCATGCCGAAGCCATTGTAAAGCGGATAGCCAAGCCCATTGATGACCGCGGCGGTCTTGGGCGAGAGGAACCCGCCCCCGGAAATGCCGTACCGAAGCGTGGATCCAAGGACTTTCTTCTGGAACGCCTTCAAGACGAATTTCTTCGCAGCCATCCCGGCTTCTTTCTTCGAAATCTTATGGTTGTTGTAGGCGATGAGCCGGGCGAAGAGGTCGGCTTTGGTGCCGCTTAAGGAGGCGATTTGGCGGGTGAGGGTCTGGGCGACGCCGTCCCAGAAAAGCGGGACGGAGTAAAGATGGGTGACCTTCCCCTTTTTGGCCGCGTAGAGCAAATCCGAAGTCGACATCGAAGAAGGATAGACGATGGTTTTGCCGAAGTAGCTGTACCAAAGGAAAACCGCGACGAACCCGAAGATGTGGTGGAACGGGAGCATCGCCAAAATGCGGATTTCGCTCGGATACATCAAGTCCAGGGTATTCTCCGGAATCGAACGGCAGGCCTCGATCTGGGCGCAGAGGTTCTTGCCGGAGAAAACCATCATCTTCGCATCCCCGGTCGTCCCGGAAGAGCAGAAGATCACGTGGTTGGCCCAATCGGGGGAGAAAGCGTAGTCGCTAGGCTGGTTGTAAATCTCGTTGGACCGGTAATGGGGGACGGAGAATTCCTCTTCTTCATTGGTGATCAAGCAGGCGGCTTGGGCTTGCTTCAAAAGGTTGTCCGTATTGAATTTGGCCAGCTTCGCATCCAAAAGCAGCGGCTGGTGGCCGGTCATCAAAATGGCCCAGAAGAAAACGCCCCAGCTGGGGGAGTTCTTCAGCTTCAATCCCACGATTGCCCCGTGGGGGACTCCCGAGAGCAAGCGGGAAAGCTTGGAAGCGGTGGTGAAAACGCGGTTTTGGAAATCGTCGTAAGTCTTCCTCCGCGGCTTCCCGGATTCATCAAAATAGATATAAGCGGTCTTTTTCGGGCAGCGGGACATCGTCGCTTCGTAGATGTCCTGCATCGTCATCGTCGTGCTTTCGAGGGCCTTGCT
Organism: Candidatus Alloenteromonas sp.; assembly: GCA_050872145.1. Classification (GTDB taxonomy): domain Bacteria; phylum Bacillota_I; class Bacilli_A; order RFN20; family CAG-826; genus Alloenteromonas. The sequence continues at coordinate 2,178 of JBNMGG010000036.1, read as the reverse complement.
TGCTTCCAAGAAGGCTTTTACGGCGGGGTATTTGTCTTTTTTCATGGTGTTGATTTTACTTCATTCTCCTTCCGTCTGCACCTTTTCCTCTTTCCCCGCTCCTTGGGCGCGGGTGGTAAAATGATCCCGATATGAGATTCCAACGCAAAGAAGACATCCGCATCGTTTACATGGGCACCCCCGAAATCAGCGCCCAAGTCCTTTCTTCCCTTCTTCAAGAAGGGTTCCAAGTCATCGCCGTCATCAGCAACGAGGACAAGGAAGTGGGGCGGAAGAGGATCAAAACCCCGACCCCGGTGAAACAAGTCGCCCTTGAGCACGGCATCCCCGTTTATCAGCCTCACCGCATCAAAGAGGAACATGCCTTTTTGGAAGGCCTGGATTTCGACGTCCTCCTGACGATGGCCTATGGGCAAATCGTCCCCGATGAAGTGCTGCGCGCCCCGAAAATCGGAGCCATCAACCTCCATGGATCCCTTTTGCCGGAATACCGCGGGGCCGCCCCCATCCAGCGCGCGATCATGGACGGCAAAAAGAAAACCGGCGTCACTTTGATGGAAATGGTTCAGCAGATGGACGCGGGGAAAATGTATGGAAAAGAGGAAGTCGAAATCCTCCCGCAGGACAATTACACCTCCCTCCAAAAGAAGATTGCCGAAGCGGCCTACGTCCTCGCCTCTAGAACCCTTCTAGGCTACGCGAACGGCGAGCTCCCCGGGGTGGAACAAGATCCCGCTCTTGTCACATTTGCCAAAAAGATTCTCCCGGAAGATGAGCATCTTCCTTTGTCTTTGCCGATAAGTTCATTACTTTGCTATATACGCGGTCTTTCCTTGACTCCGGGGGGATATTTCCTCTTGGAGGGAAAAAAGCTCAAGGTCTTTGAAGCCGAGCTTTACTCGAGCGAAAGCAAAGGCGAGCTCGGGGAAATCCTCCCCGATCCCAAACGCCTCCTCATCCAAGGGAACGGAGGCATCCTCTCGGTGAAGTTCCTGCAACTAGAAGGGAAGAAGGAAATGGACGCCCGCAGCTTCCTCAACGGGGCGAAAGGGCTCGCCGGAAAGAGAGTCGAGTGAGTCAGAAGAAACGCTACTTATCCCTATCCGTTCACCAACTCGTGGATTTTTTGCTGCGCCGGGGCGACATCGATGACCGAATCTATAACCAAGAGACCATGCAGATGGGCTCCAAGCTCCATGGCGAGATGCAGCGGAAGCAGGGGAAGGAATATTTGAGCGAATACCCCCTTTCCGGCAGCATCGTCGTCCCCGAGGGGGAGATTTCCCTGCAGGGGCGGGCTGACGGGATCATCGTCGGGGGCAAACTTCCCATCATCGACGAGATCAAATCCACCGTCGACGATTTGGACCATTTCCACCAAGAGCAGGGCCCTTGGCACGAAGGCCAGGCCCTCGTCTACGCCTATCTCTATTTGAAGGAGCAGGGCGGCGAGGGGGCGATCATCCGCCTCAGCTACCTCTCCCAAAGGGATTCCTCCCTCCACAAGGTGGTGGAAAAGACTTATACCAAAAAGCAAATCGAGGAGAAGGTGGAGGGGTTCGCCCGCGATTACCTTTCCTTTTTCTCGCCCGTCTTCGCCCACCGCAAGGAACGCGACGCCTCCGTCAAGGACCTCGCCTTCCCTTATCCCAGCTTCCGCGCCGGGCAAAGGGAGCTGGCCAAATATTGCTTTGGGGTCGCCAAAAACGGCGGAGTCCTCTTCGCCGAGGCCCCGACGGGCATCGGCAAGACCATGTCCACGCTTTTCCCCTTCGTCAAATCCTTCCAAGAGGGCAGGGTCGAGAAAATCTTCTACCTCACCGCCAAAGGAACCGGGGGCATCGCCGCTTATTTGGCCGCGGGGGAGCTCCAGCAAAAGGGGTTCAAAGGCTGGGATTCGACCCTTTATTCCAAAGAGAAGATCTGCTTCCACCCCGGGCATCGGTGCAATCCCGAGGACTGCCCCTTCGCCAAGGGGTACTACACAAAAATCAAAGACGTCCTGAAAGAGGCCATGGCCACGGAGACCCATTTCGATTTCCTGGCTTCGACCACCTTGGCCCGAAAATACGGGATCTGCCCCTTTGAGTTCCAGCTCGACCTCTCCTTGGTCGCCGACGTCGTCATCTGCGACTACAACTATTTCTTCGACCCCATCGTGCATTTGAAGCGCTATTT
>JBNMGG010000047.1:0-6996 GCA_050872145.1 Candidatus Alloenteromonas sp. | reverse complement strand
CGCCGCCCCCGCCTCGCCGGCCCCAGCTGTGCAAGAAGAGCCCAAACTTTCCGAAATCCTCGCCCAGCCTTCCCCCAAAAAACAGGAGCAGCCCGCCCTTTCCCCGGCTTTGGATTCTTTCCCCGGCCTTGGCAAAGCCGAAGAACCCATCCCCGAGAAGGCGGAAGTCGTCCAGCCTAAACCGGTTCCCTCCGAACCGGTCGTTTCTCCGATCCCTTCTCACGCACCCGAAGCGGTGGAGAAGCCCGCTCCGCAGCCCTCTCCCGTTTTGAACCCGCTTTTGAGCCAGCCCAAGCAGGCCCCCGCCTCCGTGGGAGAGGATGCCGCCGAACTTCCGCCGTATACCTTCCCCGATGCCTCTTTGCTTCAGGATGTGCAGGAAGACCCCGCCAAAGCCCAAGAAAGGGAAGACGAAGCCCGCCGCAACATGGAGATCATCAACGCGACCCTCTCCGCCTTCAACGCCGGGGCCCGCGCCATTTCCTACAAAATCGGCCCCTCCGTCACCCGCTTCGACGTCCAAGTCGACCCCAACGTCCAGGTCAACTCGCTTTACAAATACGAAACCGACATCTCCGTTCACTTGGCCGGCTTGCCGACCCGCTACGTCCCTGTCATCCCCGGGAAAACCACCTCGGGCTTCGAGGTCGGGAACCGCAAGAGGTCGATGGTCAGCTTCAAAGAAGTCTTCGAAGCTTTGCCCAAAGGGCCGCAGTACAACCTGTGCTTCCCATTTGGCAAATCCATCGACGGGAACGTGGTCACGGGCGACCTTTCCGCCTGCCGCCACATGCTCGTGGCCGGCACCACCGGATCCGGGAAATCGGTCTTCATGCACGGTATCTTGCTTTCCTTGCTCATGAGGAACCGTCCTGAGGACCTCAAGCTCATCCTGGTCGACCCCAAGAGCGTCGAATTCGTCGCCTATGAGGACCTGCCGAACCTGCTTTGCCCGATCATCACCCAGCCCACCCAAGCCAAGGTCGCCTTGGACAAATTGGCCGAGCTGATGGACAAGCGCTTCGCCCTCTTCTCCAAAGCCCATTGCCGCGACATCCGCAGCTACAACGACTACTACGCCGTCCAACACCACAAAAAGCGCGTCCCCTACATCGTCGTCGTTGTCGACGAATACGCCGATTTGGCGATGCAGTGCAAGGAAATCGAAGCCCCGATTCAGCGCTTGGGTCAAAAAGCCCGCGCCGCCGGCATCCATTTAATCATTTCCACCCAGAGGCCGGACGCCAACACGATCTCGGGAACCATCAAATCCAACTTGCCCACGACCGTCTGCTTGATGGTCAAGGACTCGACCGCTTCCATGGTCTGCTTGAAGCAGAAGGGCGGCGAGCAGCTCCTCGACCACGGCGACATGCTCGTCGACTGCTCTTCTTTGGGCAAGGAATTGGTCCGTTGCCAGGGATGCTTCGTGGACGAGCACACCGATTTGGCCGCCGTCCCCGATTTCATCCGCTCGCAGATGCCTCCTTCTTACGATCCGGAGTTCCTGAACTTGGAAGAGGCGCCCTTAGTCGATTCGACCCCGACCATCGAAGCCCCCTCCGCCGCGGAGATGAGGGCGATGAACGACGAGGAGAAATACCAACAGATCAAGTCGATCATCATGACCCAGGATTCGACTTCGATTTCCTCGATTCAGCGCAATTTCGGCGTGGGCTTCCCCCGCGCCGGGAGAATCGTGGCCCGGCTGCAGAAGGAGGGGATCGTCGCCGCTCAAAGCGACGCCAACGGCTCCTCCAAGGGCCTCAAGGTCCTCGTCCACGTCGATCCCAACCCCGGCGGAGTCGACAATGGGGCGACCCCCGGGTCGCGCTCTTCCGCCTCCACTTCCTTTAGCGAAGAATGATTCTCTATGAAAGACACCTACCTCCACGCCAAGCTCATTTCTTTTGAGCGGATCCGCCTCGTTTGCTTCTCTTCCTTTCCCTTTGACCCCCGGAGCTATGAATTCCGGTGCGAGGGGAAGAAAATCCTCGTTTCCTTGGAGCGTCTCAACTCCATCTCCGGCATCTCCATCGCCGACTTCGCCCTGGCTTCCCCTTTGAAGCTTGGGCATGAGTATTCGGTGCTGATCCCGGGATTTGGGAGCATCCCCGTCGACGTTGACGATGCCTCGACCTTCCCCGAGTTCGATTCTCTTTATTCCTGCCCGGACGAGGAACTGGGGTATTCCTATTCCCCGGAGAGGACGACGTTCGCCCTTTGGGCCCCTTTGTCCAGCCAATGCTTCCTCAAAGCCCGGTTCAAAGAGGAAGAGCAGTGGAGAGTTTATCCGATGAAGCGCGGGGAAAAAGGCGTTTACCGCGTTTCCCTAGAAGGCGATCAGGATGGCTTGATTTACCTTTACAGCATCCGCAACTCCGGGGTGGAAAGAGAAGCCACCGACCTCTACGCGAAGGCTAGCCTCCCCAATGGCGAGGCCTCCGTCGTCTTGGACTTTCAAAAACTTTCTCTCCCCCTTCATCAAGACAAGGTCAAACCCTGTTTCCCAAGCCAAGCCATCGTTTACGAAGGCAGCGTCCGCGACTTGACCATCGACCCCCATACCGACATCGTCCACAAGGGCAAGTTCCTGGGGCTCGTGGAGAAGGGAAGAAAAACCGAAGCGGGGAACCCCGCGGGATTCGATTACCTGCTTTCCCTCGGCTTCACCCACCTTCAGCTTCTGCCTCTTTACGATTTCAAAACCGTCGATGAGAGGAACCCTTCTCGAAGCTACAACTGGGGGTATGACCCCGCCCAATACTTCGTCCCGGAAGGAAGCTATTGCAGCGACGTCGAAGACCCTTCCTCCCGCATCAAAGAACTGAAGCAGATGGTCGCCTCTTTCCACGAGGCGGGGATCGGAATCGTCATGGACGTGGTTTACAACCATGTTTACGGCTTCGAGGATTCCCCTTTTCAAAAGACGGTTCCCAATTACTATTTCCGTCACCGGAGCAACGGCAGCATGGCCAATACCTCCGGATGCGGGGATGATTTCGCATCCGAACGCCCCATGGCCCGGAGCCTGATCCTCTCTTGCTGCAAGCATTGGATCGAGGAATTCGGGATCGATGGGTTCCGCTTCGATCTGATGGGGATCCTCGACGCGGAGACCCTCCTCGCGATTCAGAAGATGGCCAAAGCGATCAACCCCTCCTTCCTTCTTTATGGGGAAGGGTGGAACATGGGCGGGGAAGTCAATTGCCCCTTGGGGAGGATGGAAAACTACAAACTCCTCCCCGAATACGGCTTCTTCAACGATTTCTTCCGCGAGAACGCGAAGCTTTATTTCTCCGGCAGGGAAAGCCTGCTGCAGAAAGCCAAATACTGCTTCGCCTCCTCTAGCGTCCCCTTCCATGAACCCGCGCGCTTCCTTTCCGCCTCCCAAAGCGTCAATTACATCGAGTGCCACGACAATTACACCTATTACGATTTCCTTTCCCAAGTCCGGCCTGACTACGCCGAAGAAGAAAAGCTCGACGCCTGCTTGGCGGCCTCTTGCTTCGTCTTGCTGAGCTTCGGCGTCCCCTTCCTCCACGCGGGGCAGGAGATCGGCGCGAGCAAATGGGGCGAGGGGAACACCTACAACAAAGGCGATTCCTACAACAAATTCCCTTATCGCCTCTATGACGAAAGAAAGGAGATGAAGGAAATCGTTTCCTCGTTCATCGCCTTCCGGAAAGAGCATCCCGAGTTTTCCTTTTCTTCCCCCGAGGACATTGAGAAAGTCCTCGATCTGCAGGAAGAGGGGCCTTGCTTGATGGCCCGGGTGAAAATTGATGGCGGGAAAGTCGCAACTGTTTTCTTCAACCCCTCCCAAATCGATTACAATGTCGGCGAGGAGTGGGGCGAATACCGCCTCTGCTCGAAACTTGGCCTGAAAAAGGCATCGAAGAAAGGCATCGTCCCCGGCCTTTCCGCGACCGTTTACATCCGGTGATTCACCGTTTCCCCGGGGGATGTTAGCACTAGCCCCAATAGATCCCAGACAGGAGGTCTTTTGACCATGCTATCGTCCGTTTTCGTCTCCGGGAGGCTCGGAAAGCGCCTTTCCCCGGAAATCCGCCTCGTCGAAGTCGACTCCGTTTTGCCCGGCCCGGGCGGGAGGTTCAAAGTCGATTCCTTCCCCGTCCTCTGCCCCTTATCCTCTTCCTCTCTTTTCTTCTCCGCCAAAGACGGGAGCCTGATCGTGATCAAAGGGAGGTTGGAAAACGACAAAACAATGGGCCTCGTCATCGTCGATGAGATCGACGAAATCTACCCCTGCGGCGAGAAAAAAGAGTGAAGCCCAATTCCTTTGGGGGCGGTGGTAGAATAAAGCCATGCAGAATCTCCCCGCCCCAAGGAAAGGCATCGCCTTGTTCAAATGGATCCGGCTCATTTTCACCGCCGGGATCGAAATCGTTTTCTCTTACTTCGCTTGGATGGTTCGCTACAGCGCCCATCCGGAGAAATATCCTTTCGAGAAACGCTACGCCAAAGTCCACGGCCTTGCTTTTTCTCTTTCCAAAAAGCTGAGGATGAACCTCGATGAGAATTTCTCCTCGACCGTCCAAACCCTTCAAAAAAGCACCCTCATCGTCTCCAACCACCTTTCCATCATGGACATCGTGGCCTTATTGGCCCTTTCTCCCCGTCCCATTACCTTCATCGGCAAAAAGGAAGTCGAGCACATGCCCTTCGTGGGGAGATGCGTGAAGGCGATCGGCGGCTATTTCCTCGACCGCGAGGATCCCAAGCAAGCCGTCCGCCTCTTCATGAAAATCGGCAAGCAAATGAAGGAAACCCCGACCATCGTGGTCGTTTACCCCGAGGGGACTCGTTTGAAGGATCCCTCCCAAAAAGTCGGCGAGTTCCACGCGGGAACTTTCAAATTGCTTGAGTGGGGGAACGCCGACCTTTTGCCCCTTGCTTGTTTTGGCACGTTCCGCCCCCTTTCCAAATCCGAGCACGAACGTTCCTTCCCCGTCGAAATCAAGGCTTTGCCCTTGAAGAAGAAAGAGGGTTTCGACGGAGAATCCACCGTCGACATCGCTTCCTTCGCCCAAAAGGAAGTCTCTTCCCAGGTGGAGGAGTTCAAGCGGTACGACATCGCCTATTACCAAGAAAGGAAAAACCGCGTCAAAGCGGTGAAATGGTGGAAAAAATGAGTTTCGATCGCGGGAACGAAGAATTGAAGAAAGCGGAAAAAGACCCCAAAAAGAGTTTGCTCCGCACCTTGGGCAGCGCCCTGATCATCGCAAGCCTCATCAGCGTCCTTGGGACCTTTTATTCCCTTTACTCGAAAGAATCCAGCGCGCTTTACTACGTTTCTTTTTTGGTTGCCTATGGGGTTTACGCCTGTTTGGGCGTTGCCCTCGGCTTCGTCTGCCTCTTCGCTTCCCCAAAGCCCCTGTGGACCGTTTTTGCCATTGGCCTGGGCGGATTCCTTTTGGGAGGAGGCATCGTCAATGGGATCTTCCTCTCGTCTTGGCCGATCGCCATCTCGATGTCCGTCATCGGCTTATGCGTCGGCTCAATCGCGCTGCTCAGCTTCCTGCAATTGCGGGAATGATCAAAGGGATTTGTAATTTCTCCTCAATCCTTTGGGGTAGTGGTTTTTCATTTTGCCCTGAACCATTTTGAACCAGCCGATCCCCATGCCCTCGTAAGAGGCGAGGTAATAGCCGTCTTCCAAAGGAAGGGGGAAGGTTTCCCCGCGGAAGAAAGAGGCGGCTTGCCCCTTGCTTAGGGCCACTTGGTATTCTTTCCCTAGGTAATGGGCCAAGGATTGGCTGGGCTCAAGGTAGGGGGGTTCGCTGACCAAAAGACCATTCCTTAGAACGCGGATTCCGTGCGTGGAGAATTCCATCGGAAGGCAGCTAAGAGAATTCTTATTCTCCATTTGATGGAGGGAGGAAAGGCCGAAAAAGTCGAAAAAGGACGAATACTCCTTGCTTTTTGCTTGCCTCTCAACTTGCTTTGGGGCATTTCCTTCCTTTTGCAGCAAGCAGAGGAATTGCCCTTCCCCGGGGAAGAAGCAAGGCAGCAAATAAACCGATTCGGGCAAGGAAGAAGGATGGTAAAAGCCCTTTTCCTCTTGGATGGGAAGAATCTTCATGTCGGGGTGGGAGAGAAGGAAATCCAAGATCATCCCCTCGTTCTCCTCCAAAGACAAAGAACAGGTCGAATAGACCATCCTCCCGCCTTGAGCAAGCATGGCGTAGCAACATTCCAAAAGCGATTTCTGGATCGCGGCGCAGCGATGGACTTTCTCAAGGCTCCATTCCCTTTCAGCCTGGGCGTTTTTCCGGAACATGAAAGAGCCGGAGCAGGGGGCGTCCAGCAAGATCCCGTCGAAGGCTTTTTGAAAGGAAGGGTAAACGGTGGCGAAGTCCTGATTGGTCACGATGACGTTTCCAAGGCCCATCCTTTCCACGTTGGAGGAGAGGTCCTTCGCCCGCGCGGGATTGATGTCGTTGCTGAGCAAAACCCCGCCTCCATCCATTAATAGGGAAAGGAGGATGCTCTTCCCTCCGGGAGCCGCGCATAAATCCAAGATTCTTTCGCCGCTTTTCGGGCTTAAAACGAACGGGGGCACCATCGAGGAGGCGTCTTGAATCGAATAGGCTCCCAAATCGTAAAGATAGCTTTTCCCGAATTCGTAATCTTTATTCAAGTAAAGGTAGGCGTGGGGGATGAAAGGATGAGGCATGACCTTGGGGAAGCGGGACAAGAAATCCTCATCGCGCACCTTTTTGGGATTAAGGTAAAGCGCATGGGTCCTCTGCTCGGAAAAAGAGGCTTCCAGCTTTAAGCGGACATCTTGGGGGAAATGGTTCAGGGAAGAGGCGAAATCCATGCGAATAGTCTAATCCAAACCGGTTAGCGTTCCAATTTTGTAGGTGTGGGCGTTCCGTCACCGAAGTCCCGATAAGCATATATCCGGATATTCGATCCTTGCAAACATTTTCCTCGTCGCGTAGTCCATCTCCCTCGTGTCGATATCGT
>JBNMGG010000038.1:0-10707 GCA_050872145.1 Candidatus Alloenteromonas sp. | reverse complement strand
TGCGAAGGTCTACGAGGACTACAACCGCGACGCCAGGCCGGCGAAGTTTCTCGCGGAAATGAGCGAGGAGGAGCGGAAGGCGGTGGGATTCGAGATTTGAAGGAGGCTGGGGCTCATGCGGCTTGGAGATTACACAAACTTATTGTCACTCCCAACAGTTAGTGTAAGATGCTTTCTAAAGGAGCGAAGCGCGATGAGAAGAGCTTTGAAAATTGTGTCGATTATCTTTGGCGTTCTACTTATTGTGGGGAGCATTAGTGCGTATATAATTTTGTTTTTGTATCTAAAGCCAACCCCAGAGCCGAATTTCCAATGGATGCTCTTTTTAATTCCAGAACGGCGGATTATCGGGGGGATTCTTTCTTTTTCTTTGACCGCTCAATGCAACGATAGCCTCCCATCGCGAACAAAACTTATCGCTTTGGGCGTTCTCGCCATTTTAACGGGAGCTGAGGCTCCAGGCATTCTCGCAATTATTCACGGCGCGAAGAACGGAATGAATTATTAAATTACCTGAGTGGGGTAGCACCCCACTTTTCTTTTAAATTTAAGGAAAACGTTTTGCTTTTTTGTTCCATAATAAAGCGAAAGAAAGGGGAAATCTTCATGCCCAACATCACTTGCCCCAATTGCGGGACCACTTTCGCCATCGAGGAGAGCGACTACGCCAAATTACTCGCCCAGATCAAAACCGAAGAGATGGAGAAGGAAATCAAAAAGAGAGTCGAAGAAAAAGAGCAGACGCTGCAAAAGGAAAAAGATTTGGCGTTGAAGGAACAGCAAATCAAAGAAGATGGCGAGAAAGAGAAGTTGAAAGCCGAGATCGCGTCGCTGAAATCCTCCTTGGGAAAGGCGGAGGAAAGCAAAAAACAGGCGGTTGATTTGGCACTGGCGAACCTTTCTTCGGAAAAGGAGAAAGCGTTCGGCAAGGAGAAGGAGGACCTTCGAGGAAAGCTTGCCGACTTGGAGAAGGAAATTGCACTTCTAAAAAAGGAGAAAGACGCATCTTTGAATGAGCTTGAGTCGAGAAAAGACTTAGAGATCCAAGGGTTGAAAAACCAAGTCAGCAACCTGCCGTTGCAAATTCAAAAGGCCGTCCTTGAGAAAGAGGGCAAAATCGCCGAGTTGCAAAAAGAAATCGAAGTATCCTCCGCCAAGCAGGAGTTGGAGAAGAAAGCCACCGAGGAGAGGTACAACACCCTGCTTCTAGCGAAGGAGAAGGAGGTTGAGTTCTACAAAGACCTCAAGGCGAGGATGTCCACGAAGATGATCGGCGAGACGCTGGAGCAGCACTGCAGCAACGAGTTCAACCGCATCCGCTGCACCGCTTACCCCTTCGCCGAGTTCCACAAAGACAACGAAGTTTCGCTCCAGTCGGGCTCGAAAGGGGACTTCATCTTCCGTGACTACGAGGACGAAGGAAGGCAAAACGAAATCGTCTCCATCATGTTCGAGATGAAGAACGAATCCGACTCCACCTCAAGCAAGAAGACCAACGAGTCCTTCTTCAAGGAACTGGATAAGGATCGGCGGGAGAAAGGGTGCGAATACGCGGTTCTGGTTTCTTTGCTTGAGCCGGATTCGGAGCTCTACAACGCGGGCATCGTCGACGTTTCCTACGCCTACCCCAAGATGTTCGTGGTCCGTCCCCAATGCTTCACCGCGATCATTGGGCTGCTGTCGGGGGCCAACCGAAACGCGTTGGGGTATAAGAAGGAGCTGACTTTGGCCCGCAGCCAAAACCTCGACGTCTCCCGCTTTGAGTCATCCCTGGAGGACTTCAAAGACAAATTCGGGCGGAACTACCGCTTGGCCTCGGAGCGCTTCCAAAAGGCGATCGAGGAAATCGACAAAACCATCGATCACCTGCAGAAAACAAAAGAGAACCTTCTTAACAGCGAGAACAATCTGCGCCTCGCCAACGACAAAGCCCAGGATTTGACGATCAAAAAACTCACCCGCGGGAATCCGACGATGGCCCAAAAATTCGCCGCTTTGGACGCCGATCCGGAAGAGTGACCCTCCTTGACGGAGGAAAAGCGTCCCACTAGAATGGAGGGCGCTTAAGGGAGTAGTCCTCGGGAAACCGAGACAAAGCCAACAGCACTGCAGCCCTCCGGGATGCCTGGCTAGCCTTAATGGACGAGACTTGAGCAGAAGCGGATTTCCGTTTTTGCCCAAGTCTTTTTTCTTGGGCCGCCATAGGAGGGACATTATGTGGTGGATTTATCCGGTTTATCTGATCGATTTGGGGGCGATGGTCTTTTTGGCTTTCGCCTTGGGGGATTTGGTGGATCTCCTGGACAAGAAAACCAAGCTTTCGGGGGCGTTTCTCGGCGGGGTGCTCCTTGCGGTGGTGACCTCTTTGCCTGAGCTTTTCACCTCCCTTTCCTCGGTGTTCGTGGTCAATAAGCCCGAGTTCGTCGTCGGCGATATCTTCGGTTCGATCATCTTCAATTTGGTGGTGCTGATGCTGGAGACCTTGCTTTTCTTGAAGCGCCTCCGCGAATGCAAAATTAAGAAATTCCACCTTTGGAACGCTTTGCTTTGCCTTGCGATGTATGGCTTCTCCGCCTATGCCTTCTTCGCCCCGAAGCAATGGCAATTGATGCTTGGCGACATCAACGCGATGAGCGTTGTCATCTTCGCTTTGTACGTCCTTTCCCTTTTCTTGCAGCCGAAAGAAAAAGGAGAGGAAAGCCTTAAAGAGGAGTCGAAAAACCCCTGGAGCGTCAAAAAGACAGGGCTGTTCTTCTTGCTTTGCTCCTTGGGGCTCATCGGCACGTCGATCGCCTTGACGTATTTGACTAAGCTCATCCAAATCGAATTGCCTTTCCTGAGCGGTTCGGTGGCCGGGGCGTTGCTGCTTGGAATTGGGACTTCCATCCCGGAAGTCGTCTCCACCGCCCAACTCCTGCGGAAGAAAAACGCCGACGCGGCGATTGGCAACATGGTGGGCTCCTGCACCTTCGACTTCGCGATTTTCGCCTTCTCGGATTTCCTCTCTTGGCGGGCTTGGAACAACGCCCCATCCTCTTCCGGGGGATACCTCATCAGCGAAAGAGGGCTCTTCATCGACAGCTTGGACGCGATGCAGCTAGAAATCGGCGGGGCGATCGTCTGCGCCTTGGCCGCCTTATTTTTGGCTTATTGGATCTTCTCCCCATCATTTGGCAAAAAGAAGGGCCTTTGCTTCGCGATTACCGGGGCGATTTCCGTTCTGTGCCTCGCCGTTTATTTGGCGGTCTTCGTCTTTTGAGGAACGGGCCTACCGATTCATGGCGTTTTCATCCAAAAGGAAATCGAACAAATGAATCACGAGGTAGCCCTTATCCGTCTTCCAAGGCTTGGCAAAATCTTGAGTGACGATGATTTTCCGAAACGAATCGTCGATGGAATCCAGCGCCTTTAGCTCATTCTTCCGCTTTTCCTCGTCCGCTAAGGTGTAGGCGGATTGAATGTAATAACGATCGCTTCCTTTATTGCAAACAAAGTCCACTTCTCGCCTAAGATTCTTTTGCCTTCCGTCGCTTCCTTTTTCTGCGCGCTCAACCACTCCGACATCCACGTTAAATCCGCGGACGACCAACTCGTTGTAAATGATGTTCTCCATAATATGGGTCTGCTCTTGCTGACGATAATGCAGCCGGCTATTTCTCAGGCCAATGTCCGAAAAGTAGTATTTATACGGCGAATCGATGTAACGTTTCCTTTTGATGTCATAGCGTTCCGCCTTGGAAATGATGAAGGCATCAATCAAATAGCCGATCTCTTTCGAGACGGTGATGTCGGATGCATGGATTTGATGAGATTTGAACGTGTTCGCCAATTTAGTTGGATTCGTTAAGGAGCCGATGGATGAAGAGAGGATGTTGAACAATGCGTCAAGGACAACATCTCCCCGAAGATGGTATCTTTCCACGACATCCTTGATATACGTCAGATTGACCAGATGGTCGAGGTAATCTTCTTTGTCCTCGTCGTTTTGCAACGACAGTAAATAAGGCATCCCCCCATACCGGCTGTATTCCTCCCAAACCTCCAAAACGTTCTTGTCAGAATAAGCGGAGCAAAATTCTTTAAAGGTGAGAGGATATACCTTTACTTCGTCGCCCCTTCCCCGGAATTCCGTCATAACATCGGAGGAAAGAAATTTTGAATTGGATCCCGTGACATAAACGTCGACATTCCCCTTTGAAAGCAATCCGTTCAAGATGCCGTAAAGGCGGATGGGTTCTTGCCCTTTCTTTTCCTGTTCCGTGATGGCAAACTGAGCCTCATCCAGCAAAACGTAATAGCTTTCGTCTTTGCTTTTGATGGAAGATTTCAAGTAAGCCGAAAGTTCGTTCGGATTTCGGAGCGACGCGTTTTCATCATCGTCCAACGACAAGGCAATGATGTTCTCTGGATGGACGCCACATTGGATTAAATAATCATAAAACTGATGAAAAAGAAGATAGCTTTTGCCGCATCTTCTAAGGCCGGTAATGACTTTGATCAACCCATTATTCTTTTTCCGAATCAACTTGTTCAAATAGGCATCGCGTTGAATAATCATATGTCCCTCCACTTCGGAAAATCGTATTTGTATGTCTTTTTCCGAAGTAATTATATGGCAAGACATTCTACCGAACAATGATTACTTTGGAAAATCGTATTTCTATATCTTTTTCCGAAGTAGGACGATGCCTGAGGCAAATGTTTGAATTGAAAAGTAAGGCAAAACCACATGCGCAGCGGGCCCGATCGGGAAAACCTTGCCAAAATTAGGCGGAGTAAGCCGCCTCAGATGACGCTTGATTTGAAGCGGGGATTTTCTTGTCCGCCGTCTTGACTTCCGATTCCTCCCTCCTAGAATAAAGGCGCGTTGACGGAGACACGCTCAAGCGCCTATAGGCGCATGGAGTACCACTCCCGAGCCCCCGGGGAAATAACTCGGGCGCATCTCACCGCGTTAAGGGAGAAGAGAGCACGGGGGGATTCCTCCGTGAAGTAAGGTGGTACCGCGCAGCCAAGCGTCCTTATGCAGGGCGCTTTTATTTGTTTAGGAGGACATTCCATGAAAGTCGTCTATCAAGGGAAGGAATTCGAAGTCGAATCCCCCATCATCGGCTTCGCTTTGGCGAAGATCGTTGACCCGGAAAAGAAGAACAAGGCGTTGGCGTTCCGCCAAAACGGCAGGCTCTTCGACATGAACAACCAAGTTCAGGAAGGCGAGGTCAGCTTCGTCATGCCGGAGGACCCGGATGGATTCGAGATGCTCAACCACTCCTGCTCCCACTTGATGGCCCAGGCGTTGATGCACCTTTATCCGGGGTGCTTGTTCGGATTCGGCCCAGCCATCGAAGAGGGCTTCTACTACGACGTGGACTTCGGGGATCGAGTCATCACCGACAAGGACTTCCCCGCGATCGAAGCGGAGATGAAGAAGCTTTCCAAAGAAGCCATCCCTTTCCAAAGGGAAGAGGTTTCCCAGGAAGAGGCCTTGAAGGTCTTCGCGAACAACCATTATAAAGTTGAGCACATCAAAGAACTCGAGGGGACCATTTCCTTATATAAGCAGGGCGATTTCATCGACCTTTGCCGCGGGCCCCACGTCCCGAACACCTCTTATCTGAAGCACTTCAAATTGCTTTCGGTGGCCGGGGCTTATTGGAGGGGCGACAGCAAGAACAAGCAGCTGACCCGCATCTACGCGACCTGCTACCCCACCGAAGAGGCTTTAAAAGAGCATCTTGAGATCCTTCAAAAGAGAAAGGACAACGACCACAGGAAACTCGGCAAAGAGCTTGGTTTATTCATGCTCAGTGACTACGCCCCGGGCATGCCTTTCTTCCTCCCCAAGGGGATGATCGTCATGAACGAGTTGGTGAACTATTGGCGCAAGCTCCACGCGAAGGCGGATTACCTCGAGGTCATGACCCCGACGATGATGTCGCGCAAGCTGTGGGAGACTTCCGGCCACTGGGATCACTACAAGGACAACATGTACACCACCAAGGTGGACGAAGAGGACTACGCGATCAAGCCGATGAACTGCCCCGGCGCGATGCTGGTCTATAAAAACGGCATCCACAGTTACCGCGAGCTGCCGATGCGCATCTCCGAGCTCGGGCACGTCCACCGCCACGAGGCTAGCGGGGCCCTCAACGGGCTCTTCCGCGTCCGCGCCTTCACCCAGGACGACGCCCATATCATCCTCCGCCGCGACCAGATCGAGGACGAGGTCAAGCGCATCATGGCCATTTTCGACGAGGTCTACAGCGTCTTCGGGCTTTCCTATAAGATCGTCCTCTCCACCCGCCCCGACGATTTCATCGGCGAGGTTTCCTTCTGGGATCAGTCCGAGGCGATTTTGGCCCAGGCTTGCAAGGATTCGGGCCATGAATACCAGATCAACCCGGGCGATGGGGCTTTCTACGGGCCGAAGCTCGACTTCAAGCTCAAGGATTCGATGGGCAGGACCTGGCAATGCGGGACCATTCAGCTCGACGTCAACTTGCCGCACCGGTTCGGGTGCTTCTACATCGACGAGAATGGCAACAAGGTCGAGCCGGTGATGCTCCACCGCGTCGTCTTCGGCTCCATTGAGCGTTTCATCGGCATTTTGATTGAGAACTACGGCGGAGCTTTCCCGACTTGGCTCGCCCCGGTTCAGGTCAAATTGCTGCCGGTGAATCTCTCCCGCCACTTGGAATACGCTAAGCAAATCGAAAAGGAATTGAGGGATTTGGACGTCCGCGTCGAAATCGACGATTCCAACGAAAAGCTTGGCTACAAGATTCGCAACGCCCAAGTCGAGAAAGTCCCCTACTCCATCGTCATCGGCGACAAGGAAGTGGAGAATTCCTCCCTCACCTACCGCGTCTACGGGCAGAAAGACCAAATCACCGTCTCCAAGGAAGAGTTTAAGAAACTCATCCAGAAGCACATTGCCGAAAAGGCTCGATTCTAAGCGGGAATTTGGCATTCAAAGCTCCTTGAAAAAGGGGCTTTTTTTGTGAAAACATAAGGAAACCACTCAATGAAAATATTTTCATAGATTAGTGAAAGCGCTTTAAAAAAGGCTTGCCATCGAATGTTTTTATGAAAGCGTTTTCTGAAAGCGCTTATGAAAGCGCTTAGCCGGGAAAAGGCCTTTTTTCCTTCTTTTTTTGGACTAAAGTATTGGCGTTCCGGAAATGAAGCGGAACGCAATGCGGGAGGAAAAAGTTATGAACCAGGAAGAACTCGATTACGATGCCAAGCTAGAGGAGCTTGCCAAGCTCAACATCTTCGCCCCCATCAATGACGATGAGGAAAACGAAGACGAAAACCCCTTCAACGACTGAGGAAGCTTCGTGTAAACGCCCCGGGAGGAATCCTGGGGTTTTCTTTTTGCTTTAATATGCAAGGAAATAGCCTTCTTCCTCTTTTGCTTCATCCCAATCGAACATAAAATAATCACACCTATGATCACAAATTCCCCATTGCCGCCTTACCGCTCCGCCATGAGCGTCAATCACAGCATCCTCCGCCTTTCCAGCGACATCGCCTTCCGCCTCGGGCGCCTGTCCTGCCTTGGCACGGTGGAGCCGGACGCTGCTTGCCATGCTGAGGAGGTCAAATTCACTTTGGCCTGCGAAGGCATTGCCCTCACCCCGTCCCAGGTGCGCGCGCTGAAAAAGGGCGAGGAGCTTCCTTCCCATCCTTTGGCCACCTCCTTGTTCCGGCTTTATTCCCGGTTGGGGAAAGAATACCCCTACTCACCCGCGATTCTCGAGCGTTTCGAAAAGGCGGTTTATGTGGACGGGGTTCCGATGAGAAAGAGTTCGAAGGTCGACGGGATTTCCTATCCCCTACCCCCTTATAGCAAAGTGAGGAAGCTATTGGAGAACCTTTTCGAATTCGAAAAGAAGAACAAAGAGATCATGTCCCCAGTCACCTTAGCCTGCTTGCTTTACTTCGAGGTTTTGGCTTTGGCCCCCTATTCCAGCCAAAACGGCTTGCTGGCCCGTTACTGGTTCAAGGCGATGCTTGGTAAGGCTGGAAGATCGATGGACGCGCTGAAAATCGAGAAGTCGCTTTACTACCAAAAGGACAAACTCGCGAAGGCTTTTGAGGAAAGCAGCGCCAAGCAAGACAACGCCCCTTTTGTCGAATGCCTGCTCACTTTGGTGCTTTCCAGCGTAAACGCCTTGCTGAAGGAGGCGACGCAAAAGCAGACGGCCCCTTCTCCGCTGGTGGACCGGTTGCTTTCGAAGATGGCCATCGGGCGTTTCTATTCCGCCTCCGAGCTTTGCGCCCTTCTGGGGCTTAAGTCGAGGCTTGGGTTGCAGAAGAATTACCTCCGTCCCGCATTGGACCGCGGGGTGATCGCGATGAGCAATCCCCTTTGCCCCACCGACCGCAATCAGCGTTACTGCCGAAAGGAGGTCCTATGAGCCTTTCGATGGTTGGTTGCATCGTCAGTTTTGTCCCCTTTCTCGTTTTCTACGTCCTCTATTTCAAATTCAAGGGCAAAGAAGGGCCTTGGGGGAGGATTTTCCTCGGACTGTTCTTGGCTTTCGCTGCCTCCACCCAGGCGTTTCTCTTCTTGGAGGGGCGTTCCTTGTTCGCGGAGGAAGCAAGCGTCCAGGCGAATTGGATTGGGATCCTTTTGGGGATTTTCGTGTCTTCTTGCTTCTACTATCCCTTTGCGAAGAAGTTGGGCAAGAAATTCCAAATCGCCGACATCAGCCTTTTCTTCCTGTCCGGATGCGCCTTTTTGGCCGATGCCATCTCAATTTCCTACGCTTTGCTGACTGCGCAATGAGCGGGGTGTCTCCGACGTTTGTACGATTTGTGATTGGGCGGTTGACGAGAGAGGTTTGGAAGGGTAGAATTGCACGCGTCGATAGACGTAGAAAGCAGTCGCTCCCCGCGCTCGCCAGATTCCCATCGGGAATTGGCCCAAACTACTGAAGGCAAACATCAGTAATGCAACGGGACCCTCTGCGGCCCCGTTTTTCGACCAAGGAGGAAAGCAACCATTCGCTATTTCAGCAAACCAGAACGCCGTCCGCAAAAGCGTTTCGATCCGATCAACGAACACGTCCGTTATCCGGTCGTCATGGTGATTGGCCCGGAAGGCCAGAACCTGGGCAGGATGAGTTCCCGCGAAGCCAACATGCTCGCGTCCAGCTACAACCTCGACCTCTTCTGCGTCGCCCCCAACGCCAATCCGCCCGTCTGCAAGATTCTCAATTACGGCAAGTACCGTTTCGAGCAGCAGAAGAAGGATCGCGAGCTCAAAAAGAATTCGAAGCAGGCCGAGCTGAAGGAAGTCCAACTCCACATCGCAATTGGGGAGCACGACATCCAGACCAAAGCCAAGAAAGCCAAGGAATTCCTGGAAGATGGCGATAAAGTGAACGTCCGCGTGATCTTGAAGGGCCGCGAAATGGCCCACAAAGACCTCGGGGAAGCGCTGCTTAACAAATTCGTCGCAATCCTTCAGGAGAATGGAGACGTCTCATTCGCCAAGCCCGCTTTCTGGGAAGGCAAATGCTTCTCCGCCATCGTCGTCAAAAAGAAGAAATAGGAGGAAACCTCAAATGCCGAAGATGAAATCGAATCGCGCCTTGATGAAGCGCATCAAGGTCACGGGCACTGGAAAGATCAAATACGTCCACCCGTTCAAAGGACACCACGCTCCTTACAAAACCGCCAAGCAGTCGCGTCAGCTCCGCGGCGCTGGCATCCTTGGCCGCACCGACTACAAGCGGATCAAGTTCATGATCTCTAAGTGATAGGAGGAAGAAAATACCATGGCTAGAGTCAAAGGTGGCACCGTTACCCGTGCCCGTCGTAAAAAGGTTCTTAAGCGCGCCGAAGGCTATTTCGGTTCCAAGCATCTTTTGTTCAAAACCGCGAAGGAGCAGGTTTGCCACTCCCTCCGCTACGCTTACGTTTCCCGTCGCTTGATCAAGCGCGACTTCCGCAAGCTTTGGATCAAGAGGATCAACGCCGCTTGCCGCGTCAACAACATCTCCTATTCCCGCTTCATGAACGGGCTCAAGAAGAGCAACATCGAAATCAACCGCAAGATGCTCGCCGAGATCGCCATCAACGATCCCAAGGCCTTCTCCGGATTGGTTGAGACCGCCAAGAAAGTCATCGCCGAATAAGCAACGAGCTTCCTAGCCTCCCGAGAGGGAGGCTTTTTCATATCAAAAAGGCGGAGGCAACGCCCCCGCCTGCATTGTTATGGCTCCCCTACTTCTTCTTGGCCAGGATGAACTCGGCTAGGCCGGAAGGCAAGGCGCTTTTCTCCAGCCCGATCACGTTCCTTTTCCCTTGGAAGCGGAAAAGGATGAATAAGGTCGATTTGGTTTCCCGGATTTTCCTCAGATTCGGATAAGGGACGGAAAGGGCCACTTCCCCGAGGGCTTCCTTCGGGGTCGCCACCGCATTGACGAATTCGCAATGGTCGGAATAGAACCTCGCCTTGATCGGCTGAACCATCTTAAGACGCGATTTCATCAGCAGGGGCAAAACCACGTAGAAAAGAAGGCTAGCAAGCAGGGAGAAGAAAGCGAAGACGAAGCAAGCAAGGGAAAGTTCCAGCACGGAAGGGAGGAAAATCAATCCGGAAAGGGCGAAGAGAACGAAAAGGATGGGGAATAAGTAATAGAAAGCCGGGGCGGATGTATAACTCACCCCGAAGGCGTAAGAGAAGCTTACGGG
>JBNMGG010000024.1:0-19759 GCA_050872145.1 Candidatus Alloenteromonas sp. | reverse complement strand
TTTTTAGGCGGGGCGATTGGCTTGCTTAGCTCTTTCCGCACGAAGAAGGTCATTCAGCTTTTGAAGAAGGGGAGGCTCACGACTTTGCTTGGCGTCCCCACAGTCTATGAGGCTTTGCTGAAGAACAAACATTTCAAAGGGAAGATTCTTCGCCCAATCCGCAACTGCTGGGTCGGCGGTGATTTCATCTCTCCCTCTTTGATTGAGCGTTTCAACGTTCGCTTGAGGGAAGCGGGTTCGGAGGGACGCCTTATGGAAGGGTATGGCCTTACCGAAGCGGTCAATGTTTTGGCCGTGAACCGCCTTTCCGATTGGCGGAAGGATTCCATCGGGAAAGCCATCCCCGGGGTGAATGTGAAAATCATCGATGAAAACGGAAAAGAACTCCCGCGGATGACCGAAGGGGAAATCGCCGTCGGAGGGGATACTTTGATGGTGGGCTATTACCACCCCGAAGACGTGAATCCCTTCATCGAAATCGACGGGAAGCGTTATCTCAAGACGGGCGATTTGGGAAAAATGGACGAAGATGGCTTCTTGTATTTCATCTCCCGGTTCAAGCGGATCATCAAGAAAAAAGGGATGAACGTGTATCCTCTTTCTATCGAAAAGAGCGTTTCCAATCTGAAAGAAGTGGAGGAGTGCGCTTATTTGGGGGAAACCTACAAAGGATACGACGATACCGCTCTTTACGTTGAATTGGCGCCCGGCGTAGATGAAGAAGAGGCGAAGAAAGCCATCCTAGATACCCTGCACCGAGAGTACAACAAGTATGAGTGGCCCGATTTCCTCTTCATCAAGAAGAAATTCGAACACACTTCCGTTTTGAAAATCGATTACAAAAAGCTGTCTTCGGAATTCCATTCTTTCTTGGTGGACAAGTTCGGCCCCCTCCACGATTAACTTTTTTTGCCTTCCACTTGATGTATAATGCCCCGGAAGGAGGTTTCGATTTAGAAACAAAGAAAAGATTATGTTTAGTGATGAGAACAAAGCCGCATCCCTGGCGAGGCTCCTTACGGGTTTCGACAGCGTGATCCTGGATACTTGCTCTCTGATGGAAGATTCCTTTCCGGAATGGTTGGATGTTTACAATCAAGCCAAAGGGTATTTGGACGAAAACTTCGTTATTACGGTGCCGGAAGCGGCAATCGCGGAACTGAAGAAGCATTCGCACGATCGGAAGAACCCCGATAAGCGAATCCCCGCGATGAGGGCCCTCAAAATTTTCAAAGAAGCGAAACGTTTGAAGCTTCTCTGCGTGGGAAAGAAAAACCACAATCAAAATTTTGCGGACAATGCGATTTACTCTCAAGTCAGCGAAGATCGCCTCACCAAAAGAATCCTTGTCATTACCCAAGACAAAAAATTGGCTACCGATTTGAAAAACCTCAACAACCTCAATTCCCAAAGAGGAAGAAAAGTGTCTGTTTTCAAGGTGGTTTCGGGTGGTAAACTTGACCCCAACCAAGGCGAAGAGATATTCGGATATCAGAGATGGCGCGAAAGGAACGAAAAACGTTCCAACGAAAAAAAGCCGTCCTTTGCGGAAAAATTAGCGCAAAAGCAGCCTGCTTTAGATCTTAAGTACAATGGGAAAGACGATTTTGGCATCAGCCCAATCCTTGCCGCGGATCAAAGGCTTAACGCGAATTTGAAGAATCCAAATTATCCGCTCGACAACAAAATCGCGGATATCCAAAAGCAACTTAGCGTTTTAGCCACGTTGCCCGAGGCGGAGAAAAACGGTCTTCATCTTCTCCAGGGCGAGAAAAAGCTGAAGGAAAGCTTAGCCCTTCTAAGCCAAGGGCAAAAACCGAAAGAGGAGGCGAAAGCACCCGAGGTGGAAAAGCCGGTTGCAGAAGCTCCGAAGCCTGAACCGGAAATCAAAGAAACTCCAACGGTTTTGATGAAAGCTCCGGCGAAAAAACTGTGGTATGGGGAAGGCAAAACCCTCTCTTATGCTCTTTCCATGGTTGCCGAGCATTATGGCGTCCTCTTCCGTGACCCGAGCATCCCTTACGTTTCCTTCGTCCATGGTCCTCTTGATTTAACCTCGAAGGATCAAAACGAAATCCTGGCTTCCTTAGAGCAAAGGTTGAAAAAGGGAAATAGCGCTGACGTTTCCTACCCTTCCTTCCGCATCAACGCGGAAAAAGGAGAGAGGGGTTATAAGGTTTATCTTGATCTGAATCCTGTTACCCTGGTGGATCCTTCCGCGCAAACGGAAAAAGAGGCTTCGTCCGTCAAGGAAGCAGCGAAACCCGCTGCTCAAATAGAGGCCCCTAAGCCTGCTCCGGTCCTTAAAAAAGAAGAGCCGGTTGCTCAAGCTGTTTCCGAGGTGCCTTCTTCTGCCAAAAAAGAGGAAAGCCCAAAGAAAGAAGCCGCTGCCGTTAAAGCAGTACCCAATACTTCCGCGGCCGTTCCGGCTGGTGTGACCCTTGTCATTGGCGTTCCCACCGACGAACGGAAAAAGGGCTGGATCGAACGTTCGGCTCGCCGAGAAGCGATGGGGATTCCTTCGGAGAAAAAGAAGGCTCCTAGCAAAAAGAAGCCCGCCCCTACGAAGAAGGAAGAAGCCGCGAAACCCGTCACGCCGAAAAAAGGCAAAGCCAAGGCCGAACCTTTGAAAAAAGAGGTTGCAACCAAGCCTTCTGCCAAAGCGAAGCCCGCTGCAAAACAAGACGCCACTGCAATCAAAAAGCCTGCAAAAATAACCCAAAAGAAGCCTGTT
The DNA here is from genome assembly GCA_050872145.1 of Candidatus Alloenteromonas sp. Lineage (GTDB taxonomy): Bacteria > Bacillota_I > Bacilli_A > RFN20 > CAG-826 > Alloenteromonas. Next base: position 17,025 of record JBNMGG010000024.1, on the reverse strand, counting down.
GAGCCTAAAAAGCCCGCTTCTGCAACCAAGCCTGCATCCACGAAAAAAGGAAAACAGGAAACGCCGGAACAGAAGCCTGCCAAGGCGGCTAAAAAGGCTGAAAAGCGCGATCCTCTGCAGGATGCCTTGAAAGGCGAAAAGAAGCTGAAAGCGAATTTGAATAACCCGAATTATCCCGCTTCCAGCAAAAAAGCCGATGTCGTCAATCAATTGAAGCTGGTTCAAAAGCTTCCAAAGGAAAGTCGGGATAAGCTCTCCATCAGCGAAGATGCGCTGAAAATGATGAGCTCCCTCTTCTAATCTTGGGCCCATCCTCTGAGGGATGGGCTTTTTTCTTTGGAAAGGCATTACAATGATGGCATGGCACAGCAAGAGAAAACCAATGTCATGCGTCTGCTCGACGCCGCTACGATCCCCTATCAAATCAAAACTTACGATCCGGAAATCGTGAACGGGGAGGGGGTCGCCCAAACTTTGGGGGAAGATCCCGAATGCGTTTTTAAAACCCTTGTTACTCAGGATGGCAAAAAGGAGCATTTTGTTTTTTGCATCCCCGTTGAGATGGAGCTGGATTTGAAAAAGGCCGCGAAAGCGGTGGGGGCAAAATCCATTGAGATGATTCCTCAAAAAGAACTCCTTCCTTTGACCGGGTACGTCCATGGCGGGTGTTCTCCCATCGGCTTGAAGAAGAACTTCCCCGTTTTCATCGACGAGACCGCCCAACTTTTCGACGTGATTTTCCTTTCCGGCGGGAAAAGGGGCTTCCAAGTTGGCATCAACCCCCTTTCTCTGTCTGCCTATTTGAAGAGCCGCTTCCTGGATTTAACGAAGGAAAAATAATCGGCATTCCCCTCGATTTTCCTTTAAGGAAAGGTTGGAGGGGATTATGGAAGACAAGCAGGATTTCGAACAGAAGCGCGAAAAGTTCGCCACTTTCGTGAACGATTTGATTCACCGAGAGGTTTCAATTTTCTTCCCATTAAAAAAGGACTACCCATTGGACGAGGAATTCCTTAGGCTGAGCAGTTTTTATTCCTTTTTGCTTTTCGACGCCTATCACAAAAGGAAACCTTCTTTGCCTGAGGTTGGCTTGTTTTTGACCGGAGGCGACGTGGCGCCTCTTTTCCAAGACGCCTTGTATTGGTTTTCGTCCTGGACGCAGGCGGGGCTTGATGATTCCCTCTCTTCTTTCTGCGAGAGGATCAATGAGCTGATTCTGAAAAAAGCCCGCGAGAAAAGCTCCGCCCCGTGGCTTCTTCTTCCGGATTTCCGTGGGAGGGCCGGGACGATTTCCCGGCAACTTCAGGAAGACGTTGCCAAGGAAAGCATTCGTTTGCTAAGGGAAAACCCGCGCGCTTAGGTTGACAAAAAACCGCGCTGAATTAAATTCCTTTTCATACAAAAAGGAGGCCACTGCTATGAAGAAAAAATTCCTGTTATGTCTGCTCTTGCCCTGCTTGCTTGGAGGGTGCAGCATTTCGGACTCTCCGGCCTCTTCCTCGGTTATTTCGGAAGTAGTTTCCAATGAGCCGATTTCTTCCGTTGAATCTTCGGATGCTTCGTCCGACGACTCTTTGCCTTTGGAAGGCTGGAAGTCGATTGGGGAAGAGATTTACCCCAAACTTGAAGCCATCATGGAGCGCGCCGGCGGGCCGGATGCGCTGCCGTTTATGGATATCCCCGCGGAGGATGGCTGGTCCTACGACTATGCTTCGACGGGCTCTTATTTCGGGCTGGTTGCCGAAACGGGGAAAAATCGGAACAAAAACGCCATGCTTATCGCGACGTATAAAGAAAAGCTGGCATCCGCTGGGCTGCAAAACCCAACGCAGAAAGAACTCAAAAAGTACGAAAGCCAATATTACGACACTTTCTTCAATTCCGATGTGCCCGAAAATTTCTTTTTGATCGGCGATTCCGGGCTTATTTTGGAAGTTGCCGACATTGTTTCCACCGAGTTTCCGGAGTACTACGCCCCGAAAGATCAATCTGGCAATGACTATACGGAGGGAATCATCCTGTCGATCCAGGTGATTAAAACGTTCTGATATGAAAAAGCGTTTCCTTTTGCCCGCCTTTTTGCTGGGCGCCTTCTCTTTGCTTGCGTGCCAAGCGCCCATCCCTTCGGAGGGGAGTTCGAGCGAAGCTTCCTCGGATGCTTCCTCGAGCCAAACAACCTCCGAAATCTCTAGTTCTGAAGCCCCCCTTGCTCTAAGCGAGGAAAACCTTTCGATTTTGTTTTCCAAAATCATTCAAAGCAATCGTTTCATTTTCGGGGTGAAAGGGGGAACGGCCCTAACCTTCACCCCCGATTACCTTGTCTCTCAACTGAGAGGGGTAGGCTATCTTGCCTTGGAAAGCTTCGATTCGGAGAAAACGAACTCCGACCGGATCCTTTATCAATGCTCCTTTTCGATGAAAGGGGATGTGGAGGTCACAACCCCGTTGGTCAAAACGGATTTTTACGCCGGGACGACTTCCCCCTACACCGACTTCTCCGAATTCAATTTCATGCAGGCCCTCAGCCAAAGCGATATTGAAGCGGATACTTTTTTCAAGGCGGACGGGGAGGACTTCCTTTATTCCACCAACACGGAGTTGATCAAAGCCCTGGCCAAAATGTGCGGGTTCGATTCCGAGGCCGAAGATGGGACGTTTTATCGGGCGAAGCTTTCCATCAACAAGAACAACGCCCTTTCCTTTGTCCTTCAGGGATTCGACACTTCCTATAAGCTCGTGGATATCGAGTCTGCCCGCGGGTCCTTCGCTTCCATTGGAACGGCAAGCATCCCCTGTTTGGAGAAATACGTTGAAAATCACCGCAAAATCCCGGAAAAAATGCTTTCCGAAAGCGAATTTTCCAATTTAGTTCTCTCTTCCGACAGTACCGCCGTTTCCTTTGACAACGAGAGCATCGCCACGCTTGCGAACGGAAATTCGGGTGCGATCGCCAAAGAAGAGGTGAACCGGAAAAAAGGCGTCTATGAACGCTTTTTGATCGATGTTTCGACCGGTGAGAAAACCGCGACTTTGGTGGAAGAAGGAGAAGACGGCGTTCCTCGTTACGTCGGGCTTAACGGGGATAACGAAGTGAGCCGCGAGAGCTTCTCCCGGTACTATTCTTTCGATTCCTCTTTCCCTTATGTTTTGGATCTTTTGCGTTCGGACTTGAAGGCTTTCCGGGAAGTCGAGCCCGGTCGTTACCATTATTATGGCTGGCTGCAATCCTCTTATTTTTCCTCCGTCTGCTCATTGAATGGCCGGAGCGGTATTTCCTCGGTTGATCTTTACGTCAAAGACGGATCTTTTGAGAAGATCATCTTCTCCTATCCGACTCAAACCGGGACCGACAGCGCGGGCAGCGCTTTCTTCTACGATTTGAAGATCGTTTCTTCCCTCGTTTCCCCTCGCGCAATCACGGAAGTGAAGCCTTATGAGGACAAACCGTTTTCCTTCTCTTTGCAGCAAGCCTTCTCCGCTTTCTCCGGGGATTCCGCCTTCTGCGTCACGGCTCAAGACGACAAGAACAGCAACTCTCGATTCACCACTTTCTACAACGGCGAGATCCTTTTGAAGAAAAAGGAATATCTAACCGGCGCGGGCCTCACTTCCTATAGTTATGGCTATGTGAAGGATAACGGGAATTCCTATCGACGCTTCCTCATCGACCGGGAGGGATCGGTGCTGCCGAATGGCTTTGCAAAAGAAGGGGAAATCAAAAGCGAAATCGGCTTCCATCTCTCCCCGAATCTGTTCCGGCAGAAGAACGATGGCAGCTTCGCGTTCGACTCCTATGTCCTCTCCGGGGCGAAGGATGGGATGATCCTCGGATTCCAAGGCGAAGATTTCCTTCCCTCCACATTCACCCTTCGACTGGACCAATCATCAGGGAAAATTTCCTCTGCCTCCTATTCTTATAGCGATGGTATGTTCTCCTCCGGATCGGAGACGCTTCACTTCTCCTATGGGGATGACGCTTCCTTAGAAGAGGCGACCCAAAAGGCAATCAAGAACCTTGCCGCCTTCACCCAGCCTACGACTTGGGCGGAAGAAGGGAATCGGATTTCTACCTATTTGACGAAGTACTTCGGCGATGAAGCCAAGAACGTCCCTTACGTTTATAACCCCGATCTTTACCGACTTTGGGACGTCACCGATTCTACAAGCGAGCTGGAAATCTCCTCCAACTCGACCACCGCGGACGCGGCGAGCTTCTACGCGGAATACGAAAAAGCGCTTCTCGATGCGGGTTTCGTGGTTTCGGATACTCCGATTTCTTCTCTCCCCGGCGCGGTCGTATACGTAAAAGGCGGCATCTCCATCCGCTTAGCGAAAAATCTCCGAGGCGGCATCTACCTTTGGAAGACGGGAGAATATAAATAAAGACAACCTCTTGGATTGGTGGCCGCCCTTCGGAAGGAGGGCGGTTTTTCGTCCCCAAAAGAAATTTCAATAATTTAGCACTCAAACCTTGACAGTGCTAAAAAGAGGGCTATTGTATGGTTAGCACTCGAAAAGAGTGAGTGCTAGAAAACCTGGAGGTTTAGAATTATGGAAAACAATGTTGCTCGTTACAACGGAGGCTTCTTGGATCCGTTCTTCGATGCTTTGTTCGGCGATGAAACCGAAAGCGAAGACTACGGCGTTCTGAACATGAAGACCGACATCACCGAGGAAGGCGATAACTACGTCCTTTCGATTGAATTGCCGGGCCTCAACAAACAGGATATCGGCCTCTCTCTGAAGGATAAATACCTCACCGTGAAGGCTCAGGTCCATCGCACCGAAAACGTCAAAGGCAAGAAGGGCAACTTCCTGCATCGCGAACGCTTCTCCGGCGTTGCGACCCGTTCCTACTATGTGGGCGAGGTCGAAGAGAAGGAAATCAAAGCCTCTTACAAAGATGGCGTCTTGGAAATTACCTTCCCGAAGGCTTCGGTTAAGAAATCCCAGCCCGTTAGTACGATTGCGATTGAGTAAGGTCCCTTTCCCCTTATTCACCGCTCGTAAAGGAGAACCATGCAGGGTTCTCCTTTTTTCGTGCCCGCAGGGAGAGGATAATGGAGCCATGAACAAAATCAGCGCCCGCTTCGTCGCATGCTCTCGGGAGGAAATCGACCCGAAATTCGCCACTCCGGAGGAAATTGTTTTGCCCCGCCGGGGAACCCCTCATTCCGCCGGATATGACTTTTATTGTCCTTATGACGTCGTCGTACCCGCCCACGGGACCGTTTTCGTCCCGACTTGGGTTAAATGCCTCGATATGCCCCAGGATAAAGTTTTGAAAATCTTTGTCCGTTCCTCTTTGGGCATCAAAAGGGGTCTTTGCCTCAGCAATGGGACCGGCATCATTGACAGCGATTACGTTTGGTGTATCGGCATTTCCCTTTATAACCGCACGGAGCAGGATGTTTCAATCGCCCGCGGGGAACGTTTCGCCCAAGGGATCTTCGAAGATTATTACATCATCGAGGATGACTGCCCCTTGGAGAGCCAGCGCGAAGGCGGATTCGGCTCCACCGGCAGAAAGTGATTACCTTTCTTCTTTGAAGAAAACCTTCCTTTCCGAAGCTTCTTTTTCGTCTTTTTCGACTTCAAAAAATTTACGAAGCGTTTCTCTTTACTAGGCCAATCAAACGGCTAAAATGTTCTTCGCACGATGAGCGGGGCAACCGGCTCACGAACGCTGCCTAGGAGGAATGAAGATATGGCGTCTGATTTTTCTTTTACCCTTATGAGGGTCATCAAAAAGAATGGAAAAGAAGAAGGCTTTGACCCTGCGAAAATCGAACGCGCGGTCCAGGCTTCCAAAGCCCGGCTCGATCAGAAATTCACGCCCGATGAGATTCGCTCCATCGTCTCCAAGGTGAAACGTCAGATTCAAATGGCCGGGGAGGAGAAGATCCCCGTTTCCACGATCCATATCTACGTGGAGAACGCTTTGGACGAAGTTGATCCCGCGACCGCAGCCCAATACCGCAGCTGGCGCAATTACAAAGCGGATATGCAGGCCATCTCCGCCGATGCTTTGGCGACGGCCTCTTCTCTTTCCTACCACGCCGACCACAGCAACGCCAACAGCGACTCCGAACTCATTTCCACCAAGCGCTCTTTGAAGTACAAAGCTTTCTCCAAAGGCGTTTATAAACGCTTCTTCCTCACTCCATCGGAACGTCAGGCGGTGGAAGACGGGTATTTCTATGTCCACGATATTTCCGACCGCCTCGATACGATGAACTGCTCCCTTTGCGATATGGGCGCCATCCTCCAAGGCGGTTTCGACATGGAAAACATGCATTACACCGAACCCACCAGCGTCGGCGCGGCCATCAACGTGATGTGCGACGTCATGCAGATGGCGGGGTCCCAGCAATATGGCGGATTCACGGTTCCGGAAGTGGACACCGTCCTGGCCCCCTATGCGGAGAAATCCTTCCGCAAATATCTTGCTGAATACGCCGGATTGATGGAAGAAATCGGCCACGAAGTGGAGCAAGACAAAGCGGAGAAATACGCTTATTCCCGCCTTGACCGCGAATTGGAGCAGGGTTTCCAAGCTTTGGAATACAACCTCAACACGGTTGCCTCTAGCCGCGGCGATTTCATTTTCACGACTTTCACTTTCGGCTTGGATCCTCGTCCTATGGCGAAGAGGATTTCCTCCACGATCCTTCGGGTTCGCGGGAATGGGGAAGGGGCCAAGGACAAAAAGATCCCCGCAGTCTTCCCGAAGCTCGTCTTCCTTTACGACGAGCAAAAGCACGGCGAAGGCGGAGAATTGGAAGACCTTTATAAGCAAGCCGTCATTTGCTCTTCCAAAGCCCAATATCCCGACTATCTCTCTTTGACCGGCGAAGGATACGTCGCCTCCGTTTACAAGAAGTACAAGAACAACGTGATGCGTTGGTACCTGGGCGAAGACGGCCTTGTGAAGGAAGACCCCAATTGGCATGATGACGTGATATCGCCGATGGGTTGCCGCGCCTATCTTTCCCTTTATTACCGCAGAGGCGGTTTCCATCCCGCGGATGAGAACGACCTCTCGGTTTTCACCGGAAGGTGGAACGGCGGGGCGATTTCGTTGAACCTCCCCATGATTCTCCGCAAATCCCAAGTGGAAAAGCTCCCCTTCTTCGAGCTTCTCGACCATTATTTGGAGATGATCCGTGGGATTCACAAGAGAACTTATGAATACTTGGCGAAGATCAAAGCCAGCTGCAATCCCTTGATGTTCACCCAAGGCGGCTTCTACAAAGGCCACCTTCAGCCGGATGAGGAGATCCGTCCTTTGCTGGACTATGTCACCTTCTCCTTCGGCTTCACCGCGCTCAATGAGACCCAGATGCTTTACAACGGGAAATACCTCGATGAGGACAATGACTTCGCCTACCGCGTTTTGCAGCATATCAACGACTTCGCCAACGCCCACAAGGAAGAGGATCACATTCTCTGGGCGATCTACGGAACCCCCGCGGAATCCCTTTGCTACACCCAACGGGACCAATTCGTCCGCAAATACGGAATCGTGAACCACGTCGGCGAGCACCAGTATTTCTCCAACTCCTTCCACAACCCGGTTTGGGTCGACATCGACCATTTCGAGAAGATGGACCGCGAATCCAGCTTCTTCCACATCGCCAATGGCGGACATATTTGCTATACCCGCATCCCCACGGGGAAGAACCTCGAAGCGGTGGACCAGGAAATCAAATACGCGATGAAGCTCGGCCTATATTTTGGCGTCAACATCGCGAAGAGCTACTGCAACGACTGCGGCGAGCAGTGGGACGACGACAAGCTGGATCAATGCCCGCATTGCCATTCCTCCAACATCACTTCCATTTCCCGTGTTTGCGGTTACTTGGGCTTCACCCGCCAAGCCAGCAACAACCCTCGCCAAAAATCCCGCATCGCCGACAAGAAGTTGCAGGAGATCAAAGAAAGGAAGGCCATGTGATGAACGTCATCCGCATCGACCCTCTGGATTTCAATAACGGCAAAGGTCTTCGCTGCGTCGTTTGGGTGGCGGGGTGCAACCATCATTGCCCCAATTGTCAAAACAAAGAAGCTCAAGACCCTTCCTTCGGCAAACCAATGGGGCAGTGGGTCTACGACCAAATCGACAAAGCCCTTTCCAACCCTCATTGCGAAGGAGTCACTTTCTCCGGAGGGGAGGCCACCTTCCCCGACAACAGGGAAACCTGCCAGGAGATCATGGCCCACATCAAAAGCAAATTCCCCCAAAAGAACATCTGGATGTGGACGGGGTATCTTTATGAGGAGATTAAAGACCTCCCATTGATGGACTACGTCGACGTCTGCGTGGACGGCCCCTATATCGATTCGCTCAACGTCGGCTTCAACCGCCTTCGTTATCGCGGGTCCTCCAACCAAAGGGTCATTGATGTCCCCGCGAGCAGAGAAAAAGGGTCGGTTGTCCTCTTCGTGGACTTCGACGGCAAAACCAGCAACGAATTTTAATAGGCTTTTGCGGGGTTTATAAATCCTTCAGGCTATCGATTCCGGTGAAATGTATGGTGTTCCAGCCAAGTTCCGCCGGAATTTTTAAATTCTCCTCGTGGTCGTCGATCATCCAAATTTGGCCGTGATTCCCACCTTGCTCTTTTTGCACGAATTCATAGATGTCACGGTTTGGTTTGACCATCCCCAAAGCGGAGCTGATATAGAGCTTTTTGAAATACTTTTCCTCGCCGTTTTTCTTAAACAGCTTTTCCACGAACCCTTTGGGCGCGTTGGACAGTAGGACCAAATCGTATTTCTTAGAAAGTTCAGCAACCCGGGCGAAGCTGTCTTTCTTTGGGATGATAAGCTTGTTCCATTTTTCTTTGGCATCGCGTTTTGATATTCCAAATTCTTTTTCCCAGGTTTGGAAAACTTCATCGAGGCTCCGCTTCCCCAAATCGACCGCGGGGAAATCGCGTTCCTTCACTTCTTGGGCTTTCTCCCTTGGCAGGAAAGAAGCCAAATAACGCGGGGCGATTTCTTCGTAGAGAACACCGAAGCAGTCAAAAACCAAAAGATCCTTCATAACGTCATCATTCTATTCCGAAAAGGACAAAACGGGCGCCTTGTCCATTTGAGCTTTCCCTGAACCTTTGTAAAATAAAAGCATTCGGAGGCACAGAACATGGAAGAATTCGAAGTTACTTTAAGCGACGGAACGTTGATGAAAGGCCATTATTGGCCTGCCAAAGACGCCAAAAAGAATTTTGTCTTCATCACGGGGATGGATGAGCATGTGTCTCGTTACGACGAGATGTTCACCTATTTCAATTCCCTCGGCATCAATGTGTGGGGCCTGGATGCGATCGGGCAGGGCAGGAACGTCTCTTCCGTCGAGGAACAAGAGCTGTGGCCCGAGGATGGGTTCTTCAAAAACGTCGAAGGCATCCACAAAGCAATCCTTTTAGCCAAAGAAAATGGCCTGCCGACGGTTCAAGGCGGCCATTCAATGGGATCATTCTTGACCCAGGGAAGGCTTGAAACTTACCCCCTCGACAGTGAGAAGACGATTTTGATCGGGACCAATGGCGGCCAGAAAAACCTCATGAAACTCGGCTCCAAAATCCTCGTCCACAAATCCAATTGGAACAAGCCATCTCCGCTTTTGGACCGCCTAAGCCTCGACGCCTACTCCAAATCCGTGAAAAACCGCAATAGCGATTTGGACTGGCTTTCCTATGACGAAGAAAACCTCAAGAACTATCGCGAGGATCCCTATTGCGGCCACAAAAACTCCGGTGGTTTCTGGAGGGAATTCCTTCGTGGGGTCTCTGGGCTCTGGACGAAGAAGAACCTGAACAAGATTTCCAAGGATGAGCGGGTTTACATCACCGCCGGGGCGGAAGACCCGGTCGGACAAAACGGGGAAGGGCCGCGTTGGCTAGCCAAGAAATACAAAGAGCTGGGTCTGAAGGAAGTCGAGCTCAAAATCTATCCCAAGATGCGTCATGAGATCCATAACGAAACGGACCGGAAAACGGTTTGGCAAGACATCGCCAATGCGATTCTGAACTAAAGAAAAAGGGCTTAGGCCCTTTTTTCGATAACGATTTCGGCTTCTTTATTTTCTTTTTGCCAACTTCTTGGCCCGGAGAATTCGGAATACTTTCAACATAAGCGGGGCGATGGGAGGCAAGCACCAATAGGCGATCCCGAAGCAATAAAGCTGAGTTCCGACCCATCCTTTGGAACGGCCGACGAAATAAAGAGCGAAAGAGGCCGCAAGAGCGATGAGCGGGATGCTGATTTTGGTCAGTCTTTGGAAGCCTTTGGAAAGATCCTTCTCGACGATGGTGTTGTAGCAAACGGGGACGAAGCTCATGAAGAGGAAGAAAATCTGCAGGACGAAGTAAATCGCGAAATACAAATTCTCCTTCTCGTTTTTGAACAAAAAGAAGAAATAAGGGGCAACGATTGCTAAAAGCGAGAACAGGAGCCCGAAGAAATAATTCCATCTCGCATCTCTGCGGTTTTCCTCCGGGGAGAATTCCTTTTTCGGTTTCTCCTTCCCTTTTGCTTTGGCGGATTTTCCCGCTTTGGGAGTGGTTTGGATTTCCTTCTTCTCCGTTTTGGAATTTTTATTTTCTTCGCGGATGGGGTTGTTCGGATCGGCGGCTTTGATCCCGATGATGTCCGAAAACAAGTTCACGTACCCTTCCCTTTGACTGATTGGATTCAACCATTCAATATCCGGCCGAGCGGTTTGCCCAAGATGCGGGAGGAGGAAGGCTAAGTTTTCGGGGACTGAAAGCAGTAAGTCGGACCCAGGGAATACGAAAGCGAGGACGCTCAAAAGAAGCGGCGCTTCTGTGCATTCTTCCAAATCGAAGTAAATGTAGGGGGCGTTTGCCTCTTTTTCGCGGAACGCGGCCAAAAGCACTTTCCTCGCGAGCAGTTCTTGTTGGATTGAAAGAGGGTGCGTTTCTAAGAAAGAGTTAAACCGTTCGATGATAAAAACGGAATTCGGGAAGGCGGAGGAGGCATTGCTGTGGAGAACGACGGCTTCGTCTCCAAAAAGTTTGATCTTGCTGCCCTTGTTCCCATCCCCAAGCTCGTTGGCTCCGTTAATGCTGGCTTCTCCGAGGTAGACGGATTCTCCTTTTCGGAAAATATCCTTCAAAACTTCGGGGATAATGACGAACCCGGAGGCCTGTCCCGACAGAGAAATCGTCTCCTTTTCGCTCTCTTTTTTATGGCAAAAAACCAAATAGGAAATCATTTCCCCCCAATTATCCTTTTGTTTTCCTTTTTTGGGGAGATGCTGTTTTGTCTTTTCTCTCTCAAAACATGCGTTTTCCCTATCGAATTGTTCTTTTCGGCCGTGAAAACGATATGATTAGAGGACTACAGCGAAGGAGAAACCCATGAAAGGCATTATTCTCGGAGGGGGCAATGGCTCCCGTTTATACCCCATTACTTCTGTTACCAACAAACTCTTGATCCCTGTTTATGATAAGCCGTTGATTTACTATCCTTTGTCGACATTGATGGAAGCGGGCATCGACGACATCATGATTATTTCCAACCACCGCGACCAAGAACGATTCAAAATGCTTTTCGGCGATGGGAGCGAATTTGGAATCCGCATTTCTTATGGCGTCCAAGAGGTCCCGACCGGGATTGTTTCCGCTTTCCTTATTGGCGAGGAATTCATCGGCGAAGAGCCGTGCGCCTTGATTCTCGGGGACAATGTATTCCACGGGAAGAAGTTCAATGAGTCTCTTCCTTCTTCCCTAAAAAGAGCGCAAGAAGGCGTTGCCACTTTGTATGGATATGAAGTGGATGATCCCCAGCGGTTTGGCATCGTTGAGCTGGACGAAGACAACAATGCTTTATCCATTGAGGAAAAGCCCGTTCATCCGAAGTCGAATTACGCGGTCACTGGTCTTTACTTCTACCCGAAAGATGTGGTGGCCACGGCAAAGCAAGTCCGTCCCAGCGCAAGAGGGGAATACGAAATCACGGATTTGAACAACCTGTATTTGAAACAAGGCCGAGTGAAAGTCGAAAAAATGGGCAAGGAAACGATGTGGCTTGACGCCGGAACCTTTGATTCCCTTTTGGAAGCATCCCTGGAAGTGAAACACCAACAAGAAAAAGAGCCAGTTGCCTATCCGGAACTTGTCGCCTATCGAAAAGGGTGGATTAGCAAAGAGAAAGCCACCAAAGCAGGGGAAAATCTATCCAAGAACTCCTACGGCAAGACGATTTTGGCCAATCTATAAGTGTTGAATTTTCATTTTTTCTCCTTCTCTGCAATAAGTTTTCGCACGCCAAAAAAATGCCAACTTTCATCCCATCATCAGGAACTGATATTGGACATTGCTAAAATCTTCCGAGCCACTTTAGGGGGCGTATTATGGGAAAACATAAAAAATCAATCGGAATTCTCGTCCTCTTGGACGAATTGCGCGAGAAAAAGACTGTCACAAAAGCAAGTTTCTGCGAAGAATATCAAATTTCCAGCCCGACTTTTGAGCGTTATATCTCCGATGTGCGGATCTTTTTGCAGGACCGCCATCCCGAGCTTGAACTCGCTTACGACGCGAAAGACAAAGTCTATCGGCTGAAAACCGTGAAGATCTGAAGAAAAGGCGAAATTGCCTTTTCGATTTTGCCGCCTATACTTAGCCGATATGAGTCAAACCCCATGGGAAAAAGAAACGGGAGTCGACGCGGGCCCTCGTTTTTTAAATCTTTCCTTTTGGTGGCTTATCCTCGCTTCTTTCTTCGTTGCTTCCCTCGGTGAGGGAATCGCTTTTCTAGAAGGTTATGGCGTTTGGCTTGGCGATTGGTCCTATTTCCTGCTTTTTGCGGCCGCCACACTATGCTGCGTAGGGTATTTGATTTTTGCCAAGTGCTGTTTCCAAGTAAAAATTAATTGGTTTTTTGCGTTTCTTTTTCTGGTCCTGTGCATTGGAAACACCGTGGCTTTGTGGACTTTTCCGAGCGTAGTGGAAACTTTGCAAGAAAATGGAGAAAACGTCTATACAACCATTTACCATCTCGATACGGTTTCCCGAGTCCGCGATACGTTGGGCTTCGCTTTGGTTTGTCTTTATTTCTATATTGTATGGGCGGTGGCCCCCAAATGCCTTCGCAGCGCGAAGTCCTGCAGTGCCATTTTCTTGGGCGGGGTTGTCTTCGGCGTTTCCCTTATTGTTTATTCCCTCATCGTGGAGTGGGGCTTTTATGAATCCTGTTTCACGACTGGAGAGGCTTCCCCCTCCAGCCATTGCTTGACCAGCTACGTAGGAAACCCCAACACTTTCGCGGCGAATCTCCTTTTCGGCGTGATTGCCCTTGGCTACCTCCAGACTCGGCGGCATTCTTGGATCAATTATTTCCTCATGTTTGTTTTCTCTTTCGAGATTTTTCTTATCTTCTCGAAAACCAGCATGCTTTTGCTGATCCTTTACTGGCTCATTTACGGCTTTTATCGCTTTTTTGCGACGATTAAAGCCCACCCGGTTCGAACGCCGATCACCCTTGTTTTGGTTCTCTGCGCCATTGGGGTCTGCTTGGGGCTTTGGGGTTATTTTGGAACGCGCTTCCCGGATGGCTTCCTCGGAAAGAGCTTGGCCAGCGTTCTTTCCCTGTTCGAAATCCATTTCGGCGGGACTCTTTTGGCCCGCGTTGAGATTTGGAACGACATCATCGCCAGGGTAGATACGCCCCTGAAGGTTGTTTTCGGCCTTGGAGAAGGAAATGCTCAATGGTTCCTTGGCTCTTTGGATGGCGCGGGTCCCTTCTTCGGTTTCGTCCACAACGGCCTTGTCCTTCAATACGTCACGGGCGGTTTCCTGCGCTTGGGCGTCTATTTCTTTCTGACGGGATATTTGATTTATGCCTACGTCAAGGCAATCGCCCATCATCATCGCGGCGCTGTCTCCCTACTTTTGGGGATGCTCATTTTCCTTGGGCACGGCTTAGTGGAAACGACTTCCTTCTTGGAAATCGATACCAAGGGGGCCATGGGAACGCTTGGGCTGATTCTCCCTGTGCTGGCCGCGACGGCGAAGGATTCCCCAACCCTTTCTTTGCCGAGCCAAAAAGCGGCAAGCAAATCCTCCCCTTGCTTCCTCTGCTACCTCATCCTCGCCCCGGTGCTAAGCCTTGGCGCGGCGATTCCTTCTTTCGCTCAGGCCTTTGGCTTCCCCGTCGGTGGATTGATTGCCTGCTTTGTCTGCCTTTGCCTCTTGATGATGATCCCTTTGATCGTCGCCCTCGCGAAACATGAAAGCCTCGTCCATTACCTTTGGGTTGCCCTTTACGCCGGTGCTTCCTATTTCCTCATTTTCGCCCTGTCCATTTCACTGCCCCTTAGCCAAAGAAGCAGCGACCTCACTTTGCTTGTGGTCTTAAGCGAAATGGTTTTCCTGGCCCCCGCCTTCTTCTTTCCCCTTGCGCTCAAATGGGCCTCGCCCCTGGTTGGCTTTGGCGCGAAGGTCGAAATCCTCACCTCCAAAATCTCCACTTGGTTTGAAACGAAAAACGACGCCCGGGAAGAACGCTATTTCACCCGAAAGAGGAACGATCGCAGCAGAAATATCCCCCATTATTGATTTGAAAGCACTTTGTATGGGAGGTTCTCCTCAAAAGGTGCTATCTTCTTTGGGCTATGTTTTTGAGCGCTTCAGGAAAAGGAATTATCGTAACCATCGTGGCCTTGCTGGCGACGGGCATCGTTTTGATTCTCGTCCGGGTCGCCACCGTCTTGAAGCAAGGAGGGCGGTTCGACGTTTCTTTGAAACGCATCGGCCTTCTGGATTACCACGAAGCCCGTTTTGCGATCGCCTTTGAAAACCAATCCAAGACGGACAAAGAGATGAGGTCTCTCCGCCTGGGGTGGGTCAAGAATGGGGCTTCCCATTTCCTTTCGCCGATGGCTTACGCCCCCTTGGCCAGGGGGTTCGACTTGAACTTCGTCCAAGGGAGCGATGGCAAATACACGTTCTTCATTGAGCGGGGAAAAGAATACAGCGCGGTGATCGACTTTTTGATCCCCGCGGATTTCCACCTTCCCCAAGGAGCGCAGTTCTGCGTGGTTTTCGAAAACGAAAAGGGCTCAACTCAATATGCGACGCTTTCCCTTTCCAACCCTTCTTCCCAGCTCCTTCGCTTCAAAAAGAGCAAACGCGTCAAAGAAAAGTGAACTCTTCGTGCCCCCTGCCTTTTTCCCGGGGCCGGAAAAAGAATAAAATGTTGCCATGATTTGCTTTTGCTTTGCCATGGAGAAAGAGGCCGAACCCTTCTTGAAGGTCTGCCAAATTGAGAAAGAGGAAACGAGTGGGTTCGCCCGTATGCTCCTTTGCTCTTACAAAGGCCAGCGCTTCCTTGCCTTGATTTCGGGAATTGGGAAAGGCTTTGCCTGCTCCGGGTTAACAGCCGCGATTCTTAAATATGCCCCCAGCGCGGTCATCAACGCCGGGGTTGCTGGAACCCTCGATGGGGAAAAGGCCCCGATTTTGAGCGCTGTCCTTTCTTCCGATTTGATTCAACACGATATGGACACCTCCCTCTTGGGGGACCCGAAGGGATTTCTCTCGGGCATCGAAAAAGTCCATTTGCCTTCCGACCCCAAACTGCGGGTCCTTCTTGCCAAAGCCTGCTCTGATGCGGGAGTTCCTTGCACGGAAGGCCTGATATCGTCGGGGGACACGTTCATGGCGAATGGAAGCCCCCGGAAAGAGGAAGTCATTGCTTCCTTCAACCCCCTTGTGGTGGACATGGAATCGGCTTGCTTCGCCCAAGTCGCCTACGTCTATAACGTTCCTTTCTGTTCCCTTCGCTTAATCAGCGATTTCCGCCACCCGGAAACCGAATACGGGCAAAACGCGGGGGAGTGCTGCAAACGAATTGGAAAGATTCTTGAAACGCTTTTGGAGGAGAACACCTTATGAGAAAAGCTTATGTAACCGGAGCCGGCGGAGTCGTCGGCAGCCATTTGGTCGAATTTCTTTTGAAGCAGGGTTATGAAGTGGCCGGGAGCTATTACACGCCGACCACTGACATCTCCGAAATCGATCCTCGAGTGAAGCTTTTCGAGCTCGATGTGCGGGACCACGAGAAGATGGGGAAGTGGATCGAGGAGGATCTGCCCGACGTGATTTACCATTTCGCCGCCCAAAGCAGACCCGTTCCCTCTTGGAGCGACCCTTATTACACGATGGAAGCCAACGTCGGCGGAACCATCGGCCTTTTGGAGGCCGTGAAAAAAGCTAAATCCGCCCACCCCGGCTATGATCCGTTGGTCATCGCCATCTCTTCCTCGGCTATTTACGGGGATGCTTTGAAGGAATATTCCATTGATCATCTCCCCGATGAAAACTGCGCTCTTTTGCCTCTCCACCCTTATGGGGTTTCCAAAGCCGCGGAGGATTTGCTTTGCTACCAATATTTCAAAAACTTTGCCATCAAAACGATCCGCATCCGCCTGTTCAACTGCACCGGGAAGAACAAAGACCAGGACATCACGGGGGATTTCGCCAAGAGGGCCGTTGAGTTGTCGCGCAACGGGGGAAACGTTCTCCGCGTTGGCAACCTTTCGGCCAAAAGGGCGATCCTGGACGTCCGCGACCTTTGCTCCGCCCTATTGCTTTTGGATCAAAAAGGCGTTGCGGGGGAAGCCTACAACATTTGCTCCAGCCACATTTTCCCGATGACCCATGTGGTGGAGTGCTTGGAAGAGGTGACGGGGATCCATTTCATTCTGGAATCCGACCCGAAGCTTTTCCGACCGGCCGATGAGCCCCTTTATGCGGGCAACTGCGACAAAATCAAAAAGCTCGGCTGGGTCGAAAAATACCAGTATCTCGATACGGTTAGGGCCAGCTTCGAATACTGGAGCAGAAAACTGCCGCGAAACTGAAAGGGGGCATCCCGTTAGCGTTCCAATTTTGTAGGTGTGGGCGTTCCGTCACCGAAGTCCCGATAAGCATATATCCGGATATTCGATCCTTGCAAACATTTTCCTCGTCGCGTAGTCCATCTCCCTCGTGT
>JBNMGG010000030.1:0-15333 GCA_050872145.1 Candidatus Alloenteromonas sp. | reverse complement strand
GCGCGGAGGGAACACCCGGCACCATCCCGAACCCGGAAGTTAAGCTCCGCCGCGGCGAAGGTAGGGGGGGAACCCCTGAGAATAGCGCGCTGCCGAGCTCTTTCTTTTTATGGGCCCCCCGGGCCCTTTTCTGCGTGATAAGACTTTTCCTGGATTCTTCTTTTTGATCCCATTCGGCTTACTTCTTTTTTTGAAACAAAAGGCAAAGCTATTCCTATTTCCAAAATCCGCTTTTCCGATCTCCGTTTCCTTTTGCTTCCTTCCTTTTGGGAAGAGGTTCGGGAATTTTTTTTATTTTTTTGCGATTAACGAACAAGATAGGCCGAGTGGTGGGGGAAATTCTCTGCTTCCTGCCTTTCTGACGTCCTATTTTCTTTTGTTTGGTTGACGTCGTCTCCTGCTGTTCCTAGCGCTTTGGATTCCTTGTTTCCTTCTGTAACGAGAACGTAAAGAAAATGTATCGAAAAATGCAATTTTTTCTTGAAGTGTAAGCGCTTCCGCACTAATCTTATTTCAAGAAAAGCGCAAAAAAGGAATGTTATGTCCGGCGTTTTTCACATATGCGGAAGACGTAGGTCTCCGCGGAAAGGTACACATGAAGAAAAAACTTTCTCTTCTTCTCGTTTCCGCCGCTTTGGTCGGCGGGGCGCTCACCGCTTGCGGTGGAAAGGACAGTGGCGGAACCACTCACGCCATGGAGGTTATCGAAGAAGCCTCCAAGATGGACAAAGATGAGCTCTATCAAAAGGCGATGGAGGAAATCAACGGCAAGGAGTTCATCATCGTCGCGAACTCTTCCCGCACCCCCTCGGCCGCCACGGCTTTCGTCGAATATTGCAAGACGAAGTACAACAACCCCAACTTCAACTTCACCGTTAAGTCCACTCAGCCGAAGAACAACCAGATCTTCGCTCAGATCAAAGGCGACGTCACGGGGTCCAACCACAACATCAATATGACCCTCATCCAGGACGGCGCCCAAATCAAGTCGAAGATGATCGACACGGGCTACCTCCTCAACTACATCCCGAAGGAATGGGATGGCGACAAGGCCAGGGACGGCGAGCCGCTTGCGCTTCAATCCTTGAACAAAGTCTTCGCCTACAACACCAACCACGCCGATGGCGAAGCTGCGGTTTCCTATAACAACGTCTGGGACTTCGCCCTCAAGACCAAGACCCAGTTCATGCAGCCTTCCTCCGAACCGGTCGGGCAGAACTTCCTTTACATGCTCACCCAGGAGAAGTATGCGGGCTACGTCAAAGACGCCTATGATGCCCTCGACAGCGATTCCAAAGCCAAAGTCGACGCGACCTTGACCGACGCCAACGCCGGCATCGATGCCTTGATGAAGGAAGGCAACTTCTGCGCCAACGCGAAGTATTCCCTCGCCTGGATCTACAATTTCATCAAGTCCTACACCAAAGTCGCCGACGACGGCCCGATTCAGCAGAACCTCACCGCCAAGAGCTCCGGCGGCATGGCCGGCTTGCTCGTCTATTCCAAGTTCCGCTCCACCAAAGAGACCGCGGAAACCTCCAACACTTGGATCGACATCGCCGCTTACAACAACGGCTACAAAGGATTCGGCGGATACATGTATAAGCATTACCTCCAAGTCCTCCGCACGGCTCCCTTCCCCTGGACCAGCTGCGCTTTGATCAACTTCATGGTCACAGAGCATGATGGCTTCCAGCCTTGGGGCAAAGACATGGGCGGTTATTCCTCCAGCCCGGCCGTTGCCAAGACCTTCGACCACTCCCACGATGGCGATGCCACAGACGACACTCCGGCCACCCCGATCAAGAATGACCGCGGCTATGACTGGTGGATGTCCGCAGACGGCGGACGTCTCGTTCTTGAGGATTCGGTCTACTGCGCCAGCGTCGCCCCTGTCCTCAGCGAATGGATTGCCTACCTTTGATTTCGAATAATCCATGAACCCAAAGAGAGAGGCTTGCCCTCTCTCTTTGTTGGTTATGCATAAGGAGAAATTCCATGAGAATTCATTCTTCTGGCGGAGCCTTCGCTCCGGAAAATCCCTCCGGGCGAAAGGTCGGAAAATTCCGGCTGCTCCTCAAGAAAATCGGAAATTACTTTCAAAAACCATCCAACGTTATCCTTCTGATTCTCGGTTTGGCCCTCACCGTCGGAACCGTCGCCCCGATGATCGTCGTCTTGCTGGACACCTTCACCATCCACGCCGGCGAAGAAGCGATGGGAAGCGGCTTGGCCGAAGACTCCCTCTCTTTCTACAACTGGAAGTACATCTTCACCAGCACCTACGCCAATAAGAGCTTCTGGACCCCCCTCGGGAATACGATGCTCATGTCGGCGTTGGCCTGCTTGTTCGCCATCGTGATCGGCGGATTCACCGCCTATCTCGTCACGCGGACGAACATGAAGTGGAAGAAGTACATCTCCAATGTCTTCATCCTCCCTTACATCATGCCGCAGTGGACGCTCGCCACGGTTTGGACTTCGCTATTCGATTCCGCCGCGGTGACCCACACCCGAGACGGCCTCTTCGCCCGCTACCTCGGCATCGCGATGCCGGCGTGGTGGTGCAATGGCTTATTCCCCTCGGCCTTGGTGCTTGGGCTCCATTACGCCCCCTTCGCCTACATCCTCATCGGCGGCATCTTCACCAACATGGACGCCAACCTTGAAGAAGCGGCGACCATCCTGAATACCCCGAAGTGGAAAACCTTCCTGCGGATCACCCTCCCGATGGTGACCCCGGCCATCCTCTCCACCGTCTTGCTGGTCTTCTCCAGCTCCATGGGCTCCTATCCGGTCCCGCACTACCTGCACTTCCAGACTCTGTCGACCGAATACATCGCCCGAAATACGAACCGACAAGGTTTGGCATCGATCATCGCCGTCATCATGATGCTGATCGGCGTCGCCATCTTGCTGGTGAACCAGTTCTCGACATCCGGGCGCAAGAACTACACGACCGTCACCGGCAAATCCGGCCAGGTCAGCCTTGTTGACTTAAAAGCCGGCAAATACATCTTCGCCGTCTTGCTGGTCATCGGAACCTGCTTGACAGCCATCTATCCGGTCGTCTCCTTCGCTTTGGAAACCTTCTTGGAAAACCCGCACGACTATTCCGGATGGACGGACAAGTGGTGGACCGCCCGCATGGTTCCGGGCATGAGTATAGACCTCGGGACGTACGGCCAAAACGGCGTCTTCTTCAACCGTCAGATCTGGACGGCCTTCGGGGGATCCTTCCTCGTGGCCATGTGCTCGGCTTTGCTTTCCGGGACCATCGGCATGCTGGTCGGCTACTGCGTCTCCAAAAACCGCAAAGGGAAGTGGGAGAACTACGTCAACGCCGTCTCCTTCTTGCCTTATCTGCTTCCTTCCTTGTCCGTCGGCGCGGCCTTCTTCGTCTTCGGGAACTCCATGGGCATCCTCAATACCTATGGCCTCCTGATCCTGGTCGGCACGATCAAGTACATCCCCTTCGCATCGCGCTCCGCCCTCTCCTCCATGCTTCAGCTTTCGGGGGAAATCGAGGAATCCGCCGTCATCCAGGGCATCCCCTGGTGGAAGAGGATGGCCCGAATCATCATCCCGATTCAGAAGACATCCATCATTTCCGGGTTCTTGCTTCCCTTCATCACCGGGATGAGGGAGCTCACTCTGTTTATGATGCTCTGCTCTTCGGACATGTTGGCGACGACTTTCTTGGATTATTTCGATGAGATGGGCCTTCCCGCCTTCTCAAGCGCAATCAATCTTGTTCTCATCGTCGTCATTATCGTAGTAAACTTTGTTATCAATGCCACAACCGGTGCTTCGCTCGATAACGGCATCGGCGGCGGAAAGAAGAAAAATAAAAATGCCTGAAATCGTATTGACGAACGTCGTCAAGAAATGGGGCGACTTCTACGGGGTCGACCATTTGGACCTCAACATCCCCAACAACTCCTTCGTTACCTTGCTCGGGCCCTCCGGCTGCGGCAAAACGACCACTCTCCGCATGATCGCCGGGCTTGAGACCCCGACCAGCGGGCAAATCCGCATCGGCGATCAAATCGTCTTCGATTCCGAAGCGGGCATCAACGTCCCCCCGGCCAAGAGGCACGTCGGCTTCCTCTTCCAGAACTACGCCCTTTGGCCGAACATGACCGTTTATCAGAACATCGCTTTCGGCCTTAAGAACGTCAAAGAGGAAATGGACGTCTACGATTGGAAACTCGTCCGCCTCAACGACTTCATCCGCGTCCTGCAAAAGCCGGAGAAAGTCGTCGCCCTGGTCCACGACTCCATCGACAAAGACGGCAAGGTCAAAGCCGACCGCGCCATCATCAAAATCGTCGACTTCTTCCAAGTCTCCTATCCGACTGCGAAGAAAGTCTTCAAACTCGGCCTCCAGAATTCTTCCGACGCCAAAGAAATCGCCGGCAAGGAAATCGCCGCCGCCCAAGACCAAATCGAGCAGATCCAAGCCAAATACGAAGACAAGAAGATCAAGCTCGATGAGAAATTCCGCATCCTCGGCGAGGATGGCCAGCCCCTTACCAAGGTGCGCAAGCTCTCCCCGGAGGAAGTTGACCTCAAACTCCGCGCCGCGGCCCGAATCCTCAAAATCGGCGAATTCATGTCGCGCTATCCGGCCGAGCTCTCCGGTGGCCAGCAGCAGAGGGTCGCCATCGCCCGCACCCTCGCCCCGGGCCCGAAGGTCCTCTTCATGGACGAGCCGCTCTCCAACCTCGACGCCAAACTCCGCTTGGAGATGCGCTCGGAATTGAAACGCCTCCATTTGGAGACCGGCGCCACCTTCGTCTACGTCACCCACGATCAGATGGAAGCCATGACCTTGGCCACCAAGGTCTGCCTCATCAACAACGGCGTCCTTCAGCAGTATGACCGCCCGCTGGAGATGTACCATCGCCCCGTCAACGTCTTCACCGCCGACTTCTTGGGCTCCCCGGCCGTCAACCTCATCGAGGCCAAAGGCAAGTGGAACAAAGAGAAAGGCTACTTCGAATTCGACGTCTTCGAAGGGCACAAAGCCATCTTCCGCCCCCACGAAGGCTTCGATTTGGAGCAAAGAAAGAAAGAACTGGAAGCCAAGCGCCGCCCGCTCACCCAAGGCAAAGCCAACAAAGACGGGCTCTTCCGCTACCGCATCCCCTTGCTGGTCAACAAAGTCGACGTCGCCGACAACCCCGTCATCACCGATGAGGACTTCATCCTCGGCGTCCGCAGCCAGTACATCACCCTGAACGAAGACGGGAAGCTCGACGCCGTCGTCTATAGCGCCATGCCGACCGGCAAAGAGACCACCATCCGCCTCCAAATCGGGAACTTCCTGATGACCGGGGACGAATACGGGGCCGTCGATTACGCCGTCGACACCAAGCTCAAGCTCGGCTTCCGCGGCAACCACATCATGCTCTTCTCCCGCGCCACCCAAGAGCTCTTGACCCTTGGGACGCTCGAGATCCTCTAAACTTACCTCCTCCTTTCACAGAGGCTCCCTCGCTTGTTTTGAGGGGGCCTTTTTTAGTGGAAGAAAGGCGCAAATGGGTTAAAATGTCTCGGCTAGGAGCATGATTATGAATCTCATCGACGATTTGAATTACCGCGGGCTCATCCAGCAATATTCCAACGAAGAGTCCGTGAAACAACTTTTGGACAGCAAAACGACGGTTTACTGCGGCTTTGATCCGAGCGCCGGGTCGATGCACCTGGGCAATTACGTGATGATCTCCCTCCTCAAGCGCTTCCAGCGCGCCGGGCACCGGGTCATCGCCCTCGTCGGCGGGGCCACCGGGATGATCGGCGATCCCAGCGGCAAGTCCTCGGAGAGGAACCTCCAAACCAAGGAAACCCTGGAGAAGAACACCGCCTCCATCAAGGCGCAGCTGGAACGCTACATCGATTTGAGCGACCCCGAGAAAGGCATCCTCGTCTCCAACTACGAATGGCTGGGGAACCTCTCCACGATCGATTTCCTCCGCGACTACGGGAAATACTTCTCCATCAACTACATGCTTTCCAAGGAAATCGTGAAATCGCGTTTGGAAGCCGGCATTTCCTTCACCGAATTCGCCTATCAAATCCTCCAGAGCATCGACTTCTACCATCTGCATCACCAATACGGCGTGAGCATGCAGATCGGTGGGAACGACCAGTGGGGGAACCTCACTTCCGGCCTGGAGCTCATCCGCAAAATCGACGGGGAAGGGGAAAAGGTCGAATGCATGACCGCCAAGCTCCTCCTCCGCAGCGACGGCAAGAAATTCGGGAAATCGGAGAAAGGGGCTTTGTTCCTCGACGCTAAGCTCACTTCCCCCTACGCGCTTTACCAGTACTTCATGAACGTCACCGACGAAGACGCGATCCGCTTCCTGAAGGTCTTCTCCTTCCTTCCGAAGGAGGAAATCGAGGAAGTCGCCCGCGAGCACTTCGCGACTCCCGGCGCTCGCATCGGGCAGAAGAAAGTCGCCTATGAAGTGACCAAGGACATCCATGGGGAAGCGGCGGCCCAAGAGGCCATCGCCATGACCGAAGCCCTCTTCAAAGGAGATGTCCGTTCCCTGAAGGAAGAGGAAATCGAGCAGGTCTTCGACTCCAAAACCCATTTGGAGGAAGGCATCCTCCTCGAAGACGCCTTGATCGCCTTGGGGCTTGCCAGCAGCAAGCGCGAAGCCCGCACCTTCCTGCAGGGGAATTCGGTTCTCCTCAACGGAGAGAAAGTCACCGACCCGAAGCTTGTTCTCAATAAAGGCAGCGCCCTCTACGGCCGTTACCTAATCCTCCGCAGGGGCAAGAAGAACTACGCCCTGGGGGAATTCTGATGGCTAAGAAAAAACTCGACGAGCTGACCAAAGCCAAGCTCATCTATTCCGGCGAGCTATTGGTCTTCGCGATCGTCTTCGCCGTTTTGGGGATTCTCTTCCTCGTCCGGGTCATCGCCCCGAGCGATTGGAAGAAGTGGTTGGTCCTCGTCGGAGGCACCTTGGGATCGGTTTGGTGCTTCGTCGACTTCGCTTGGATCCTTGCTTCCCCCAAGCGCAGGGCCAAAAACAGCCTGCTCGACAAAATCCTCCTCCTCCCGAGCGCTGCGACATCGCTAGGATTCAACATCTTCTTCTGGATCAAAATGATCCCTTTGAATTCCGACTACGACTCCCTCTTCGCGATTTTCTTAGGCGCCATCCTCATTTATTTCTCCCTGATCTACCTGTTCGAGGGCTTCTATCATTGGAAGCACCCCATCCCTGGGTTACTGGAAGAAGAGAAGAAGGAAGAAACCCCCTCCGAAGAGCAAAAATAGGGTAGGGCCAACGTTCCGCGTTGGCCTTTTTTCATACGAAAAAACCGGGACGAATCCCGGTTTTCGTTTGCTACTTTCTTCGGATTAGAGCTTGCGGTTGTAGAACTCAATGATCTGGCTCTCTTGGATGTCGGAGGGCAATTCATTGCGTTCGGGCAAACGGACGAAGGTTCCTTCGCACTTCTCGGCGTCGACTTTGACATAGCCGACGGAAGCGGGCTTGGAATCGAGGGCTTCCTTGACGACCTTGAGGGGGCTGTCGCCCTTGAAGGTGATGACGTCGTTGACCGAGCAAAGGTAAGAGGGGATGTCGACCTTCTTGCCGTTGACGAGCACATGGCCGTGGTTGACGAGCTGGCGAGCCCCGGCGCGGGTGCGGGAGAATCCCATGCGGTAGACGAGGTTGTCCAAACGGGATTCGAGGATGCGGAAGAAGGCGAGGCCGGTGACGGTTTCCTTGTCGGCTTTGGCAAGGAGGAACAAACGCTGGAACTGGCGCTCATTCACCCCATAAAGGGTGCGGAGCTTCTGCTTCTCGAGGAGCTGGGTTCCGTATTCGGAAGGCTTCCTTTTGCGATCTTGGCCGTGCTGGCCCGGGCCATAGGCCCTCTTCTTGAGCTCATCTCCGGTCTCGAGGACGGAGAAATTGAGGTGACGGGATTTTTTCCACGTCGATTTGGTGTACCTGGACATTATTTCATGTCTCCTTTCTTTGCGCTGCAAAGTCGAGAGTGCCTCCTCCATCTCCCCGGGTGTCGGAAGGTTTCGGCCCCGTAGCAGGAAGGCTTACTTTTTTCTTGATCCGACGTCAGGCGGGAGCGTAGCGGCATGCTGCTTTTCACGCATACGCGATTATATAGAAGGGAAACGGCCAATTCAATGAGTTTTTTCCGAACCCCGCCCGGACTCATTGTAAAAGAATTCCATCGGCTTTAAGATTGCCCCGTGAGAAAGAAAATACCCGCTGACAAAAACCTGATGATCCACGCTTCCGAGCTGAGCCGCACTTTCCGCACCGCATCGACGGAAGTCCGCGCCCTGAAAGGCGTGAGCTTTGACATTTATGAGGGCGAGTTCACCCTGATCCTCGGCCCCAGCGGGTCCGGCAAGACGACACTGCTCAACATCCTCGGCGGCATGGACGCCCCGACTTCCGGGGAACTCGTCATCGGGGAAACCCACATTGAGGACCTCGGCAAGAAGCAGCGGTGCGATTTCCGGCGGAACGAAGTCGGCTTCGTTTTCCAGTTCTATAACCTCATGCCGAATTTGACGGCCTTGGAAAACGTCGAGCTTGCCAGCGAGCTTTGCAAAGACGCCCTTCCCGCGAAGGAATCCTTGGAGAAAGTCGGCCTCTCCGACCGCCTTTCCTCTTTCCCCGGGCAGCTTTCTGGCGGCGAGCAGCAGCGCGTATCCATCGCCCGGGCCTTGGCCAAAAACGCGAAGCTCCTCCTTTGCGATGAGCCCACCGGAGCCTTGGACTACAAAACCGGGAAATCCATCCTCAAATTGCTTTACGACACCGCCCACAAACAAGGGAAAACGGTGGTGGTCGTCACCCACAACAGTGCCATCGCCCCGATGGCCGATTGCGTTATCCACCTCCGTTCCGGTTCGATCCAATCCATCCAAAGGAACCCTTCCCCGACCCCGGTGAAGGAAATCGAGTGGTGAAACATGAGAAAAGACTCGGTCTCCTCTTTCCGCAGCCTCGGCCAAAATTGGTCCAAGCTTTTGGCAATGTCTTTGATCGTCGCCCTGAGCTTTGCCTTCATCTTCGGCATCTCCATCACTCCGGACAAAGTGAAGGACTCCATGGATGCCTCCCTGAAGCAGAACCGCATCAGCGACCTCAATGTGAAATCCCTGTCCCAAGAAGGCTTCTCGGAAGAGGAAAAGAAAACCCTTTCGGAGCAAGAGGGGTGCCAAATCGAATATGCCTTCTGCCTCGACAACGCCTCCCTTTCCTCTTCGCTCAGCTTCTATGAGCTGCTTGACGGTTTCGGGGTGAGTGCCCTCAAGAAGCAGGATTTAACCCAAGAGCAAGCCGAATACCTCGTCCGCTTGGCCAAAGTCTTTTTGCCCGACCAAAAGAACCTCCTCTCCTTTTCCCCGAGCCTGATGGGGGAGGGGAACCTGCGCCTATTCGCTTTCCCCGACGGGAAAGGGGAAGACGTCAACGCCTTCAACCTGGTGGAGGGGAGGATGCCCATCGGCGAGAAGGAAATCGCCGTCGATACCCTCTATCAAAAGGAAAAGGTGGGGGACGTGGTATCGCTTTTCGGCGAAGAGTATCAAATTGTCGGGGCAGTGAAGAACCCCCTCTATTACGCGCGCAACACCGAGCCGGACCTCGTCAATCAAGAAAAACTCAACGCGATTTACTATTACAACGGAAAATTCTCCAAAGCCTCTTCTCTCGACGCCTTGCTCCAAGACAGCTTGAAAAGCTATATCGACACCAACGCCTCCGCCCTTCCGGAATCCATCCGCTCCCAGTTGGAGCAAGCCCTCTCTGACATCCACTATTCCTTCCCCGAATCCACCGACGCCTTCCTGCGCTTCGAAGGAAGGGATACCTATGGCCTTTATTCCTCCGACTACGAAAACTACCTCAACCAGAAGAAGGATGACCTGAAGGAAATCCTCCCCGACGTGGAAATTCTGACCGCCGAGCAAACCTATTCCCGTGCCCTTTTGATGACCTCTTGCCAAAAGATGAATTCGATCTGCTACATCCTGCCCGTTTTCTTCCTCGCCGTCTCTGGGCTCGTCGTTTCCATCTCCATGAGCCGCTTGATCGAAGAGGAAAGGACGCAGATCGCCTGCCTTTCTTCCTTGGGATACACCCCCTTCCGCATCGGGCAGCGGTTTTATTTCCAAGCTCTGACTTCCACCCTAACCGGCATCGTTCTCGGGCTCGGGGCGGGATATCATTTCGTCTTCCCCCTCATCTACGAAGCCTTCAACTACGTCATCCTTTTGCCCTCGACCCTTTCGCCTTTGTTCCACCCGATCCTGACCATCGTCTCTTCCTGCGCCATGCTCGCCTTGATCCTGATTTTGACCTTTGCCCAATTGAAGCAAACCCTCCATCCGCTTCCCGCCGAACTCTTATTGCCCCCGTCCCCAATCCAAGGAAGCAAAACCAAGATGGAAAGGACCTTCTTCTGGAAGAAGCTTCCCTTCCGCTTCAAAAGCACCTTCCGCAACTTGGCCCGTTTCAAAAAGAGGGTTTGGATGACCGTTCTCTCCGTCGGAGGGAGCACGGCGATCGTCTTCGCCGGCTTTGCGCTTCTGGACATCGTCTCCGCTTTGGAAGCGGGGGAGGCGGGGGCCGTGGCCAAATCCATCGTCCCCGTTGCTTACTTTTTGATTCTTTTCGCCATCCTCCTCTCCGCTTTGGTCCTCTATAACCTGATGAACATGTCCATCACCGAACGCAGCCGCGAGCTCGCCACCCTGGAAGTTTTGGGTTACCACGACAAAGAAACGGTCTTCTACCTTTACCGGGAAGTCGCCCTCATGACCCTCCTTGGCATCCTCTTCGGCTTGCCCCTGGGCCTTGGCATCATGGAGATCGTCGTTTTGTACCTGAACTTCGGCTCTTTGGCCGACATCGCGTGGTATTCCTACCTCTTCCCCGTCGCCATCATGGTTTTCTTCGCCGCTTTGGTCGATCTCCTCTTGCTTCCGAAGATCAAGAAAATCGACATGATCTCCTCCTTGAAGTCCCTCGACTGAGCCCCTCTTTCGCTTTTTCTTAAGAAAAAGAGAAAACCCATGCTTCCACCATGGTAAGATAATTTTCGTATGGAACTTGTTTGGATCATTTTGATTGTCGTCGCTTCTTGCTTGGCCGCCGTCGGGATTGGCTTGCTGCTTTACTTCACCCTCTTCCGGCACATGTGGGCCAAAAAGCAGGTGAGGGAGCTTTCCCGCCGCTTCGAATACCTCCACGCCCTCCTTTTCGGGCAGGATTCCCAGTACGTCAAGCGCATCGAGAACATCTCGATGACCAACTTGCTCTACGTCAACACCCACGTCGAGTTCAAAAAGCGCTTCAAGGAAGTCCGCGACCAAGCCGATTCCACCGCCCAAAGCGTCATCAACGACCTCAAAGACCTCCTTTCCGAGCACCGTTACCGCGCTTTGAAGGAAAAGATCCCCCAAGCCAAAAAGACCATGGCCTATTACGACGAGCAGGTGAACCGCTTGAACTCGGACTTGCTCGCGGTCATCAAACCCGAGGAAGACTGCCGCCAGGAATCGTTGCTTTTGAAGGAGAATCTCCGCAAAATCAAGCAGGATTACTACGTCAAGCAAGCCGACCTGACCTTGGTTTCGGATTCTTTTGAAAAGATTTTCCAGAACCTGGACGGCAAATTCAAAGAGTTCGAGTCCTACGTCGAAAGCGCCCAATACAGCGAAGCCTCCGCGATGCTCCCGCTCATCGACGGGGTCTTGAAGCAACTTTCCAAGGCCCTTTCCGACATGCCGAACCTCTGCGTCACCATCCAAAACGTCATTCCCGATAAGCTCAATTCCCTGGAGAACCGCTTCGATGAGCTCACCAAAGCGGGCTACCCCCTCCATCATCTCCTCTTCCGCTCCAACATTGACGAAATGCGTGCTCAGCTAGAAGGAATCGCCAAGAAGGTCCAAGGATTCGAACTCGCCGGGGTCCAACAGGAACTCGACGGCATCTTGGCCAAAGTCGACGAATACTTCGACGCCTTCGAAAAAGAGAAGAACGCCCGCCTCCAATTCGAATCCGGATGCGATGGGGTCTACCGCGAATCCTCCGAAATCGAGAAGAAGTACATCCGCCTCTGCAACGCCCTTCCCGACATCCGTAAGATCTTCGTGATCTCCGAGCAGGAGCAAACCCGCCTCGACGACATCAAAAACCAAATCAACAAAGCCGGCGCCACCAAGCGCAGCCTCGACACCTTCATCCACTCCAACACCAAGCAGCCCTATACCATCCTTCTGGAGAAGATGGACATCCTCAAGGAGGAATCGGAGAAATCCGATTCGGCCATCGACGAATTCAACCAGTACCTCTTCTCCCTGAAGAAAGACACCGACGACGCCTATCAAGCCATCGAAAAGTACTATTTCCAGCTTGCCCAGGAAGAGGCGTTGGTTCGTCAGATCAATTTGGAGAGCGTTTCCACTTCCTTCCAACCGACCTTCGACCGCCTGCACGAAGTGATCGATTCGATTTACAAAATCTTTTCCTCCCAGCCGATCGACGTCGAGAAGGTCAACGCTTTGGCCACCGAGCTCCACGGAAGCGGGGACAAGCTGTCCAACGACCTCAAAATCCTCTGCAATCAGAAAGAACTCGCCGAAGCCGGCATCCTCTACGCCAACCGCAGCCGCGACCGCTTCTCCGACCTCGCTGCATCCCTTTCCCAAGCGGAAGAACTCTATTTCCAAGGCAAATTCGGCCCTTCCTATCAAGAGGCCACCAACGCGATTAAGCGCCTGCGGGGCGAATGACGATGGTTTATTTGGATTCCGCCGCCACAAGCAAACCCTATCCCGAGGCGCTTGAGGAATTTTCCAAAGTGAGCTTGGACTCCTTTGGAAATCCGAGTTCCCTCCATCGCTTCGGCTATGCCTCCAAGAAGCTATTGGAGGATTCTCGGGCCAAAGTCCTCTCCCTTTTAGGACTTTCTTCGACCCATCAATGCATCTTCCTCTCCTGCGCCAGCGAGGCCAATTCCATGGCCATCAAATCCATTGCTTGGCAATACGCTTCCCGCGGCAAGAAAATGCTCACCAGCTCCGTCGAGCACCCCTCCGTCAGCAATGCCTTTTTGCAATGCCAAAGCCTTTTCCACTTCGAACCGGTCTTTATGAAGGTCAACCCGGAGGGCTACGTATCCCCGGAAACGCTGCAGGAGAATCTAGATAAGAACACGATCCTGACCTCCCTCATGGAAGTGAACAACGAAACCGGGGCCATCTTCCCCATCGAAGAATACGCTTCGATTCTGAAGAATTACCCGAAATGCCTCTTCCACGTCGACGCCACACAAGGCATCGGCAAAACCGACTGCGACTATTCGAAGGCCGACCTCATTTCCTTCTCTGCCCACAAGATCGGCGGAATCAAGGGAAGCGGAGCATTGCTTTACCGGAAATCCCTGCGCTTTGCGCCCCTAATCTCCGGCGGGGAACAGGAATTCGGCTATCGCGCCGGAACCGTCTCCGTCGCCGCAGCCGTGGCCCTATCCAAGGCCTTGGAGATCACTCTTTCAAGGAAAAGGCAAAGCTGGGAACACGTCTCATCCCTTTGCGAAGCCTTGGAGAAAGGGCTGCTCCAAACCGGGGAAGTCACCTTAAATTCCCCCGCGGGGCATAGCCCTTACGTCATCAATTTCTCCCTTCTCCATCACAAAGCCTCCGTCGTCGTGGAGGCCCTCTCGGAGAGGGGAATCTACGTCTCCTCCGTCTCGGCCTGCTCCTCCAAAGGCGAGCCCATCTCGCATGTCCTTCTTGCCATGGGCAAAAGCCAACGGGAGGCCGCTAACTCCATCCGCGTATCTTTCTCCCCCGATTCGACCTCGGAAGACGTAAACGCCTTCCTCTCCGCCCTTTCTTCCATCCTAAGCGAGGTAAAACCCCTATGAACTACGACTATCTGATGATCCATTACGGCGAGCTTTCCACCAAAGGGAACAACCGCAAGCAATTCATCCAAGCCCTTCTCCACAACGTTCGCAACGCCTTAAAACCCTTCCAAGTCGAATGCAAAGGCGACCACGATCACATCTTCGTCTCCCTTTCCGGGAAGGATTACCGCCCGATCCTCTCCCGCCTGCAGGACGTATCCGGCATCCAGAAAATCTCCCTCGTCGCCAAAAGCGGCAAAGACATCGAGGAGCTGAAGAAGAACGCCTGCGAGCTTCTTTCCCTGGAGAAGGGGAGCACCTTCAAAGCCGAAGTCAAGCGGACCGACAAGTCCTATCCCTTGGATTCTTATCAAATCGCCGTCGCCCTCGGGGACGCTATTTTGGATGCCCACCCCGAGCTTTCCGTCGACGTCCACAACCCCGACATCACCCTCCGCGTCCAAGTCCGGAAAGAAGGGGCCAACCTTTCTTGCCATGACTTTCCTGGCATCGGAGGCTACCCCATGGGGATGAACGGCAAAGTCACGATGCTCCTGTCCGGGGGCATCGATTCCCCGGTCGCGGCCTATTCCCTCATGAGGAGGGGCATCAAAGTCGAGTGCCTCCATTTCGCCGCCCCGCCTTATACCTCCGAAGCTGTTTTGGACAAGCTCAAGGATCTATTGAAAAAACTCAACCTTTACCAATCCGACATCAAGTTGGAAGTCGTCCCCTTCACCGAGCTGCAGCTTGCCATCTACAAAAACGTCCCCGAGCCTTATTGCATCACCATCATGCGCCGCATGATGCTCCGCATCGCCGAAGGGGTCGCGAAGAAAAACGGATGCTTGGCCATCGCCACGGGGGAATCCATCGGCCAAGTCGCGAGCCAAACCCTCGCCTCCATGGTGGTCATCAACCAAGTCACTTCCTTCCCCGTCATGCGTCCTCTTTGCTGCAGCGACAAACTGCAGATCATCGACACCTCCATCAAAATCGGGACCTATGACATCTCCATCCGCCCCTATGAGGATTGCTGCACGATCTTCAAGCCCAAGAAACCCAAAACAAAACCTCGCCTCGATGAGGCGGAGGAATATGAGAAGCGGTGGGACTGGCAGTCCCAGGTGGAACAATGCATCGCCAACACCCAGAAAATCTATCTAAGCGAAGGAGAGGAAGTCTTCGCCAAAGTGGGTGAGGGAGCAAAAGAATGAAAAGCGAAGGGGAAATCAAAGTCAGTCTCTCTGAGGAGGCGCTCAAGAAAGCTAGCCCAAACGCCAGGGAGTCTCTGTCCCAAGAGAATGGGGGACTTCCTCTTTACGAAGTTCCCTCTTTCTCTCTTCCTGCCACCTACCGTTACGCCTTCGGGGTGAGTTATACATCCGCCCCGGCTTTCTATTACTT
>JBNMGG010000057.1:0-3941 GCA_050872145.1 Candidatus Alloenteromonas sp. | reverse complement strand
TGCCGCGTTTTCCTTTCGTTGTTTGTAGCGGAATGATTATAAGGGGACGCGGCTTTTTTGCGCCATAAGAGGCGCTGGCCCCTAGGGGCCCATTGATGTCCTGCTGATTTTTCTCAAAAACACATACTTAGTGTAACTGTCTACTATGCCGATCAAAGAAATCAGAAATTCGGAAAAGGCTATGACCTGGACGGGGAATCGGTCCATCTTCACGCGGTCTACGAACCTTTGACGTATTCCATCCATTTCGAAGGGCTGGACCAAACCCAATCCGTCACTTATGGGTCTCAGGTCACGTCCTTGCCGAAAACCCTCAAGGGCAACGACATCGTCTTAGGATGGACCAACAACGGGAAAAAGGTCACCTTGCCCTTCACGTATGAAGACGATTTCGACATCATCCTGCGTCCTATCATGGCCTCGGAGTATTTCGATTACGAACTGAAAGACGGGAAAGTCACTTTGAACGGACTCAAAAAATGTGATGAGCCCGATTTGGATTTGACCTCCTTTGGGGATTACCCTATCACGCGAATTTCCTCGCATGCCTTAAAGGATTCCGATCAAATCGAATCGTTGACGTTCCATCAGAAGGACGTCCATTTGGAATCCTCTTGCTTCGAGAATCTTCCTTCCCTCCGCCGCGTCTATTTCGATTCCGTCGATTCCACGAGCGTCTTTGACGAAGCACCCTTCTCCCATTGTCCCAACGTGACCTATCTCCGTTCCGGGATCCCCGCCAAAAGCACGGGAGGGGCCTTCAAGCTGAAGGATTACGGGCTGGAAGGCGGAGAGGACTTCACCTTCGAGTTCAACGAAGAAACGAAAAACTACCCCACGTCTTGGAACGAAGGTTTCGGCGTGCTTGGAGAGCTGAGGATGGGAGACGGAATCGTAACTCCCACCACCGTCCGCGGTGAGAATTGCAAAATCCTCCGCTTTGTCCCTGGACGCGTGGGCTATTCGATGCTGACTCTTTCCCTGCCGGATATCGAACAAGAGGAGATGCGATTCTATGGGACATCCCTAGTCCGAATCGAAGGGGAAAAATTCGGTAAAGTGCAGCGCTTTATCATGAAAAACGGCGGCGTTTCGGTGAACGGTCGCGCCAAGGCCCTTGAAGTCGAGGAATTCGACATGTCGGGTTCGACGATATTCGCCATGAGGGATCAGCAAGTAAAAGCCGACCACGTCGTGTTGTCTGACTGCGCCGAGGAAGGGTATTTCGCCCCGCTTCAAGACAATCTCGTCGTGGATTTCTACGGATGTGACTCCATGCCCGACGCTCTTTTATCCCGCGACGCCTTCACCGATTCGGACAAAACAACCTACCATTACCATGCCGAAAAGCATTACCAAGAAGACGACATCGTCGAATACCCCATCACGCTTTGGACGTGGTGAGCAATTCAAAAATCGATTCACGCCCGCTCTTTTTTTGCAATGGTTTCAACGAAAACCGCCTCCCCAATTTTCCCCGTTCTATAATGGACGCGTATCTTTGAAAGGGGATCGTCATGAAAAACAAAAAGACGGGAAGAGTCGTCCTCATCACTGGCGAATCGTCCGGATTCGGCTTGGAGATGGCCAAGCTGTTTTTGGCAAACGGGGATGTCGTCTGCGGGTTTTCCAACCAGCAGTTTGAAATGGACGGGATCTATCACCAGGTCGGAGATGTGTCCAACGAGGAAGATTGCAAACGGGTCGTGGAGAACGTGATCCAAAAATACGGAAGGATCGATGTCCTCATGAACAACGCGGGATTCGGGATTTTCGGCCCTTTTGAGGAGACGCCTTTGGCGAAAGCGAAGAAGCAGGTCGACGTGAGTTTCTTCGGCGCGTTTTTGATGGCTCAATCCGTCTTGCCCCACATGAGGAAGCAAGGCGGAGGAAAAATCATCAACACCTCCTCCATCGGCGGGGTGATCCCCCTGCCCTTCCAAGGTTTCTACAGTGCGAGCAAATGCGCGATGGACATGCTTTTTGATTCCCTCCGCGCGGAGGTTTATCCCTACCATATCCAAATTTGCTCGATCAAGCCGGGGGATGCCAAAACAAGTTTCACCAAAAACCGCGAGAAGGATCGCTTAGGCGAGAACAGTCCTTACCAAAAAGCCTTCGACCACTGCTTGGAGAGCGTCGCCAAAGACGAGCAAGGCGGCATCGACCCGAAGAAAATCGCGAAGAGGGCCTTCCTTATCTCAAAAAAGAGCAAGTTGCCCTATTCCCGGGCAATTGGGGCGAAAGACCGCTTCTTGGCCTGGATTTACCATATCCTGCCCAGAAGAACGCGGAACTGGCTGCTTTATAAGGTATACGCGTCCTGACAAATTTTGCCTTTAGACCTAATCCGGTTTATCCACAAATTCGATAAGTGATTCGCCCCTTAACTCATTGGGAGGAGACGGGCGCCCCCACTGAATTAAGGTTTTTACGTTGCTGCGCGACCTCTCGAGTTCTTAACAAGTGGAAAGGCTATCCCTCCACCGTTTGGCCCTTTTGTTTTTCGACCAAGAAGGTTCTTGGCTTTGTTAGCAGCAAACGATAAATGAACTTTACGGGTTTCCCATAATCAAAGCCGTGTTTCTTTTGTGGACTTTGTTAGTTGTCAAATGATGTGAAACGCCTGAGGAGCTTCGGGCATCTGACCTCGCCGGTATCCTGCAGCAGCTTCTTCAGCTCTTCGATCTCAACCGGGTTTGGGGACCTCATTTTGAGCACCATTCTCGCCATTTCGTTTCATTTCCCCACCAGCCCGCCCCCTGCTCGACCGGATCGTGGGAGAGTAATTCCTGGCCTTTTTTCGGTCATAATGTCCGCGGCATCTCCCGCCTTGTTTTTCTAGGCAAAACGTTATTGGGCGGATGCCTTTTCCTTTGGCCGCTACGAACCCCCCTCGAGTGTTTGGGAGGGGGTTTGTTTCACATCATTTGAAATAGAACAAGCAACCAGCATTTGCCCAAACGGGATTTCTACAAAAAGACATTCGCTGAACCAAAGTCGACATTTTCCACAGTACTGAGGATTTTGTCGACTTTGACCCAGGGGGGTCTAGCTTTTAATGCACGAACGGCGCTTCCACCGAAAGGGGCGCAAGGAAAGGCCTGGAAAATTTATCGAAGCATCTTTATAGGATGGGTGAAGCCGCTCTACTAGGACCCAAATTATGCAAGCAATGCCGAAAGCGATGCTCAGCGGTCAAAAAATAAAGACGTACTCTGCGGCTGATCTCTTATGCGCATGTATTTTCAACTTCTTGTTTTGCATTTTGCACCGTATATTCCGTTTTTATTTTCTATTTTGCGGGAGTGACAATAAGTTTGTGTAATTAGGCATCAGGCCGGTTCTATCCCCGGATGGGCCCACCCGGGGAAACGAAAAGGCCGCGAGGCCCCTATAATTGTTTTGCTACAAACGATGAAAGGAGACTTGCAGCCATGTCTATTATGCAATCTTTCGCCTCTTTGACGCCCGAGGCTTTGGGCGAGCTCGTGCAGGGCGAGTTCCGCGCGTTCATGAGGGACGGCATACAGGCATACCTGAACGAGGCCCTGGACGGCGAGATAGAGGATTTCCTCTCCAAGGCCATGTCGGAGTCCGGGGAGAGTATATACAGGAACGGGCATTATTCGAGGACCGTCCAGACTTCGTTCGGCCCGATAACGCCCTCGGTCCCGAGGGACCGCCTATCGCTCTTCAAGACCGAGATGCTGAGGCCCTACCAGCGCTCGACCGACGACCTGGAATACGCGGTGCAGTCCCCTCTACCTGCACGGCATGACGCTTTCCGAGATATCCTCGCACCTCGCGGAGTCAAGCGGTGCGGAGGAATCGAGGGAGGCAATCCGCAAAGCCGTCGCCAAGCTCGCGAAGAAGGCGGATGAGTTCAGGGCCAGGAGGCTGCCGGAATGCGTCGCCGTCTACCTGGACGGGACCTACGT
>JBNMGG010000039.1:0-9513 GCA_050872145.1 Candidatus Alloenteromonas sp. | reverse complement strand
GGAATGTTCGCTCACGCTCACCCCTTAAAGGGGCCGCTCGACGCTTTGCGTCTGCGCGTCGTCAGCTGCGCTGACCGAACCCTCTACTCGGGTTCGCTTCCGTCCCCTCTTTCCAAATAAAAAAGCTCCCGTTCGGGAGCCTTTTTATTTGGAGCGGGTGAAGGGAATCGAACCCTCGTATTCAGCTTGGGAAGCTGCTGCTCTGCCATTGAGCTACACCCGCAAATCCTTTATCGTTCAATCACGTCGTTGAATGACGGAGCGGACAAATCTTGATCCAACCGGCTAGATAATGCCTTAATTAAATCAAATGTCAAGATAATCCATAAATTTTCATGATCTTCCAACGACGCTTCACGGTCAATGATGCGACGGCGCATGACGGATGCCGATGTTTCAACGATTAAAGCACCTTCGGAGTTGACGACCTGAATCGTAACGTCGATTTTCCCCGTATACTGCTGTTGGATTTGCTTGTTCATTGAACCGCCGGTGACAATGTTTTCTTCGACAATGCTGGCGTCTTTAATCATAAAGCGGACGTGGCGGTCGGGCGTTTTGTCAATGCCGAAGCGGTTGACCGCCCATTTGTGAACAATCTGTTCGGGATAAACCAGCAAACGATGATCAACGTTCGGTGCTCTGCCCGGCGCGTTGTAGCTGGAAATGAATTTGATGTCCTGCGCTTTGAAGCGAATCTTTTGTCCCTGCGGAACGGGCTGATACAGATTCCCCTGCGCCTGCTGAACGTACGGCTGGCCGTTTGCGTCCGCATAAGCCTGCGGTGCTTCGGATTCGTATGCCGTTTGTGTCGGGGTGTATCCGTATGGTGCGCTCTGATAGTTTTGCGCGCAAGCCGCCGTTACAGCGATTGCCGCTACCGGAGAAATCAGACGCGAAAGCTTGAAAGACATGATGGTTATTCTCCTAAATCCTTTAACGTTAACGTATAGCTTTTTCCGCAGAAACGGCATTGCGTTTTGATGACTCCGTCGACAACCATGTCTTTTCTGTCTTGCGGCGAAAAGCGTTGTAGCATTTTTATTACCTTTTCTTGCGAACAACGGCAACCGAATTCTATCCGTTTTGTTGTAAAAAAGTGCAAATCGTTTAAATGGAACAGCCTGTACAGCAGTTGTTCCAAACCCAACGTTGTATCAAGAATCTCGAAATCCCTTAAAGATTCCAGCAAAACGGACGCTGTCGTCCATAAATCGTCGGCTTCCTCTTTTTTCAAAAGCTCGGCAGCTTTTTTGTCAAAAGGCATTTTCTGCAGCAAAACGGCACCGGCAATCCATCCGTGTTTGCCGTCGGGCGCGCCGACCGCCAAACGGATTTCCGTGTCGATTTGTTCGGATTGGCGGAAATAATTCAAAACACAATCCGTCAAAGACGATTGTTCCAACGCAACAATGCCCTGATAGGTTTGTCCGCCATGTTCCGTTGTGAACGCCAGCGTTCCTTTGCCGAAATACGATGAAAGCGCGCCGGTTTTTCCGTCCGATGCTTGTTCCGCCTGTTTCAAAGCGGATTCGTCGAATCGGGCATATCCCCGCATTTTCCCGTCCGTCGTCAAATCGACAGCCAGCATTGAAATTGCTCCTTCGCTTTGGATTTGGAGCGTAAAAACGCCGTCATATTTGACCGATGAAGCCAGCAAGGCTGTCAAAACGGAGGCTTCGGCCAAAAATTTGCCTACGGATTCGGGATAGCCGTGCTGTCCGATAATCGTGTCCAAAACCGTTGTCAGACGCACAGCCTGTCCGCGGGACATTCCGTTATCTATCAAATACGGCTGAACGATATTTTCCGATGTGTCGGTCATGAGGTTTCCTCCTTTTTAATTTAATGCTATAATTTTCTTTAAAAAAGCTTAATATCCGACTGTCAATCATCCTTTTGAAAGCAAAAACATGCCCGAATCGAAAAATGTGCGTCCTTTGACATCCAAAAGACTGACCAACATCGCTTTGTATTATTTAGGGCGGTATGAAAGCTCTGTCGAGCAACTGCGAAAAATTTTATCGCGCCGCGTTCTGAAAGAAAAATTAAAAGGCGCGGATATTCCCGCCGATGTCGAATCCGTTATCGAATCCATTCTTGCCAAAATGGTTTCGGACGGCTATGTCGACGACCGCCGCTTTGCCGAAAGCGTTGCGCGCAAATGCCAAACCGCGGGCAAATCGCGGCAGTTTTTAATCGGAAAATTGAAAACGGCGGGAATTGACGTGGATTTGATTCGGGAATTGACGGACGGATTGGCCGATTCGGACTTGGATGCCGCGCGCCGATTCGTGCAAAAGAAAAAAATCGGCCGTTGTCGTCCTCTTGAAAGACAAAAGGAATGTTTTAAAAAGGATTTGGCGGCAATGGCGCGGGCGGGCTTTTCTTTCGATGTCGCGAAACAAGCGCTGGAAACGGATGAAGACGGAAATTTTTTCTATGAATAAACTGATTATTTTCGATTTCGACGGCGTGCTTATCGACAGCGAATTGCTGGGCTGTCAAGTGTGGTCGGATTGCTTGAAGCCGTACGCCGATGTCAGTCTGCAAGCCATGCTGGGCTATACGGGGCGGACGGGCGCGCTGATTTGCAAAATGATAGAGGATGAATACCATTGCTCTTTACCGTCCGATTTTTTGTCGCACGTCAACACGGCCGTTGAAGACTTGATGGAACGCGAGCTTTTGCCCGTCAAAGGCGTCTTGGAAACGTTGCCAAAACTGACTTTACCGATGTGCATTGCGTCGGGCAGCCGTCCCGAACGGTTGTTCCAGTGTGTCCGAGTCGCGCATTTGATGCCCTATTTCAATAAAGGTAACACCTTCAGCTCCCATTATGTCAAAAACGGCAAGCCCGCGCCCGACATTTTCTTGTACGCGGCGGAAAAAATGGGCGAATCGGCGGAAAACTGTGTGGTGATAGAGGATAGTGTTTCCGGTGTTGTCGGCGCAAAAGCCGCCAAAATGACTGTTTTCGGGTTTACGGGCGGATCGCATTGCGCGCCGGATCATGGCGAAAAGCTCAAAGCCGCGGGGGCGGATTTGACGTTCGGCGATTTTACGAAATTGCCCGATTTGCTTGTTTAACCGTCTTCGCGATGCAGCAAAACGGCAATGCTGAGCAAAGCGAAAATAACGGGAGGACTCCATGTCGCAAACACAATCGGCAGGTTGGCCGCGAATCCCATGGCGTAAGTGATTTTTGTCATAAAATACAATAAAAATCCGCAGACAATCGCGCCGGACAGTTTTAAAGCCCCGCCGCCGCGCCGCTGATTCGGGTCGACCGAAAACACGGCGGCAATCAAAATCATCGTCATCAGCAAAAACGGCGATACGATTAAAGAATGAAGGTGCAGGCGGTGCGAATGTGCCGAAAAACCCGAACTTTCAAAAAAATCAATCAATTTGGGTAAATCCCAAAACGAAATTGTTTCGGGCGATGCGAAGTTTTCTTGAATTTTTCCCAAAGTCAATTCCGTCGGAATGTTCACGGTGCCGCTGAATTCGATATTTTTTCCGGGGACGTATGTCCGTGCGTCTTCCAATACGAAAAAACCGTCATGCAGCGTTGCGTGACGCGCGTCGATTCGTTTCAAAAACACATTGCTTTCCGAAAATTCCATAATACTGACATCGCGCAGGGTCAGTTCGTATTTTTCCTGTCTTAAACCGTTGGCGTGCAGGGTGTACATCTTTTCATTACGGTGTTCGCGAAGCCATAAATCCTTGGATGCCGTCGAAAAGTGAGGCAGTCCTTTACGCGCGTCGTCCATCCGCTCGAACTTTGCATACATTGCCGCGGAAAACGGATTGAAAACCGTTACCGAAAAAACACCGATTAAAAAAGACATAACCAATAAAGGCGTAACAAACTGCCAAACGGATTGTCCCGCCGCACGGATAATGACCAATTCATGACTTTTCGTCAGACGCCAAAACACGATGATTCCGCCGATAAGAACGCCGAACGGCAGAATCGTAATCAGCATGTTCGGCAGTTTCAGCAGCCCCATGGTCAACACGTTTGAAAATCCGAACGACGGAACGACCGATTCTTTTTTCATCAATTCGATGACATCAAACAACAATATAATGAATCCCAGCGTCAGCATGACGGCAAAAAACGACATTAAAAACTGACGCAAGATATAGCGGCTGATAAGTTTGGGCGTTGACATCGGCGGATTTCCTTTGAAAAACGTTGTTTCTAAACAGATAGCACACATCGGAATAAAAAAAAGTGAAATTTTTTGAAAAAAGATGTTGACTTGAATTTCGGATAGGCATATACACGTTCTTGCGCTTCGGGAACGGGGCGGAGTTATTAGAGAGAGTTTGAGGAAGAGAGAGAAGAAGAGATGTACAGGCGGCGGGCTTGTTTAGAGACGAGACGTTGGCCAAAGTACATCGGTAGACGAGGTAAAGGTATTAGATACGGAAGTATGTAGTATAAGAAAAAGAACCTCTGTCAATTTTAGAGATACGCTAAGAACAGTGTAATTTTAGGAGACTGATGTCGGGGCGAACGGGAAGTTGATATAAGATATTAACATGAGAGTTTGATCCTGGCTCAGAACGAACGCTGGCGGCAGGCTTAACACATGCAAGTCGAACGGAATATAGTGTGCTTGCACATTATATCAGTGGCGCACGGGTGAGTAACGCGTAGGTATCTGTCTGTTGGAGTTGGATAGCTTCTGGAAACGGAAGGTAAAACAGCATAAGCCCCGAGGGGGAAAGTAATAAGATTAGCCGATAGAGGAGCCTGCGTTAGATTAGGCAGTTGGTGGGGTAACGGCCTACCAAACCGACGATCTATAGCTGGTCTGAGAGGATGATCAGCCACATTGGGACTGAGACACGGCCCAAACTCCTACGGGAGGCAGCAGTGGGGAATATTGGACAATGGGGGAGACCCTGATCCAGCCATGCCGCGTGAGTGATGAAGGCCTTCGGGTTGTAAAGCTCTTTTACATGGGAAGATAATGACGGTACCATGAGAATAAGCACCGGCTAACTTCGTGCCAGCAGCCGCGGTAATACGAAGGGTGCAAGCGTTGTTCGGAATTACTGGGTGTAAAGGGCGTGTAGGCGGACTTGCAAGTTAGTGGTGAAAGCCTTGGGCTTAACCTGAGACGTGCCATTGATACTGTGGGTCTGGAGTATCAGAGAGGATGACGGAATATCCAGTGTAGAGGTGAAATTCGTAGATATTGGATAGAACACCGGTGGCGAAGGCGGTTATCTGGCTGATTACTGACGCTGAGGCGCGAGAGCGTGGGGAGCAAACAGGATTAGATACCCTGGTAGTCCACGCTGTAAACGATGAATGCTGGGTGTCTGGCCTAAGGGCTAGGTGCCGAAGTTAACGCGATAAGCATTCCACCTGGGGAGTACGGTCGCAAGATTAAAACTCAAAGGAATTGACGGGGGCCCGCACAAGCGGTGGAGCATGTGGTTTAATTCGACGCAACGCGAAGAACCTTACCAGCTTTTGACATGGGCACTGTGGTTGTCAGAGATGACGACCTTCACTTCGGGTGGGTGCCACACAGGTGCTGCATGGCTGTCGTCAGCTCGTGTCGTGAGATGTTGGGTTAAGTCCCGCAACGAGCGCAACCCCTACCCTTAATTGCCATCATTGAGTTGGGAACTTTAAGGGAACAGCCGGTGACAAGCCGGAGGAAGGTAGGGATGACGTCAAGTCCTCATGGCCCTTACGGGCTGGGCTACACACGTGCTACAATGGTGCTTACAGAGGGAAGCGAGCCTGCGAAGGCGAGCGGATCCCGAAAGAGCATCTCAGTTCGGATTGGTCTCTGCAACTCGAGACCATGAAGTTGGAATCGCTAGTAATCGCGAATCAGCAGGTCGCGGTGAATACGTTCCCGGGCCTTGTACACACCGCCCGTCACACCATGGGAGTTGGTTTTACCTGAAGGCGCTGAGCTAACCGCAAGGGGGCAGGCGACCACGGTAGGGTCAATGACTGGGGTGAAGTCGTAACAAGGTAGCCGTAGGGGAACCTGCGGCTGGATCACCTCCTTTCAAAGAAAAAGATGTCCGAGAGGATATCGAGAGGGTCTGCCGTCTGTACATCTCTTTTAGGTCAGCACGAGGGCTTGTAGCTCAGGTGGTTAGAGCGCACGCCTGATAAGCGTGAGGTCGTAAGTTCGAGTCTTACCAGGCCCACCATTATCGGGGGTATAGCTCAGCTGGGAGAGCGACGGCTTTGCAAGCCGTAGGTCAGGAGTTCGAACCTCCTTACCTCCACCAAGCAAAAGAGCGGTGCTGAGAAGAGAAAGGATTTCCTCTGAGGAGGAAAGAGTAAATAGAAAGAGTGAATAAGAAAGCACGAATAGTTGTTCCGCAAGGAATGATTATTTAAGGTCTTTTTAAAGAAGACAACCAAAGTACACAATCGAAAGGTTGTGTGCGGATATGAAGCATCTTTAGCTTGCACCTGGCAAGCTGAAGAAAGAGTTTAATACTTATGCGCGAAAATCCTGTTGAGGATAGGCATGAAAAGGGGCTGAAAGTAAACAGGTTGCGGTATGAGATATAATCATACGGCAGAGAACAAGAAGACAAGAGCATTTGGTGAATGCCTTGGCACTAAGAGGCGAAGAAGGACGCAGCACTTTGCGAAAAGCCGCGGGGAGGCGAGAGCACCCAGTGATCCGCGGATATCCGAATGGGGCAACCCACCGTTTAGACGGTATCCTTTAATGAATACATAGTTAAAGGAGGCGAA
This sequence comes from Candidatus Alloenteromonas sp., assembly GCA_050872145.1. Classification (GTDB taxonomy): domain Bacteria; phylum Bacillota_I; class Bacilli_A; order RFN20; family CAG-826; genus Alloenteromonas. The sequence goes on along the minus strand of JBNMGG010000039.1, from coordinate 2,753 downwards.
CGTAGGGAACTGAAACATCTAAGTACCTACAGGAAAGGAAATCAACCGAGACTCCGAAAGTAGTGGCGAGCGAAATCGGACCAGCCGATTGTAGTTTAAGTATTGAGCAGAAGGAGATGGAAAGCTCCCCCCAAGACGGTGATAGGCCGGTATGCGAAGAAATGATTAAACTGCACTGAGTAGAGCGGGACACGAGAAATCCTGTTTGAAGATGGGGGGACCATCCTCCAAGGCTAAGTACTCCTTAGTGACCGATAGTGAACAAGTACTGTGAAGGAAAGGTGAAAAGAACCCCGAAAGGGGAGTGAAAGAGCACCTGAAACCGAATGCTTACAAGCAGTCGGAGGGGCAAAAGGCCCTGACGGCGTACCTTTTGTATAATGGGTCAGCGACTTAGTGTTGCAAGCGAGCTTAAGCCGATAGGTGTAGGCGCAGGGAAACCGAGTCTGAAGAGGGCGAAGAGTTTGCAGCATTAGACCCGAAACCGGGTGATCTAGCCATGAACAGGTTGAAGGTGAAGTAACATTCACTGGAGGACCGAACCCACTCCCGTTGAAAAGGTAGGGGATGATTTGTGGTTAGGGGTGAAAGGCCAATCAAACTCGGAAATAGCTGGTTCTCCGCGAAAACTATTTAGGTAGTGCGTCAATGTAATGCCGTCAGGGGTAGAGCACTGGATGGGCTAGGGGGAAGCGATTCTTGCCAAACCCAACCAAACTCCGAATACTGATGAGCAGTCGTTGGCAGACAGACGGTAGGTGCTAAGGTCTATCGTCGAGAGGGAAATAGCCCAGACCGCCAATTAAGGTCCCCAAGTTATGGCTAAGTGGGAAAGGATGTGGGACGACCAAAACAGCCAGGAGGTTGGCTTAGAAGCAGCCATCCTTTAAAGAAAGCGTAACAGCTCACTGGTCTAAGTAAGTTATCCTGCGCCGAAGATGTACCGGGGCTAAAGCCATACACCGAAATTGCGGAATTTAGAGCAATCTGAATTGGTAGCGGAGCGTTCCGTAGGCCTGCGAAGGAACATGGTGATGTGTTCTGGAGGTATCGGAAGTGCGAATGCTGACATAAGTAGCGACAAAGAGTGTGAGAAACACTCTCGCCGAAAGTCCAAGGGTTCCTGCGTAAAGTTAATCTGCGCAGGGTTAGCCGGCCCCTAACGCGAGGGCGACAGCCGTAGCGGATGGGAATGGGGTTAATATTCCCCAGCTTGCTGGAATTGACGACTTGACGGAGCTATCGTTCCTTATTGGATTGGAGCGGTAGCGGGTCGGGTCCGGGAAATAGATCCAGCGAATAAACCGTACCCTAAACCGACACAGGTGGACTGGTAGAGCATACCAAGGCGCTTGAGAGAACTATCTTGAAGGAACTAGGCAAATTGCATGTGTAACTTCGGGAAAAACATGCCCTTATGCCGGGCAACCGGTGTAGGGGGGCACAAACCAGGGGGTAGCGACTGTTTAACAAAAACACAGGGCACTGCGAAGTTGGAAGACGACGTATAGTGTCTGACGCCTGCCCGGTGCCGGAAGGTTAAGAGGAGATGTTCACGCATTGAATCGAAGCCCCGGTAAACGGCGGCCGTAACTATAACGGTCCTAAGGTAGCGAAATTCCTTGTCGGGTAAGTTCCGACCTGCACGAATGGCGTAACGACTTCCCCACTGTCTCCAAGATAGGCTCAGCGAAATTGAACTCTCCGTGAAGATGCGGAGTACCCGCGGTTAGACGGAAAGACCCCGTGCACCTTTACTACAACTTTACAGTGGTATTAGGGATTGAATGTGTAGGATAGGTGGGAGCTAATGAAATCCGGGCGCCAGTTCGGACGGAAGCAACCTTGAAATACCACCCTTTTGATCTCTGGTATCTAACCTAGAATCGTGAAGCCGGTTCGGGGACCCTGTATGGTGGGTAGTTTGACTGGGGCGGTCGCCTCCCAAAGAGTAACGGAGGCGCGCAATGGTTGGCTCAAGTTGGTCGGAAATCAACTTTAAGAGTGCAATGGCATAAGCCAGCCTGACTGCGAGAGCGACAGTTCGAGCAGATACGAAAGTAGGTCATAGTGATCCGGTGGGTTCCATATGGAAGGCCCATCGCTCAACGGATAAAAGGTACGCCGGGGATAACAGGCTGATACTCCCCAAGAGTCCACATCGACGGGAGTGTTTGGCACCTCGATGTCGGCTCATCACATCCTGGGGTCGGAGCAGGTCCCAAGGGTTCGGCTGTTCGCCGATTAAAGTGGTACGCGAGCTGGGTTCAGAACGTCGTGAGACAGTTCGGTCCCTATCTGCCGTGGGTGTAGGATACTTGAGAGGAGCTTTCCTTAGTACGAGAGGACCGGGAAGGACGCACCTCTGGTGTACCGGTTGTGGCGCCAGCCGCATCGCCGGGTAGCTAAGTGCGGACGGGATAACCGCTGAATGCATCTAAGCGGGAAGCCTCCCTTAAAACAAGGTATCCCCATTAAGGCCGTGGAAGACCACCACGTCGATAGGCCGAAGGTTTAAGCTTGGCAACAAGCTCAGCTGATCGGTACTAATAGCCTGATTGTCTTGTTCTTTCCGTATGATTATGTCTCTTTACCCCCTTCATCGGGTTGCCTTCTTCAAAAAGATCTGACATTCTTCGAGCCGGTGGTTCTTGGGCTGGTGAAACACTCGATCCCTTCCCGAACTCGAAAGTGAAACCCTTCCCCGCCAATGGTACTTTGTCTCAAGACACGGAAGAGTAGGTCGCCGCCGG
>JBNMGG010000072.1:0-1306 GCA_050872145.1 Candidatus Alloenteromonas sp. | reverse complement strand
TCGTCTTCCTTTCTGTTTTGCGGAGGCAGCAGCGCCGTCCAAGGACAAAGAACGCGATCAGCCGCGAAAATCTACAAATGCTCTGCCCGTTCCGCGAATACCCTTGCGCGGTTGAGGGGGCATCGGGAAACGGGGAACAGGCCCAACTCGGAAAGACGAGCGCGAAAGGGGAGGCTGAGCAGCGCGAAGTTGATGGAAGTCTCGCGCTTCAAGGCGACGTGGCAATTACGAAATCCAGACACGCCAGCATCCCCAACCGAAGGCTGTCCTCGAAGCGGATGTTCATAGGGGTAAGGTTCGCGTCCCACCCGCATCTTCGCAGAACTGCGAGGATTCGCCCTTTTCGGGAGGGACGGGCTTGTCCCGTCCGCAATCGCGAAGGCTTGCAACAGCTTCAGACGTGAAAAACGCGAAGAGTGTAGCTCCCGTTTGCGAGTTCGATAGGTACCGAAAATTCGGCACGGGTAACTCCATGAAAAGCCGTTATATCCACAGTCAATGTCTAAAATCTTTTCGACAAGATGGAATCTCAAATACCCAACTCAAGTTGCTTAAGAGTTCCAGATCCCCCTTTCCTCTTCATGAGATTCTTTCGGCGAATATTCCAAATTTCTTTGTCGGCACATTTCCGACATCCTGAACCATAACGCGTCCGACGGGCGGGCGGTGCCGCGTACGAATGGCCGCACGTGGGACAGATCCACCAAACCTTTCCATTTTTCCCCGGCGTGATTTGATCAGGCCGCAAATTGCCGTTCTTTGCCCGATCCCATTCCTTGCAAAGATCGGGGAACAAACTCTGAAGATCATTCTTGCCTTTAACCACAACACGATTGGCGCAGCAGGGGCACCCTCGTCCATGCGTCCGATTGGCAATCTTCGCCTGCCATTCATACCCACAAGTCTGACATCTCCACCACACCTTGTCTTCACACCCAGGGGAAAACTGTTCAGGACGAAGGCCTGCATTCTTTTCGTAATTCCATTCCTCCAATAAGCGTTTGTCAGAAAGACCGCCTACCTTCTCAACCCTATTCCGACGATAGGTCTTGGCAAATTTCTCTTTCGCACATACTGGGCAACCATTCCCGCCAACCCGATGGGCGATAGTCGTTTCGTATTCTTTCCCACACCGAGAACACACCCACCAAACCCTCCGTTCGCTTTTCCACGATAATGCCGACGGACACCAATCACGATTCTTCGTAGGATGCCATTCTTTGGCGATATCTGGGCACCGCTCTACCAATGAGTTCTTCACGGTAGACTGATATCGTTTAATCACGTAGCGATCGCGATCTAGATC
>JBNMGG010000082.1:0-1049 GCA_050872145.1 Candidatus Alloenteromonas sp. | reverse complement strand
GGATTGGGATTGCCTGTTATCTCTTGAGAAAATATTCCATCAAAAAAGGAGAGATAACTCGATAGCAATGAAGAGAGATAAGCTCTTCTTACATGGAAGAATATAAGAGCGCGAACTGACAAACTAAATGCAGCTTTATAGGCAAAAGCTTAATTTGTCAGACTAAATGCAATAAAACGATTCCCAAAACTGCATTTGGGAATCGTTTTTCACGCTGGATAAGCAACGGATGGCCCGACTTCCCGCTTTCAAGGTACGACAAAAAGAAACTGGCCAATGCAGTTTGTCTCACTAAACGCAGTTTTTGATCAGCGATGGATGGGTTTGAGAACCACCTCCTTCGGCGGTATCTTCTTCAGATGAAGCAGGGAAAGCAATTCTTCCCCGAATATTTCCGTGAACAGGTCGGAAGGCGTCCTGTCGTCGATTGAGCTCAGGCACCTCGAGTTCAGGTTGGACGCGGCGAAAAACAGCTCCTCCTGCTTGTATTCGTTCAGGATCGCGTGCTTGGGGAATATCGGCCTGAGCTGGGCGTTCATGTTCTCGACGTCCGGCTTCTGGTTGCTTTCCCCCGGATCGCAGAAGAACACCTTCGTCCTCAATTCCCCGGCCTTGTCGTATTCCAGGGAGGAAAAATCGTCGAAAAGGGTATCCCTGTCGGTGATGATCGCGGGGAACAGCTTCCTGAAGTTGTCGATGCCGATCTCCCCTTCTATCGAGTCGAACAGGGCGGCGATTTTCTCCTGGGTTGCGTCCTCGACGATGTATAGGAGCGAAAACGAGATCCCCCGCATCGTCAGAACCAGCACCTCCTTGTCGGACTTGTGGGGGGCCCCAAGGAAATCCATCTGGAAATAGTAGGTGATGTTGTTCTTGTAGCGGTATATGAGCCAGTCGGAATACAGGTGGCCGGTCCTGTCCACCTTGGGGTCGTGGGCGTATTCGTATTTCTTCTTGTACTTTCGCTTCTTCAGGGACACCTGCCTCGGAAGGTGGTGGACCTTGACCGTGTAGACCCCTTTTTCGATCCTTCGGTACAGGGTTTTTTC
>JBNMGG010000011.1:0-40584 GCA_050872145.1 Candidatus Alloenteromonas sp. | reverse complement strand
CTTGAAGGCACGGGCGCTGGCTTCTAGGAAAGGAGGGATGGTTTCTAGCTCAAAGCCTTCGACCTTTATGGTCTCCAAGCCCAGATGGTTCTTCTTCCCGGTTTTAAGGTAGGAAGTTGGGCGGTAAAGAAGGTAGCTAGGGAGGATGCCCTTCCCGATTTCCTTGGCCCGTTTGATGGCAAGGCGGAGAATCCCCTGGATTTGGGTCAAAAGAGGCAAAACGTCTTCGACTTTGACCAAGGCGGATTTCCCGCCCCAATTCTCCTTCAGCTGAAGGCGGAGCTCCTCGCGGGCGCTGGTCTGCTTGTCCCAGAACTGGAAGCGAGTGAGCTTATCATCCAAGAAGGAGGAAGTGTTCTCCTTCAAACGCGAAAGGAACTCGACTTGCTCTTCCATGAAGGGCATCTTTTGGCCTTTGAAGGGGGCGAGGTGCTCCAAGGAATAGTCGACGAGGCGCAATAGTTCGACGGTTTCCGACATTCCGGAGGCGAACAAACCCGGAAGTCCGTTCATCGCATCGTTCCAGCCCGGCTTCTCGCATTCCATCTCGACGCCGAGCTGCTCCGAATCGAGGGTGGAGAATTTGACCAAAATCAGATTGACCATCTTCCCGGCGAGGTTGGTTTGGAAGTTTTCCCCTTTCTTATCGGAAAGATAGGCGGTGGATTGGAAGTCGAAATGATGGTCCTCGCACCACTTCTTGGTATCTTGCAGGTCGATGGCCCCATATTGGCGGGGCAAGCCGTCTTCGCGGAGGCAGTATTTCTCGCTGCGGGGCTCCACGTAAACGGGGGAATAGAAATAAGGATAGCTCGAGCCGAAGAAAAGGCTTTCCTCCCCATCGGGGAAGATCGAGGAATAGCTTTCCAACAGGTCGACGTTGTAGGTCCAGTGGTCGACCCAATAGCCTTCGCCGAAGTTGCCTTCGACTTTTTGCTCGCTTTCCCCTAATAGGGATGCGAAGAGGGAATCGGCCTCTTTTTTGCTTAGCCCCGCTTCGTCGCGGAGGTAGGTGTAAAGAGCGGAGGGCCGGTAATGCTTCAAAAGGAAGAGGAGCTTCTCATCCTTCTGCAAATGGGGGCTGAGGAAGCTTAGATCAGCGTCCTTCTTCAGTTCGAAGCTCGGGCTTTGGACGTTCAAGGGGTTCTGCCCATCAGCTTGGATGAGGGTGAAGAAGAGGCGGATGTTGTAGTCCCCGACGAAGGGGGCGAAGACTAGGTCGTTTCTCCGGTTCTGGTTGACGTCGCGGAAATTGCCGGGGCCGGAGGAATAGTAGACCGAGGGCATGACGAAGGAGTTGTAATCCCTTTCCATGTCCCCATGCTTTCGGCCGTAGAGGTAATAGGTTTGGCCCTTTTTGCCATCGTTTAGCAAAACCGGGAACCCGCCGCGGAGGCTATTGTCCAAATAGCTTTGCTTGGCGGTCAAATCGAAGAGAGGATAGGCGGTTTTGACTTGGCAGGGGGAAAGCAGCCCCTCGATGAGCTCTTCGGTGGCTTTCTTTTGCTTTTCTCCCCAAGCATAGCTGACGTCCTTGGTTTGGGAGAGGAAGTCCTCTTGGGAAGAGAAGGATCCAAACAAGGAAAGGAAGCGATAGGACTCCCCTTTCTTGAGGGTCTTACGGAAATAGGAGAAGGCGCTGGGAAGCTTGTTCTCGGTCTGCTGGGGATAGGAGAGGAAATCCTCTTCCTTTTCTAGGAAGGGGGAGACAGTCAGCATGCTGGCATCTTCCCCGAACACCATTTCGGGGTCGACGATCGGGCGAAGGAGATTGCCTTGTTGGTCGATGCTGAAGAAGGCGTTCCCGCTTTTTTGGGCGGAGACGATCGAATTATCTCCCGTCGAGGTTTTGAACTGGACGAAGGCGCGATGGCTCTCGAGCCCATGCACTTGGCAATAGGCCGCCATCAAGGAGACGAGCTCTTTGTAGCAGAAATTGGAAAGGCCAAGCGGGAAGAAGATGGGGGTTCCGTCCACCCCGGCCAAATCCAAATCCCCATCGGAAAGGTTTTTGATCTCCACGAAGCGGAGCAAGGCCGGATAGGGGGAATGGGACAAAGACGTGTAGGTCACCTTCATGGACAAAGAGGGCGAGGTTTCTTCGATGGAGAAGTCGCTTCTTCCGATGTCCATGACCCTTTTGTTGGGGCTCTTTTTGTCGAAGAAGGGCTGATAGAGCTCCCCGTTAACCTTCAAGAAGGTGCGGAACCCCTTCACGGGGATGTTGGCGTAGGCCAAATTGGCCGAATCGAAGGGGGTGATCGGGGTTTCCTTCGAGGTCACCCCAAATCCGCCCATGGCCTGGCCGACGTTGGCGAAAAAGGCCCAAAGGGGTTTGCCGTCCTCCCCCGCGACCGCGGGGAGGAAGCTGGCGAAGGTCTTCGCCGAGGAAAAATCCTCGATTTGGAAGCGGTCGCGATGAAAGGAATATTTGACCATGGGTGGTACCTCGTTTGCTGTAAAGATGGGTTAAGGATTAGGCGACGAACGAATATTGGTTCTTCAAAGAAGGGAGCTTGCCCTGCTCGAAGTTCCAGGCTTCCTGAGGGAAGGTCTCGTATTGGGAGGGGTCCTTCATCTGCTCATCGGAGAGCAGCTTGCAGTTTTCAAGGGCGCCCATGTTGTCTTCCCCGGACGTGGGTTTGTTCTTGCCGATGTGGGTCTGGCCGAAGTAGATGGCGCGGGAAGCCCCGTTCATCGGGGCGTAGTTGAAGGCTTTGGCGACGCAGTTGCTGACTTTGCCCCAGCACTTGCCAACGAAGGCGTACTCGCCATTAGAGGGGGCGCCGTTGGAATCCATGACCTGCCCGTCGCCTTTTATCGACGCCGCAGAACTTCCACCAGTTGCAGTCGGGATTGCCGGTTTGGTGATCCCAGCCATTGCCGCCGTCTTCGGTTTTGTATTTGTCGTCGTAGTCGATGTAGACGCCGAGGTCGTCGTTGCCGGCCCCCCTGCCGCCGAGGGTCAAAGAGGAGACGTTGGAGACGACGTTATAGACGTTGCCGCTGCCGCCGACGATCCCGAAGGCGCCGCCCATGTTGCAGTCGTCGTCGTAGAAATGGGTGCCCATTTCGACTTTGCATTTGGAGTCGATGGTGCAGTTATAGACGGTGCCGGCGAGGTTGCCGGCGATGACGCCGACGATGGTCCTTCCGCGGACTTTGATGTTGGAGAAGTTCACGTTGCGGACTTCCCCGGCGCTGCCGATGATCTGGAACAGGCCGATGTTGTCGCCGTTTTTGTGGGCCGCGTCTTTGAAGGTGGTGCCGGAGTTGTTATAGACGTTCAAGTTGCTGCCGACGTCGTCGCTCCAATAGACTTTGGCGTTTTTGACGGTGTGGCCGTTGCCTTCGAGGATGCCGTGGAAGTAATGGTTGGAGGTGTCTTGCTCGCTGACGTAGCGGCCTAGCGGCTCGAAGTTATCGATTGAGGAGAGGTCGATGTCATTCCCCAAAACATAGGTGCCGTCGAGGTTGTCGTTGATGTTCTGGAATTCTTCGGCGGTCGTGATGATTTTGTCGGCGCAGAGGGCGGAGAGGGTGACGTTGCCGCTAGAGGTAGCGATGCGGATGTCCTTTTCCCCGGCGGAGATCCCCTTAAGGAAGGATCCGGAAAGGGTGAGGTCGCGCAACCTCTTCTACGTCAAAGACGGCAGCAAAACCTATTTGGGCGTCCGCGCCCGCGGGTCCTATTGCGAGGATCAGGACTTAGCCAAGGCCAAATCGGGGATGACGAAGCCAGAAGGGGCTTGCATCATGAGCAAGAAATTCCTCTACCCCGGCCGTTATGAAATCAAGATGAAGGCCATGCCGCGTCAAGGCGCGGTCACGGCGATGTGGACTTACTATTCCAAAACCGGGAATGAGGCCACTTCCCAGAACGAGATCGACATCGAGCTGGGCGGAGAGGGGCAATATTCCTCGGAATGGTGCACCACTTGGACCACCCACACCGACAAACAGACCAACAACGTCGACCTCTCTTCGCGTTCCTACATCAACGACGGGGAGTTCCACACCTACACCTTCGACTGGTACACGGATTTCCCCTTGACGCATGAAAAACGCGTGGACTGGTTCTTCGACGGGGAGCTCATCTCTTCCATCGAAGGCACCGCGGTCCCGGAGATGGCGATGCCGCTTTGGGTCGGATTATGGTGCCCCTCTTGGGCGGGGACGGCGAGCTTCGACACGGAATACATGATCATCGATTCCCTCTCCTACCGCCCCTTCTCCTTCCAAACCCAATACGTCACCGAGGCCAAGGGCAATCCGGCTTATTCCCACGTCGATCCGAGCAAGGCTTCGATTCAGACGATCCCCTACTCGCAGACCCAGAACAAGAACAAGCTCAACAACGCGAGCTTCGAGACGCTTCAGAAGAGCATCGCGGATGGGACCTCGTATTCGGGCTGGGACGCCTTGTCCGGGAACGGGAAGGTCGAGCAAAGCGACGATGCGACGGCTGGGAGCAAATCCATCCTCATCGAAGACGATGGGCAAGGGACCTACGTTGGGCAGACCCTTCCCCTAGCCTACCCCGGTTACCGTTATAAGCTCTCCATCGACGCGAAAAAGGAAGGCTCGACAGGGGACGCTTATCTTGAGATCGTCTACGGGAAGAAGAACAAGGAAAAGAAAATCATCCCCTTGGAGGGGGATGGCTGGAAGAGCTACGAAGCGGAGATCCAAATGGCCCCGGGGGCCAAGGAACTCTCCATCAACCTCTGCCACGAAAACGGGGCAAAGGCCAAATGGGACAACGCCTCGTTGCTGTTCCTAGGCAAATAAGCGAAGCCGCCTTGATGCGAATCGGGGCGGCTTTTCTTTTGGCTTTATAGGCAGAACAAGGCGTAAAGGGGAATCGACTTGATGTTGTTTTCGAATCCAAGTTTTTCGCTAAGGTGGCAATCCGAAATCCGCCATTTCATGAACAAAAGGTCTTAAAACCCATCGGCATTCCCGATCACGTGAGTCTATTCATTCCCGAAAGTGCTCATCGGCAGATTCTTCGATCCTCAGGTTGGAATTGGAGATGTCGATCAGAGTGCTATTGGTTTGCTCAATGAGGTTGAAGGAAACTCGATTCCCCTCGAAGTTGTAGAGATAGGCATCAGACTCGATGCCTTCGCTGCCGAAGGAAGCGACGTAGCCACCTTCGGGTTCATTCCCCTCGGATTCGAGCTCACCTTGGGTATTGGCGCAAAGCCCCCGTCCTCATCGAAAAAGGAAAAATCGGCGACGTCTTGCCCGTTGAAGTAGATGCGTCCCCAAAAGAGGCTGCCGCAATTCGTATGGCGTTCCTTTTCTCTTTCAAAGCGCCTTTTTTCTTCTCGCTATTGAAGGAACCCCTGCGATTGGTTGCAAAATCCCTTCACTGCTTCTTCCCGGTTGATTCGCCCAGGATGAGTTTGGAGGGGATCACGATCTGGCGGGGGAAGTAGGAGTTCCCCTGCTCCATGGCCAAAATAAGCTCGGAGGCGAGGGCTTTGCCGATTTTCTCCTCGTCTTGTTTGACGGTGGTCAGATGAGGATTGACCAGCTGGGAGGTCTCGATCCCGTCAAACCCAGCGATGGAGACGTCTTTGGGGCAGGATAAGCCGGCTTCCAAGATCGCGCTTAACCCGGAGATGGCGGAGCTATCGTCGGGGAAGAGGATGGCGCTGGGCGGGTTGACTTTCCTTAAAAGATTGGCGGTCAGGTTCTTCACCGAGGCCGAATCCAAGTAATGGGCTTCCAAAAGGGCTTCCCTGGGGGTGGGGACTTCTTTGGCCTTGAAGGCGTCGAGGAAGCCGCGGATCCTCTCCCGGGTGGGGTAATTGTCCTCGCCGTGGAGGAAGACGATATTCCGATGCCCTAAGTTCAATAAGTGCTCCGTGAGCTTTTTGGCGGCTTGGTAGTTGTCGCTGGCGACGCCGGTCATGTCCTCTCCCCCATAGTCGAAGCCGACGCTGGGGAGGGAGGAGGAGATGACTTCCTCCATCTCGGGGCTGTCAAGGCGGCCCAGCAGCAAAACCCCGGCCACGTCGCGGGAGACGCAGTTCTCATAGAAGGTCCCTTCCCTCCCGGCAACGGATTTGCCGATGAAGAGGAGGTCGTAGTTCTTCTCGTTCATCTCCCTTTGGAAGGCGTCGAGGATGCCCATGAACAAAGGCATACGGAAAGGCGAGATATCAAGGCCGAAATAGGCCAAGATGCCGACGTTGTTGGAGGCTTTCTTGGAAAGGGACTTGGCGGAGACGTTGGGGATATAGCCCATGTCCTTGCAGGTTTTTTGGACCTTCCTTTTGGTGGCTTCCGGGATGGTGGGATAGTTATTGAGGGCCTTGGAGACCGTGGAAGGGGAAAGCTTGGTCTTCTTGGCGATGTCGTAAATCGTCACTTTGCGCATGGTATGTCCTCCGTTTCCTAAAATAGGAAACCCATTTCCTGCGCTTATTCTATCATCGATGCGAAACATTTCCGCACCAAAAAAGAACGTGTTTCCCACTTCTAGGGAAATTGTTTTCTATTTCCGGAGCCCTTTGCGGTAAATCTGGGGGTATTGCCTCTGGTTGATGGCTTTGTCGAAGAGGGAGTGGCTGCGGTAGGTCCAAAGCAAGGCGGAGAAGAAGGCGTAGAAAAGGAAGTAGAAAAGGCTGAGCCCAAGGTAGACCCAGAAGGTGGGGAAGATCTCAAAGACGAGCCAAGGGAGGCAGACGAGCAGGAAAAGGGGGACGTTCAGTAAGAAACCCCCGAGGAAGAAACGCCAGGAATTGAGGTAGCTTTGGGAGATGGAAGAAGAATAGAGAACTCCTTGGGGCAAAAAGGAAGGAGGAAGAAAGGTCCAATAAGAAAGCGAGGCAATAAAGGAAGCCCGCTAGGCAAGGATAGGCATAAGTAGGCAAGGAAAGAGACAAAAGGGAGGACAGGGCGAATTTGAGCAGGACGTAATTGAGGGAGAAGACAAATCCAGACAGCAGGGACTCGCGGTAGGTTTGCTTCACGCCGAGGAAGAATTCTTCTTTGGGGCTATTGCCTTCTAAAAAGGCAGTTTTCTTCGCGCACCAGAATAAGCCGCCCTGCCCCAAAAAGGCGATCGCGGTTAAGGGGATGAGGGCAAGGTAAGAAAGCAGGTAGCGGAGCGAAAAGGCCTCGGGGGCGGAGAAATAGAAGCTGAAGAAAAGGAAGTAAATCCAAAGGGGGAAGGCGAAAAGAAAGGAAAGGAGGGACAAAAGGACAAATCGGGGGAAGTGCTCCTTTAATGCCCATAAGAGGGCTTGGGGACGGGTTGCAGGAAAAAGGGATTCGTCCATTTAACGGCCCTCCGAAAAGAAAAGGGGAAGAAGGGAAAAGCCGAAGTCGGTCTTCCCTCCGAAATGGACGGAAGAAGAAGAGACGCAGAGGTAGAAATCCTCGTTTTTATCGCCGAAGGAGAAAAGATCGGAGAACGGGAAGATCGAATCATAAGAAGGGTTGTCCGCGTCGTGGATGAGGAAGGCGAAGTCGTCCCCATAGGCGGAGAAGCTTTGAACGGAGGAGGGCAAAAAGGTGGATTCTTCTTCTTTTGAAAAGGGGCGGAGGTAATCGCGGATCACTTCCTTCATGTCGAGGAGATCGCTTTCTAATAGGACCAAAACGTCCGAGGTTTTGCCGAAGGAAGCGAACTTCTCCCCTTTTAGGGCTTCTTTCGGTGAGACGTCATAGACGTCGACTTTTTGGATTTCGGGGCAGGCGGATTGAGTAAGCTTTCCCCAGTCATATTCCTTCGCTTCGTAGGTTTCGAAGAAATAGGAAAAGGTCTCGTAGTCCTTGAAATCGGTGATCGCATGGGAGGAATAGATGAGAGCGATGATGCAGAGAAGGCAAGAAACCAAGTAAACCCATCCCCAGGATTCGAGGACGTTCCCCACTTTCCTTTTGCTGAAAAAGGAGGTCATAAAGAGGAAGCCTCCGCCAAAAAGGAATCGAATCGGACCAACGAGTATTCCCTCCCCTGCTCTAAAGGCAGGCTTTCCCCTTCTTCGACGTAGAGGATTTCCTTCCTCCCGTCCGCGTCAAAAGCCAAAGCCTTGCAGGGGATTCCCTCGATGGTCGAGGTTTCTTCCTTTGCCCCGGAATAAACAGCTGGAAAGGGCGACGAGGGCTTCTTGGCTTCAAAACGGGCATAGACCTTAAGCCTTCTTTGGATGGGCAGAAGGCAAAGGAAAATCAAAAAGAAAGGCGGAAGCAAAAAAAGGCAAAGAAGAGGGCAAAATAGAAAAAGGAATAGGGAACGGTTCTCCCGGGTCAAAAAGAAAAAGAAGAGGAAAAGAAGAAGGGCGATCAAAAGCAGGGAGAGGGAAAGGAAAAGGAAAACGAGGTTCCTTTTCTTCAATAGATCTTTCTTTTTCTGCGGGGTGAAGCAAACGTACTTCATGGCTTCATTCTATCTTTTCCAGAGGCAAAGAAAACCCCGGGGAGAGGCTTTCTCCCCGGGGAAAGGAAGTTTCCCTTATTTCGAGACGGCCACGTAGGCGCCTTTGAGGAAGGAGGCGTCGATCGTGTAAACTTGGCCGGATTCGTCGGTGATTTCGACGTGGGCTTCCCAAAGGATGTCCCAGTTTTTGTCGGTTCCGGCCGGGAAAGCGACGAAGAGATCGAAGCTCGAAGCATTCAACCCTTCGATGTTATAGCTAGTAGCGGCGGAATTGGCGTGGGCCTCGCAGAAGCCTTGGATAGCGGCGTAGTTGGCGCTTCCCTCTTCGGCTTTGTTGACGTAATTGACGACAGCCTTCACTTTGAGGGATTCGGCATTCGGGGCTTTGACGACGGTGTTATCCAACCCGCGGACGCGGAACCAGGCCCCGTCTTGCTCACCACCCGTGGGGGTCAAGGCGATGGGTTTCATCTCCTCGGCGGTGACGGTGACTTTCTTGCTGGCTTTGTAGGTCTTTTCGCCGATTTTCATCGTGACGGAGATGTTGGCGCTGCCGGCTTTGACGCCTTTGACGGAGACGGAGGCTCCGTTGCCGGTGACGGTGGCGACTTCCTCGTTGTCGGAGGAATACTCGTAAGTAGCATCCCCCTCAAGGAAGTAGCCTTTCTCGGCGGTGAGGTCGATGCTTTGGCCAGCCAACACCGAGGTGGCCCCGGTTAAGGCAACGGCTTGGGCGATTTTACCGTCTTTGAAGTAGATGCGTCCTTGATAAACGACGTTGGCGGTAGCGTCTTTGAAGGTGACTTCGAGGGCGAAGTTACCGGTGACGGCGGCGTTATTGAGGATGACGTAGTAGGTGGCGGAGTTATCCGTCATGTTTTGGAAGTGGGCGGAGACGATGCCCTGAGTTCCATTGATGACTTTGGCGCTGACTTGCAAAGCGTTGAGGTATTCGACGACGTTGGTGTAAGAAGCGCCCAAGGCTTTGGGGGAGAAGTTCACGAAGACGCCGGCGCCTTCGACGCGGCTATTGTCCAAGAAGGCGAGTTCTTTCTTCTCGGCGGCTTGGGCGTTGACTTTGATCGCGAATTCGGCGGAGGAAGTGGCTTCCCCGTCTTTGAGGGTGCAGGTGATGATTGCATCCCCGCCTTTGAGCCCGGTGACGACGGCGTTGATCCCATCCCCTTCCACCGAAGCGATTTCCGGAGCGGAGGAAGACCAGGTGTAGGTGGCGTTCTCGCTGACGTAGGAAGCGTTGGCGGTCAGATGGGCGGTTCCCTTGACGTCGATGGTCTTGTTGTCGCCGGTGATGCTATTGAGGGTCGGCACCGCATCGGCGCAGCCATAGGTATAGGTGACGGAGGAGAAGAAGGTGCCCTCCCCCGCGCCGAAGGCGAACTGGAAGCGGGCGGCTTTCTCCGTTCCGGCGTAAATGATGGTTTGGTCTTCCTTCACCGCGCCGAGGGGATGCTCTTCGATGACCGTGTCCTTCTCGTTTTTGAAGAAGGAGTTGGCCCCGGTTTTGCAGTCGAACCCTTTGACTTCGACTTTCTGAAAGCCGGTGCCGACGCGCTTATTGGCCGAGACCGAGCTACCGGCGAAGGTGACGTTATAAAAAACTCCGCCGGAGACGTTGATGAGGCCATTGGCGTAGTAGGCGTTATCGATGTGGAAGTCCATGCCGAGGAAATTGAAGTCGGCCGATTTCCTGGCATCGGCGCTCCCATCTTCTTTCAAAGCCGCGCGGATGTCCTCCGCGGTGATGGTGAAGCTGCGGGTGTTGTCTTCTCCGGCGGCGAGATTAAAGGCCCGGGAGATTCCCTGCCCCGCTAAGGCGGCCACGCCCAAACCGGTGAGGCTAGCCAATGCGGCGAGGGAGAGGATTTTTAAATTCGCTTTCATGGTGTTTCCTTTCCGCCCATTCGTTACGAATTGGGCAAACCAAGCGACGAAATATTGCCTAGAGGCATCTTTTGGCCACATTTTAGAGCAACTAGGAAACCGATTTCAAGAACTTTTCGTAACCGCTTACTTTTCGATGGGGTCGGCGTTTTCCTTTCGTTTGGCTTGCATTTGGGAAACCGTTTTCCAAAAGAGGTAAAAAGTGACATGAGGACGCATCTTTTCCTCTTTCCTTTTGTTTCCTAAACCAAAAAATCCCCTTTTGGGGGAGACGGGGCCTTATAAGATCAAAGTGGCTCCGCTTTCTTTGGGCAGAAGGAAGCTCACCCCGTCGATGAGGATCGTTTTTCCCTCGCCTTTGTTCAAGAAGACGAAGACTTTCTTCCCGTCGGGGTTGAGCGCCCCGCAGCAGGCGATCTCCGGGTCGAGGCATTCCAAATGGAAGGGTTTCGCCCCTTTTTGGATAAAATGGGACAGGTGGTAGACCGCGTAGTAAGACGGGAGGAAAGAAAGTTCCTCGCCCTCCCCCATCAAGAGGGCTTCGCAGTAATTCCCGACGTGGTTGGGTCCGCCTTGGGCATCGAGGAAGAGGTTCCAGTCTAAGAACAAGGTGCATCCGGAATTGAGGTCGCGGACGTAGTTCTCCAGGTAACGGAGGAAGGAGGCATAAGACCCCATCTTCCCGGAGAAGTCGCTGGTGAGGGTCTCCACGCACCCTTCGGTGAAGATGAGCCTCTGGGATGGGAATTCCTTGCAGGCCTCCTCCACTTCCTTAAACTCCGTCCGGTCGTACCAATGGAAGGCGATGCCTCCGCTGCTAGAAGGGGCAAGAGAAAGGATTTTCCTCGCCCTTTCCCGGAGATTGTCGCGGTTATGGTCGTGGATGTAGATTCCCGCGTCGGGGTTCTTTTCCTTGAGCTTCTTCAGAAGTTCGGCTTCTTCTTCGGGGGCATAGAGGCAGGATTCCCATACCTGCTTGGCCGCGGGCTCATTTTGGACGGTGAGAAGCGAAATGGGGAAGCCTTTCTCCTTCATCGCTTTGCGGTATAAGGAAACGTAAGTGGCTTCATCTTCGTAATGCTCCTTCAAAAGCTTGCCCCCGTGGCATTTGTCCCCGCTGTTCTTCCATAAAGCCAAAGGGGACCAGGTGGACGCGCAGAGGGTCAACTCCCCCGCTTCTTCCTTGGCTTTTCTTAACAAGGGCAGGATTTCCTTTTCCTCACGCTCCAAGCAGAACGTCGAGAGGCCCCCGTTTTGCACGTAGTCGTATTCGCCTAGCGAGAAGTCGCAGCTGCCGATGCTGGTTCTTCCGTAGGTATAAGCCAATCCCTCTTTGGAAAAGCAGGCTTTGATGGCTTTTTCTTGGTTCTTCGGGGATAAAGAAGCGAAAACGTGCGCGGCGCTTTCGGTGAAGGACCCGCCGAAGCCGAGGAAGGAAAAACGGGAAAGCCCCGGTTCGACTTTGATTTCGATTCCTTCTTCCCCGGGGAGAATGCTCCCTTTTTGCAGGTAGGCGCCTTTGCTGCTGATGATGAGTTCCATGGTAAAGTCCTTTGAGGTGGCATCATTTTGAAAGCAAAGGAAAATCGATACAAGGGGGATGAGAAAGGGCAAAGAGCCGTTATAACGAAAAAAGGAAGCGGCGTGCACCGCTTCCTTTCAGAACTTTTAGGAATGATTAGATGCCGAGGTCGATGACCACGTCTTTGGCGAAGGTCAAGGGATCGTCAGCATAGCCGCTCATCGAAACAACCAAAGTGATTTCTCCATTGGAGTAAGTGAAGGAATCCAAATCATAGAAATCGTCGGTTTCGTGGAAGGACCCTTTGTCGCAGAGGCAATCCTCGGTCACGTTCTTCCAAGTGAATTCGAAGTTGGTCTCATAGCCATCCGTGGGGCTGAAATAATGAACGGTTCCCGTTTTATCCTCTTTGAAGGTAATCGTGGAATCCCCATAATACCCTTCATTGGTCCAGGTCCCGAGGAGCTGGGTTTCCAAGGATCCGGTTTGCTTTTCCGCGACGGTGAAGGTGACGGAGTCGCTGGCGTGGGTGCCGTCTTCTTTGAGGGCGACGCTGGTGAAGAGGGCGGTGATTTTGGTGCCGACGGCGGCGTCTTCGTGGACGGAGAGGGTGTAGCCGTCCCCGCTGTCCTTCTTCGCTAAATCCGCCGCATCCTGGCCTTGGGTGAGCTCGACGGTATAGAGATTCTCCGCGTTGGTCGGGAGGATGGTGGCGCTCAGATCGAGGGTCGCGCCTTGATAGACGTCGCGGTCGCTTTGGTTGAGCTCGATCCCATTGATCGGCTTGGCGTCGATGTGGACGGAGAGGGTCTTCTCGATGCCTTGGGAGGAAGTGAATTCGACCTCGAAGTCGCCTTCGTGGGTGAAGCGGATCTGGCGGTTGCCGTTGACGTCGGTGTAATGATAATCATCAGTCGAGATCTGGCTGGGGGCGATGGGATCGATGAGGGTCGAGGCTTTGAGGTTGCCGACGGCTTGGAAGGTGACGGGGAGCTCGTTGCCGACGTAGTATTTCCCTTCTTCGGGGAGTTTGACTTCGAAGTCGGTGAAGTAGAAGTCCGCTTCTTTCACCTTATTGGGATCCTCGGCTTTGTCCCCGCTTTGATAGGAGTAGGAATAGCCTTGGGCTCCGTCAAGAGAATAGGAAAGGGAGGAAATGGCCTCGTCCTGCAGGGTCAAGACGAAGGCTTCGGAGTGGTTTTCCCCTTCTTCTTGATAAGCGCGGGTGAGGGTGAAGGTTCCGTTTTCGAAAGCGTAGGCGAATCCTTCTCCCCCGGTGAGGAAGGAATCAAGGAGCCCGGCGTTCAGCCTCCCGGAGAGGCCATAGGCGTTCTCGACGAAGAGATAGGCGGTCTTCTGTTGGTACTCTTTGCTGTTTTCGGCGGTGAGTTCGACCGAGGTGTGGTCGGAGAGGGTTTCGTTTTGGAAGCGGAACTCCTCGTATTTGGACCCATTGACGACGCGGACGATCTGGATGCCGTTGGGGTTATTTTGGATGGCTTCCCCTTTGTAGAAGGAGGCCGAATAGGATTTCTCCCCGTTGACGTAAGAAGCGGAGACGGCTTTCCCCTCCGCGGCGAGGGTTTTGGCTTTATAGGAAGCATAGTTGGCCTTGAAGAGTTCTTCAGCGGTCAAAGAGGGCTCGCCGGAAGCTTCCTCGGAGCTTTCTTCCGAGGATGGGATCTCCGAAGAGATTTCTTCCGAGGATGGGGCTTCGGAAGAAGGCTGCTCGGAAACTTCCGAGGAAGAGGGCTCATTCGAGGGAGAGGAGCTCGATTCGGCGGGGGCGGGCTCGCCGCAAGAGGCGAGGAGGAAGAGGGAGGACAGGATCAGAAGGGCGGATTGCTTTTTCATTGTGTTTTACTCCTTGGGGGTCAAGCCATTGATTTTGGCGGTCAGATTGGGCGGCAGGACGGCGGTGCCGTAACGCGAGAAGGTCACGCGGTCGTTCCCGGAGATGTCCTGGCCATAGCCGCTGGGGGCCAGATACCGGTAGCCGATATTAAGCACTCTCCCGTTTTCGTCAAGTTGCATCGAGAGGCTTTCCGGGACCATGTACTCCACTCCGGGGCCGCCGATGATGTCGCCGGAGAGCTCAAGGACGTTGGGCTTGGGGGTCAATTGGTTCTTGGAATTGAGCTCGAAGACCAGCGGGGAGGCGGAGAAGCCGATGTGGTCGTCGAGAGTGTCTCCCTCCACGCAGGGGCCGCTGACAACGGGGGTCAGGGCGTTGGTTTTGGAGTCGCGGATCACTTGGAAGGGGATGACTTTCCCTTCTTTCTCCACGTAGCCGACCTTGCCTTTTTCCTCGGTGGATATACCGTCATAGGATTCGAAGAGGACGATGTTGTCGGCGACGGTCATCTTGGTCTTGATGTTGGTGAGGCTTCCGTAGTCTTCCATCAGGGCTTCGTAACGGTGCCCGGAAGTGAGTTCGGAGAAGGCGTATTCGATTTTCTGCTGGTCCTGCTTCTCTTGCTCGGATTCAGCCTTATAGGGCGCGGGGCGAGAGAGGACGGGGGAAGAAGAGAAGGTGGTTTTGATCGTGTAATAGAGGAAGGAAGAGTCTTCGTCGGACACGGAGCGGTAGAGGGTGGTGTCGATTTCCTTGATCGCCCCGTTCTCCACCACCGCATCCATGCTCTTGATGGCCATTTGGAAGTCGAGGTAGGTGAAGGAATAGAAGAAGGCTTCCACGTCGAATCCGTAGTAACGGTAGGTGTTCTCCCCGATTCTGCGGAAATCCGCGTTGGAGTAGATGCCCTTGGGCCAGAGGAGCTCTCCCCAAGCGACCCCGCCGTCTTCGGCAATGAGGTCGTTCTGCCCGTTGAGGCCGAGGATGGTAGCCCGCCCGGAGCTGGACTTCTCATAGAAGTGGGAATAGACGCGCTCGGATCCCCTCTCTTGGCTCTCCACTTGGAGGTGGGAGGAATCTAGGCTCACCTTCGAGGTGGCGTAGTAGGCCGGGGTTTCGTTGCCCGCATGCTCGGTGACGACGCTTTCGGCGTAGAGGCTCTCCCCGGAGAGGATCTCCCCCGCTTCTAGGGGCAAGCTCGGGGCGAAGGCGAAGTCTTTCTTGAAGGCTTCTAACTCGGGGATGTTGGATTCGTCGACCTTAGAGAAGCTGGCCTTGGTGAGGACGGTCTCCTGATAATCGCCGTTGCTATCCAGGGAAAGGGCGTTGATGGTGAAACTGATGTCGCCGCTAGGCAAGAAGGCGAAGGAAGTGGATTTGATGAGCCCTTGGGCGGCCAACGATAGGTAGCCCACCGATCCGGCGAGCACCAAATTGGCGATGGAATCGTCGATGTAGTAGTTCCCGTTGGAATCTTTCTTGATGGCTTCTTCCTTGAGGTTGTAGCGGCTGGTCTCGGGATTCACGTAATAGGAGAAGTAATTGATGTCGTTGATGGTTGTCACCGGGGCCCCGGAGCTGTTTTCCGGGAGGAGGAGGAGGTCGACGTTAGAGCCGTCCATCTCATAACGGTAGACCCACTTCTTGCCTTCTTCTTGCAAAGAAGGGAGCAGGATCCCCCCGTTATTGAGGATCGAAGCGTAGTAGTAATCCTCGTTGAAGAGGTCGTAGCATTTGACGCCTTCCAGTTCATAAGAAAGGGTGAAGTTGCCTTTGGCCCCGACGTAGCAGAGATAATCGTAGAGGTAGGACGCGTCCTTCTCCCGGCCCGCCATGTTGGTGTAGAAGACAGAGGGCTCGGGGGTGGGTTCCACCGAGGAAGAAACTTCGGAGGACTCCTCGGGGTGAGTTGAGGAGGATTCTAGACCCCCCTGCCCGCCACAGGAAGACAGGATCAGCGGGAGCAAAAGGGGGATGAGGGTTCTTTTTTTGTCCATGGTTTTCTCCTTTCCTTAATCCGGGATGTAGAGGTCGATGCCTTCTTTGGGGTTTTTCCCCAAGGCGATCGCCAGGGTGTAGGCATCCCCTTCTTTGAGGTAATAGACTTCCTTCCCGTCGCCGTCGTAGCTTTGCTCGATGCCCGGAAGCTCAGCGATTTTCTCTTTGATTCTCGCCATGTAATGGGTCGGGTCGGAGAAGCCGAAGGAAGCGTCGGGGAGGTAGATGACTAGATGCGTGGGCTTGCCGCCGACGAGGTTGGTCGTGATGGCGTACCACTGGTCGAAGAGGGTTTCCTCGTAGACATAGGGGATGAGTTTGGCTTTCTCCTCCCCGAGGAAGGAAACCAAGGTCGGATAGACGTTTTCTTCCATTTCCCACGTCGAGGGGGCGGAGAAGGAAGTCAGCTTCTGGACTTTCTCGACCATGGCGGCGTCGATTTCCCCGTCCAGTTCCTCGTCCCCGATGGCGACGAATTCGCCGATTTCCTCGCCTTTGGATTGTCCGCCGTTATATTCGTAGCGGTAGGAATAGCTTAAGGGCTTCTTGGCGGCGTTGGTGTTGTAATAGAGGCGGAAGGTCATCGGGCGCACCGCGTCGAGGTGCTTGTACCCGGCGAAGGAAGAGGTCAAATCGTAGATGGGGGTTCGCAGGTTGTAGCAGGCTTTCCCGTCGATGGTGGCTTTCTTGAGCAGAAGCGGGGAAAGGTTCATGTTGAGCACCTCTTCCAAACTCTTTTCCATGGGCTCTTCCAAGGCGTAGGCTTCGCCCAAGGTGGAATAGAGGAACTTCACGAGCTTGCCTTCTTCGTTATAGGCGTAGCCGATGCGCTTGGAGGAATACTCGGTGAGAGATCCGGGTTTGAGCGTCCTCTCTTCCCGGAGCAAATAGCGCGATCCTTCCACGTTGGAATAGGTGAGATAGGCGGCGTTGCTGGGGTCAGCGGCGTCGTAGAGTTTGAGGCGGAAGGTCTTTTTGAAATAGGAGAGGGTCTTCTGGATGTCGGGCAAAGAGCCGTCGGTCTGCTCCTCTAGAGATTTCGGGAGAGTGATGCTGGCGCCTTCTTCGACTTTGACGTGGGCGGCGTACCAGTCCAGGTCATAGAAGTTGGTGGAATCCAGCACTTCGTTGAATTTGACTTCGATCCCGGAGAGCTTGCCGTTAGAAATCGTGAAGTCGATGCTCTGGAGGTCCTCGCTTCCCAAGGATTTGGCGAGGGTGATGCCGTAGAAGAGGGAGAAGGGGTCGCTGCCGAGGTAGCGGTAGGTATTGTTTTTGACTTTGGCCAAATTCCCCGCGTTGAGCGCGTCTTTCAAATAGACGTAGGAGGACCAGTTCAGCCCCGTCGGGCTGCGGGTGACTTCGTTTTCCCCGTTGAGCGAGAGCTCCACGGAGGAACCGTTGTCGTTGACGTAGTAATGGGAATCGTAGCCGAAGGTGTGATGGAGGGAGGTTTTCCCCAAGGCGAGGACGTTGGTCCCTTCAAGGTAGCCGTATTCCTCGCTTCCTTGATGCTCATAGATTTCGGAAGTGAAGGTGAACTCCTCCTTTTGGAAGGGGGAGAGCTCCGCTTCGGTGGCAAAGCTCGGGGAAGTCGGGTTCTTGAAGTAGGCTTCCTCTAGGCTAGAAGTCGCTGAGCCAAGGTCAAGGAAGGTGCCTTTGGCGTAGTCGGTGAATTCGAATCCGTCGGTGGAACGTACCAAAGTGAAGCAGAGGTTATCGCCTTCGTCCAAAGAGAAGGTCGCGTAGACGAATTGCTCGTTAGCGGCCCTTTCCTTGAGGTTGAGCAAGGTGGCGAGGGAATAGACGATCCCGAAATCGTTGATCACGTATTCGTCGATGTTGAGCAGGAAGTCCTTGGCCTGGAAGGTGCCCTTCCCTTCCGCGTCGAGATACTCATTCAGGGGGTTGAAGGAAGAAAGGCTCTCCAAGGGGGAATAGCCCTCCTCGGTTTTCTTGGAATCAATGGAGGCCAGCTCCAGCGAGCTTCCTTTGTGCAGGAACTCGTAGGAGGAGGTTTTGCTGGGGTTTTGGAGGTTGGGGCGGAGGATGTGGGAGCGTTTCTTGCTCTCCAGCCTCACGTAACGGGAGGGGACGTAGACGTCCTCGAAGTCCGCTTCGTCAGAATCCTTCAAAAGGGATTCCTTCTTCAGGCGGTAGCTGGAAGACTCCACCACCGCATTGAGCCTCTGGGCGAGGAGCTCTTTGTTGAGCTTGGGCTGCTCGCTGCTGGAGGGGTTGCTTTCCGAGGAGGGGCTGGAAGAAACTTCGCTGGAAGCGATTTCACTGCTGGAGGGGGTTTCACTGCCAGAGGGGATTTGGCTGCTATTTGCGGGCTCGCTTCCCGGGGCGCAGGAGGCTAAAAGGGCGAGGGAAGAAAGAAGAATGACGGCATTTTTGCGTTTACGTTGACTCATGAGGGGCTCCTTTCGTGACGGCCTATTATACGGAGAATACGCTTTTCGTCCATCGAAAATGTTCTTTTAGGAACAAGGCTTTTTCTTCCCCGTCAACGGAAAAAGGAAAAAGAAAGGGGGCGTGGGTTTGAATTCCCCAAAAAAGGGGAGATTAGAATAACGTCAATTGTTCCCCTTCTTTTTTGTCTTCCGCGTAATCTTCGATGAGCTCTTTGAGGAATTCGTAGTCCTTGCTGAAGGAATTGGGGATCCTCAAAAGAGGCAGCCCTTCCTTTTTGCAGGCTTCCATCTTCCTTTTGTCCGCGTCGATGCGGAGGCGGTCGGAGAAGTGCTCTCCCCCGTCGAATTCGAAGGCGAGGATGGAGGTTTCCTTTTTGAAGAGGGGTTTGGCGTAGATGACCGAGTCGAACTCTTGGGCGGATGAGGAAAAATCCTCGCCCAAAACGTCTTTGAGCAGGACGTTCCTCCTTAGGAGCAGTTTTCCTTTGAGGGAGACGATCTGCTGGATGGTTTCGTAGAACTGGTCCTCGGTGAGGGAGGCGTTGCTGCGTCCGATGGAGGCGTTTTTGTACTCCGGGGGGATGACTTCCACCGTTCCTTTGGCTTCGCAGTAACGGAAAAGGGCGTTCCAAACGCCGTCGCCGGTGGAAGATTGCTCGATTTTCTCTTTGTCGCCGAAGACGACGAGCTTCCTTTTGGCTCTAGAGACGGCGACGTTAGCGATTTCCCCGTGCTGATTGAGCCAGCTTAGGGTCCGGTTGCTCGAGTAGGCGGAGACCCCGGTGGAAATCAAAACAGTGTTCTTCTCGTCCCCCTGCACCGAATGGATGGTGCTGGCTTTGACGTTTTTGATGCCCTCTTTGGAAAGGAGGCTGTTGATGAGGGAGGCCTGATTGACAAAGGGGGTGATGATGGCAACGTCTTCCAAGTTCTCCTTCTTCAAATAAGCGACCACGTTGGCGGCTTCTTGGAAGTTTTGGTTCCGCAGAGGCGAATGGACGAAGTTCTGGCTGGGATAGAATTCCAGGCTGCCTTCTGCGAGGGTCGATGGGATGCGGAGCTGCTTATGGTAGAAGTAGTCGTTGTTGAAGGCGATGATCTTCTTCCCGCACCGATAGTGGTAGCGGAGCAAGATGCGGTTGCTGACTTTGTCGGCTTCCTTCATCGTCGAGAGGATGGAGTTGGAAAGATAGGCGTATGTGGACGAGATTTTGAATTTCTGACGCAGCTTCTCCTCCACGCCCGGGTCGAGGGTGATGACCGGGAGCAATTGGTCTTCGTCCCCGACAAGCAATAGCGCCTTTCCCCGAGAAAGGGGGAGCAAAGAACGGGCGATGTCGGCCTGACCGGCCTCGTCGAGGATGACAAGGTCGAAAAGGAAAGAGGACGTGCCGAGCTTTTGGGTCGAGACGATCGTGGAGAGGATCAATGGGAAGACTTTGCTTAAGGCGGATAGGTTCTCGTCGCTTTTTAGATACGAGGAGAACTGATAAAGGCTCTTTTCCGGGGAGGGGGAGAAGACGATTTCCCTTAAGGGCAAAAAGCGCGGGCTCTGCAGCTTTTTCAGGTTTCGGAGGGAAGCTTCCTTCAAATAAGAGAGGGCGTCCTGGTCTTTTTCTAAGCACACGAAGGCGGAGATGATCTCCTTTTCCGCAAGGGCGGGGATTTTCTCCAACTTCTTTTCGAGGCTTTCCTTCTGCTTTTCGACGATCCTCTTCCTGCCAGAAGAAGAGACTTTCTCCAAGAAGGCGAGATTCTCCTCCAAGGATTTCCTCTCTTGAAACAGGGTGAGGCGCTCCACCGCCTCTTTGTTTTTGGACAGAACCTTCCTTCGGAGCTCTTCCAGCTGGGCTTCGTTGAGGGTCGGCTCATAGTTTCCTTCGAAGAGGACGCGGAGCTTCTCCATCGCTTCCATGTCGACTTGGCGGTTGCCGATGCGCAGGAAGGGAAAGGGGATGTTTTCGGTTTGGAAGAATGAGGCGAAGCGGCTTTGGATGCTGTCCAAGGGCCGGTTGTTGTTGGTGGAAATCAAAAGGGTCTTGCCGGAGAAGAAACAAGAAAGGGCGACGTTGAAGATGGTGTTGGTCTTCCCTGTCCCGGGCGGGCCTTGGACGTAGGTGACTTTGTTTTTGAGGGCGCTATAGGCGGCGAAAGCCTGGTCGGCGTTGACTTTGGAGTCGAAGAAGACGAGCTCGGGCTTCTTCCGACCGTTATCGAGGTAGCTGCTATTGCCGAAGAAGGCGCGGAGAGGGGCGTTGAGGGTTTTCTCGGCCCATTTCCTTTCTAGGGTTGCGAAGAGGGTTTTGATGTCGATTTGGTATTCCCTTGCCAAGCAGAAAATCTCGGGGCGGGTGTTCAAGATCTCCCCTTTCCGGAGGGCTTCCCGGATCAAAGAGCAGGCTTCCAGGTAATCCTTGTGGAGGAGATCAAGGAATTCAGGGGCGTTGAGTTCGGTGTATTGGCCCAAAGAATGCTTCTTCCCCTCGATCAGGAAGGTGGGGTTGATGCGGATTCCCCCGACTTTGCGGATGGATTTGCTTTTGGGGGAGAAGGCCAAGGGCTCATAGGCCAGCACGTAATGGCTGTTCCCTTCGTCGATGCTGATGCGCGAGAGGGAAAGCTCGTCGCTGCGGCAGTTCTTAAGCCCCGCCTCCCCTTCTCTTACCGCGTCCCCGAGCTGCTTCATCTGCGTTTCGTTGAGGGGGATCTCGCCTTTTTGGTCGAGGGCTTCCGAATCGATGCCGTCGACCATCGAGGTCTTCTTCACGGAGGGGTCCCCGTCATAACGCAGGCAGCGTTCCAGATAGTCGAGGATGTTGTTGTCGAAGGTCTCGTATTTGAGCCAAGCGAAGGCGTCCAAATCGGCGTTGATTTTGTCGATCAGGGGTTCGTTGACCCCGTTGGTGGTGAAAGGGAGAAGGGCCGCGGAGAGGATTCTTTTGAAGTCCAAATGGACGGAGGTTAGGGTGTCGAAGCCTTTGCGGTCGTTGTAGATATCGCAGGCGAGGATTTGGGAAAGGGGGTCGATGTCTTCGACGTAGGCCCAAAAATAGGTGACCCTCCCCTCCTTTTTCGATTCGTATTGGATGTCCACCCACTTCCCTTCCTTGATGGAGAGGGACAGGGCGCGGGCGACTTCATACCCGCGTTCCTCGGCTTTGCTTTCCTTTTGGGTGGGGTCCATGTTCAATCCCTTTCCCCGCGCGGGGCGGACGAAAGTTGGAAGTAAAGCTCCAGCAACAAGGCGTTGTGGTAGTCGCGGATGTCCAAATCGGTTTTCTCGATGAAGGCGTTCAATCGGTAGGAGAAGGTGTTTCGGTGAATGAAGAGCTCTTTGGCCGACAAGGAGGCGTCTAATCCGCATCGGAGGTAGGTTCCCGCGGTCAGGAGGAGTTCACGGTCGACGTCTTTGAACAGAGCGGCCAGAAGGGGGAAGGAAGAATAATCCAAGAAGCCCATCTGCTTCATGAGGACGTCGGTGGGGAAAACGGCTTGGTTGGGGAAATAGGCCATCGCGTCCTTGAGCAATTTAAGGGAGAGCGCGTCCCGGGCGTGGGAGCAAAGGAAGACAAGGGATCCCCGGAGGTCTTCCCTTAGGGGCAGCAAAATCGAGGAAATCGAGGCGTAATAGGAGGAAGGCAAAACCAAATCCCCTTGTTGGGGCGACTGGTAAAAGAGCCCTTCGGTGGGGATGCCCGCGCCTTTTAAGGCGTCCTCGAAGTCCTTTTTGTCCAAAGGCAAAGAGGAAAGGAAGAGGAAGTGCTTGTTCATGCCCTCCCCTTTCGGCTGAGCAATATCCCGGCTACGTCGAAAGATATTAGCAGCAGGCAAAGAACCAAAAGGCAAATCGATCCTTCTCCCAAGGGGCCTTTGAACCCATAGACGGGGAGGGTGAAACAAATAAGCAAGAAGCAGACAAGAAGCGCGATGGAATGCAAAAGCGAGAGCCCTTTGTTCAGCAGGGAATCGTGCTCGCGAAGAAGGACGCTGGAGAAAAGCCATAATCCCAAAGCGGAGGCAAGAAGCAAAAACGAAAACAGGGCGATCGCTAGGGGCGTTGGGGAATAAGAGACGATGGCGCGGAGCCCGGAGAGGGTCTCCTCCGTCTTCTCTCCCCCGAACAAGAGGTCGAACCAGCAGGGGGAGGAAGGGGCGCTTCCATAGGCTTTGCCTAGGAAGGCGAAGAAAAGAAAAGGCGTGCCCAGAGTGGAGAGACTGTAGGAGACTTTTGCCAGCAGCGCTTTCTTTTCCATTTCGTAAAAGGATACCCTTTTGACTCTTTTACTTCAAATTTCCCCCGTTTTGGGGCGCTTAGCCGACCTTCGGCAAGCAGGCGGCCACGTAGCTTTGGCCCAACCGCTTGAAGTTCTCGTCGGCGCTTCCCAAACGAATCTCGACGTTTTTCGAGTTGAGGTATTCTTGGGCGGATTCCATAAGGATTTGCCCTCCTTCCCCGGTGAGGACCCTTCCCAAAAGAAGGACGTTCTTCACGGGGTAGAACAAAGAGAAATACGCCAAAGAGGATCCGAGGTAGATCCCCATGTCGCGGTAGGCTTTTTCAACGATTGGGTTCCCCCGCTTCATCTCCTCTTGGATTTGGAGAAGTTTCTCAGGCAGGGTGCCGGAAAGGGGGAAGCCGACTTTCTCTAGAAGCAAGACGATGCCTTTTTGGGAGAGGTATTCGGAAGCGGCCCCATCGATGCCGAAGATGTAATGCTTCCTCGCGGAGGGGGAGAAATTGATGGGGGCTTTGCTGAGCTCGTTGATCCAGGAAAGCAAATAGCCCTTCTCCGCGTATCCAGCGGCGAAGGAAGTGCCTAAGGCAAGGCCGAGGACGTTATCCATCCCAAACATCACCGAGGCCCCGATCGCGGAGACGTCCCCGTCGTTTTCGATTTGGAAGGGGACGTTGGGGAAGAGTTCGGGGATGAGGTCTTTGAAGAGGCTTTTCACCGGGCCGATCTTGTCGCTTTCGGGGACGGATGCGAAAAGGGCGGGGAAGATGAGATTATTGTCTAAGCAGGTCCCCGCGATGGAGACCCCCACCGCATCGACTTTCTGCAGATGGCTCTTTGCTTCCAATAGGCTCTGTTTGATGCCTTCGATGTGGTAATGGTAGTCTTTCTCGCCTTTGGGGGACCAAAGGGTTTCGTTGGAATAGACGACCTTCCCATCCACCATCGCGGTGACTTTGCGGTCGCTTCCTCCGAGGTCGAGCCCAATGCGGGAGCCCGAGAAGGAAGAGCCGAAGCTCGCTTGTCTTTCCTTTTTCTCCGGCAATTCTGGAGAGATTTCCCAGGAAAGGGGAGAAGAAAGAATCTCCTCCATGGCTTTGCAGGAGGTTTGGATCTCGGGGTCGTGGGAGGCTCTATGATGAAAATAGGAAGCGAAGGAGGATCCCTCTTTTGCAAGGAGGGTGATTTTGTCCCCGCCGACCATCCAAAGGAGGGTCAGCAGGATTTTCTTGGCGTAGAAATAGGATTCCTCGAAATCGGGGGTGATACGGAAAAAGAAGGGAAAGGCGATGTCCTGCCCGCGGGAAACGGCGATGCCGAAATCCTCCTGGGCTTTCTTTTGAAAGGAAAGGAAGGATTCGTAGGCGGGGAGGAAGTCGTCCTCCAAAAGGAAAGGGCTGCTCATGGCAGCCTTTCCTCAGTTGCCGCCGACGCCTTTGTCGATGGAGGCGCCGGTGAGCTTATTGACGATGAAGTTGATGAGGAGGACGGTGAGGATGATGAGGAGGTTGAGCGCGTTGGCGTGCTGGGGCCACCACTGCAGCCATTCATCAAGGAGGGTCGTGAGCAAGACGTTCTGGGTGCCGACCAGCAAGACAAAGAGGGAGAGTTCCCTCATGCAGGAGGTAAACGGAAGGATGTAGCCGGAGACGAAGGTCGACTTCTGGATGGGGATGATGATGCGGATCATCCTCTTCCACCAGGGGATGTTCTGGATGGTGGCGGATTCTTCAATCTCGTTGGACAGCTGCATCATGGCCGAGATGCCGCTTCTAGAGGCGAAGGGCAAGTACTTGATGGAGCCGAGAATGATGAGCAGGAGCATCGAGTTCTGGATGCCCCAGCTTTTGCCGATGGAGAGGAAGGCGACGCCTAAGGCCATGGAGGGCATCAGGTAAGGCAAGAAGGCGAGGTTATCAAGCAATTTGGAAAGCGGAGTGCCGCGCTTCTTGGCGACGGCGTAGCCGACCAAGATGCCAAGGGTCCCGGCGATGAGGGCGCAGGTGACGGAAAGCAAGAGGGAGTTCCCGAAGGCTTTCCAGACGACCGGGGTGAAGATGATGCCGTTGAGTCCGTTGTTGTTGGGAGTGTTCGTCGTAGAGATCCAGTAATCCAAAGTCAAATTGCTGTAGTCGCCCGGCCTCACGCAAAGGGATTCGAGGGCGAAGGTGATAAGCGGAGTGACGGAGAAGAAAAGGGTGAGGATGACCAAGATGACGGCCCCAACCCATTTCCCCCACTTCAAATCGATGAGGGAAATCTGTCCGGATTTCCCGGTGACGGTGGTGAAATTCTTTCTTTTTCCGGTGAGGAACTGGTTGGCTAAGAGGATCGCGACGCCGATGACAATCAGGATGATGCCCATGATGTACATCATGCCGTTCCTGCCGTCGGCCTTGAACGATTTCATGTAGGTGGTAAGCACCTTTGTTCCGCCGCCCAAATACTCCGGAACCGCATAGGCGGACATGGAGGAGGCGAAGACGAGCATGAAGGTGGATAGAATGGCCGGCATGACGATCGGAAGGGTGATTTTGCGGATGATCTTGAAGCGGCTGGCCTGCAAAATCGTGGCGGCTTCCTCAAGGTTGGCGTCCATGTTCTTCAAAATGCCGCCGATGAGGATGTAGGCGAAGGGGGCGTAATGGAGCCCGAGGACGATCGCTGAGGGAATAATCCCGTAAACCATCTCTGAGGGAACAGAGATGTGGAAGAGATTGTAAAGCATGCCACCCGTGCCTTTGCCGATATAGGGATTCTGGAAGAAGTTTTTCCAGAAGGTGGCAAGGGTCCAAGAGGGCATGATGTAAGGGAAGATGAAGACAGAGGAAATGAACTTCTTTCCCTTGATGTTGGTGCGGGTGATGAGGAAGGCAACGATGCCGCCGTAGAGGATGGCGACCACCGAAGCCACAAGCGACATGATTAGGGAGTTCTTAAGAGGATCGTAGAAATAAGTCGCGCTATCGGAGGAGGCAAAGAGATACCACCACCAATATCCCGTGGTCGATCCGAGTCGGATACCTGGCTGCTTGATGTAAGCAAGCTCACCGATGGATGAGACCATGAACGAGGAGGAAAGAAGGGTGACGATGGGATAGACGGTGAAATAAAGCAAAACGGCGCATCCGATCACGAGGATGACGTTGGCGGGTTGGCAGAGGAACTGGCCGATGTGATGCATCATCAGGCGGAATCCGCTGGCTTTTTCCGGCTGGTTCACCGGCTGATTGTTAAGTTCTGGATTAGCGACCATGGAAGATACTCCTTAAAGACGAAATCGGGGCGGGAAGCTCCCGCCCCGAAACTGGCGAAATGGAAACGGCTTATTTGGCGAGGAGGCTATCGATCCACGGGCTCAAAGTAGCTTTGACCGTGTTGATGTACTCGCCGTCTTCTAGGACCAAGCGCTGTTTGTACCAGTCGAGGCTCTTGTCCGTAACATGCTCGTCGGAATAGACGGGGACGGTGTTGTTGGCGGAATAGCCGCCGACGGATTTGCCCCAGGGCTTGAATCCCTCTTCGGTCATCAAGTAGTTGGTGAAGAGCATCGCGGTGTAAGGACGGGGTCCGTGGGAAACGAGCTGGGCGTAGATGGCGTACATGAACCCAGCGAAGGGGGTGATTTCCTGTTCCCAGCAGCCGACTTGGAGATTATCCGAATTGACGGAGGAGGAACGGAGTTTGGAAAGGACGAAGAGCCCCATTCTGCCGGAGTTGGTTTCTTGGCTGAGGCCTTCGGCGATGTCGGTATCGCCGCCGTAAGCACTGGTGTTGGCGTTCTTGAGGAAGCCTTTGATCCAGGCGTAGGAGGAGTTCTTGAGTTCTTCGGTCGGGACGAAGTCCTTGCCGTATTTGGCTTTGTAGGCCGCGTCCATCTTGGAAACCCACTTCGGAGAGGTGAGGGTCATCAGGAAGTTCTTGTTGACGGCTTCCGAAGTCGGGGATTTGAAGAAGATTTTGCCTTCATACTGGGTGTCGAGGAGATCCCAAACGTTGCTGAATTTCGGGGCTTCGCCAACGCTGTTCCAAATGAAGAGCTTGTTGATGTACTGATGGGCGAGCGGGACCAAGGCATCGGCGTCGACGTTGGCGCTGAAGAGGTCGCTGTGGTAGTTGGAAAGGTAGTCGGAATTCTTACGATAGAGGTCAAGAGTCGCCGAATCCTGAACCAAGACCATGGAGGCGGCTTCGTTCTTGTTGGCGAGGGAAGCCTCGTTTTCGAGGAGGGTGTAAATGTCAGAGTCGCTCTTCTTAGCGGCGGAGGCGGAGTTGGTATCGAGCCCGATCTGTTCGCCGTATTTGGCGACGAAGTTCTTCATGGCGTCGGTGATACGGGAAGTGTTCCCGTAGGCGATGAATTTGCCGGTTTCCTCTTTGGCTTTGGCGATGAGTTCTTCGTTGCTCATCTTCGCCCCGGCGGCGGTGAGGTCAGCTAAGGGATCCTCGATGCCGTCGTTGGCGGCGGGGCCGCAAGCCGAAAGCCCCATAGCAGCGAGGCTGAGCAATGCGGTAGCAAGCAAATGTTTTTTCTTGTTTTCTCCTTTTGGGCGTGTCGCCCACTGGCTTGGATACCAGTTTTTGATGGGAAGATTATTGCTTGAAAGGGGTTACATTTCAAGGATAGATTGACGAAAAGCTAAGAATTCTTGGCATTTTTCGCGCTCACGCGTCTTTTCATTGCCTTCTTTTTGCCCTGCTTTAGAATGGCTTTCAGTTATGAAAGACCTTTTCGCGACTTTGAAAAAAACCATCAGAAATTGCCGGTTCCTTTTCTTTTTGAACTTCTTTTCGCAGTTTCTGATGATTCTCTTTGCCGTGGCGACGAGCTATCTGAGCAAGGTTTTGGTGGACGCTTTAAGCGGGTCGTTGCCGGAGGCGGACGCGATTGAGGGCTTTTTCGTCCAGATGCTCAGCTTCGGGAAGGGGGCCGAATATTTGACGGAGAACATCTCAATTCTGATTTGGGCGACGGTTCTTTTCGGGGTTTTGTCGGCTTTGTCCTCGGTTTTTCGCATGCTGATCCGCGGATACGCCCGGGAGGAGACGAGGAAAACGCTGCAGCTCGATTTGTTCGACCATCTGCAGAAGCTCCCCTACCCTTATTTCAAATCGCATAAGGACGGGGACTTGATCCAGACCTGCACCCGCGACGTGGACGTGGTCAACCGCTTCTTCAATTTGGATCTCACCCAGGCTAGCTACACCTTTTTCGTCTTCGTCCTTTGCTTCTCCGTCCTGATGGGTGCGTCTTGGAAATTGACCGTCGTTTCCCTTTGCCTCTTCCCCATCATGTTCGTCTATTCCTTCTTCATGATCAAAAAAGTGCGCAAATCCTACGCGGTCACCGATGAAAGCGAAGCGCGCCTTACTGAGAATATTTCCGAGAATCTGGACGCGGTGAGGATCGTGAAGGCCTTCGGGCAGGAGGAATATGAGGTTTCCCGCTTCGAGTTGCGCCTTTCCGACTACAAAAACCGCTTCTTGGCGTGGAAGAGGCTTTCCTCTTTCTTCTACGCGAGCTCGGACATCTTCATCTTCGCCTCGCGCGTTTTGGCTTTGCTCTACGCGATTTATCTGGCCGTAAAGTCGCCGGCGGAGATCAGCGCCGGGACGGTTGTGCTTTCCTACACCTTCGTCAACATGATGGTTTGGCCGATGAGGGGCTTGGCCTCCACTTTGGCGAATATGGGACAAGCCATCGCCAGCAACGACCGCATCGTCCAGGTGATGAAGGAAAAGGAAGAGGATACCGAAAGCGGCATCTGCCCGCCCATCCACGGGGGAATTTCCTTCGAGGACGTGAGCTTTGCCTACTTCGACCAAGCCGACCGGAACGTGCTTTCCGACGTGAGTTTCTCCATCAAGCCCGGCCAAACCGTGGCCATCATGGGGAAGACGGGCTCGGGGAAAAGCACGCTTTCCCTGCTTCTGACCAGGCTTTACGACGTCAGCAAGGGCAAAATCAAAATCGACGGGACGCCGATCGAAGAAATCCAAAAGCACTACCTGCGGACGCAGATCGTCCCGGTTCTGCAGGATCCTTTCCTCTTCTCCAAATCGATTGCGGAGAACATCGCCTTGAGCAAATCCAACGCCAGCCGGGAGGAAATCGCCCGCGCGGCTTATATCGCCAGCGTCGACCAGGCCATCTCGCGCTTCCAGCAGGGGTATGACACCCCCATCGGGGAGAAAGGGGTCACCCTCTCGGGCGGGCAGAGGCAAAGGGTAGCGATCGCGCGAACCGTCCTCTCCGGTGCTCCGATTCTGATTTTCGACGATTCCCTCTCCGCGGTCGACATGGCCACGGATCTCAGCATCCGCAACCACCTGCGATCCCTGGATAAGGGGCAGACGGTAATCCTCATCACCCACCGCATCGCCACGGCCAAGGACGCCGATCTGATCCTTGTGCTGGACGAAGGGAAGATCGTCGAGTCAGGGAATCACGAGCAATTGCTCGCAGAAGGCGGGATATACTCGCAAATCAACGCGATTCAGGCGAGTTTGGAAGGAAAGGGGGCATAAGCATGGCCGGTTTTCAAGAAGAACAGCTGCCGAGCAAACTGAACTGGAAAATTTGGTTCCGCATCGGCAAATACGCCTGCAAAAGGCCTTTCCTTTTGGTTTTGCTTTTCGTTTTGACCCTCTTCGTCACCTTCTACGATTCCAGCTTCGTCCCGACGATGAACGCCGCGGCCATCCAAGCCGCCAGCGACAACCCGGGAACGATTCTGGACTTCTCCTCCTTGATTCTCAACGCGACCCTCCTTTTCGGCATCCGCGTTTCCTTGAATTATTGGGGTTTCCTCTTTTTGCAGGTGGGGATGATTTTGGGGCGGTCGCTTTGCATTTTCCTCACCTTCTACTGCATCAACTACATCTCCCAGGATATCGTCGTCTCTTTGCGCCGGGACACCTTCAAAAAGATCCAAGAACTCCCCTTTTCCTATTTCGACGTGACTTCCTCGGGATGGCTGATCGCCCGCATGAGCGGGGACACTTCCTCCATCGGGGACGTCCTCTCCTGGAACCTCAACGGCATCCTCTGGGCCGCTTTCGACTTGGTCTTCTCCCTGGCGACGATGTTCTCGGTGAATTGGAAGCTGTCTTTGCTGGTCTGCGCCTCTTTGCCTTTGATGGCCGTTTTCATCCCCTTGTTCGAAAAAGCGTTGCTGAAGGCCCACCGCTCGGCGCGTCAAGAATACAGCGCCTTCGCCTCTTGGCTTTCCGAGGCCATCTCCGGGGCGAAGACGATCAAAACCTTGGCGATCGAAGGCCAAATTCAAGACGAGGCCGCGGGAATCTCCGAGCGCATCAAATCCAAAAGGGTAAGAGCGGAGAAGATTAATGCCTTCTTTTCTCCGTTGATTTCTTTGGTCTCCTCCTTGATGATCGCCCTGCTTCTTTGGTGCGGGCTTTCCTTCCCCGATTCCTTCGGGGTGGAACAGGCTTCTTTGGCCGCGACTTTGATTCTCTTCCTCGGTTTCACCCAGGATATCTACAATCCTTTGCAGAGCCTTTCGGAGACCTTCTCCGAATTCATGGCCTACCAAGCCGGGGCGGAGAAGGTGATGCAGCTTTTGGATGCGAAGAGCGAAATCCAGGATTCCCCGGAGGTCGAGGCGATCTACGGGACCCCTTTGCATCCGAAGAAAGAGAACTTTGTCCCTTTGAAGGGGGACATCGTCTTCCAAAACGTGAGTTTTTCCTATCGCACGGGCCCGGAGGTGATCCATTCTTTGTCTTTGACGATCAAAGAGGGGGAAAGCTTAGCCATCGTCGGAGAGACCGGAAGCGGGAAATCGACTTTGGTGAATCTCCTCTGCCGCTTCTACGAGCCGACGTCGGGGACGATTTTGGTCAATGGGGAGGACTATAAAAAGATGGGCATCCCCTGCTTGAGGAACAACATCGGCTATGTTCAGCAGACCCCTTTCGTCTTCTCCTCTTCCTTCAAGGACAACATCGCCTACGGCAGCCCCGACGCGAGCATGGACGACATCGTGAAGGCGGCGAAGCTGGTGGGCATTCACGAGTTCATCCTCTCCCAGAAGCAGGGCTACGACACCCTTCTTTCCCAAGGCGGGGACATGCTCTCCCAGGGGCAAAAACAGCTTTTGAGCTTCGCCCGGGCTTTGGTGAAGAATCCCTCCCTTTTGATTTTGGACGAGGCGACCTCCTCCATCGACACCCAGACCGAGAAGCAGGTCCAGACGTCCCTTTTGAAGCTGCTTAAGGGCAGGACCTCGATCCTCATCGCCCACCGCCTCTCCACGATCGTCGACTGCGACTGCATCGTGATGATGGGCAAAGGCGAGATTCTGGAGATGGGCACCCATAAGGAATTGATGGAGAAAAAGGGAGCTTACTATTCCTTATATATGGACCAGTTCAAGGACCTTTCTTTGGACGAGCAGATTTCCTCTTACCAGTCTCAGATCCAAGGCAAGGGAATCAAAATCGGCTAAAAGAAGTTAAGTTTCCTTATTTTCCATCGGAAAATGGGCTTAATAAATTGAAACGCTTGAAGAAGACTCCCATAATAGAGCCAAGCGAACCAGGAGGTTATCTAATGTTAGTCAACGCAACAAGGATGCTGAGGGAAGCCCACGCGGGCCATTACGCCGTCGGGCACTTCAACATCAACAATCTGGAATGGACCAAAGCCATTCTCCTCACCGCCCAAGAGCTCAACTCGCCGGTCATCCTCGGCGTCAGCGAAGGCGCGGGCAAATACATGGGCGGCTTCAAAGTCGTCTCCGCGATGGTCCGGGCTCTCGATGAGAGCCTCGGCATCACCGTCCCGGTGGCCCTCCACCTCGACCACGGGACCGAAGCGGGCGTCAGGGCCTGCATCGAAGCGGGGTTCACCTCCGTCATGTTCGACGGGAGCTCCCTCCCCTTCGACGAAAACCTTAAGAAGACCGCTGAGCTGGTTAAGCTCGCCCACGACAGGGGCCTCTCCTTCGAAGCCGAGATCGGCTCGATCGGCGGAACCGAGGACGGGGTCACCGGGGAAGGCGAAGTCGCCGATCCCGAGCAGGCCGCGGCCATGATCAAAACCGGCATCGACTTCCTCGCGGCCGGCATCGGCAACATCCACGGCATCTACCCCGCCAACTGGACGGGGCTCCACTTCGACGCCTTGGCCAAGATCGACCAAGTCACCGGCGACGTCCCGCTCGTCCTCCACGGCGGAACCGGCATCCCGGCCGACATGATTAAGAAAGCGATCGCCGGGGGCATGTCCAAGATCAACGTCAACACCGAGTGCCAGCTTGCCTTCGCCGCCGCCACCATCGAGTACTGCAAAGAGGGCAAGGCCGATCCCACCGCTGAGAACAAAGCCAAGGGATACGACCCGCGCAAATTGCTCAAGCCGGGCTTCTTGGCCATCCAAGCCACGGTCAAAGAGAAGATGGAGCTCTTCGGCTCCGTCGGAAAAGCCGACTAAGCTGTCAAAAAGCGCCTTCGGGCGCTTTTTTTGTCCGCTTTCCGAACGTCTGCACCCGCTTTTCCTTAAGGCGGGTTTTCTTCGCGCCCCACCCCTCTTTTTTTCTCTACCCAAAGGGGGCACCCTGCATTAAGATAGTTCCCATGGAAAGCAAGAAAACACCGAATTACATCCATCCCGCGGGATACGGGAAAATCACGTTGGCCTTTTTGATCGACACCGCCTGCACGGTGGCGATGATCTTCCTCCTCTACTTCGCTCTGGGGAAGCCAGTATTGTTGCCGGCCCAAGGGTATGAGGAGCATCGTCAGGAATACAATTCCTTCGTCAAAGAAAGCCACCTCACCCAGGGCGACGAATCCGGGACCTTCCTCTCTTACGAAGACAAGGTCGAGGACGGGAAAGCCGGCTACCAAAAGTATGAGGAAGCCGTGCTGTCCTACTACGAGGATTTCTGCGTCAATTACCCGGGGGCCGAGTTCCAGGAAGATGACAAGGTGACCCGGAACGAGGATGGCAGCGTCAATCAGGCCTCCCTCTCCTCCTTCGTTCTTCGCAAGGTTTATAAGCTGAACCTCGATGGGACGGAGATCGAGAAGGACGCGGACAAATACTTCGTTTTGAACCTCGAGACTGAGGACCCCTACGACGTCACGTTGGCCCCGGATTACCAAGGCGAGCTCGACAACGTGAAGCTGGCCGAATTGAAGGCCTATTTCGCCGGGGAGAAGAATCAGGGCGTCTATTACGAGGCGGTCACCCACTTCTCCGCCCAGCCCCGCTTCCTGGAGCTCAGCGCGAAGCTCGGGATGATCCGCTACATCTCCTTCCTGCCGAGTTTCATCCTCTCCCCGCTCATCTTCTTCTTCCTGATCCCCGTCTTCGTCCCCAATGGCAAAACCATCGGCAAGCTCATCGCCAAAACCGCGGTCCTCTCCAAAGACGGATATAAGGCCAAGAAGCTCAACATCATCCTCCACTACGCCTGCTTGACCTTGGTTTGGGAATTGCTCCTATTGCCCAACACGGGCATGGGGATCATGTCGATGATGCTGATCTTCCTCATCGATTACATGGCCTTGATTCTCTCAAAGAAGAATCAGTCCCTCCACGACAAAATCGCCGGGACCATGGGGGTCAACAGCAAAGAATCCGTCTGGTTCGCCGATGAAGAAACCGCACTAGCCTACGCAAAATCGCACCCCGACTCCCCCGCCGCCGCCTATTACCGCGAAACCGGGGACCTCGTCGACACCTCCGCCCCCGTCGACGAAGCCTACCTCCGCTCCGAGTCGATCGTCGACCTCTCGACCATCGGCAAAGCCCGGGAGCAGGCCAAGACCATCACTTCCTTCGACGAGTTCGAAAACCGGGATTCCGACAAGTAAAATGCAAACGAAAACGCGGGTTCGCCCCGCGTTTTCTTATGCCCTTCAATAGGAGGCGACTTTTTTGTAATGGAGGAAAACGAAGAGGAGGAAATAAACGGCCAAGAAGAGGGGTATTCCCATGAGGATGAGGTGATTGAAGGAGAAGGCGAACACCCCTAGAAGCGCGTAGCAGCAGGCTCCGGCAAGGCAAGAAAGCACGTAACGTTTGTCTTGCTTGGCTTCGAAAGGGAGGAAAGCGCTAGAAAGGGCGAAGAGGGAGAAGAAAAGGGAAGCGAGGGCCAAGACGGGGAAGAGGATCCCCTCAAACCACATCGAGGCTTGGTTCTGGGTGGGCAAAAATTGCCACAAGAAGCGCAGCCCCACCCCAATGCATTCCCCTTTCTCATTGAAGGAGATGGGGGTTTCGAAGACGGGGAGAAGCACCGAAAAGGCGCCAAGAAGGGGCAGTAAAGGGCTAAGGAGGAAGAAGAGCTTCCGCGAGGATCCTTCCTTTTTCTCCTCAGGGGACGGCATGGGTTGGTTTGGATTGAGTTCAGGCATACAAAAAGGGGCTTTTCGCCCCTTCATTGTAAAGAAGGAAACCTCAGCGGGAAAGGTTGTATTTCTTCAGGTGCCAGATGTCGCGGTTATACTCCTCGATTGTGCGGTCGCTGGAGAAATAGCCGGAGGAGGCGATGTTAGCGGCGCACATCTTGGCCCAGCCCATCTCGTCTTTGTAAAGCTGCTCGATTTTGTCGCAGGCTTGGCAATAGGCGCGGTAATCGGCCAAGACGAAGAATTGGTCGTTGCGGTTCATGATCTCGTCGAAGACCATGCGGAAGCGGTCCTGATCGCCATGGCACCAGGGCCCGACGAAGAGGGAGTCCATGATTTCCTTGACCTCGGGGTCGCTGTTGTAAACGTCCCAGGGGGAATAGTTTCCTTTGGCCACGGCGTCTTCGACTTCCTGGGCGGTGAGGCCGAAGATGACCTCGTTTTCCTTCCCGGCGAAGTCGGCGATTTCGATGTTGGCCCCGTCGAGGGTCCCCAAGGTGACGGCCCCGTTCATCATCAGCTTCATGTTGCTGGTGCCACTGGCTTCTTTTCCGGCGGTGGAGATCTGCTCGGAAACGTCAGCAGCCGGGATGATGTGCTCGGCAAGGGTCACCCCGTAGTTCTCGACGAAGAGGATCTTCATCATGCCTTTGGTGCGGGGGTCGCTGTCCACCACATCCGCCACCGCGAGGATCAATTCGATGATCTTCTTGGCGAAGGTGTAGCTGGGCGCGGCTTTGGCGCCGAAGATGTAGGTGTGCGGGACCATGGTGAAGGAGGGATCCTTCTTGGCTTTGAGGTAGAGCCCCATGATGTGGAAGAGGTTGAGCAATTGCCTCTTATAGGCGTGGAGACGCTTGATTTGGACGTCGTAGATCGAATCCGGGTTCAGGCTCACTCCGTAATGCTTGAAGGCGAAGGAGGCGAAGTCGACTTTGTTCTGATGCTTGACCTCGATGAGCTTCTTCAGGAACTTTGGATCGCTGCAATAGGGCTTGAGCTTGCCGATTTGGTACTCATAGTCCGTCCGCCAGGATTCGCCGATGGTTTCGTCTAGAAGCGAGGCGAGGCGCGGGTTGTCGTACATGACCCACCTGCGGGTGGTGACCCCGTTGGTCTTGTTGTTGAATTTCTCGGGGAAGAGGCGGTAGAAAGCGGCGAAGGTGAAGTTCTCCAGGATGTTGGTGTGGATTTTGGCGACGCCGTTGACGGAGAAGGAGGCGTAGATGGCCATGTTGGTCATGTGAATCTGGCCGTCTTTGATGATGGCCATCTCGTATTTGTCGCTGGCGGAGGCGGAGGTGGTGTTCAAATAGAGGTTGAACCGGCGGTTGATTTCCTCGACGATCATGAACACGCGCGGGGCCAAGGTGCGGAGGTATTGGACCGGCCACTTCTCCAAGGCTTCGGGCATGACGGTGTGGTTGGTGTAGGCGAAAAGCTTGGTGACGATAGCCCAGGCCGGATCCCAGCCGTAGCCGTATTCGTCCATCAAAAGGCGCATGGCTTCGGGGATGGCGAGGATCGGGTGGGTGTCGTTGAGTTGGAAGACGTAGCACTCCGGCAGGTTGTCAAGCGTGCCGAATCTCCGGGCGTGGGAGCGGAAGACGCTTTGAAGCCCGGCCGAGACGAGGAAGTACTGCTGGCGCAGGCGGAGCATTCTGCCGTGCTCGGTGGAATCGTCGGGGTAAAGCCCGTGGCAAAGCTCCTTGAGGGTGTTGAGGTAATCCTCGAAGGATTGGTCGGTGGGCAGGTTGTTCTCGCTGGGCTCGGCCGACCAGAGGCGGAGGGTGTTGGCCACCCCATTGCGGTAGCCGGGGATGGAGACGTCATAGGGGACGGCGCGGACGCAGGTCGCGTTGACGGTGCGGAGGGCGTATTCCCCGTTGGGTTTGAGATAGGTTTCGGCGTTGCCGTAGAACTTGACTTCGACGGCGTGCTTGGGTTTGCGGACTTCGAAGACGAATCCGTTGGAAAGCCACTGATCGGGGAGCTCGACTTGCTGGCCGTTGACGAATTTTTGGCGGAAGAAGCCGTATTCGTAGCGGATGGTGTTGCCGTGCCCGGGGTAGCCCAAGGAGGCGATGGAATCCAAGAAGCAGGCGGCGAGGCGGCCTAAGCCCCCGTTGCCGAGCCCGGCGTCGGCTTCCATGTCCTCGAGCTCGCC
The DNA here is from genome assembly GCA_050872145.1 of Candidatus Alloenteromonas sp. GTDB lineage: Bacteria > Bacillota_I > Bacilli_A > RFN20 > CAG-826 > Alloenteromonas. The sequence goes on along the minus strand of JBNMGG010000011.1, from coordinate 4,708 downwards.
GATGTCGATGCCCATTTCGTCCAGGCCTTCTTTAGCGACGTCGTAGATGCCAAGGTTCTCCATGTTGTTGAGCAGAAGGCGGCCCATCAAGAATTCCATGGAGAAGTAGATGAGCTGCTTGGGGTTCTCGCGGAGGACGTCTTCGCGGCAGTCGCGCCAATCGTGGCCGGCGTAGTCGCGGACCATCTCGCCGAGGATGTCGTATCTCTCGGTGATGTGGCTGTCTTCAACCGAGCGCCCGTATTTCTCCTCCAGACGCTTGGCGAAGGTATCTTTGAAATCTTGCTTATTGTCGAACATTCGAAGTCTCCTTATTTCGCTTTTTTGGCGTTTGTTTTCTTGCTTTTGCCCTTCTTTTTCGGGGCCGGGGCCACCGCTTCTTCCTTCTCCACTTTGCGGAGCATGACCGCGGCGTAGCCGGCAAGCTTCAGGGTGAGGTGGCAGGGTTTCCCCTCCGGGCCTCCTCCCGCCCTGCTATAGCAAGGCGCCCCATTATACTGGTTTCCGCCTCCGTAGACATCTTTGTCGGAGTTGAGGATTTCCTCGTATTCGCCTTCTTCGCAGGTCCCGATGTCGTAGGTATCGTAGTAATTGGGGGTCATGTTGAAGACGAAGATCATGTCCTCCCCGCCGGAGATGCGCTCGAAGGCAAAGACGCTTTGGGAGGCATTATCGACCATCAGCCAGCGGAAGCGCGCGGGGTTGTGCTCCTCCACCTCCATCGCCGGATGGGCGCGGTAAATCAAATTGAGGTCGCGCAGGTAGCGGCGGATGGAATCGTGCTTGGGGTAGCTGAGCAATTCCCAAGGCAGGCTCTTCTGCTCGTTCCATTCGTCGAAGGATGCGAGCTCGTTGCCCATGAAGTTGAGCTTCTTGCCCGGATGGGCGAATTGGTAGGCGTAGAGGTTGCGCAACAGGGCGAATTTGGTGTCGTAGTCCCCCCACATTTTGTTGATGATCGTGCCTTTCCCGTGCACCACCTCATCGTGGGAGAGGGGGAGCAGGAAGTTCTCCGAATAGAAATAGGCCATCGAGAAGGTGAGCTTGTTGTGATCGTATTTTTTGTAGACGGGATCAAGGGAGTAGTACTTGAGGGTGTCGTTCATCCAGCCCAAATCCCATTTGTAGTCGAATCCGAGCCCGCCGTATTCAACGGGGTGAGTGACTTTGGTGAAGTCGGTGGAATCCTCGGCGATCATCATGATCGAGGGGTGGCGGGCGTGGAGTTTGGAATTGAGGCGGCGGATGAATTCAGTCGCCCCGGTGTTCTCCCCGTTTTGCTTGTTGCCGTCCCAATAGACGATGTTGGACACGGCGTCGACGCGGATGCCGTCGAAGTGGAAGTATTCCAGGAAGTAGTTCATCGCCGACATCAGGAAACTGCGGACGGGGTCTTTCCCCAAATCGAACTGGGCGCTGCCCCAGGGGGAGATGGTATGGGCGGGGTCGGAATATTCATAAAGGCAGGTGCCGTCGAACAAACGGAGGGCGTAGGGATCGGTGGCGAAATGGACGGGGGCGAAGTCAAGAATGACGCCGAACCCGGCTTCGTGCATCCTCTCCACGAACGACATCAGCTGCTTGGGGTTGCCGTAGCGCGAATCCACGGAGTAGAAACCGGTGGCTTGGTATCCCCAGGATCCGTCGAAGGGGTATTGGCAGATGGGCATGATCTCGACGTGGGTGAAGCCCGTCTCCTTAAGATAGGGGATCAAGTAATCGGCGACTTCCTCATACGAGGGGTAGCGACCGTCGATTTTCCCTTTCCAAGACCCGAGGTGGATTTCGTAAATCGACATGGCTTTATCGAAATTGCGGGTCCTTTTCTTCATCCATTCCCCATCGTTCCAGGGGAAGTTTTCGATGTCGTAGAGTTTAGACGCGGTGGCCGGACGGTATTCGCTATAGAAGGCGAAGGGGTCGGACTTGTCGACGTATTCGCCTTTGGCGTTGCGGAAATGGTATTTGTAGCATTGGTAGTTGACCAAGCCGGGGATGAAGGCCTCCCAGACGCCGGAGGGATCGACTTTCGTCATTTTGTTGGCGTTTACATTCCAGGAATTGAACTCGCCGATGACAGAGACGTCCTCGGCCAAGGGGGCGTAAAGGCGGAAATAGACGCCTTCCTTTTCCTCCCCTAGGACGACGGTCTTCCCTTTTTCGCCTTTGACTTTGGGGGGGATGGTGACGCTGTTCCGCTCGTCCTTGACGCCGAAATGGGCGCCGAAATAGCGGAAAGCGTCGATGCTTTGCCCCATCAGGTAATCCAATAAAATCCCGTATGCCATTGATTTTGTACTCCTAGAGGTGATTATAAAACTTCCTTTCTTTATAAGAAAGGGGAGGCGGGGATCCCCTCGTTTTTTCGGATGGTTTGTTTTATCCTATCCGCCATGGCAACCGTGCTTCTGCTTTTGATTTATCTGGCCTTCATCAGCCTTGGGCTCCCGGATTCCCTTTTGGGGTCGGGGTGGCCGGCGATGCACCTCGATTTCGAGGTTTCCGTCTCCAGCATGGGCATCATCACCATGGTGATTTCCGGGTGCACGATCCTCTCGAGCCTGTTCGCGGACTTTTTGACCCGCAAGCTGGGGACGGGCGTGGTGACGGTGGGGAGCGTGTTCCTCACGGTCCTCGGGCTTTTCGGCTTTTCCTTCTCAAGCCAGTTTTGGATGCTTATTTGCTGGGCTTTGCCCTATGGGTTGGGGGCTGGGGCGATTGATGCTTCGCTCAACAGCTTCGTGGCCACCCACTACAAAGCCCGCCACATGAGCTGGCTGCACTGCTTTTGGGGCGTGGGCACCATCGCAAGCCCCTTCATCATGGGCTATTCCCTCGCCAATTCCTCTTGGAGAAACGGGTATCGGATCGTCGGGTTTTTGCAGCTTGGCATCGCCGTTTTGCTTTTGGCGACCCTGCCTTTGTGGAAGAAGGTCGGCGGGGAGCTCAAAGCGGAGGAAGAAAAGAAAAAAATCAGCGTCCTCGAGGTTTTGAAGACCCCCGGGGTCCTTTTCCTCTTCCTCGGTTTCTTCGCTTACTGCGCCGCGGAGGCCACGACGATGCAATGGGCGAGCACTTACTTCGTGGAAGCGAAGGGGATCGGGAGCGAGCAAGCGGCCAATTTCGCCTCTTTGTTCTATATCGGCATCGCGGTTGGGCGTTTCCTGTTTGGCTTTTTCTCGGAGAAGCTGGGCGATGGGAAATGCATCGCCATCGGGGGATCGATCGCTTTGACGTTCCTTGTTTTGCTGGCCTTGCCAACCCCTTCTTATTGGTTCGCGGTCGCTTCCTTCGTCGGAATCGGTTTTGGATTCGGCCCCATCTACCCCTGCTTGATCCACGCGACCCCCCTCCATTACGGGAAGGAGAAATCGGGCTCCATCATCGGAATGCAGATGGCCTGCGCCTACGTGGGCTCTACCTTCATGCCGCCTTTGTTCGGCCTTTTGGGGAATGGGATTGGATTCCAGTGGATGCCCTTCTACCTGCTTTTCTTCTTCGCCGTCATGGCCCTTTTTGTCTTCCTCTGCTTCCAAAAGGCCAAGACCATCGCCAAGGAATGAAGGCGATTTGGGCCTTTTCTTCCCTTTTCCCCGGCTTGGGGTGTTATCATTCCCCCGAACGCCCCTTTTTAAGGGGAAAGGAGAAAAGGTATGTACAAAGTAATGGCGGTCAACGCCGGCAGTTCCAGCTTGAAGTACAAGCTCTATGAGATGCCGGAGGAAAAGGTCCTCTGCTCGGGCAACGTGGAGAGGATCGGTCACGAAGATGGCATCTTCGGCATGAAATACAACGGGGAGAAGATCAAGGAGATCCTCCCGGTGAAGGACCATTCCGTCGCGGTCGACTTGGTTTTGAAGGCTTTGACCAAATTCGGAATCGTCAAGAATCTGCAGGAGATCGTCTGCGTCGGCCACCGCGTGGTCCAAGGCGGGAAGTACTTCTCCAAGTCGGTCGACTTCAATGAGGACACCGAGGCCAAGATCACCAAGCTCATCCCCCTGGATCCGATGCACGCCAAAGCGCATCTGGTCGGCTACCACGCCTTCAAGGAAGCCCTCCCCCACGCCTATCAGATCGCCGTCTTCGACACGGCTTTCCACCAGACCATGGAGCCGGAGGACTATCTGTTCCCGATCCCCTACGAATACACGGAGAAATTCGACTGCCGGAGGTACGGCGCCCACGGAACCTCCCACAACTACCTCGCCATCAAAGGGAACGAGGATTTCCTCGAGGGGAAGCGCAACACCCGCATCATTTCCTGCCATATCGGCTCCGGAGCCTCTTTGTGCGCCATCAAAGACGGCAAATGCGTCGCCACTTCCATGGGGCTTACCCCGCTAGGCGGAGTGATGATGGGGACCCGCTGCGGCGATATGGACCCCTCCGTCTTTTACTACCTTTGCTCCTGCACGGGCAAATCCGCCGAAGAGGTCTATTCGATCCTCAACAAAGAAAGCGGCATCCTCGGGGTCTCCGGGGTCAGCAACGACACCCGCGACGTCGAAGCCGCCTTCGAAAGGGGCGAAGAACGCTCCAAACTGGCGATCGCCCTCTATGCCCGAAGGGTCGCCGACTACATCGGCCAATACTACGTCCGCTTGGGCGGGGCCGATTTGATCCTCTTCTCCGCCGGGGTTGGGGAGAACGCCCCCATTTACCGGGCTGAGATCCTCCACCGCGTGGAAGAGGCCTTAGGATTGGT
>JBNMGG010000058.1:0-3784 GCA_050872145.1 Candidatus Alloenteromonas sp. | reverse complement strand
TCCTGCTTCGTCAAAGTCCCCTGCAAAATCGGGGACGTCGTCAAAAAAGACATCGGCGGAACCGGCGTCGATTTGGTCGTAACGCGCGACATCAGGGAATAACTAGGCTAAAATAAGCCTATGCGGATCTTGGTCGCAGCCGATATACACGGAAGGGTGGGGCCCACCAAAAAGCTTTGTTCCCTTTTCCTGTCTCATCGGCCCGACCGGATCCTTTTGCTTGGCGACTATCTTTACTGCGGCGCCCGCAACGGGGTCCCGCCGGATTTCAATCCGATGGGAGTGGCCAATCTTTTGAACCGCTACTCCGACAAAATCATCGGCATCAAAGGGGATGCGGATTCCCGGAGCGACCAAGCCGTCCTCCATTTTCCCATGCTCCAGGACTGCCGCGTTTTGTCTTTAGGCGGATTCCGGGTCGACCTTATCCACGGGGATTTGCTCACCAGCGACGTGGTTGACGTGGAGCGGGGCGACATTTTGCTTTTCGGCCACACCCATGTGCCCATCTTGAAAAAGGAAGACGGCGTCATCTATTTCAACCCCGGCAGCCCCTCTTTCCCCAAATCGGGGTCCCCGGCAAGCTATGGCATGATGGAAAGCGGGAAACTGCAGCTTTGCCGCCTCGACGACAATCTGCCTTTTTCCTCCTTGGATCTGCTTTAAATCAAGAAACCGCTACCAAAGGAAATTGAAATCGCCAATCTCCTCTTTTACCCGATATAATAACCACGCTTTAAGCCCATAGGGTTTCCTAAACCAGAACAAGGGGGTTCTTTCCATGAGTGACAAAATCAGAATCGTCGGCCTCGGAGGCTTGGACGAAGAAGGCAAAGAGTGCACGGTCGTCGAGATCAACGACGATATCTTCGTCATCAACTGCGGCGTCCGCGAGCCCGATCGCACGATGCCGGGCATCGACTACGTAATCCCCCGTTACGACTATCTGGAAGAGAACAAGGACCGCGTGAAGGCCTATTTCCTTTTGCACGGCCATGACGATGCGATGGGCGGATTGCTTTTCATCTACGAGAAAGCCCCGGCCCCGATTTATTGCTCCAAAGTCACCAAGACGATGGTCGAGAACTTCGCCCGCCACATCGGCAAGGACATCTCCAAGTTCGAGTTCGTCTTGGTCCCCCCGACCTCCTCTTTCGTCGTCGCCAAGCGGCAAATCCGCTTCTTCCATACTTCCCACAACGTCGCCGACAGCTCCGGCATCGCCCTCTCCACCGATCAGGGCAACATCGTCTATTGCACCGACTTCGTCGTCGAAAACACCGCCACGCCTTCCTTCCTTTTCGATACCCGCGCTCTTGGGCGGATCGCCGAGGAACCGACTCTGATTTTGATGACCGAGTCCCTTTACGCCAACCGCCCCGGCTACACGGCCCCCAATTACCGCCTCGCCCCGCTCATCGCCCAGGATTTCAAATCCGCGCCCGGGCGCATCTTCGTCTCCGTCTTCTCCAATAACTTCTTCAACGTGGGGGAGGTCATCAACCTCGCCATCGAGAACAAGAAGAAAATCATCCCCTATGACGACTTGACCCTCGATATGCTCGAGACCATGGAGAAATCCGGGCAAGTCAGCATCCCCAATTCCTGCCGGGCCACTCTGGATGACGTGTTGCGCCTCCGCGATCAGGACATCCTGATCCTGATTTCGGCCTTCGGCGGGAAGCTCTTCCGGAAAATCGCCCTTTTGGCATCCGGGGAAAACGAGGATAAGCGCATCAAAATCAAGCCCGAGGACACCTTCTTCTGGGCCTCTCCCAGCGACGACAACACCGAGCTCGAATACACCGACGCGATCGACGAAACCTACCGCACGGGCTGCAAGGTCTACAACATCAACAAGAAATCCTTCCTCCGCATGCACGCTTCCCAGGAAGACATCAAAACCCTCATTTCCCTCCTTCGCCCGAAGTATTACCTCCCCGTCCGCGGGTTCTACAAAGACCTGCTCGCCAACGGGATGCTCGCCCTCTCCATGGGGGTGGGGCTCAACCATTCCAATGTCTTCGTCGTCGAAAACGGCGCCTCGATCCTCATCGATTCCAAAGGGGCGAGGGTCTTCGACGAGAAGATCCCCCATGGCGATCTGATGATCGACGGGTCGGGAGTGGGGGACGTCTCCGAGCAGGTGCTCGAAGACCGCCAGGAGCTTTCCGAGGGCGTGGTCATCCTCGCCGTCACGGTCTCTCGTTCCAAAAAGAAGATCGTCGCCGGTCCCGACGTGCAGATGAGGGGCTTCGTCTACGCCAAAGACGCCGAGCTCATCCAGCGCGACGCCAGCAAGATCTTCGTCGCCACGGTCAACGACTTCCTCTCCCAGGATTCCTACAAGCTCGAGGAAATCCGCCAAACCGTCTACGAAAGATGCCTCCGGGCCATCCGCAGGCAAACCGGGAAAGAGCCCATGGTCCTTCCCCTCATCGTCGAAGTCGCCTGAACCGAAGGCCGGAACTCCGCATCCGGCCTTTTTTCTTCCGGATGCATCGTTTTTTGATTGAATTCTTTTTATTTCGATAAATAACGATTGCAAAAATCCCGCCGTGGGCGATGATTTCAAACCGTAAAGGAGCATGAATATGCGAAAGAAAACGAAAATATTCGGCGTGGCTTTCCTCTCGGCCATCCTCTCCGTCGGCCTGCTGAGCGCCACCTGCGCGCTGAAAGGGGGATCGCCCATCAACGTCAAAGGCGAGGACGCCCTCGTCGACTACACCCTGACCCTTTCCAAGGACACATCCGATGCCTTCAAAACGGGTTGGAGTGGCGATATCTTCACGGTCAAGACTTCTTTGGGCAATCCCATCCGCTTCAAAAGGGTGACCGCGAACTCCTCCGGGGTGGTGAGCCCCGCCCAAGAGAATCAAGGGGACGCGCTTGATTTGAACTTCAAAGCCGGAACTACGAATGCGTACCTTTTCTCTCTTGACCCCATCCAAGTGACTTCTTCGTTGAAGGCCACCTTCACGAAACCCGCGGGAGGAAGCACCCCGAGGATGCAGGTTTTTTGGGCGGATGAGGCATTTACGGAGAAATCCGCGGATTTGCAGAATTTATCTAATTTTAGCTTAGCAAGCGGCGTTTCTCGCAACTCCGGTCTGGGCAGTGGGGCATACCTTGCTTTCAAATGGTCCTCTTCCCGCGGAAGCGAGATGCGTCTCGAGCTTTCCTCTTTGGAAATCGGCTACCGCTGCGCTTAAGAGGATGGAGGCTTCGTCTTTAAGCCTATTTTGAAACCGTTTAAAATATATTAATGCCGTTGCCGATGCGGCAAAAAAGGAGGATTTATGATCCGCAATAAGGTTGTTCTGCTCCTCAGTGCTTTCTTGGTGGCTTCCTGCTCCGCAGCGCCCGCCGACTCTTCGATATCCTCTGAGCCCGAGCATTCCCAGGAAGAAAGCGTATCGAGCCTTGCTCCTTCTTCTTCGGAAGCCCCTTCCTCGGAGCTTTCCTCGGAATCGAGCGCTATTTCGGAAATCCCCTCTTCTTCCGAGGCCTCCTCTTCGGAAGAGGAAGAAGACTATTCCAGCGAGGATTTCGAATTCGCGAAGTGGGGCGATGGGCTGATCCTTAAGAAAGTGAAGAAGGTCAAAGCCGAAATGGAAGTTCCTTCCACCTTCAAAGGCCTGCCCGTCGTTGAAATCTATCAAAACGCCTTCTTGGAGAAAACCTCCTTGCAGACGATCGCCATCCCGGAAGGGGTGACCCGCATCGGAAAGAAAGCCTTCTACGGCTGCACCAACCTCACCGAAATCACTCTTCCTTCAAC
>JBNMGG010000055.1:0-4126 GCA_050872145.1 Candidatus Alloenteromonas sp. | reverse complement strand
GCTGTGCTCGGCGTATTCCTCGCTGTCGCCGGTGAAGAGGAAGTGACGGTTCCCCTGGGTGAAGAGGAGAGAAAGGGAATAGTCGTTTTGATCGGAGAAAGAAGAACGCTTGTAGGAGCTTTCTAGTCCCGAGACCTGCGCGGAGGTGTGGTCGTAGAAATAAGAATAAAGGAGGGTCATCGAGAGGTTCTTTCCCAACTCAATCGTATAGGCTTTCTCCCCGAATTCGGAGACGACGTCGTAGGCGGTTTTCCAGATGGTTCCCTGGGAGATCGCGTAGTTGCGGGAAGCGACGTAATCCTGGTAAAGCTGGGTGGAATGGGAGGCTTCTTTCCCCGACTTGGTATAGGTGGATTTGTAATCGACGAAGGAAGCGTTTTTCTTGGAGTTGCTCGGGTCGAAATTGGCGACGACGGATTTGCCGTCGCTGGAATCGTAATAGGAGAAATCGAAGAGCTTCTCCACTTTGTAGTGATGGAGGATGCCGTTCCTTCCGCCCGGGGCTTTGGAATCGCTGGTGCCCATCATCCCCGCGATGTGGTCTTGATGGCCGTGGGTGGAGAAGACGTATTCGAGCTTCCCATCTTGGACGTAATCCCCACCCCTAGAGGCGTCGTCCATGTAATTCTCGATGGCGATTGCGCTTCCTTTTTTGGCGCCCGCGTCAATTAAAATATCGTTCTCCCCTGCTTTGATGTATACCGCATCCCCCGAATAGGGCTCGCCCCGTTCGATGAAGTGGAACGAGATCGGGGCGCATTCCCCGTCGGCGTAGGAAATCGAGCTCGGGGCGGAGTCTTGGCTGTTTTCTTCGCTGCGCAGCGAGGAGGAATCTTCGCCCAGAGAAGGAAGCTTCCCGCTCTTACGGAGGTAGAGGTAAACTCCTCCCGCCACCAAGGCCAAGACCAAAACGATGGATAAGGCGATGAAGAATCCCTTGGGGTTTTTCTTGGCCTCTTTGACGATTTTCTTTTCGATTTTCTTGCTCGGGTTGGAACCCTTTTTCTGTTTTTTTGCCATGGGAAAATTCTAAAAGAAAGCCCCTCTTTTTGGGAGGGGTGAGAACGATTAATCGATTCTTTCTTGGAGGCGGTAGACTTCGTCGATGATGCCTCCTCCGAGCATCCTCTCGCCTTGGTAGAAAACGGCGATTTGGCCGGGGGTCACGGCTTTGACTCCCTGGGGGTAGTCCAATCGGACTTTGTCCCCTTCGAAGCGGAGGGTGGCGAATTGGTCGGGCTGTCGGTAACGGAACTTGACCCCCACTTCCATCACGCCGCTAGGACGAGGGCCGATCCAGTTCACGCTATCGACTACGCAGGAAGTGGACTGCAGGAGGATTTCGTCTTTTTCCTTGGCGACGTAGAGGATATTGTTCTTCGCATCTTTCTTATAGACGAAGAAGGCGCCTTCCTCTTCTCCGGCGATTCCGCCGATTCCAAGGCCCTTATGCTGGCCGATCGTGTAATAGAGGACGCCTTTATGCTCCCCCACCACGCGCCCGGTTTTGCCTTCGATGATCTTCCCCTTCTTCGCGGGGAGGTAATTGGAAAGGAACTCGCGGAAATTCCTCTCGCCGATGAAGCAGACCCCGGTGGAATCCTTCTTGTCCATGACGGAGGACAGATCCAAGGAATGGGCGATCTGCCGAACCTGGACTTTGCTGATCTCCCCAAGTGGGAAAAGGCAACTTGCGATCTGGCTTTCGTTGATTTGGGAGAGGAAATAGGACTGATCCTTGTTCTTGTCAAAGGCTTTATAGAGGTATTCCCTTCCTTCGTATTCGCCTTTTTTGGCGTAGTGCCCCATGGCGATTTTCTCGCAGCCTTGGCTTTGGGCGAATTTCCAGAAGGAGTCGAACTTGATGTACTTATTGCAGAAGACGTCTGGGTTCGGGGTTCTGCCTTTTTTGTATTCGTTCAGGAAATAGGTGAAGACCGAATCCCAATACTCTTTGACGAAATCGGCCCGAAGCAAAGGGATCCCGAGCTTCTCGGCGACCGCCTTGGCGTCTTGATAGTCTTTCTCCTGCGGGCATTGGGGGGCGTTGATGGTGGGATTGCCGAGGTAGTCGTTGTTGGCCAAGGCGTCCCAGTTGCGCATGAAGCCCCCAATGACTTCATAGCCCTGCTTCTTCAATAAATACGCCGCGACGGCGGAGTCGACCCCACCGCTTAAGCCGATCATGACTTTCATTCGAATAGCTCCTTAGAATCCAATAGCAGCGTGAACGGACCCTCATTGACCAAGCTCACCTGCATATCGGCTTGGAAGACCCCAGTTTGGAGAGCGGGGAATTCCTCTTTCATCATCGCAACGAACCGATCGTAGAGGGCGCGGGCTTCCTCTGGGGCGAGGGCCTGCTGGAAGCTTGGGCGGTTCCCTTCTTTCAGACTGCCGTAGAGAGTGAACTGGCTGACGAGCAGGATTTCGCCGCCAATCGTGGACAAAGAAAGATTCGTTTTCCCGTTTTGATCGGGGAAAATTCTGGCCTTGGCTATTTTCTTCGCCATTTTCTGCAAGGTCGAAAGATCATCCCCTTGGGTGAATCCGACCAAAATCAATTCGCCCTTGCCGATGCGGGCGACTTCCTCCCCGGCGATGGAAACGGAGCTGGAAGAAACTTCTTGGATCAAAGCGCGCATAAATCAATGGATGTAATCGAAGATGATCCCGCGGACCGGGGTCTCTTCTTCTTGGATGAGGAAGGCCTTTTGAACTTGGGCGAACGCCTCTTCCAAGCCGGGCTTGTTCGTGTGGCAGGTGGCGAGGAGGTCTCCTTTTTCGACGCGATCCCCCACTTTCTTGGCGAGCACGATGCCCGCGGACATGTCGATGACGTCCCCAAGTTTTTCCCTTCCCCCGCCGAATTGCATGCTGGAGACGCCGATGCAGAGGGAATCGATGTGATGGACGAATCCGCTCTTGTCGGCGCGGATCTCGACTTGGCGGGAGGCGATGGGGAATTTCTCGGGGTGGTCCAAATAGGAAACGTCCCCTCCTTGGGCGGAGAAGAGCTGCTTCAGTTTCTCAAACCCAGCCCCCGAGGCGATCGCGTGCTCGATCATCTTCTGCCCTTCGTCGGTGGATTTCGCCAAGCGGGCTTGCTCGAGCATGATGCCTCCGGCCCCGACGACGAGGTCGACGAGGTCCTTCGGCCCATGGCCCTTCAAGGTGGCGATGGCCTCTTTGACTTCCAAGGCGTTGCCGACGGCTAAGCCAAGGGGCTCGTCCATGTTGGTGAGGATCGCGCGCGTATCGCGATGGAGCGAATCTCCGATCTCGACCATGGTTTTGGCCAAAACGCGGGCCTGCTCCGGCGTTTTCATGAACGCCCCGGAGCCGAATTTGACGTCGAGGAGGATCGTATCCGCTCCCGAGGCCAGTTTCTTGCTCATGATGGAAGAGGCAATGAGGGGGATGGATTCGACCGTCCCGGTGACGTCGCGGAGGGCGTAAAGCTTTTTATCCGCCGGGTCGATGGAAGCGGTTTGCCCGGCGATGGCGATGCCGATTTCGTTGACTTGGCGGATGAATTGCTCGTCCGTCAGGGAAATGCTGGTGCCGGGGACGGATTCCATTTTGTCCAAGGTTCCGCCCGTATGGCCGAGCCCCCTGCCGCTCATTTTGGCGAGCTTCGCCCCGCAGGCGGCCACCAAGGGCCCCAAAACAAGGGAGGTTTTGTCTCCGACCCCGCCGGTGGAATGCTTATCGACTTTAACCCCGGAGATCGAGGAAAGGTCGATGGTCTCGCCCGAATGCATCATCGCATCGGTGAGCCAGGCGGTCTCGTTTTTGTCCATGCCGCGGAAAAGGACCGCCATGGCGAAGGCGGAAGCCTGATAATCTGGGATGCTCCCGTCCGTGTAGCCTTTGACGAAGAAGGAAATCTCTTCTTCGGAAAGGGCGTGGCCATCCCTTTTCTTTTCAATAATGTCAACCATTCTCATATGCTGTCATGATAAACCCCTCTTCAAAAAGGAACAATGGAACCCCGGTTTGGAGATTGCGTTTCAAAAGTGTAGGTGGCAATAAAAAAGGGAAGTTCCATAATTGAATCGTCAAAAATACAAGGAGGAACTTCCGTGAAGATTCTAGCACAATCCACCGACGGAGTGGATATATT
>JBNMGG010000007.1:0-63473 GCA_050872145.1 Candidatus Alloenteromonas sp. | reverse complement strand
TTCTACCCTTCGCCCGGCTTCGGGTCAAGCCCGAATCGGCTTCCGGATGGGGCTGGCCGGCCCCCGCAGCCTCGGTCTCCCGCGGCGTGCGAAATGTATTGTACGCTTCCGATAATCGCCTGTGCAACATCTTTTTTAATTTTTCTTCAAAAAGTCGTTTTCTTTCGATGGAATCGAGCCTTTTTCATCTTTCTATTGAAAAATCCCCTCCGTCCGAAGGGGATTTCTGCTTAATTGATCTTGGCGAGGTAGAGGCCGTGGAGGTTGCAATAGGCGTAAACCTCGAGGGGTTTCTCGTTTTCGCGGAGCTCGAATTCGGCTTTGGGCTCTTCCCCCGGATGGAGGTTCACCAGCTCGAATCCCTTTTCGCTCACCAGGCAAATCCACTCGATGTAGTGGTTTTCCAGCATGGGATGGATGGCCGATCCGACTTGGACCAGGATTTTATTTCCTTTCCTTTCGACGGCGGGAACGTGTTTTTCGAAGGCGCCATCGCCGGTGTTGGCTTTCATTTCCAGCATGGGCTCTCCGCAGCAAGAGGGGGCGCAGCCAACTTCGTTCAGCTTGGCCACGATGCTTCCGCAATGGGGGCAACGATAGAATTTCATAAGCATATCCTTTCTTCCGGTTTCCCGGATGCAACCCTACTTTATCATCCTTGCTTCCCTTCCTTTAGGGAAACGCTCACCAAATTCGCATAGCTCCCCTTGGAGAAATCGGGCGCTTTTTTCTTATATAAAGAAGAGAACTCCCGTTTGATGCGCTTGGCTTCCTCTTTGCTCAATCCGTCTTTTCGGGAAAGACGCAGGTCGAAGCGGAGGGAGAGGGCGCTTCTGCCTTTGGAGGAGCGGAAGGCTTTTCGAAGCTCTTCGTCCCCGAATCTTTCGGCGAAAGCCCGCATCGAGGCGAAGCTTTCCAAATGTTCCTGCGCGCGATTTGGATTCTTTCGGCTGGTCGCGCTGGAGGGGGCCTCTTTGGAATAATGGTAAAGGGGCTTGCTCAGGCAAACGACTTTGCGGCATTTCGAGAACGAGGCGAAGCAATAGGCCACGTCCTCGAAGAGGTGGTTTTTAGGCAGGGAGATCGAAGGGCCTTTCTGGAGGACTTCTCTCCGGAACATCTTGCACCAAAGGAATCCCCTCATCGAGGTGTCCTGGAGTAGTTTTTTCAACGCCTTTTCCCGGTTGAGGACCGCATCCCCCCCGCGGAAGGGGTAGGCGAATTCCCTCTTTTTCTCTTTCACGTAAAAGGAGCAGTCGCACGCGTCGGCCCCTTCTTTTTCCATCGCCCCGATCATGGACGAAAGGAAAGAAGGCTCCAAATAGTCATCCGCATCGACGAAGCCGATGTATTTTCCCGCGGCTTTTTGTATTCCCAGTTCCCGGCAGGGGACGATGCCGGCCCTCTGCTGGTTGAAAACGGCTTTGATTTCCCCATTTTGCGCTTTCTTCAGGTATTCTTCCGTCCCGTCCTGCCCAGGATCGACGACGAAGATGATTTCCTTGCTCCCGGAATAGTCTTGGTTTTGGAAGGAGGACAAAAGACGAGGAAGAGAGGAAAGGGAATTGTAGCAAGGGCAAATCAAGGAAACATCCATGGCAAGCCCATTATAAAGGAAAGGGAAAGCAAAAGGAAAAGCGCCCCCGGAAGGAGGGCGCCTTCAAGATGCTTCAGCGTTTCTTATTGCCGCCGGAGAGCATGAGGATGTAGAGGACGCGCAGGAAGATCACGATGAAATCGCAATACATCTGATACGCGCAGAACAAAGCGAGGTTCTTCACCCCCTCTCCGTTAGCGAGGAGACGCTTGATGTTATAGGCATCGATAGCCACAACCAGGACGGAGATGACCATGACGACTCCAGAGACGATCATGTCGTAAAGGTAGTAGAGGAAGGAATTCCCACTGACCAAGACCACGATCCCCCAGAAGGAGACGGAGAGGAGCAGCAGCATCGCCACCATCCCAAGGATCATCCCAAAGACGTTGAGGTTGGCCTTGGAGAAATATCCGATCAGGAACATCGCCAAGAAGGCGAAGGAAGTGAGCAGGAAAGTTTCGGCGACGGTGTAGAAGCTGATGCCAGCGATGAGGAGGGAACTAAGGAGCACCCCCATCAAAACGCAGTAGATGATGTAAGGGACCCAGGCGGAATGCTTGTTTTTGGCGATCACCGCGCTGACGACGATCCCGTCGATCAACAGTCCGATGCCGGAGACAACCATCACGGCGATGTAACCGATGTAGGCCACGTCGGAGATTTCCCCCGTGGAGGGATCGGCGGTCCAAGCAAGGACGTAGACGAATAACAGCGAAGCTAGGAACGCTACCAAAGCGGAGATGGCGAGCCCCAGCGACATATAGCCGAAGCATTTCGCCAGCAAACGCTTCTGGGTGCTTTTCTCGTTGGGAGAGGAAGCCTGCGCCCCGATGGGGCTGTTTCCGTTCCCTTGGGGATAAGAAGCGTAAGCCATTACTTCACCAAGTTCTCGATGAGGCCGCGGTAGGAGTCAAGCGCCAAGGAGGCCCCGCCCACCAACGCGCCGTCGATGTCTTTCTCGGACATATATTCGGCGATGTTGTTGGGTTTGACCGATCCGCCGTAGAGAATGCGGATCTTTTCGGCGGTCTCTTCCCCGAAAAGGCCCTTTAAGACGGAACGGATGCTGGCAATCGTGTCTTCGGCGATTTCCTTCGTCGCGTTCTTGCCGGTCCCGATGGCCCAAATCGGCTCATAGGCGACCACGACTTTTTCGGCTTCTTCCGAGGTGAGCCCGGCAAAGCCTTCTTCGATCTGTTTGCCGACAAAGGCTTTGGTCTGGCCCTGTTCGAAGGTTTCAAGGGTTTCCCCGCAGCAATAGACCGGAGTCATCGAATTGGCGAGGAGAGCTTTGATCTTCGCGTTGCAGGCGACGGAGGTCTCCCCGTTGTAGGTGCGGCGTTCGGAATGGCCCAAGATCACCCAGGAAATCCCGATTTCTTTCAGCATCGGGATGGAAATCTCGCCGGTGTAGGCGCCGTGATCGTGCTCATTGACGTTTTGGGCGGCGATGATCAGATCCTTGGGGGCGTTTTCCACGACGGTCTGCAAGCAGACGAAGGTCGGGGCGACGCCGACGTCGATGCCGTGCTCGACGGCGAAGCGGACCATCTCCGAGCAGCCAAGGGCGAATTCCTTGGCTTCGGAGGGGGTCTTGTTCATTTTCCAGTTTCCGAGGAGGAGCTTTTTGCGAGCCATGGTTATTTGCCCTCCGCGATGACGTCGATTCCGGGGAGGTGGCCATCATATTGAATGAGTTCAAGCGAGGCTCCGCCGCCGGTGGAGATGTGGGAGAATTTGTCGGTGTATCCGAAGATTTTCGCCGCCGCGGCGGAATCCCCGCCGCCGATGACGGTGAAGGCGCCCTTTCCGGTGGCTTCGGCAACCGCTTCGCAGATGGCTTTGGTGCCAGCTTGGAGAGCGGGGTTCTCGAAGACGCCCATCGGGCCGTTCCAGAAGATGGTCTTGGCCTTCTCGATTTCCTTCTTATAAAGCTCGCGGGTCTTGGGGCCGATGTCAGCGCCTTCATACCCTTCGGGGAAGTGCTTGTCGTTCCCGTCCAAGAGGATGACGTCCTCGGGGGCTTTGCTCAAATCGTCGAAGTCGAGGCCTTTGACCAAGACGGTGTCGACCGAGAGCATGATCTTGCCGGTGGCGTAGCATTTGCGGGCGTAATCCAATTGATCGTCCTCGCAGATGGAGCAGCCGACGTCGATCCCGAAGATGGCTTTTTTAAAGGTATAGGTCATGCCACCGCCGATGAGGATCTTGTCGCACTTCTTCAGCAAGGAATCGATGACTTCGATCTTGGAAGAGACCTTCGAACCGCCGAGGATGGCGATATAGGGGCGCTCTTCTTCGGTCGGATTCACGCAGCGGCCGAGGTTCTTGATTTCCTTTTCCATCAAATAGCCGACCGCGGTGGGCTTGCCTTCTTTGGCGAGGATCGCGGGGACCCCATAAGTAGAAGCGTGGGCGCGGTGGGCGGAGCCGAAGGCGTCCATGACGAAGGCGTCGACGTTCTTGGCCCAATCTTCGGCCAATTTGGGATCGTTAGCCTCTTCCCCGGCTTCGTAGCGGGTGTTCTGCATCAAGAGGACTTCCCCGTCTTTCAAAGCGGCGATGGCCTGGGCGAGTTCTTCCCCAGACGTGGCTTTGCAGAAGGAAACTTTGACTTCATGGCCCAAGGCGGCGGCGAGTTTTTCCTTCAAGGGGTTGAGCGCGATGGAGAGATCGTTCTTCTTCATCTGCTTTTCGATGTCTTCCATCGTGGCCTTGCCCTTTTTGATGTCCTTCCACTTCACTTTGCCGAGGTGGGACATCAAAACGACGCGGGCGCCCTCTTTCAAAAGCTGGGCGATAGTGGGAATGGCGGCGGTGATGCGGTTGTCGTCGCTGATTTGGTCTCCTTTGTGGGGGACGTTGAAATCAACGCGGACGAGAACCTTTTTGCCGTTTAGGTTCTTCAGATCTTCAACAGTAAGCATTTTTGCACTCCTTTTGCTTATGGTCGACATTGTAGCACCCTTAAGGGTGCTTCAACTAATGATAGCATGGTCGGGCAATCCCCAACACCATTACCGATTTCCCAATACGAAAAAAGGCCCTCCTTTCGGAGAGCCTCGTTTTTCGGTTTGGATTACTTCGCGCCGAGGATTTCGCCGTACTTCTTCGCCAAACGCATCATCTGGCAGGTGAAGGAGTATTCGTTGTCATACCAAGAGGCGACTTTGACGAACACTTTATCTTCCGCGGGGATGAGCATGGTGAGGGTGGCATCGAAGATGGAGCCTTCGGTCCTGCCGAGGATGTCGGAGGAGACGATTTCTTCATCGTTGTAGCCGAGGATGCCCTTGAGTTCGCCCTCAGAGGCTTCCTTCATGGCGGCGTTGATTTCTTCCGCAGTGACATCCTTCTTCAAAAGGAGGGTGCAATCGCAGATGGAACCATCGGTGACCGGAACGCGGATGGCATTGCCGTTGAGCTTGCCATTGAGTTCGGGGATGACTTTGCCGACGGCCTTGGCGGCGCCGGTGGAAGTCGGAACGATGTTGGCAGCGCCCGCGCGGGAACGGCGGATGTTCTTGCCGGCGAGGTCGAGGATGCGCTGATCGTTGGTGTAAGCATGGACGGTGGTCATGGTTCCGCCGACGACGCCGAACTTGTCGTTGAGGACTTTCATCATCGGAGCCAAGCAGTTGGTGGTGCAGGAAGCGCCGGAGATGATGGTCTGATCGGCAGTGAGCTTGTCGGTGTTGACGCCGAAGACATAGGTCGGGATGTCTTTGGAGGAAGAAGGAGCGGAAATGATGACGCCCTTAGCGCCGTTCTCCATATGAACGTCGCCGTCTTCGTGGCTCTTCAAGCGGCCGGTGCACTCCAAGACGAGGTCGACGCCATAGTCCTTCCAGTGAAGATCGTGGGGATCCTTCTGGCCGAGGACGGGGATCTTGTGGCCGTCGAAGATGATGTTGGTCTCGTCGGCGGAGATGAGGTCCTTGTTCCAGGTGCGGTGGGTGGTGTCGTACTTGAGAAGATAAGCAAGGGTCGGGGCGTCGACGAGGTCGTTGATGGCGACGACTTCGAAGATTTCCTTGCCGGCTTCCTTGTTCATCTCATAGGCGCGGCGGAACGCGAGGCGGCCGATGCGGCCAAACCCGTTGATTGCAAGTTTGATGGACATGTGTTTTAAGTCCTCCTTATGAAACTGCGTTTGTATTATACAAAGTGCGCGCGCGGTTGGAAAGCAAGGAAAGAAAGGAGAAAACCGGCATTTCGGGAAAGTTTTTCAGCGCAGCAAAACCTCGAGGGGGACGATGCCTTGGAAGAGCTTTTCCAGCGACACCCCCAAAGCGGAGGCAATGCGCTGAAGAAGGAGGACGCTGGGATTCCTCCGCCCGTTCTCCAAATCGCTTAGATAATTCTTCGAAACCCCCGAAGCCAAAGACAAATCCAGCTGGGAAAGGCCCCGCTTCTTCCTTAGGAAAGCGATGCGCATCCCCAATTGGCGGAGAAGGGACAATTCGTCGATCGGGTCATTGCTTTTTCCCATCGTTGGCCCTTTCTTTTTCATATTCCAAAAGCAGGTTGCGGAATAAATGGTTGACGTTGCTTTTGCTGACGCTGGTGGCGAGGCGCTCCGAAAGCATCTCCCGAAGCTCATCAAGGCTGGCGTCTTTATGTTCCATCCGGAGCTCCATCAAAAGACGCTTCTTGGGGTTATCGAAATGCTGCCAGCCATCCCGGGCGACGAAGTACTCGATCGCATCGACCTGCTTTTGGCTGGCCTTCAGCGTTTTCGAGAGATTGGCTCCGTCCAAGTTGCTTAAACGGTTGCCAATGTTGGCAAAGTCGCGGTCGACGCGGACGTTTTCGAATTTCAGGCAGCATTCCGGGGCCCCGATCAAAACCAAGAAATCGGAAATCTGGTCGCTGCGTTTCAGATAGACGATGTATTGGTTCCTCCTTTTGGCGACTTTGGAGGAAAAGTTATGGGAGGAGACGCGGTTGATCAAATGGGAGATCCAGTTCGCGTAGGTCGGGTCGGATAAGGCGATTTCCAAATGGTAGTTGCTGCTAGAGGGATCGTTGACCGATCCGGCGGCCAAAAAGGCCCCGGACAAATAAGCCGCGGCTTGCTCAGGGGTCGAAGTCAATTCCTTTGGGAGCCTCCCGGAGAGGAAGTCGACCTGCAAATCGGAGAGGATGAACTCCGCCTCGGGAACCAGGCAATGGTATTTGACCCTTTTCCGGAAGCCGATTCCCTTCGTGTAAGCGAACCGGGGACTGACCCCATAGATCTCACGAACAGCTAAATAAAGGAATTTGGCAACGTTGGCCCGCTCGGTGGAGAGATCGAGTTCCTCTTTCCCACCGGAGATGTGGATTTCGCCCGAGGTTTTGGCAAATGAGGAAAGCAAACTCCGGATGGCGGAGTCTTCCACAGAGTGGCGGGCGATTTCCTCTTTGACCTCCCCCGCGAAGGAAAGGATATTTGCCATGCTTCTTCTTTTCCTCCTGCAGTGCCCGGTTAGTATACCCCGGATTCCTTGTTTGCCAAAAAGAAAAGCCCTCCCCGTTCTCAAAGGGAAGGCTTCGTTTGAACTGGTTGGATTAGCGGCGTTTCTTCTTGCCCTTGGCCAAGAGGTTGGCGAAGGTCGGGAAGATGGCGAAGGCCCCGGCGACGCAGGAGAGGATGCCGGCGGTGAGCCAGCCGCTGCCGAGGGTGTAGTTGTCGGTTTTCACGGTGACGTCGGCCGTCGACTGCGCGGAGCACCAGCAGGGGACTTCCACGAAGACGAGGACTCCGCCGACGACCAAGCAAAGCAAGGCGACCAAGTTGAGGACGCCCGAGATTTTGTTGAGGACTTTGACTTTGGCGATCGGAAGGATGGCACCCAAAAGAAGAATGACGATGGCGGCAGCGATCAAAATGAAGGCGATGATGGCGCTCGGGGTGGGGTTGATGGTTCCGATGTCGATGCTGATCCCGGAGCCGCTAGCGGTGACGGTACCGCCGAAGATGCCCATGATGCCGGAATATTCATAGGTCGAGGTCTGCCCAAAGATCGTCATTGACCAGATGAGAGAGGGGCAGGTCAAAAGAAGAACGAAGCCGACGATCGCGATAACGGCCGCGATAAGGCCGGAGAACTGAAGGAATCTTTTCATGGTTCTAATAACCACCTTTCTACCCATTAATTTAAGGGAAGAGAAAGTCCTTGTACATGGGTTTTTGACAAAGACCGAATTTTGTCAAATGCCCAAATCTTTTCCTTTTAATTGACGCAAATAGGCAAGAATTGAGGTTGCCGCTATCGCCCCTTCGCTGGCCGCCGTGATGAGCTGGCGGAGGGTTTTCTTCACGATGTCCCCGGCGGCGAAAGCCCCGGGGACGTTCGTCCTCATTTCGGGGTCAACCACCAAGAAGCCATTCTCGTTTTCTAAGCCTAGAGATGCGTAAAGAGCCTCCGAAGGGGATTCTCCAGACAACGGGAAAACGCCGGAAACCGAAAGTTCTTTTTCCCCGTCTTCCGTTGCGATGAGGGCCTTGTCTACAAACTTTTCGCCTTGAATGCCAATAAGGCGGGAGGAAGGCATTACGACGACGTTTTCGCTTTTCTTCAGAGCCTGCAAATGGGATTCCGGGGCATTGATTTCTTTCGGTGCGAGGAAATAGACCTTCCTCGCCAGGTTGCTCAAATATAAAACATCCTCCACCGCATGGTCTTCGCTCCCCTCCACGGCGACATCCTTCCCTTTGAAGAAAGCTCCATCGCAAGTCGCGCAGTAGGAGACTCCGCGGCCGAGGAATTCCTTTTCCCCGGGTATCCTCTTCTTTCTCGCTCCCAATCCGGGGCAGAGGAGCAAAGAGGAGGCAAAAACGTCCCCCATATCCGTTTTGACGAGGAACCGGCTTCCTTCCTTTTGGATTTGAAGGACATTCCCGTATTCGCATTCGATCCCCAACTGCTGCATCTGAGACAAAAGGTCCATGGCGAACTGAGGCCCGGAAACGGAAGGGAGCCCCGCATAGTTGTCGATGCGGTGGATGTTGTTCAGCTTTCCTCCAGGCGCCCCTTTGTCCAGCAAGAGGAAATCCGCGTTGCCCCTTTTCAAATAAATCGAAGCGCTGATGCCGGCAATCCCGGCCCCAACGATCAAGACATCCGTTTTTTCCTTCATAACCTACCTCCGAAAAGAAAAGGGGTTTTCATTCCCCTTTATTCTCTACGACTTTTTCTTTTTCGCCCACCTTTTCGCTTGGTTCTTTGCCTTCCGGCTTCGAACCAATGGCTCGGAATTTCTTAAACGAAAGACAGAACAGCACCGCGTTCAGAACCATGAGGACAACCCCAAGGATGAGGACGAACAAATAGGCGGGGTGATAGGGGCCGTTGCACTTCATCACGCCATCGACGAGGAACCAAACGCCCACACCGCAGAAAGCGACTTCCAAGAACATGTAGAAAACCGAATAGACTTTTTCTTGGTTGGGCAATCCCTTTTTCTTTTCCCAATAGGCAACGAATTGGAAGGCGGCCAAGACCAAAACCCCGAGGATGATGTAGATAAGGGAATTCCAAATCGACCACATTCCATTGCTGCCCATGTTGAAGCTGGTGTTGCGGAGAGGTTCCATGATGATGCGGACCACGCCATACCAAATCAAATAGAAGCCAACCATGTCTCCCTTCGCCCGGCCGCGCTGCTCGGTCCAGATAGCCGGGATCAATTTGGCGATGACGAAATAACCCAAGATATTCGCAACCCCTTCGATTAAAAACAAGGGGACGTACATCGTGTTTCCACTGGGCAGGCCATTGGAGAAGCCCGTCGCCATTTGGAAGCGAAGCCACGTGGGGAGGAAGGAGAAAGTCGACATGCTGACCTCGGCCCCATAAACCTCATGGTTGAAGAAATTGCCCCACCTTCCGATCGCCTGGGCCAAAAGGATGGTCGGAACGCAGGCATCCACCGCAAAGCGCAGATCCACGTACTTCCTCTTTTTCGTCACATAGAGCATGCCGACGATGATCCCGGCCACGGCTCCGCCCAAAATCGTCAACCCGCCATTCCAAATTTGGAACATGGACATCCAGTTGCCGTTGCTGATCTCCTTGGCAAAGTTCATCCCCCCGGCGTTGTCTCCGGCGAAATTCCCCACCACGTACCAAATGCGGGCCCCGACGATGCCGCCTAGCAAAGCGACGACGAAGAGGGTATCGATGATCCCGTGCTTCTTGAATTCCTTATAGAACTCGCTGTCGGAGAGCTTGTAGGCCAAGAAAGCCCCCGCCAAGATAATCAAAGCGTACCAAGCGATGTGGAATCCGGAATATCCACTGTTGTAGGTGACCCAGCGGAATCCGCCATCCCCAATGCAGAACCCGGAAACAAGGGGATATTTCAAATGCCAAGCCACCCCTTCCCCGAGCATCAAAAAGCCGGCCAAAGCCAAGAAAGGCAGGACGTATACGAAAACATTGTTGATTTTGCCTTGCTTCGGATCGAGGTTCTCTTTGTAGTGTTTCAACAAGAAGCTGGTCCAAAACGATCCGAAGAAAAGGAAGAAAAGCGAAGCCCCAATGAGGGACAAAGCAGCCTCTCCGGCGCTCATATTCCACGCAAATCCCAAATTAATGGAGAGCTGCAGGAAAAGTCCCGAAACACCGTAAAGCAAGGAAGATGCGATGGCAATGAGGAGCAGTTTCTTCTCAACCTTCATCTCCTTTCGGTCATGAAAGAAAGGCCGCAGCTTGGCGACCAAAAGGTAGATTGCTCCCGCTAAGCAAAGCAGGCCGAGGATCAAAAACAAGATGAACATGGCAATATCTTATTTCCAATAAGGCCCGCTGACAAACGAAACAAAAGGGCAAGCAATCCTCAAGGCTTAATCTGCCCGAGTTTTCTGGCTTTTTCCAAAACGGGCTTCAAATATTGGCCCGTGTAGGAAGATTCGACCTTTGCGACATCTTCCGGGGTCCCGGTGGCGACGATATTGCCGCCGCGATACCCCCCTTCCGGTCCAAGGTCGATGATCCAGTCGGCGACTTTAATCATATCGAGGTTATGCTCAATGACGATGACGGTATCCCCGTGGTCCACGATCGACTCCAAAACGTCGATGAGGCGGGAGACATCATCGGAATGAAGCCCCGTGGTCGGTTCGTCGAGGACGTATACAGTTTTTCCGGTTGCTTTCTTTTGCAATTCCGAAGCCAACTTAACGCGCTGAGCTTCCCCGCCGGAAAGTTCCGTTGCCGGTTGGCCGAGTTTGACATAGCCCAAGCCAACTTCTTCCAACGTTTTGATTTTGCGATAGATCTGCGGGCGATTTTTGAAGAACTCACAGGCTTCTTCCACCCTCATCTCTAACACGTCGTGGATGTTCTTGCCTTTGTAGAGGCAGCGGAGAGTGTCCTCGTTATAACGTTTCCCTTCGCATTCGTCGCATTGGACATAAACGTCGGGAAGGAAAGACATGGGGATGCGCGTAACCCCGGCCCCTTGGCATTTCTCGCAGCGCCCGCCGGGGACGTTAAAGGAGAACCGTCCCTTGGTGAAACCGAGGGCGCGCGCTTCTTCTGTTTCGGCGAAGAGGGCGCGGATGTCGTCGAACACGCCGATATAGGTGGCCGGATTGCTTCGCGGAGTGCGGCCAATCGGTTCCTGGGTAATAGCGACGAGCTTATCGATATTTTCGAGTCCTTTGACCTTTTTAAGCATCAACGGCTCTCCTGTTTTGCTCTTGCTGAGGGCGCGGGAAATCGAAGGGACAAGGGTTTCGTTGATCAAAGAAGATTTTCCGGAACCGGAAACCCCGGTCACCAAAACCAGCTTCCCAAGGGGGAATTTGACATCGACGTTCTTCAGATTGTGGCAATAAGCCCCAACGATTTCCAAGAACTTGCCGTTCCCTTTTCTTCTTTGCTTCGGCAGGGCGATGTATTTCTTCCCGGAGAGATAGGCACCCGTAACGGATTCCGGGCAATTTTCGATATCTTGCAAACTGCCTTGCGCGACGACTTGCCCGCCATGGACGCCGGCACCAGGGCCGATGTCGACCAGATAATCGGCCGCACGCATGGTATCCTCATCGTGCTCCACCACGATAAGGGTGTTGCCAATATCGCGCATTTCCTTTAAGGTGGCGATCAATTTGTCGTTGTCCCTTTGGTGAAGACCGATGGACGGTTCATCCAAAACATAAAGGACGCCGGAAAGGCGTGAGCCAATCTGAGTGGCCAAACGGATCCTTTGAGACTCCCCGCCGGACAGGGTCATCGCATAACGCGACAAAGAAAGGTAATCCAAACCCACGTTGACCAAGAACTGCGAACGGCTTTCGATCTCGCGCAGCACCAAGTCGGCAATTTGGTGGTCGGTTTGGGATAGGCTTTCTTTCGCTTGCCTCACCCAGGCAAGGAATTTGTCCAAAGAAAGTTCGGTGGCTTCGAAAATGTTGAGCCCATTGACCTTTACAGACAAAGCGGCCTCATTGAGCCTAGCCCCGTGGCAAGTTTGGCAAACGGAATCGCGCATGAAGGACTCGTAGTAAGTCCGCATCCAATCGGAGGTGGTATCGCGGTAAAGACGCTCGATTTTCGTTTTGACGCCCTCGATGAATCCACTCCGATTCATCTTGTTCCCATTAACCGAAGTCAAGGTATAAGAGACGGGCTTCTTCGATCCGAAAAGGATAATGTTCTTTTGCTCGGCCGTCAGCTTTTTCCAAGGCTTATCAAGCGGGATGTTGTATAAAGAGCAAAGATAGGCGAACTCCTGCCATTCGAGGTTCGTGGAGTTGACGATGTTGTTGTAATAACGGATCGCGCCTTCCGCGATGGTTTTGTCTTCATCCGGAACCAATAGATCCACGGCCACTTCCCTTTTGATTCCCAAACCATGGCAGTCTGGGCAATATCCAAGGGGGGCGTTGAACGAAAATAGACGCGGTTCCAGATCCGGAACGGAAAAGCCGCATTCAGGGCAGGAATGGTGAGAGGAAAGCAGACGCTCTTCTTCGCCGGCCAGGAGAGTCAAATACCCATGTCCCCAATCCAATGCAAGCTCGACATCCTCGGAAACGCGTTGACGGATGCCATCTTTCAAAACCAAACGATCAATCACGATGTCGATGTCGTGCCGCTTGTTTTTGTCTAATGGCTGCACCTCTTCCAGCAAAGAAATGGTCCCATCGACGCGGACGCGAACAAAGCCCTGCTTCTTAAGTTTTTCAATCGTCTCCGCGTGCATCCCCTTCTCGTGACGAACCACGGGGGAGAGGATTTGAATCTTCGTCCCGGCGGGATAAGCCAAAATCGCATTGGTCATGGCCACGGGGGAAAGCGAAGTGATGGGGTGATGGTGATTGGGGCAATAAGGAACACCGATGCGCGCGTAAAGCAAACGGAGGTAATCATAGATTTCCGTTACCGTCCCGACGGTGGAACGAGGGTTGTGGGAAGTTGATTTCTGATCAATGGAAATCGCCGGGGAAAGCCCTTGGATTTCATCCACGTCCGGCTTTTCGAAACCGCCTAAAAACTGCCGCGCATAACTAGAAAGGGATTCGACGTACCTTCTTTGCCCTTCGGCGAAAATCGTGTCGAAAGCCAATGTCGACTTCCCCGAACCGGAAAGGCCGGTGAAAACGGTTAAAGACCCCTTTGGGACATCTACGTCCACGTTCTTTAAGTTGTTTTCCCTGGCCCCGCGGACCAAGATCCAGTTCTTGGAATTTCTCTCTTCGTTCATAGCAAAAGGATTATACAAGAACCTCAAAGCTTTGGTTTTCGAATGCTTTTAAAAAGCCAGACGATACTTCTTCAGCGAATCATTCTTCGGCGTTTTCCTCGGTTTGTTTCCAAAGGGTTTTTCATCCGCGGAAATATCGTTTGTCGTTTATAGTCGACACTTTTCATATATTTTTGTCGATTACAGTCGACATTTTAAAAGACGATTGTAAAATGAAACCAGGAGAGGCAAGACCATGGACCACGAAACCCTCAAGCAAATCATCTTCGACCAACATGAAGTCATTAAAAAGGCACAAATAGTAAACCGCGATTACGTTTTTGAGAAAGACGTTAATTACGTTTTAATCGGTCTTAGGCGTTCCGGAAAGTCTACCCTTCTTTATAAAAGGGTTAAGGATCTTATCCAGGATGGTGTGAATTGGAAACAAATCGTCTACATTAATTTTGATGATGAACGGTTGTTGGGATTCGGTGTGGGGGATTTTGAAGACATACTTCTTGCCGCGGAAGAAATCACAAGCGAAAAACACTATTTTTATTTCGACGAAATCCAAAATATCGATGGCTGGGAAAAGTTCGCCATCCGATTGGCCAACGCCGGAGAAAAGGTAGATATCACCGGGAGCAGCGCGAAAATGCTATCGCGCGAAGTTTCAGCGAAGTTAGGCGGACGTTACCGCACCAAAATCATCAGCCCCTATTCTTTCGAAGAGTTTCTTCGGGCAAAATCCATCGAGAAAGAATCGGCTTATTCGGTTTTTGACCGTGCTGCCATCGCGAATGCTTTTCAGGAGTTTTACCGGTTTGGAGGATTCCCTGAATCGGTTAACTACATCGATAAACGCGAATATGTATCGAACATCTATGAGAAGATTCTTTTAGGGGACATTATCACCCGCAATTCCATCCGCAATGAGAATGGAATGAAGGTTTTGATTAAGAAAATCGCCTCAACTGTTTCCCACGACGTTTCTTACACCTATTTGCACAACACTTTGAAATCGATTGGTTTCTCACTTTCAAAGGACACGGTCATTGATTATTGTTCCTATGCTACCCATAGTTTCCTTCTATTCGCTTTGAAAAACTACTACGCCTCCTTCGTGGATAAAGAAAGCAACTCGAAATTCTATTTCTCCGACAACGGGATTTTGAATTTGTTTTTAGCCAAAGACGATACTTCATTATTCGAAAATTTGGTCGCAATCGCCCTCCATAAAAAGTACGAAGGGAAACTATATTATCTGAAAAGCAGCAAAACAAAGATCGATATCGACTTTTTCATTGACGAAGCAAATATCGCCGTCCAAGCCTGTTATTCAATGAATGAAACCAAAACGTCCGAGAGAGAAATCGGGCAACTGAAAAAGTTAGACGAAACGAATCCAGGGAAATACAAACTCATCATCGTCACAATGAATGAGTCTAAAGCTATTCCCCTAGAGCGCAATTCGATCCAAGTGGTGAAACTTCAGGACTTCTTGCTCTCATAAAAAGAGTTTTGCCGTTTTGAGAAACAAGAGGAAGCGTGTCCGAACTAAGGGCAGGCATCCGGGCAAAAAAGGACTTACTTCGAGAATCTGCAGACCGCTTAAATAATGTGGAAAAACAATTTGAGGTGAGTATAATAACCATCGCCGGGACGTAGCACAGCTTGGTAGTGCACTACCTTGGGGTGGTAGGGGTCACGGGTTCGAATCCCGTCGTTCCGACCAGGTAAATTGATCCGTAGCGCATTGCTGCGGATTTTTTTATTTCATTTCCTTCCTTTTTTTGAATTTATAATTGAGACCATGATAAGCGCGAAGGGCTTAACAAAGCGTTATCGGCAAAACGGGGTTTTCTTCAACGCGGTCGATTCCGTTACCCTGGATTTGCCGAACAGAGGCCTCGTTTGCTTATTGGGCGAATCCGGAGCCGGGAAGACGACTTTGCTTAATTTGCTGGCCCTTTTGGACGCCCCTACCGAAGGCAAGTTGGCTTATGGGGACACGGTTATAACCAAAAAGAACGCGGCCCATCTCAGAAACCAATTTGCAAGTTTCGTCACTCAGGAAAAGGGCTTAATCGAAGACTTAACCGTTCAGGAAAACCTATCCTTTTTGTCCCAAAATCAGCAGGAAATCATTGGGGTGCTTTCTGAAGTTGGGATCGAATCAAAATCGGGTTCAAAAGTCTGCGATTTATCCGGTGGAGAAAAGAAGCGCGTTTCGATTGCGAGGTGCCTTTTGAAGAAATCGATATGCATCTTCATGGATGAGCCAACGGCTGACTTGGACGAGAAGAACGCGGAAGGCATTTTCCGCCTCGCGAAAGCTCTTGCAAAGGACCACCTCGTCTTTGTTTCGACCCACGATGCCGATCTAGCGCGCCAATATGGCGAATTTATCGTTTCAATGGCTCACGGGAAAATCATTGAAAACACAATTCCGAAGGAGGAATACTCCATCAGTCGCCCTATAAAGACACCCGATCCTAAAGTCCCGCCAAAAACGTTTCATTCGTTCTTTTGGAACACCATTCATTTTAAGTCTTCGCGTTTTTGGGGCAGTTTTGCAGCGTCATCCCTTCTTTTATGCCTGTTTTGCAGTCTATTTTCGTTTTCTAATTTCCAGCCGAAAAAGGCATTTTCATCTGCTTTGTCTCAAAACGACATATCGTTCGTGCCAATCTTGGAAAAATCAGCTTCCCCCAATAGTGGAAATTACCCAATACGATCGAATTCCATCGACGAAGCGAAAAGCGATTTTGGCAACGCAACTCCATTTTTAACGGGAGCGGATGTCACCTCCAATCTCCCCGTATTTGTTTTGCCTTACAAAGAAGGAATGCACCTAAGAGGTGAGACGGTTCAAAATCCACAGGTCGGGGAATGCGTTTGCTCTTCTTTCCTAAGTGAAAAAAACAGTGGAAATCTGACTCTGGATCTCAACTCTGAATTCTCAAGTTCTTCCATCAGCCTTAGTGTAAAACAAAGAATTGGCGATTTTGAAAACACTCCAACGCCCTCTGCGTTTTCGAATCAATCCCTTTATTATGAAACCCTTTTGCAGCGCTTCACTTACGTCATCATAAACGAGGATCAATTTTCAAACGCCTTTTCCCTCTCCAACCCTGTAAACATCCCCGCCTCAGATTTTTTAGCCGACATCACCACCCCAAACGAGCGTTATTTCAAAAGTCGCACGAAATATAGAATCTTTGAAAATGCTGAAATATCTTTGGGGCGTGCTCCAGAAGCGCCCGGAGAAATCGCTGTTTCAAATAGTTACCTATCCCGTTCTTCCTATTTAAACCAGCCAAGCGAAATCCTAGGAAAAACCTTCTCTTATCGAGATATCGGCGTTGGAAAAGAAACAAGCGATTATTTCCGGAAGTGCATCGATTTCTCTGCCGTTTTCGGGCAGGTTAAGATTGTTGGCATCACCAGTGATTCAACAAGCGATGTCTTCTTGAGTAAAGAAGACTCGATGTCGCTTAGCAAAGAACTGCTTTATTTTTCGGGAGGCGTTTTGACTCAGATTCGGAATTTGAATGCTACGTCATCGACCTTAGCGGATTTTCACTATGTCAGTTCCCTCTCTGCCCTTGAATGCGTTTACCAGGCAAAGCAATTCGCCTCGTCCGCGATTGAAAAACTTCTTCCGGCTGTAGCGATCTCTTTGCTGCTGATGCTATTAGTGACCATCTTCACGTTCTGCGTTTCCCTCTTTGACTACCGGCGGCAAGCTGCAGCTAGTTTGAACTTATGTGGGATCAAAAATTCGTCCTTGTTTTCGCTTTTCTTAAGCTTCGGTGCTTTCCTCAGTCTTATTTCTCTGTGTTTAGGCATTCCGCTAGCCTTGCTGGTTTTATTTCTGTTTAACCACGCCTTATATGGAAGCGTTTCGGTATTCTTTTTCTCTTGGCTAAGCCTAATCCCGGCATTATTCGTTCTTCTTTTCGCCGTAGTGGGGACAAACGCCATTTGCTTTATTCGCTACAGCAAAACGCCATTGCCCATCGTTTTTCGATGAACATGTTTTTGCTTGAATACAAAAAAATTAAGCCTAAAGTGGATTTATGATCAAAAGAATTTCATTTCGATGGGGGCTGGATTATGTTTGCTTTTCTTCGCTGCTGGTTCAGATTAAGCGAGCAAAATGAGCCCAGAGAGCGTTGCAAACAGGTTTGATTTATGCTTATAAAAATATGCTAACCGCTAAATGCCTAACAAAGGTTTTTGAAGCGAAAGCCGGCGTAGAAAGCGTCGTCGACGATGTCAATTTTTCTTTGCCAAACAATGGCCTCGTTTGTATCACGGGGCAATCCGGATCGGGCAAAACCACGTTATTGAGCCTTTTGTCCGGTCTCTTAACTCCTACCAAGGGCGAAATCCTTTTCAATGGAGAACCCTTAAATAGGGAAAACTGCTCTTCTATCGTTGCTCCGCTGTTCCAAGAGCACAACCTCGTTGAAGATATGAGCTGTGAGGCAAACCTATCGATTATCGTTCAAGACAAAGAGCAGGTTGACCTCCTCCTTGAAAAGCTGGGCCTAAAAGGAAAGGCCAAGCGCAAGGTATCCACGCTGTCCGGAGGAGAAAAGAAGCGATTGGCGATCGTCCGAAATCTGCTCATGGACACGCCGGTTTTGACTTTGGACGAGCCGACCGCGAATCTAGATGGCGACAATGCTTCTCGCGTGTTTTCCCTTTTGAAAGAAATATCGCGTGAAAAGCTCATCGTAGTTGTCACCCACGATGAAAAACAAGCGAAAGCCAACGCCGACATGCTTTTCCAAATGAGCCATGGAAAACTGGTTCTTTTGTCTAAAAAAGAAACGGCCGTTTCCCAAAACGAAACAGAAAATTTATCGGCAAAAAAGCGGAAATCGAACCCCCGATTCTTTTTCCGCTTTGCCCAAAAGACGATCTGGAGAAAACCAGGAAAAACGGTAGGATCCGCTACGCTTTCTTGCTTTTCCTTTCTTTTGGCCACCCTGCTATCGACCCTCTCGTTCTTCCAGCTTCAAGATAGCCTTGGCAATATTTTTCAAGAAAGCGGCGCTTCCTTTATTCCCATTTCTCTGAAGCAAGAATCCGATGTGGCTACCGAGAGCTTCAAAGCCGCGAAGAAAGTCTTCCCGGGTCTTTTGCCCTGCGTGCCTTTCGTTGAAAAGAACGCCGATATTTCGCTATACGCATTCCCTTATGAAGAAGGGATGAAAATCCAAGGGCAAAACGTGGAAAGCCCGCAATCGGGAAGCTGTTACACAACAAGCTTCGTCCAATCCGTTTCCAAAGGTAGCATTTCCCTGAAGGATGGCGATTCTTCTTTGAATTGGAGCACGAATTCCATCGTGGAATCCCCAAACTTGGATCAGGTCATCAATTGGTATCAAGAATCAAGGGACGATTGGAAATACAATTCTTCTTCTACGGAATTCTTCCGCTTTAGCCAACAATCGGATTATCTTCAGAAATATGGTTTCGTCATCTTCAACAAAACAGATTTTTGGGAGAGCATCGCTGCAAAATCCTCGTATTTAATCTCGGGATCCGATTTTTTGCTTCCCTATTCCATAGACAACGAAACTTATATTTCAAAGGAATTGTCCTATTCTCTTTATCAAGGGCAGGACTTGCTTTTTGGGCGCAAGCCGGAAAAAGAAAGCGAAATCGTGGTCTCCCAAGCCTTCCTCGAAACGAAAAGCGTTTTCTACCCCGATTCGGAGCCTTCTTCTTTTTTAGGCAAAACCTACTATTATCGGGATCTTTCTTCTTCCTTAATAAAGCCCAGAATCCGAATGGATTTGCTCTTCCTCTCCGTAACCATCGTGGGGATTGTCGCGGACTCTTCTTCATCCGTTTATTCTTATCAATCCGATTATCAGAAAATCGTGGAAGAAAATTTGTATGCAGCTAGGCTGTGTTATTCTTTGAACAGCAGCCCAAAACAAATCGCGAAGGAACTGGAAAATCATAAGCAGGACTTCACGACTTCGTTAACGGGAACATCCCCCAGCTATTTCTTGGATTCTTCGAAAAGTTCTCCGATTTATCCCTTTCTCATCGTAGGAACAGTGATTCTTCTTCTTTTATCCGGCTTTTACACGATGATGATCTGCACAGAGAATGTATCCGACCGGAAGAGGGAAATCGCGCTCTTCGAATCTTTGGGCGTCAAAAAGGCCGAAATCAATAGGAATTTCCTTTTCCAAAACGGAATACTTGGAATATCCTCTTTCGCCATCGCGGTCATAATCGCCTATCCGGCCTTGGCGATTGTTAATTCGATTCTGAAATCGCCCGAGGTGTTCAATGTCGCTTTCGACGTTTTGGCCATAAGCCCCTGGACGATTTTGGTTGGATTCGCTTGCTTTCTGTTCGTTACTTTATTCAGCACGATCCTTCCTTTGATCCGCATTGGAAAAATCGATATCCTCGAAGTTTTGAAAAAGAATTGAGCGGACGTTCGGATTAAAACCTCGCAAAATCGTTTTTTTCTTTGGAAGTTGCATAGTAAAAGGATTCTTTAAACTTTAAAGGTTTCTAAAAGCACCAACCACCCTATCGTTTAAAGCTTTCGCCGGTTGGATGATTTCTTTCCGTTCAGCCACGCTTCAGCCAAAGGGGTAGCAAAAAGCCCCGAGGAATCCCTCGGGGCTTTCAAGGCTCAGTTTATTCGCCGAACTTTTTGATGTCGGCCCAACGCTGCTTGGCGTAGGCTTCGCACTTGTTGAGGAGCTCTTCCGCGTGCTCGGGATTGACAATCGGGAGCTGGGAGAAGCGGGTCTCGTGCATGATGAAGTCGCGGAGCTTGGTGAAGTCGGGCTCTTTGCAGTCGATCTGCAGCGGGCTCTTGCCTTGTTCCTTCAGGCGCGGATCGAAGCGCCACGTGGTGAAGTAACCACAATCGACGGCCATCTTCTCCTCTTTGATGGAGTTGACCAAGCCGCCTTTGATGTGCTGCTCGGCGCAGGGGCAATAGCAGAGGACCAAGGAGGGGCCGTTGTAGCTTTCGGCTTCCTTCAAGGCCTTGATCGCGGCCGTCGGGTTAGCTCCGAGGGCGATTTGGGCGACGTAGACGTGCCCATAGGCCATCGCCATGAGGGCGAGGTTCTTCTTGGCTTCCTTCTTGCCGGAAGCGGAGAACTTGTTGATGGAGCCGGTCTGAGAGGACTTCGAGCATTGTCCGCCGGTGTTGGAATAGACTTCGGTGTCGAGGACGAGGACGTTGACGTCGGCTTCGTTGGCCAAGACGTGATCGAGTCCGCCGTAGCCGATATCGTAGCTCCAGCCGTCGCCGCCGATGATCCAAACGGACTTGTCGACGAGGTCGTTCTTATAGTTGAGGATGTCTTTGACCGCGGCGTTGGCGCTCTTCTCCACGAGGGCGATGAGCTCCGGAACGATCTTCTTTTCCTCGTCGCGGTTCTTGACGTTGGCGAGGTATTCGTCGATCTTGGCCTTGAGTTCGGGCTCGACGTCATCGGCGTTCTTGGCTTCTTCCAAGGTGGAGCAGATGGCGGAGAGTTTCTGATCGGTCGCGATCCTCATGCCAAAGCCGAATTCGGCGTTGTCTTCGAACAAGGAGTTGTCCCAGGCGACGCCGTCTTTGCCATGGTCATTGACGAAGGGGGTAAGCGGGGTGGATCCGCAATAGATGGAGGAGCACCCGGTGGCGTTAGCCACGAGCATGTCTTTGCCGAAGAGCTGGCTGACGATGCGGTAATAGGGGGCTTCGCCGCATCCGGCGCAGGCGCCGGAGACTTCCATGTAAGGCTTCTTGAAGCCCAATCCCTTGGCGGTGTTTTCGATCGCCGTGGGGAATTGGTTCTCCTTCACGGAGACGTGGGAGTAGCAGTAGTCGGCCGCTTCCTGCTCCGCGCGGGCCTTGTGGGCGTCGACCATATAAAGGGCATAGTCGGTGGTATCGGCGCGCTTCTTGCCCTCTTTCTGGGCTTTGGCGTCGGCCACTTTGTTGGCCTGGCACTCAGAGACGCAGAGGCCGCACCCAATGCAGTTCTCGGTGGAAACGGTGATGCGGAACTTCAGGCTCTTGTCCGCGGTCCCAAGGGCCGGCTTGAGGCTAGCCTTGACCACTTCGGGGGCATTTTCGACCTCCTTCTCATCGAGGAGGTAGGCGCGGATGGTGGCGTGGGGGCAAACGAAGGCGCACTGGTTGCACTCAATGCACTTAGCGGGGTTCCAGACCGGGACCCTGTCGGCGATCGCCCTCTTCTGACGGAAGGTGATGTTCTCGTTCATCGTGCCGTCGAGAAGCTCGTGCTTGGTGAAGGCGCTGGTCGGGAGCTCATCCCCGTCGAGGCGGTCGATGATCTCGACGTAGTCGTCGTAATAGGTGTCACCGCTATCGGCAGTGGCGACTTTCTTCGCGGAGAGGTTGATCCACTCCGGATCGACGGCGATCTGGCGGAGACCCTTCGGGCCGGCGTCGATGGCGTTCCAGTTCTGTTGGACGATTTCCATGCCTTTCTTGGCATAGGTCTTCTCAGCGAACTTCTTCATCCATTTCTCCGCTTCGGAGTAATCCATGATCTGCGGGGAAAGCTTGAAGAAAGCGGCTTGAAGGGTGGTGTTGGTATGGCGGCCCATGCCGCATTCGGCGGCGAGCTTGTTGGCGTCGATGACGTAGAACTTGGCATGCTTCTCAGCGAGAAGGTGCTTCATGCGGTTCGGCATGGACTTGATGAGGGTCTCGTCGTCCATGTTGGTGTTGAGCAAGAAGGTGCCGCCCTCTTTGAGATTGGCGATCATGTCGAACTTGAAGATGTAGGTATCAAGAGAGCAGGAGATGAAATCCGCGTTCTTGACGTAGTACTCGCTGTGGATCGGGTTCTTGCCGAAGCGGAGGTGGCTGCGGGTGGTTCCGCCGGCTTTGCGGGAGTCGTACTGGAAGTAAGCCTGCGCATATTGCCCGGTCGCGTCGCCGATGATCTTAATGGAGCTCTTGTTCGCGGAGACGGTTCCATCGGAGCCGAGGCCGTAGAAGAGGCAGGAGGTGTAATCCTGCGGGATCTGGAAGGAATCATCGACGGGGATGGAGAGATGGGTCACATCGTCCTTGATGCCGACGGTGAATCCGGTCCAGGTCTTCTCAGCATTGAGGAAGTCATAAACGGCTTTGACGTCCTTGGGCTGGGTGTCTTTGGAAGAAAGGCCATAGCGCCCGCCGATGATCTTGATGTCGGAGCGGCCTTCTTTGGAGAGGGCGGCCAAGACGTCGAGGTAAAGCGGCTCGCCTTCGGCGCCCATTTCCTTGGTGCGGTCGAGGACGGCGATCTTCTTGACGGAAGCGGGGATCGCTTCGGAAAGAAGTTTGCTGGAGAAAGGACGATAGAGGTGGACTTCGACCAAGCCGACTTTTTCGCCGGCCTTGTTGAGGGCGTCCACGACTTCCATGGCGGTCTCATTGACCGAGCCCATGGCGACGATCACGCGTTCGGCGTTGGGATCGCCATAATAGACGAACGGAGCGTATTTCCTGCCGGTGAGGCGGGTGGCTTCGGCGAAATATTTCTGAACGGTTTCGATGACGTGGGAATAATGTTCGTTTTGAGCTTCGCGCCCCTGGAAGTAGATGTCATCGTTCTCAGCGCCGCCGCGGGTAACCGCGTGGGAATGCGGGTTCAAAGCCCTCTTGCGGAATTCTTCGACCTTGTCCCAAGGCATGAGCTTCTTCCATTCCTCGGGGTCGACGAACTCGACGTTCTGGACTTCATGGGAAGTGCGGAAGCCGTCGAAGAAGTGGCAAACCGGGGTCGAGGAATCGATCGCGACCAAATGCGCGACCGGGGCCAAGTCGGCGATTTCCTGAACCGAGTTGGAGACGATCATCGTGATGCCGGTCTGACGGATCGCCATGACGTCCTGATGGTCGCCGAAGATGGAAAGGGCGCGGGTGGCCAAAGAGCGGGCCGCGACGTGCATGACCGCGGGGAGCAACTCGCCACACCACTTGTAGATGTTTGGGATCATCAGCAGCAAGCCCTGGGACGCGGTGTAAGTCGTCGCGAGGGAGCCGCCCTGCAAAGCGCCGTGGACGGCGCCGGAAGCGCCGGCTTCGGACTCCATCTCCACGACTTTCACGGTGTGCCCGAAGAAGTTCTTCTGCCCTTTGGAAGCGAAAACATCAACGTTTTCGGCCATCGGGGAGGAGGGGGTGATCGGATAAATGGCCGCTACTTCGGTGAAGTAGTAGCTCTCCATCGCGGCAGCCGTGTTGCCGTCGACGGATTTCATCGTCTTTTTGATTTCTGCCATGAATGCAAAATCTCCTTAACGCGGTTAGTATAGGAAGTTTGCCCTGCGCATTCAATGCGGGAAAGAAAAAAGCCCCCTTTAGGGGGCTGAAGAAGCAGAAGGCGAAATTCCTCTTAGGATTACTTAACTTCCTTGCTTTTCCGGGCCGCTTTGCTTTTGGCCTTTTTTCTCCGCGCGGAAACCTCGCGGACAACAAGCTTGTGGAGGATTTTGAGGTCTTTATCGCCCAGCCGGAAGGAGGGGTCCACCAGCCCGCCGGCGGTGGTCATCTTCTTGTAAACGAAGTCGGTGATCCCGGAGAATTCGTCGATTTCCTTCTTCCTCACCGTCGGGGTGGAGGGGGCCCTTCTTTTCTTCGTAGGCTCGTAGTTTTTGATGTAGTCCTCGATTTGGGGGAGCAGGTCTTTGCAATTGATGGTCGGGTCCATCAAAATCATCGGCGAAAAATAGGTCAGCTGCTGCCCCAATGCATCGGGATAGATACCGATCATAGAAGAAAGGGCGTCGAGGGTGATGATTTTCTTTTTGCCACGGCGGAGGGCGCCCGCGATCCGCTGGGCTTGGCGTTTGGTGGGCTTGCTCATATCGCTTCCATTATAGAAGGTAGAATCAAAGTTTGTAGATGAAGAGGAAATCCGAATCGCTCGCGTCCAAATTCACGACGATTTTGAACCCATCGGACGTGCTGACGTAAGTGGAATTCCCTTGGTCGACATAACCCAAGGAAAGAAGATAGGCGACGTATTTGTTCGCATAATCCATATCCTTTTTGCTCGTCATATAGATTCTGAAGTAATACGGTTCGTCATAATCGTTTATGTCGGAATCGAAGTCGTTGTTTGCAAAATAGGATGCGTCGTAAAGGAAAGGAACTTTTCTCGCGGCTTCTTCGCCATAGAACTCAACCATCTTTTCATAAACGGCCTTGGATTTGCTTTGGCTCCAGTCTCCGCGTTCGCCCGGATTGAGGTTTTCAATCGCCTCATCGAGTTTTTCTTTCATCCCAGCCGGGAGGGAAACGGGGGAATAATCGAAGGCGACTTCCTCCGTGCCGCCGTAATAGGAGAAATCCATGGAGGCGATTTTCCCGTTTTCGACGTTCATGACTAAGCTAGACGGATCCACGGTCAGGGGATTGTAGATTTGCCCCAAAGAGCTGCCGATGTCGATGATGTCGCCGTAGCTGGTCAATTTGCCGTCGTTCAGGGTCAGAACTTCGCTGGAAAGGGTCCAGCCCGCGATTTGGGAAAGAGTTTTCCCCGCGGGGTTCTGTTTTAGCTCAATGTTCCCATTCTCATCAAAGGAGAATTGATACACCTCCCCGTTCCTTTGGTAATAACCTTGGCCCAAAGACTCCAAGCGATTCGAAATCGTCTCATCCTCGACGAGATAGGTTCCTTTGAGATAAAAATCCTCGCCTTTGACGATTTTGGTCGCCCTCGCTCCGGACCAAGCGGAGTCTTTTTCGACGCTGGTGAAAACGGAAGAGTCCTGATTTAAATAAGAGAGGTATCCTTTGATTTCGGCGTCGTGCTCAGAGGCTTGTTTCTTCTTGGCCCCTTCGATCACATTGGCTTGTTCTTGGACGCGGGTATCCGCGTAACGATAGAAGTACGTCCCGAAGTTCGCGTCGCGGAGAAGTCCGGTCGAGAAAAGAAGCTGGGTAACTTTGCCATCCACGACCCGGGCTTTGATCTCTTGGACTTTCCACTGCTTGAA
Source organism: Candidatus Alloenteromonas sp. (assembly GCA_050872145.1). Lineage (GTDB taxonomy): Bacteria > Bacillota_I > Bacilli_A > RFN20 > CAG-826 > Alloenteromonas. Next base: position 38,185 of record JBNMGG010000007.1, on the reverse strand, counting down.
TTGGAGATGCTGAGTGAAGGCGAGGGCCATGCCGGTCGCGTCCTCTCCCAGATAGGTGTAGTAATCATCGTCCGCGGAGAGTTTCCGGAACTGATCCAATTTGGCTTCGTTTTCGCCCAAAAGCCCGAAGTCGCCCCATTGGGTGCTGGTGGGGGTGGAGACTTCTTCGTTTTGCCCATTCACTCCGACAATTTCCAAATCCCCGGAGGCGTTCTTTTTGTGATAGGTGATTGCGGTAGAAGACCCTTCCTCGCTGACGTCGGTGATGCGGAGGTAGTCGTTATAAACATCCAAATTGGAGAAGCCCAGCCGCTCAATGGAATCGTATTCGTCCAAATGGTTCGTGTCGTAAAGAGCCGAAACGAAGGAGGCATTGCCAAATAAGTTGCCCCCTTTGCCGGATAAAGAGTCGCTAGAAACGGAGTAGGAAGAAAGAAAATCCTCGGCTTCTTTCAAAGAAGAGGTGCCCAAATTGTGGATGCGGACCACGCCGCCCTCGATGGTTTGGAAAAGTCCGATTTCATCAAGCCCTTGGAATTCGGCGACTAAGTCGCCTTCCTCGGAAACGGAGAAAAGAATCCGCTGTATGCCGGTGAAATCAAGTTGGGCCGAGAAAAGGGAAATCAGCTCCGCGTCCGTGCAGGTCCAAGCGGATTTGTTTTTGGTCAGCTGAACCGCCTTGGGCTGATAGGAGGCGAACTTGTTCTTCCAAGTCAAATCCTTCACCCCTTGGGCGGAATAGTCTTCATTGAAAGACTGCCCGCGGATTTCGAGCTTCCCGGATTTCAAAGCGAAATCATAGGCAATCGGCGTATCTTGATAAGTCTTCAGCAAAATCGAGCCCGAATTCAGATAACCCGTGTAGCTATAAGCCGGCGTGATGACGTCGGTGAGTTTCAATGAGCCAATCGTGTAAGTGAGGGAGAAATTCCCCTCCTTCATTTTCGCCAAAGTGCTTTGAAGTTTCTCCGAAATGACCGTGAGAGGGTCTAGAGAAGTCTCCTCTTGGCTGGAGGGAATGCTTTCTGAAGGCAAAACAGATTCCGAGGAAGAGGGCGATGAAGATACGCTACCCCCCGGCTCTTGGGTTCCCCCACAAGCAAACAAAAGGGGCAAAACGGCAAGCCCGAAGATCCATTTTCTCTCTTTCATAACGCAGCACCCTCCTTAACAAGATAACTATATCGGAGAAACAAAAGAAGAGAAGCAAAACGCGGGCCCAAACGATGAAATTCAATCGGCGCAATGCAGGGCCATATAACAAAAAACACCATCGAAGGTGCTTTGTTATTCATTTTCATGGGATGCCCATGAAGGTTGAGAATCAAGATGGTGGACCGTGAGGGACTCGAACCCGCGACCCGCTGATTAAGAGTCAGCTGCTCTACCAACTGAGCTAACGGTCCATACGCGTTACCGCGCTTGAGTATTCTATGCCTTCCGTTTGCAAGAGAGCAACATTTTTTTGCACAAAGGCCAAACTCAATCCTCGTAGGTGGGCTGGAAATCCACGGGTTTCTTTTCCCCATCGATCCCATCCAAGGAAATCTCTTCGTAGCTGGAATAGATTTTCTGCTGGCTGGCGTCCACTTCATAAAGGCCCAAAAGATAATCGGGGAGGCCCTGCTTTTGCTTGGAAAAAGCCATCAAAGAGAAGGAAATGAAGATGGGGATCAGGAAGGTGACCAAAGAGAGGGAAAGCTCAAGGAAGAAGAAAATCGCCCATCGCGCCAAATAACGGGGGAAACTGCAGCTTAGCAAACGGGAATCCACTAAGCCGATGTGGTACATGGCTTTCCCAAGGGTCATCCGTCCTTTTTTGAAGAAAATAAGAGGGATCAAATAAACCAAAATCCCCGCAAGAAGGAAGGCAATGGGGACTTCCACGAAGAAAAGCATGTTGGATTCAAACCGAGTCAACTCCAAATACTCAGGGACCATAGTCACCAAATATCCCTGGCAATGGGAATCCAAGAAAGGACCGTACGCATTGTGAAAGTAGTCTTCCTGCTTCGCTTGGCAAGAAGGGTTTGAAACGATCTCCCAGCTTTCGTTCCGGGTAAAGTAAGGGACGCCTTCAAAGGTCAAATTCGCATCCAGCCGATATGCGTCATAGTCTTCTTGGACGATGGCTTGGTTCTCCGCGTTGGACTTTTCCCCCACATAGGCGATGAAAGCATCGATTTTTTGGGACGCCAACTTCATTTTCGCGTAACCCGTGTAGTTGTTTGAGTCTAGATCGAGGTAGGAAACGATGTCCATCGATTGCTTCCCATCGACATGGTAAAGCCCCGATTCCTTTCGAATCCTCAGCATTGCCTCGTCTTTCGCGACGTACCCGGGCATGTTCGTCACCGCGGCCCGGCTTCCCAAGAAAAGCAAAAAGAAGCAGAAGGCGAACAAGATGAAATCGAAGAGGTTCGCGAAAACCCGCCGATGGAATTTCGGGGAGGAATAATGGATTTCGTAATGGCCTTGGTAACCCATCTCAATCACCATACCCTTTGCTGCGGTAAATCGCATCCATGCTTTCTTCATCCAGCATGGTGATCCGCATCAGGCGGTCCACCAAGGTCCGGTCGAAGGAATCGAACAAAACGAAGAAAAGCGAAACCAAATCTAGAAGCAAAGAAATCAAAGAAAGCGCCCATAAGGCCGGCAAAGAGAAAAGCTCATTGAAGGTGATGATCGGCCAAGGAAGAAGAAAGAGAAGCCCCGCGTTAAAAAAGACCCCATAAAGGAAAAGAAGGGGGAGGTATCTCCGCTTTATAGGCATGAAGGTCGCGGTAACCACTCTTTCCCTTCTTAGGAAAATCATCCCGAGGGTTTTCCTGGTTTTCGAAATCAAAGGAACGACGATGAAGACCAAGGCGCAGGAAAGGAGATAGGAAATCGAGGCACTCCAAACGACGATTCGGTTCGCTTTTTGCGAAAAAGAAGCGACCTGATTTTGCTTCGCGACATAGGAAATCCCTTGATACGTGAGATCGTTTTCAAGAACGTCTTTCACCAAAGAGGAGTAGCAAGGCAAAAAGAATTCCTTTTGGAACTTCTCATAGTCTTCTTCTCCTTGCTTGGACGGGGTATTGCCCGTTTCGAAAAAGGGAGAGAACTCTTCTACATAATGGGGAAGCAACTCAACTTTCGGTGAATAGGAGAAGAACTGCGTCTTCTCATCTTGGGACTTCACCCAGGAAGGATATTCGTTTTCTTTTTCCCGTATATCGACGAAGAAGTGACGGAAAACATCGTAATCCGCGGCGCTTTTCCCAACTAAGCTCATAACGTAAAGCTTGCAGGTATAAGAAAGATTCTGCGAAAAAGAAGAAGGTTCTGCACTGCTTTTTCCCTCTTCGTAAAACAAAAGGGAATTCCCGTATAGAACTTGGTCCCTTTCCTTTTGGGCTTTGAGGCAATCCTCCTGCTCGTTATAGAGGTTCGTAGAAAACGCGGAGAGCGGATACAAAGCCAAATGAAAAAAGGCGAAGGAAATCACGAACACCAAAAAGAAATCCGCCAAAAAGGCGACGATCCTCTTCCCTTTGGAAAGCGGAAAGATTTCGATTTCCTTCTTTTGGCTAGCCGCTTCTTCCATGCAAAAGTGATTTTACCATAGGGGGCGAGAATAAAAAGAAGCCCCGGGGTAACCCGAGGCTAAAACGTCAAAAGGAAGCGGATCAATTAGGCTTGCGGGGCTTCCAAGAATTCAATCTTGGCAGCGCCTTTGCCGACGGTCTCCGGGGTATTCCCATAATAATTAGTAACTTTCCCAGTAACCTTGACTTTAGCTCCAACGACGATTTTGGCGGACTCTTCTTCCGAACATTCCACTTGGAAGGCAATGAATTTAGCATTTGCATCGCCGGCGGTGTCGGAAAGATAGACGCTCATATTGCCGTATTTTTCGACCCATGCGCTCTTGATTTTCGTAACGAAGCCAGTGATGACGTAAACATCGGCTGAAACTCCATCCTTTGGAAGTGCTTCAGCGGCCGCAAGCGCTTCAGCGACAGTGACGTTTTTGGTTTCGCCCTTGACCGCTTCCAGCAAAGTAATGGTTCCTTTGGTGGCTTCCGGAGTGACGGCACCGTCTTTGACGTACTTCTGAAGGTAGCAGCTAACTTTGATCTTAGCTCCCTTAATAACATCGCTGCTGGAGGTTCCGCTGTTGAGCTTGGCGCGGAAAACGGTGAGCAGATCCGTCGCGTCTTTAGTCTCGCCGAGGGTGAGCGACATGCTCTTGTGCTGAGTCGAATAGGCATCTGTGACTTCATTGACGTAACCGGTGACAACGTATTCCTTGTCCGAAGTGGCTCCGTCTTCCAACCCGTTGATGATCTCAAGGGCTTTAGTGGTGGTGATTTCCTCAACCACAACTGGGGCATCGCCGGGTTCGACAATCTCGACCGCCTTGATGTTGCCGGTTTCTACGTTGTACTTTCCTTCGGTGCTGGTGGAGACGTAATACTTCAGGGTGCAGGTCACTTTGACTTTGGCGTTGAGGGTGCATTCTTCTTTGTTCGCGCCGCTATAGCCATAGACCAGGAAGTCATCTTGGGTCGGGGTGGCTTTCAGGGGCTCGGAATCCGGCTCGATGACGACCTTCCCTTGCTCGTTTTTGGCTAAGCGAAGGATATTGTGGAAGACGATGCTGGATTCGTCGATGTGGGTCCCCTCGGGGATCTCGATGTCGACGGAGCGGTCGTCTTTGGCTTTGCCGGCGATGGTGCCGACCGCGTCGTAATCCAAAGTCGTGGAGGCTTTGGGGAGCTCATAGTATTGGGTTTGCCCCACGGGGTTGTTGCCGGAGTCGAGCAAATGGTATTCCATCGTCAGCGGCTTATTCGTCTCCGGTTTCGCTTTGTCGAAATACCCGACGAAGAAGCTTTTCCCTTCCCCGAATGTGGTCGTGCCGGTCGTGCGGACTTCCAGGGCCCTTTGCTGAGTGGAGGTGAGGGTCACGCCGTATTCGACATCGGCGTCGGTCCATCCCTCTTCCCAGTTCTCCCCCGCGGAAGCGGAAGCGGTTTTGATGGCGACCCCGGCTTCTTTTGCGCCGAGGAAGGCATTCGCGGAAATCTTCTGATAGCCTTCCGGGATGATGATTTCCTTGATGTTGGCGTAGCTGATGGATTTGCTATCGTAATCGTAGCAAGCGTTGGCTTCAATGGAGGTCACCTGCAAACGGAAGAGAGTTCCGTAATCGATGAAGTTGGGCAAGACGATGACGTTGTTAGCAGCCTTGGAGTTGGCCACGTTGAAGACGGTGGCGTTATAAACGGCGGGAACGTACTCCTTGCCTTCGTTCTCGGCGGCCTCTTTGGCGTCCTCGGCATTTTTCTTGGCGGTTTGGAAATCCGTGTAATTGCTGTCGTCGATGCGGACGAAGACGTTGTTGTAGCGCGTGGAGTTGTTGTAAGCCTCAATCTTTACCGACTGCATGCTCAGAGTGAAGCTTTGGGAGCACGGGGTGAGGGAGCTGCTGGTTAGGGTAAAAGCGAGTTCGTTGCGGTCGGCTTCCACTTCGTTTTCGAAGCGGGGGGCGCTTTCCGATTCGGCCTTGACGGAAAAGAATCCGGCTTTGGAAAAGGCGGAAGCTCCGGCGAGGGCAAGAGAAAGAGAAGCGAAGAAAGCGAAAAGGCTTTTTTTCATAAACAATCATCCCCCTGTCGCGATGAGCGTTGCAAAAAATTCGGCAGGTTCATACTGGCCTTAATATACCGCCAAAAGGGGGGCTATTGCAAACCATGGAGGCCTTGGAAGGCCTAGTTCCACCACTCGACTTTGATTTCGTCGAAATAGGAGGCAACTTTCGGGGAGGGATCGACGTAAATCTCCCTCATGTGGTCCATCACGTCTTCTGGCACCCACTTTTCCTTCGGGCGCATTTTGTTTTGCTTGTAGCAGAGGGAATAGTCGTGCATCTTGACCATGAAGAGGATGGCTTTGTCATAGCCTCTTATCCGCTGCATGTAGTATTCCCGGCGGTAGTCGTCGAGGAAGATCGAATCCTCGATCACCGTGCATTCTTTTCCTTTATATTGCTCAAACAGGGCGTTGGTCTCCGAAATCATCGCGTCGAAGATGGTTTCCATGTGCTCGGGGAAAATCAAATAGGACCCCGTGATTTTCTTCCGCGTCTCATCGGTGTCGACGATGAAAACATTGGGATGCTCTTTTTGGTATTTCTTGCACCAGGTGGATTTGCCCGAGCCCGGGATCCCGGCCATGAGGATGAGGGTGTGCATATCAGACGAGCTTCTTTCTCAAATAGCTGGAGAAAAGGTCGACCAAGATGATCATGAGCACGATCCCCAAGGTGTCGGCCCCGAGGTTGGAATAGGAGTTGTTGGACAAATCCAGAAGAATGGAATAGCCGATTCCGGCGCTGGTCTGCAGCACCAAGCCGAGGGTTGTCGCGGTGCGCAGATTGATGTCCAAACGGTATAGGCCAACGCTTAAGAAGGAAGGCTTCACCTCCGGGACGACGGCCATAACAATGCGCTGAAGGGGGCCCGCGCCTTGGGCGTCGAGGGCTTCGAGGGCATCGAGGTCGTTCTCATCGAGCTGGTCGGCGTAGAGCTTGCCGATCATGCCGATCGAGTGGATGGAAAGGCAAAGGATCGCGGTGAGCCAGGTGTAACCAGAAAGCGAGACGAAGAACAGGGCGAGCAAGAGTTCCGGGAAGGTGCGGATGATGATCAGCAAGACTTCGACGATGTAAGCCCACTTCCCGAATAAGCGGTGGCTAGCGAAGAAGCCGAAGGGAATCGAGATCAAGAAGCCGACCAACGTGCCGATGATGGTGATGCCCAAAGTGACCAAGCAGCCATGGATGACGCCTTCATCGAACGCGTAATAGCCATAGCCGAAGAAGTATTCCCAGTTCGGGCTGAAGAAGGCGGCGAGCCTCTCCCCAACCAAACTCCAGTTGATGGGTCGGTCGAAAGCCCTCCAAATGCCCACATAATTGCCCATGAAAACCAAGGCGACCAAGAAGAGAGCGACGAAAACGAGGTTCACGATCCACATCTTCGGGCGGGCTTGGTAGGCGGAGACGGGGTCGCGGTAATGGGTCATCCCCTGGGTGTCCGCGGTAAAGAAATACGCCGCTTTGCGGAAGGGGGATGAGACTTTTTTCCAATTGATTTTCTTCTTCATCGGAGTTTCCTCACCAACGTGTTGGAGACGATCTGCAGGGTCGCGACCACTAAGAACAGAGGCACCAGCATCGCGCCCACGTAGTCGTACCAAGCGTTTTCGATGAAAATCTGCAGGGAATTCATATAGGTGGAAGTGATGCCGACGTAGCTGAGGACCACCGAGGCGCGGATGTTGATCTCAAAGGCGTAGATCGCGTAGGCGAAGAACATCGGCTTCACCTCCGGATGGAGGCCCAAAGAGACCGACTGGAGGTTGTTGGCCCCGCAGGAGCGCATCGATTCGAAGGGGCGCATATTGAGGGTTTCCAGATACTCGTACATCATCTGGTACATGACCCCCAAGGTGAACACGGCGACCGCCAAAATGGAGGGGAGGGTGTTCCCCGACCCCATCACCATGCCAAAGAAGACGCAGATGATGAACATCGGGACGCAGCGGAGGAAATCGTTGAAGATCTTCACGGGGATGCGGACGAAGGGGTTGTGGTTCACGTTGTGGGCGCAGAGGTAATAGACCGGGATGGCCAACACGGCGCCCAAAGCCGTGGCGATGAAGTTCAGGAAGAAAATCTGCAAGAACGGGGCCGAATTGATCAACGGGGTTTCAATCCCGAAGGCAAAGGACTCCCAAGCGAATTTCCACCACCCGGCCCAATCTTTGGTTCGATAGGGACTGGGGTTGAACATATCCGCGAAGTTCTCGCCGAAAGCTTTCCAGTTCAAACGCAGCCTGGTTTCGTAGTTGAACGGCACGAAGCTCACCCCGATCACCAAAGCGACGGCAAGCAAAATCAAAACCGTCTTGGTGATGCGCGGCTTGCGGATCGTCTTGACGTTGCTCCCGTCCTGGTTTTCGCTTAAGTCGACCGCGATTTCTTTGTAGAAGCAGGAATCCAAAAACCGGCCGAACTTCGAGTTTTGGAAAGCCTGTTTCCGTTCCTGTTTTTTGTCGGTTCTGCTCGCCATGCTCATTCGCCTTCTTTAGTTTCTTCTAAATCACTGGAGAGGTTGTCGTTGCGGTTTAAGTGGCGGCCGTAGATGCGGAAGCAGGCTTCGTCGTCGACCTCCTCCGGTTTGCCGTCGAAGACGATCTCACCCGCCTTGACCCCGATGATACGGGTCGAATATTTTTTGGCGAGGTCGACGTGGTGCATGTTGGCGATGATGGTGATGCCCATCTTGTTGATGCGGGTGAAGTCGTTCATGACCGCGATGGTGGTCGCTGGGTCAAGGGAAGCGACCGGTTCATCGGCCAAAAGGATCTTTGGTTCCTGGCAAAGGGCCCTCGCGAGGGCGACTCTCTGCTGCTGGCCGCCGGAGAGCTGGTCGGCGCGGACGTAGGCTTTGTCCAAGATTCCGAATTTATCCAAAGACTGCAAAGCGAGGAGCTTTTCCCGCTTTGAGTAAATTCCGAATATCGTCTCGAAGGTATTGTGATAGCCCACGCGCCCGGAAAGGACGTTCTTATAAACGCTGCTCCTTCTTACGAGATTGAAGGATTGGAAGATCATCCCGATGTTGCGCCTTTGCTGCCGGAGAGCCTTGCCCTTCAACTTCGAAATGTCGACCCCATCGATCAAAACCTGGCCCTTTTGGATGTCGTGCATCTTGTTGATGCAGCGGATGAGGGTCGATTTCCCCGCGCCGGAAAGGCCGATGATGGAGATGAATTCGCCATCCTCCACCTTCAAATTGACTCCGGAGAGGGCTTTGTACCCATTGGGGTAGACTTTGTCGACGTCGATGAGTTCCAACATAGGGATCCTCCTAAATAGAGTTCAAGCCCAAGGGCCCCGCGAAAACGGGAACCCCTTGGGCAAAGCGAAGCGTTTTCGACCCGGAAAGAGTTTATTTCCCGGAGTGCTCCATGGTCCAGCGATACATGTCGCGGGCGGAGTCGTAGTTGGCGTCGTCCCCGTTGATGTAACCGGTGTGGGAGTAGATTTGATAGAGCAACCAAGCGCCGGTGCCTTCGGTCTTGATGTCGCCGTCTTTGACCGCTTTCTTCAAGGCGTTGCGGATGGCCTCGGACTTGGCGTCGGAGAGGTCGCCCCTAGCGCAGACGGTGTCGTTCATGATCGGATCGAGGATCGCCTGGGTGTAGGTCTTGGTGAAGACGGCCGAATCGTTGAAGTATTTGCCGTCTTTCTGAACGAAGGCAGACCCGTAGCGAATGTCGAAGAAGCCGACGCCAACGTCGATTTGGCCGGTGAGGAGGTCATCAACCATGGCCGGGTAGGACTTCTCGGTGGTGTTGATCATGAACTTCTCTTGCTCTGCAGCAGTTTTGCTCTCATAGGTGGTCTTGTCGAGGAAGCCGCCGGTGTATCCGCCTTCGTAGATGTACTTGGTCGGATAGATGTAACCGGAGGAAGAGGTGGCGCCCATGGTGCCCCAAACGGCTTTGCCCGCATGGATTTCTTCAAGGCTCACTTCGCCATCCTTGTTGGCGTCGAGTTCGGGGAGGCTCAAAGCTTTGCGCTCAGAATCCTTGAGCATGATGACGACGGAGCAATAGAAATCGACTTCCTTCTCGGACTGCTGGCCGCGGTATTCATAGCCGTTGGCCCCGTTCATGGCTTTGCGCTGCTGCTCGAGGTTTTCTTTTTTAAGCCCCGGGAAATCTTCGGCCTGAACCTTGTAGCCGGCGCGGGAAGCGGAAAGCAAAAGCTTGGTTTTGCCCGGCTTTTCGATGCTCATCTGAGCATAGCCGGAAGCGGTGAGGAAGCCCCCATCGATTTGCCCGGCGGCAAGGGCGGTGGTGGTAGCGGCATAGGTGCTGCCGACGTCAATGGTCCAATCGAAGTTGGGCTCGTACTTCTTGAGGATGGGCTCCAAAGCTTTGGCGCGGGAGAGAAGAGTGGTCGGATCGTTGGACGGAACAAGCTGCAAATGAATCTTGTTGTCCTCTTGTTCGGACCCGCCGCAGCTGGTCAAAGCGGCACCGATCGAAAGCAAACCTAACGTCAACAGCTTCGCAGAAACGTGTTTCATGAATGATTCCTTTCCGGGTTTCCCCAAACACGTGGCATTGGCAAGAGCAAGCAAAAGGCGAAAAAGCCCCTTAGAGGGGGAAGCTTTCTTCGCGCGGTGTTTGCTTCATAACCGGTACTCCATTATAAAGGCGAAAGAGTGAGTTGATGCAATGAAAATTTTAGAAACCGCTTTGATGAAAAAAATCCTTGAAGGGCGTTCGAAGACGGGTAGATAATAATATTCCACCCAAAAAATATTGTCGTTTTTTCAAGGATTCCCTTTTATCTCTTTGCTTTAAAAAACGCTCTTGTTTTTAAGTGGGTCGGTTTTTCCACTAGACCCACACAAAAACAGGAGGTTTTGACTTTTCAGAAGGGCCTCCGCATTCTTTGGGTGACAAAACAAAGGAAAGGAAACCCATGTGAGTTATACACCTTTTTCGGCCCTTTGGAGTCGAATGGGGATGGCCGTTTGCCCATCCCCACCGCCGTTGACAGCTTTCGCCGGTTTCGGAAGCAGTCAAACCGATCTTTTGCCCCCCTCCAAGGCGAAGGGCGTCCGCTGGGTGAAGCGATCGAAAAAAGTGATGCTGCGCTTTCTATTAGGTCGAAAGGAATGCGAAAAAATCACTAGGGGGTGCGAGAAAGACCGCTGTTTTTGCGGCCTAGCGGTTTGTCCCCATCAAGTTCACGGTTTTCGTGGGTCGAAATGGCTTTTGCCACCCTAAACGGATACGAAAAAAGCCCCTCCTTTCGGAGAGGCTCGTTTTTGGCTTTACGGCCGAGAATCAATGAAGAATCTCAGCGACGGTGCCGGCGCCGACGGTCCTGCCACCCTCACGGATGGAGAACTTGGTGCCCTTTTCCATGGCGATCGGGTGGATCAGCTCAACGGTGAAGGTCACGTGGTCGCCCGGCATGACCATGTCGGTCCCAGCGGGGAGGTCGATGGTGCCGGTGATGTCGGTGGTACGGAAGAAGAACTGAGGACGATAGCCATTGAGGAAGTGGGTGTGACGGCCGCCTTCTTCTTTGGTGAGGATATAAGTCGTCGCGGTGAACTTGTCGTGGGGGACGATGGATCCCGGCTTGGCAAGAACCTGGCCGCGCTCGACCTGGTCGTGGGTGATGCCGCGGAGAAGGGCCCCGATGTTGTCGCCGGATTCGGCGAAGTCGAGGGTCTTGCGGAACATTTCAAGCCCGGTGACGACGGTCTTCTGGGTCGGCTTGATGCCAACGATTTCGGCTTCGTCGTTCATCTTGATCATGCCACGCTCGACGCGGCCGGTGACGACGGTGCCACGGCCGGAGATGGTCATGACGTCTTCGATCGGGAGAAGGAAGGGCTTGTCGGTGTCACGGACGGGGTCGGGGATGTAGGTGTCAAGGGCGTTGAGGAGCTCTTTGATGCAAGCGCAGGCCGGATCGTCCGGAGAGGTGGCCTGGCCGGCCTTGAGGGCGGAGCCTTTGATCACGGGGATCTCGTCTCCGGGGAAGCCGTACTTGTTGAGCAAGTCGCGGACGTCCATCTCAACGAGGTCGATGAGTTCGGGGTCGTCGACCATGTCGCACTTGTTGAGGAAGACGACGATGTAAGGAACGCCGACCTGGCGGGCGAGCAAGACGTGCTCGCGGGTCTGCGGCATAACGCCGTCGGTGGCGGCGACGACGAGGATGGCGGCGTCCATCTGGGCGGCGCCGGTGATCATGTTCTTGACGTAGTCAGCGTGCCCCGGGCAGTCGACGTGGGCGTAGTGACGCTTCTTGGTCTCGTATTCCTCGTGGGCGGAGTTGATCGTAATGCCACGAGCCCTTTCTTCGGGGGTGGAGTCGATGTCGCCGTAGGCTTTGTCGACAGCGTTCCCTTCGGCGCCGTTGGTGGCTTTGCCAACCATGGCGAGGTAGTGGGTGATGGCCGCGGTGAGGGTGGTCTTGCCGTGGTCAACGTGGCCGATGGTCCCGACGTTCATGTGAACGCGGTCACGGTTGAACTTTTCTTTTGCCATTTGTTATTTCCTCCAAAAATGGTCTTGTCGAAATTGGCGAATAAATATTAGGACAAGGGGGGCGGGGAAGCAATACTAGAAGTATTGGTTTCCCCTTCCCTTGGTCTAATCGGATTTTTACTTCGCGCCGGTCGCCTTCTTGATGATGGCGTCCTGGACGAAGCGCGGGGTTTCCCCGTAGTGGTCGAACTGCATCGTGAAGTTGCCGCGGCCCTGGGTGATGGAGCGGAGGTCGGTGACGTAGCCGAACATTTCGGCGAGCGGGACTTCGCATTCCACTTCCTTGGCGTTGCCGCGCTGGGTCTCCCCGACCATGTTGCCGCGACGGCGGGCGATATCGCCGATGACGTCGCCGTAATACTGCTCAGGGACGGTGATCTCGACCTTCATGATCGGCTCGAGGATGACCGGGTCGCACTTCGGAGCGGCGGCTTTGAGGGCCAAGCTCGCGGCGACCTTATAGGCAGCTTCGGAAGAGTCGACATCGTGGTAGGACCCGTCGAAGAGGGTGGCCTTGATGTCGATCAGAGGATAGCCGGCGAGGACGCCGCGCTGAAGCGCGTCTTCCAAACCCTGCTGGGTCGGCTTGATGAATTCCTTCGGAACCGAGCCGCCGACGATGGCATCGACGAATTCGAAGCCTTTGCCGGGGTTGGGTTCGAAGCGGATCCAAACGTCGCCGTACTGACCGTGGCCGCCGGTCTGCTTGATGTAGCGGCCTTCGGCTTCGCCAGTCTTGCGGATGGTCTCGCGGTAGTTGACCTGCGGGGCGCCGACGTTGACGTCGACTTTGAACTCGCGGCGCATACGCTCGACCAAGACGTCGAGCTGAAGTTCGCCGACGCCGGCGATGATGGTCTGGCCGGAGTCCGCATCGGTGTGGACGCGGAAAGTCGGGTCTTCCTCGGCGAGTTTGGTGAGGGCGACGGCCATCTTCTCCTGGTCGGCTTTGGTTTTGGGCTCAACGGCCTCTTCCAAAACCGGTTCGGGGAAGGTGAGCTGCTCGAGGATGACGGGGGTGTCTTCGTCGCAGAGGGTGTCGCCGGTGGTCGTGGACTTGAGTCCGACGACGGCGCCGATTTCCCCCGCGTGGAGGACGTTGACTTCCTGACGGTGGTTGGCGTGCATGAGCACCAAACGGGCGATGCGCTCCTTATTGCCGTGGGTGGAGTTCAGAACGTAGCTGCCGCTCTTAAGGACGCCTTGGTAGACGCGGACATAGGCCAAACGCCCGATGAAGGGGTCGGTCGCGATCTTGAAGGCGAGCCCGACGAACGGCTTGTTGTCGGTGGCTTCGCAGACGTAGGGTTCCCCATCGAGGGTTCCCTTTTCCCCGGCGATGTCAAGCGGGGAGGGCAAGTAGTCGACAACCGCGTCGAGGAGCGGCTGGATGCACTTGTTCTTGTAGGCGGATCCGCAGAAGACGGGGAAGAAGGTCCCGGTCAAGACGGCTTTGCGGATGGCGGCTTTGATCATCGGGACGGGGACTTCCTCGCCGTCGAGGACCAACATCATGATCTCATCGTCGAAGGAAGCGAGGTCCTCCAAGAGGATGGAACGGTAGTTTTCAACCCTTTCCTTGTATTCCTCGGGGACGTCGGTCACCTTCGGGGCTTCGTCCTTATCGGACTCATAGATATAGGCCTTGCGCTCGATGATGTCGATGCAGCCCTTGAAGTTGCCTTCCTTGCCGATCGGGCATTGGACGGCGTCGGCGTGCTTCTCGCCCAAACGGGAATGGATGGACTCGACGCACATATCGAAGTCGGCCCCGGTGGCGTCCATCTTGTTGCAGAAGACGATGCGTGGAACGTTGTACTTGGTCCCTTGGCGCCAGACGGTTTCGGTCTGCGGCTCGACGCCGTTTTTGGAGTCGAGGACGGTGATGGCGCCGTCAAGGACGCGGAGGGAGCGCTCGACTTCGACGGTGAAGTCGACGTGCCCCGGAGTGTCGATGATGTTGAAGCGGGTGCCCTTCCAGAAGCAAGTGGTCGCGGAAGAGGTGATGGTGATGCCCCTCTCCTGTTCCTCTTCCATCCAGTCCATGGTCGCGGTCCCTTCGTGGACCTCGCCGATCTTGTGGGTGCGCCCGGTGTAGTAGAGGATGCGCTCGGTCGTCGTGGTTTTGCCCGCGTCGATGTGCGCCATGATCCCGATGTTACGGGTGTGAGGCAAATCGTAGGTTTCGGTTTCTTTGATTTCGTTCTCAGCCATTGGGATGCTCCTAGGTCAAATTAGAAACGGTAGTGGGCGTAGGCCTTGTTGGCTTCGGCCATCTTGTGGACGTCTTCCTTCTTCTTGACGGAAGCGCCGGTGCCGTTGGCGGCGTCGATGATCTCGCCGGCGAGCTTGTCTTCCATGCTCTTCTCGCCGCGGAGGCGGGAATAGGTGACGAGCCAGCGGAGGCCGAGGGTTTGCTTCCTCTCTTTGGAGACTTCGGTCGGGACCTGATAGTTGGCGGCGCCGATGCGGCGGACTTTCAACTCAACTTCGGGCATGATGTTGTTGATGGCGGTCGCGAAGATGTCGATGGCCGGCTTGCCGGTCTTGGCTTCGATCTTCTCGAAGGCCTTGTAGATGATGGTTTGGGCCGTGCCCCTCTTGCCGTCGTACATGACGCGGTTGATGAGGCGGGTGACGAGTTTGCTGTTATAAACCGGATCGGGCAAAACGTCGCGTTTTTCAACAGAACCTTTTCTTGGCATGGTTATTCTCCTTACTTAGCAGCCTTGGGCTTCTTGGTCCCATAGAGGGAACGGCCCTGCCTTCTGGCGTCGATGCCGGCGCAGTCGAGGCAGCCGCGGATGATGTGGTAGCGGACGCCCGGGAGGTCTTTGACACGGCCGCCGCGGATCATGACGGTCGAGTGCTCCTGGAGGTTATGCCCTTCCCCGCCGATGTAGGCGGTGACTTCGTATCCGTTAGAAAGACGGACACGGGCGTACTTCCTCAAAGCGGAGTTCGGCTTTTTCGGGGTCATGGTGCCCACACGGGTGCAAACGCCCCTCTTCTGGGCGGAAGGTTGGCTGGAGCTGCGCTTGGTCAAAGAGTTCCAACGTTTCCCCAATGCGGGGGTCTTGGACTTCTTCACCGCGGACTTGCGGCCCTGCCGAACGAGTTGGTTGATTGTTGGCATGTTTGTGTTTCTCCTTACTTTTCTTCACACAATTCCCGGCGTATCCACCGCCGGGGTAAATAAAAGGGCGAAAACCCTCCTACTTACGTCCGGGGGTGATGATAATCCCCGGGAAGGGGGGCTGTCAACAAAAAAGAAGAGCTTCCGAGATAGACCACGCACCCCGGTGTGCCAAAAAGAGGAAAACCGCCGTCGCTCCGCCCTTCTTACTCGTCTTCTTGAATACGAGAAAAGCCCGCCTCCTCAAAGGGAAGCGGGCTTAGGAGACATCAGTCCTCTTGGTCGGGACGATCGTGCTTTTCGATGTATTGGGCTTTGACCTTCTTCATCGCTTCGAGCACGTCGAAGTGACTCGCCTCTTCCTGCTGCTCGGAGTCGTATAGACCCGTCCCAGCCGGGATGAGCTTGCCGGTGATGACGTTTTCCTTCAAGCCGTGGAGGACGTCGATCTTGTTCTTCACCGCAGCGTCGGTGAGGACGCGGGTCGTTTCCTGGAAGGAAGCGGCGGAGAGGAAGGATTCGGTTTCCAACGCGGCTTTGGTGATGCCGAGGACCAAGGGTTCGCAGACGGCCGGGCGCTTGCCGGAAAGAAGAGCTTTGCCGTTCTCTTCGGTGAAGCGGTCCATGTCGATGCGGGAGCCCGGGAGCATCCCCGTATCCCCACCGTCGACGATGACAACCTTGCGGAGCATCTGGCGGATGATGATTTCGAGATGCTTGTCGGCGATGCCGATGCCCTGAGCGTTGTAGACTTTGCGGATTTCCTTGAGCAGGTAGACCTCAAGTTTCTCGACCCCGGCGACTTCGAGCAAGTGGCGCGGGTTGATGGCGCCTTCGGTGATCTTGCCGCCGTTTTCGACTTCTTCGCCCTCCTTCACGCGGAGGTGGGCGCCGTATCCGGTGGTGTACTTCTTCTCTTCAAGGGAGTTGGCGACCGTGACTTCGTAGCGGTCGTTGAGCTGCTTGATGGAAGTGACCTTGCCGGAGATTTCGGAGATGAGGGCCTCGCCCTTCGGATTGCGGGCCTCGACGAGCTCCTGAACACGGGGGAGACCGGTGGTGATGTCGCTTCCGGCCATGCCGCCCGTGTGGAAGACACGCATCGTCAGCTGGGTGCCCGGCTCGCCGATGGACTGAGCCGCCATGATGCCGACGGCTTCGCCGATGGAGGCCAGTTTCCCGGTCGCCATGTTCTTGCCGTAGCAGTGCTGGCAGACGCCGTCTTTGGTTTCGCAGGTGAAGATCGAGCGGATCTCGACTTCCTGGATGCCGGCTTCTTCGATGGCCGCGGCCTGATCGTCGTCGATCATGGTGTTGGCCGGAACGATGACTTCGCCGGTCTTGGGGTTGACGATGTCATGCATCGAGAAGCGCCCGGAGACGCGGTCCTTCAGCGTTTCGATGGGCGAATTGCGGAAGGTGTCGTAGATGGCGCGGACTTTGAAGCCGTGGTCGCAGTGGCAGTCTTCCTCGCGGACGATGACGTCTTGGGAGACGTCGACCAAGCGGCGGGTCAAATAGCCAGAGTCGGCGGTTTTCAGAGCCGTATCCGCGCCGCCCTTACGGGCGCCGTGGGTGTTGTTGAAGTATTCGGAGACCTTAAGCCCGGTGCGGTAGGACGAGACAATCGGGATTTCGATTTCCTCGTTCTTCGGGTTGGCGACCAACCCCTTCATGCCGATGAGCTGCTTGAAGTTGTCCAAGGAGCCACGGGATCCGGAGTCGGACATGATGACCAACGGGTTGCGCTTGTTGGCTTTCATCGCCTTGCTGACTTCCGTGGCGACGGCGCTGGTGCACTCGGTCCAGATCTTGACGATCTGCTTGTGGCGCTCAGCGGCGGTCAGGAAGCCGCGGCGGTAGTATTCTTCGATGCGGTCGACTTTCTTGTTTCCCTCGGCGACGAGCTTGGCTTTCTCCGCGCCGATGTTCCCCTCTTTGATGTCGTCGATGGAGACGGTGACGGAGGAGATCATGGAGAAGTAGAAGCCTTGGTCCTTGATCTTGTCGAGGACGGCGCTGGTTTTGGAAGTGCCGTACTTTTTGAAGACCATGTCGATGAGAGGTCCGAGCTGCTTCTTGCCGATCTGCTTCTTCAAAGGAAGGGTGGCGATGTATTGGGCAAGGGGCGAGACATCGGAATTCGGGTCATAGGCCTTTCCGAGTTTCTCTTGGACCTCTTTCGGGGTGACGAACCACTCGTTCATGTAGTCGAGTTTTTCGTTGGGATGGGGTACGTCGTTGATATAGGGGAAGTCGTCGGGGAAGACCTCGTTGAAGATGATCTTGCCGACGCTGGTGATGAGGTATTTGCCCTTCGCAGAGGCGGGGATGCCCTCCCCGAAGTCCTTGTGGATGGCTTCAGCGGGGATGGCGATGCGGTTGTGGAGGGAGACCGATCCGGTTTCGTAAGCGAGCCGGACTTCGGAAACGCTGTGGAAGACTTTGCCTTCCATTTCCTTCCACTCGAGGTCCTTCTCGGCCATGGCCAAGATGGCTTTCCTCTCGCCCAAAGCGGTGCCTTGGGCTTCTTCCTTGGCTTCGATCGCCTTCAAGGCGTCGGCGCGGTCCTGGAAGTCTTGGCGGCTTTCCTCGGTGGTGAGGTGGTAGTTACCAAGGATCATGTCCTGGGACGGGATGACGATGGCCTTCCCGTCTTTGGGGCCCAAGATGTTGTTGGAAGCGAGCATCAGCTCCACGGCTTCTTGCTGCGCGGCTTTGCTCAGCGGGACGTGGACGGCCATCTGGTCGCCGTCGAAGTCAGCGTTGAAGCCCGGGCAGACGAGCGGGTGGAGACGGATGGCGCGACCATCGACGAGGACCGGCTGGAACGCCTGGATGGAAAGGCGGTGCAGGGTCGGGGCGCGGTTGAGCAGCACCGGGTGCTGGGAGATGATTTCCTCGACGATGTCGAAGACGACGGGGTCATAACGGTCGATGAATTTGTCCGCGGCTTTGTGGGCCGAGACGACCTTCCTCTCGATGAGGATGGCCGCGATGAAGGGACGGAGCAATTGGATCGCCATTTCCCGGGGCAAACCGCATTGATACATGCGGAGGCTTGGGCCGACGGCGATGACCGAACGCCCGGAGTAGTCGACGCGCTTCCCGAGGAGGTTCTGACGGAAACGGCCGGGCTTCCCCTTCAAACCGGAGGAGAGCGACTTCAGTGGGCGGCCGCTGGGGCCGGTGACGGCTTTGGTGCGGCGTCCGTTGTCGATGAGGGCGTCAACGGCTTCCTGGAGCATACGCTTCTCGTTCATGAGAATGACGTACGGGGCGGACATGTCGATGAGTTTCTTCAAACGGTTGTTACGGGAGATGACGCGGCGGTAGAGATCGTTGAGGTCGCTGGCCGCGAAGCGCCCGCCGTCGAGCTGAAGCATCGGGCGGAGATCCGGCGGGATGACCGGGAGGGCGTCGAGGACCATCCATTCCGGCTTCTGGTTGGAATCGCGGAAGGCATTGATGGCCTCAAGGCGCTTGGAAAGCCTCATGCGGCGCTGAGTGGTCGCATTGCGCATTTCCTCGGTGATCTCGTGGAATTCCTTGTCGAGGTCGACTTCGTGGAGGAGGCGTTTGATGGCCTCGGCGCCTTCGCCGAATTCCGCGCCCGTGTATTTGGTGATGAAGGCGGAAGCGGTGAAGAAGTCGAAGGTCTCGGAGGGGTTCTGCATCTTCTCGATGAGTTCCTGAGCCTTCATCTGGTCGGCCGATCCCTCTTCGAGGTTCGGCTGGATTTCCTTGATGGCGTCGACGAATTCGGCCCTGGCGACGTTCTCGGAGAGATAGTCTTTGTACTTGAGGGTCTTATAAGGCTCCCCGGTGGCGGGGTTGCGTTTGGTGCCCGGGTCGAGGACGACGTGGGCGGCGAAATAGATGATGTCCTCCAAATTCTTGGGGGTCATGTTCAGGACGAGCCCCATGCGGGAGGGGATCGACTTCAAATACCAAATGTGAGCGCAGGGGGAGACGAGCTCGATGTGCCCGAACCTCTCGCGCCTCCACTCTTTGGAGATGACTTCGACGCCGCACTTCTCGCAGGTGATGCCCTGGTAGCGGATCTTCTTGTACTTCCCGCAGTGGCACTCATAGTCCTTCGCGGGGCCGAAGATTTTTTCGCAGAAGAGACCGCCCATCTCCGGCTTTTGGGACCGGTAGTTGATGGTTTCGGCTTTGGTGACTTCGCCGTGGCTCCAAGCCCGGATCATCTCCGGGGAAGCAAGGCCGACTTGGACGGAAGCGAGATCGTTGACGTCGAAAGTCTCGTCGCGGTGCTGGCGGACCGGCAAGGGTTCCCCGAGCATGACGGAATCGTCGAATTTCGGTTGATCAGACATTCTTGTTACCTCGCTTTCCTTCATTCCTCATCCAAACCGGGGACCTTGGTGGAGACGGTGAGTCCCTCTTCCTCGGCCTGGTCATTGCTGACCTCGACGGTTTCGGTGGGATCGGCTGCCTCCTCGCGCGGAGACATGGCGTTGCGGATGGACGAATTGACCTTCCTCTCTTCGATGAGGGCCTTGCGGGCCAAATCGTCGAGGTTGATCTGCGAGCCATCCTTCTTATATAAGGTGACGTTCAAGCAGAGGCCCTTGAGCTCCTTGACCAAAACCTTGAAGGCTTCGGGCATGCCGGGAGTCGGGATTTCCTTTTGCTTGATGATCGCTTCGTAGGCTCTCCTTCTGCCGACGCGGTCGTCAGACTTGATGGTGAGCATTTCCTGGAGGGTGTGGGCGGCGCCGTAGGCTTCCAAAGCCCAGACTTCCATTTCCCCGAAGCGCTGGCCGCCGTTCTGGGCTTTGCCGCCCAAAGGCTGCTGCGTGACGAGGGAATAAGGCCCGGTGGCGCGGGCGTGGAGCTTATCGTCGACCATGTGCACGAGTTTGATCATGTACTGGACGCCGACGGAGATCCTTTCGCCGAAGGGCTCGCCGGTTTGCCCGTCGTAGAGGACGGTCTTGCCGTCTTCAGAAAGGCCGGCGCGCTTCATCAAATCGAACAATTCATCGTTGCTGACGCCGTCGAAGACGGGGGTGGCGACCCTCATCTGGAGCTTGCGGCAAGCAAGGCCCAAGTGGACTTCCAGAATCTGCCCGATGTTCATACGGGAAGGAACGCCCATCGGGGAGAGGAGGATGTCGATCGGGGTGCCATCAGCGAGGAAGGGCATGTCCTGGATCGGGAGGATCTTGGAGATGACGCCCTTGTTGCCGTGGCGGCCGGACATCTTGTCGCCCTCGGAGATCTTTCTCTTCTGGACGATGTAGACGCGGACGACCATGTTGACGCCCGGGGGGAGCGGGTCTTTGTTCTTGCGGGAGAAAATCTTGACCGCATGGACAATGCCGGCACCGCCGTGGGGGACGCGGAGGGAAGAATCCTTCCCTTCCTTGGTCTTCTCGGCGAAGATGGCCATGAGGAGCTTCTCCTCGGGGGTGGGCTCGGTCTGGCCCTTCGGGGTGACCTTGCCGACGAGGATGTCGCCTTCTTTGACTTCGGCGCCGGGGATGATGATGCCCCGCTCGTCGAGGAAGGCTTTCGCGTCTTCGCCGACGTTGGGGACGTCGCGGGTGATTTCTTCGGGGCCGAGCTTGGTGTCGCGGCACTCGATTTCGTATTTTTCGATGTGGACGGAAGTGTAGACGTCATCCTTCACCATGCGCTCGGACATGATGATGGCGTCTTCGTAGTTGTATCCGTGCCAGGTCATGTAAGCGACCAAGACGTTGTGCCCGAGGGCCAATTCGCCGTGGCGCATAGCCGGGCCGTCGGCGATGATGTCGCCTTGTTTGACCTTATCGCCCACGTGGACGATCGGGGTCTGGTTCATGCAGGTCCCGTTGTTGGTACGGTCGAACTTTTGGAGGCTGTAGGTGGTCTTTTCCTTGCCGGACTTCGTGACGATGGTCTTGGAGTCCATGTAGGTGACTTCCCCGTCTTTGGTGGCGACCACGGCGAGGCCGGAGTCGCGGGCGATGATTTGCTCCATGCCGGTCCCGACGTAGGGAATTTCGGGGGAGAGCAAAGGAAGCGCCTGGCGCTGCATGTTGGCGCCCATCAAGGCACGGGTCGCGTCATCGTGGTCGAGGAAGGGGATGCTCGCCGCAGCGATAGAGACGATCTGGCGCGGGGAGACGTCGACGAAATCGACTTTCTCCTTCTCGGTTTCGAGGTTGTCCTCATCGTGGCGGGCGACGACTTTGTCATCGAGGATCTCTTTGACCAAGCAGTCGTGCTCAACGTTGGGATAAATCGAAGAGAGGTGGACCGGCTCGCCCAAGCGGATGTTAGCTTCGGCAACGTAGAGGCCCCTTTCGTCATCGGCGGAGAGGTATTTGGCGCGGTATTCGACCGAACCATCGTCTTTGAAGTCGCCCTCAACGACGAAGGCGCGGCCATCGTCCATGTGAAGGACTTCGCGGAACGGGGTCTCGACGAACCCGTGGCGGTTGATCTTGGCGTAGCAAGCCAAGTTGTTGATCAAGCCGATGTTCTGGCCTTCCGGAGATTCGATCGGGCAGATACGGCCGTAGTGGGTATAGTGGACGTCGCGGACTTCCATGGAAGCGCGGTCGCGGGTCAAACCACCCGGGCCGAGCGCGGAGATGCGGCGCTTGTTGGTGAGTTCGGCCAGCGGGTTGACCTGGTCCATGAACTGGGACAGCTGGCTGGAGGAGAAGAACTCGCGGATGGAAGAGGTCAGCGGGCGGATGTTGACCAAGGACTGCGGGGTCATGGACTCCAAGTCCGAGATGGACATCTTCTGCTGGACGGTCTTGGCCATCTTGCTCAAGCCCTGGCGGAACTGGTTCTGCAGCAATTCGCCAACGCAGCGGATGCGGCGGTTGCCCAAATGGTCGATGTCATCGGTCTGGCCGATGCCGACTTGGATATTGCAGAAGTAAGAGAAGCAAGCGACCATGTCCGAAATGGTGACGCGGGAGATGGTGAGGTTGAGGTCGGTGCCGACCACGGGGACGATGTCCCCGCCTTCTTTGTCCCCGGCGTAGACGTGGACGATGTTGACGTTGCTGTGGTTGTCGAGCCTTTCGTTGACCTTGAGCTTGACGGTGTAGTTGCCTCTTTCGAAGAACTCGCTGTCGCGGAGGCCTTCGACTTCCTCTTTGGTGAGCTTATGGCCCTTCTCAAAGAGAGTGACGGGCATGACGAGCTCGCCGTTGGCGTCGATGATGTGTCCGGCATCATCGACGATGTAGCCGTCCCCTTCTTGGTGGGAATCGACCAAATCTTCGGCCAAAACGCGGCCGGCGAGGCGATCGTAGATGCCGAGCTTCTGGGCGTATTTGAAACGCCCGGCGGGGCCGAGGTCATAGCTCTTCTCGTTGAAGAACTTGCTGACGAGGAAGTCCATCGTCCCATCGGGGGTGACGGGCTCGCCCGGTTTGAGTTTCTGGAAGATGTCGATCAAGGCGTTGGCGGAAGTGCGGATGGCTTTGTCTTTGGCCAAGGTGTTTTCCATGGCCTCGGATTTGCCGAAGAGCTCGAGAAGCTGGTTCTCTTTGTCGAGGCCCAAAGCCTTGAACAAAGTGGTGGCCGGCATTTTCCTCTGGCGGTCGATGCGGACGTAGAGGATGCCTTTGAGATCGCTTTCGAACTGCAGCCAAGTGCCGCGGGCGGGGTTGATCTCGCCGTTGTAGATATGAACGCCGCTCTTATCGAGGGTGTCTTGGAAATAAGATCCCGGGGAGCGGATGATCTGCGAGACGATGACGCGCTCGGCGCCATTGACGATGAAAGTGCCGGATTCGGTCATGAGCGGAAGCTCGCCCATGAAGACTTCGGCGTCTTTGATTTCCTTGCTGGGGAGGATCAAACGGAGCGTGACTTTGATCTTGCTTGAATAGGTCAAATCGCCCGCTTTGCATTCCAGCGGGGTGTATTTCGGTTCTTCCAAACGGGAAGAAACGTAATCGATGTGAAGGGTGTTGGAGAAGTTGGCAATCGGGAAGACTTCCTTGAAGACTTCGTCGAGGCCTTGCTTGAGGAACCAACGATAGGAATCGGTTTGGATTTCCACCAAATAGGGAAGCGGGAGCTTTCCGGAGATTTTGGAGAAATTGATGCGGCCGTTGGCGCCGACGGGATAGCTGACGCCGTTGGGATCTTTGTAGTCCAGAAGCTGGTGATCGAATTTTTCTTCTTGTGGCATGTATTGCTCCTTAATTTCGCGCGATGAGAATGAGGAAGCCCTTATGGCGGGCTTTCACCTCGACCTTCTTGAAGAGGGTCTGCAGGTAGCGGAAGCAGGACTCAGCGCCCTGCTTTTTTCGGATGACTAGGATCAAGGAGCCATCTTGATGAAGGTGGCTAGGTGCGCCCGCGTACATCGCGTACGTAACCTTTTTACCCGCGCGTATAGGCGGGTTGGTCACGATAGTGGAGAATGAGGAATTGATGTTGCTGTAGACGTCTGAGTGGACGAGCTCGACTTGGGATGAGACGCCGAGGGTTTCGGCGTTCTTCTTCGCGCATTCGAGGGCCCGATCGTTCACGTCGGCTAGGACGACGTGGCGGGAAGGGTCGGTGTGAGCCAGGATTAGTCCGATTGGTCCGACTCCACACCCGAGGTCCAAGATATTCGTCCCAAGGTCGGTCTTGGCGATGGTTTCAAGCAGTAGCCTAGTGCCATCGTCAAGGCCGTCTTTGGAGAAGACCCCCGCGTCACTTTGGAAGCGATAGCGCTCACCTAGCAGTTCGAACTGATAGGTGATGTCTTGGTGGGCCAAGCTCTCTACATTGTCGAAATATTGGCTCATTTTTCACTCCTCTAGAAACGCAAGAACCCCGCCCAAGGGAGACGTGCCCCTGGGCGGGTTTCGGGTAAGCAAGTTGTAAAAGCCGAAATTACTTGATTTCGACTTCGGCGCCGGCGGCGACAAGAGCCTTCTTGTGCTCCTCGGCTTCGACCGGGGAGATGTGCTCTTTGATCGGAGCGGGGACGGCGTCGACGAGCTTCTTGGCATCCATCAAGCCAAGACCGGTGATGGCCTGGACGGCTTTGATGATGGCGACTTTGGATCCTCCGCCAATGCCTTTGAGGATGAGGGAGACCTCGGCGGGTCCCTTCTTGACTTCCTCTTCTTCGGCGGGGGCGGCGGCGGCAGTGGCGACGGCGGCGGTGACGCCGAAGGCTTCTTCGACGGCCTTGACGAGGTCCGCGAGTTCGAGGGCGGTGTACTCTTTCAAGGATTCAACGATCTCTTCTTTGGTGAGCTTAGCCATTTTGATTTACCTCCATTGGCTTAGTTGGCGGCGGGAGCGGGGGCTCCACCGTCTTTCTCCGACGCGGCTTTGATGGTCGCGGCGAATTTCTGAATTGGCGCATTGAGCACCGATAGGAACATAGAGAGCAACCCATTGCGATCCGGAAGTTTGGCGATGGCCTTCATCTGGTCCGCATTGAACGCTTGTCCTTCGCCCATGCCTCCCTTGATCACGAGATGCTCGTGCTTGCGGGCGAATTTGGCGATAACCTTCGGTCCACCCGAGAGTTCCTTGGAGAAGACCAAGGCGTTCGGGCCTTCGAGGACGCTGTCGAGGTTCGGGGCCGCGGTGTCGGCGATGGCACGCTTGACGAGGGTGTTCTTGTAAACGCCCATGGTCGCGTTTTCCTTTTCGAGAAGCCTGCGGAGCTCCTGAATCTCAGCGACGGTGAGTCCTTGGTAGGAAACGACCGTGACAGAAGCGGATTCCTTGATTCCTTTGGTGATCGCGGAAACGGCTTCCTTTTTGGCTTGGAGAGCTTGCTGATTCATGTGTTTCTACCTCCTTTCTTAACGACGATATGTGATGCTTCGAATAACTAGTGGGTTGTGATGTTTCATTAACCTCAGCAGGGTGGAGTTTTAAGGCACTTGCCCCCGGCTATCTTAGGTATAGGAAGCGATTCACCGAATTAGGGATTACCGGCTTCGGGCAATTAGCTGCGGGAAGCGAAGGTGATCTTGATGGAAGGCCCCATCGAGGTGGAGATGACGGCCTTCTGGATGTAGGTGCCCTTCACGGTGGAAGGACGGGCAGCGGCGATCTGGTTGCAGACAGCGAGGATGTTGTCGGCCAAATCGGAATCGGAGAAGGAGACACGGCCAACGCCCATGGCGAGGTTGCCATCTTTGTCGACGCGGTAGGCAATCTTGCCCTTCTTGATTTCGGAGACGGCGGTCTTGACGTCCATCGTGACGGTCCCGGTCTTGGGGTTCGGCATCAAGCCTTTGGGGCCGAGCAAACGGCCCATCTTCCCGAGTTCGCCCATCATGTCCGGAGTGGCGACGATGATGTCGAAGTCGAACCAGTTCTCGGTTTTGATCTTCTCGAGCATGTCGACTCCGCCCACGTAATCCGCGCCGGAAGCCTTAGCGTCTTCGAGCTTGGTGTTGGTGACGACGAGGACCTTCTTGGTCTTGCCGTTGCCGTGGGGGAGGGAGATGGTCCCGCGGATGAGCTGATCCGCTTTGGTCGGATTGACGTTCAAGCGGAAGCAGAGGTCGACGGAAGCGTCGAACTTGGTGGTGGAGGTTTCCTTGACGAGTTTGGAAGCCTCGGCGATGTCGTAAACTTTGGCAGTGTCGATCTTAGCAAGAGCGGCTTTGTAGTTTTTGCTGACTTTTTTCATGGTTTCGCTCCTTACTTGATGGCAATGCCCATCTGGCGGCAGGTGCCGGCGATGACTTTCTTGGCGGCTTCCACGTCCTCGGTGTTGAGGTCGGGGAGCTTGTACTTGGCGATTTCTTCGAGCTGGGCGTCGGTGATGGAACCAACGATCTGCTTGGCGCTGCCAGCGCCTTTCTGGATTCCGGCGGCCTTCAAGATCAATTCAGCAGCGGGGCTGGTCTTGATCACGAAGTCATAGCTCTTATCTTCGTAAGCGGTGATGATGACGGGAACGGTCTGTCCTTTTCTGTCACCGGTCTTTGCGTTGAAGTCGGTGCAGAATTTCGCCATGTTCACGCCCGCGGAAGCGAGCTTAGGTCCTGGATGGGCGTTCCCGCCGGGGAGCTCCATCTTCACGACTTTGACGACTTTCTTCATGTGAAATCCTCCTTGTGGATTTTCGGCATGCAGTGGTTACGGGCCTCGTCAAGCCCTCCCACGTTTGTGCACGCGGGTGATATTATGCGCATACGCGGGAAACTTTGCAATGTTTTCTTTTCGAAATTTGGATAAAACCGAGCCACGGGAGGCGCAGAAAAGAAAGACGTCCTTCTAGGACGTCAATCTACTTTTTCGTAGCCAAGCATCAACGCGATCAGCACCGCCAGGAGTGCAACCCCCGTATCTCCGAGGACCGTTACCCACATTGGGACGGTGAAGGTGCCGAGGTAAGCGCCAACTACGGAAGCGACCATGATTCCCACTTTGACGGTGAGGGAGAAGACGATGTTGAAGATCGCGCGGTTCCGGGTCTTCTTCGCGATTTTGATCAAAGTCACAAGACGGGCGGGATCATCTTGCATGAGCACGACGTCCGCGTTTTTGACCGCCACGTCGCTCCCCAAACCGCCCATGGCCACGCCGACGTCGGCCAAGACGATCGAGGGGGCGTCGTTGATGCCGTCTCCGACGAAAGCGACTTTGCCCGTATTCTCATCGATTTTGGAATGGATGTACTCCTGCTTTTGTTCGGGGAGCAGTCCGCCATGCGCTTCATCGATTCCCAAGGAAGAAGCAACCGCGGCGACATTTTCTTTTTTGTCCCCGGAAAGGAGCATGGTTTTGATGCCGAGCTTCTTGAGCCCTTCGATCATCTTTGGAGTGCTGGGGCGGACAACGTCGTTGAGGATGACGTATCCCGCGTAAACCCCATCGACGGCCAAGTAGGTGACGCTGCCGGTGGAAGAGGGTTCTTCAACGGCAATTCCGTTTTCCTCCAAAAGGGCCTTTTTCCCCGCAAGAAGGGCATGGTTTTTGTAATTCGCCACGATTCCGAATCCGGGCTTTTCCTCGTAAAAGTCAACGGAATTGCCGTTTTCGGAGAAGTGAGAGTAATCAAGAATCGCCTTCGCAATCGGATGGCTGGAACGCGATTCGGCAGCGGATAAATACTCCAGGAATTCGTCTTCCTTCAGACCGACAGGATGGATTTCGGAAAGGGCGAAATCGCCTTCGGTCAAAGTGCCCGTCTTATCGAAGCACACCGTGGAAAGCTCATTGATTTTGTCAAAGTATTCCGCGCCTTTGACGACAACCCCGTGCTTCGACGCAAGGCCCAATCCGGCGAAGTAGGAAAGGGGCACAGAAATGACGATGGCGCAGGGGCAAGAAACGATGAGGA
The DNA here is from genome assembly GCA_050872145.1 of Candidatus Alloenteromonas sp. Classification (GTDB taxonomy): domain Bacteria; phylum Bacillota_I; class Bacilli_A; order RFN20; family CAG-826; genus Alloenteromonas. The sequence goes on along the minus strand of JBNMGG010000007.1, from coordinate 10,610 downwards.
ATTCCAACGCGGCGAAGACCCAATTGCTCCAAACGGAAGGATCACTGGGCCCCAAGAACAAAGGTGGCAGAACGGCGACCAAAACGGCAAGGCCTGTGACGATTGGGGTGTAGATACGAGCGAAACGGGTGATGAAACGGGTCGCTTTTGATTTTTTCTCCGCACTGTTCTGCACCAAATCCAAAAGTTTGGCGACCGTTGAGTCTTTGTACTCTTTTTCGACTTGAACGGTGATGGATCCCTCTTTCAAGATCGTTCCCGATGCAACGATATCCCCGTTTTGCTTGCTCACTGGCAAGAATTCACCGGTCAAAGAACTTTCATCCACATTTCCGTTCCCGGAAACGACGATGCCATCACAAAGGATTTTCTCCCCAGCCCCCAAAATGACCTGATCGCCAATTTGAAGCTCTTCGGGAGATTTCAAAACCGTGGAATTTCCATCCACGACCCTCGCCTTTTCGTCACGAAGATCCAATGCCGATACGATGGCTTCGCGGGATTTATCCGCGGCCAAATCTTCGAAAACCTCGCCGACTTGGTAAAGCAACATCACCAAAACGCCTTCGAGGAACTCGTTGTGCTCCGGCCCGAAGAAGCGGAAAGCAAACGCCCCCAAGGAAGCAATGGTCATCAGCAAATGCTCGTCGAAGGGCTGATGCTCTTTGAAGATGCAAAGGAGGCTTTCCCAAATGACATCGTAAGCGACGATCAGATAAGCGATCCCCATAATCGTCGCGTTTACAGCAAGGCCAAATGCCTCTTCCGTGAAATAGAATCGGCCCAATAAGGCCAGCGTTAAGCTGACCGCGATGCGAACCCAAAGGATGATGAGTTCCTTTTTGGAGCGTTCTTTTTCTTCTTCCATTTTCGTTCTCCTTATTTGTTTTCGTTCACGTGCTCGAACACCAGGGTCAATAGACGCGTGACGTGGTCATCGTCCAAAGAATAATAGACGTGTGTTCCTTTTTTCCTCGTCGAGACCAAGTGGGCGTTCCGCAAAACCTTCAATTGGTGAGAAACCAGGGATTGGGAGGCACCAACGGATTCAACGATTTCGTTCACGGATTTCTCTGTATCGGAAATCGCGTAAAGGATCTTCAAACGAGTAAAGTCGCTGGCGATGTTGAGCAAGCTTTCCATCTTATCGATGGTCTTGTCATCGGGCATTTCGGGCATATGTTTTCTCCTTTAATATGAACGGTTTTTCATATTACAAAAAGGATTATGAGCCGCGACAAAAAAGAAATCAATAAGAATATGAATTTTTGTTCATATTTATAATGGGTGGTCCGCCGCGCGAATTTAACTTTGTTTTAAAACAGCAGACGGTCTAGAACCAATCCGCTCACCGCGTCATGTAAAAACAATCCGCTTTCTTTCATCGTGGCATAGGAAGAAACTTCGTCGCGTGGCAAAGAAATGGAGCCAGGGTTGCAATGAATCACCCCATTTTCTTCGTATAACGTCTTCCGATGGGTATGACCATTCAAAAGAATGGTTTTTGCGGGGAAATTCGCGTAAAAGGGACGGTGCTGCAAATGAACGGAATATCCTTTGAACGACAGCTCTCGTTCCATTGGAAGTTCGATGCCAAGGTATTCCCCATCCGAATAAGGATCATCGCAGTTTCCACAAACGGCCAATGTCCCTCCGGTCCAAGAACTCAGCAACGCCTTTAAATCGTTTTGGTTCTCGTCGTAACTCCCATGAAGCAAATCGCCAAGCAAAAGAAGGCAATCAGGCTTTTCCTTGAACAAGGCGTTCTTAAGCAAAAGAATCCCCTGTTCTGAACCGTGGATATCGGAAACGACGAGGTATTTCATGTAGCAATTATAGAGCGGCCCAAAAAAGGCTAAAATAGGCCCATGAAACAAGCTTTGGACTGCTACGAACAACTCAAGGACGCCTTCGAATATTCCGCCTCATCATGGCTGAGAATGGATTTGACCCAGGGAACAAGAACCGACGCAATCAACATCATCGGCGCCGCGTCCTATCTTTTCGACAACCTTTTTGCTCACGAGGATGCCGGAAAAGACATCACGCGCATCGTTTACGACGATCTTTTGGAGCAATATAACCCCAACCACCTCTCCTCCAAAGCCACCGCGATCCGCCTCAATATGAGCCAAGAGACTTATGCGAAAGGCGGAACGCCCTTCCGCGAATACTACAACTGGCTGTTGCCGGAAGAACCCGATTTGGCCTTCGCTTTGGAGGATGAAGCAGGATTACTTTGCTTCGCGACGATCGACGCTTTGGTTTCCTTGCTTGCCCAAGATAATAAAGAAGCCGCTCCGCTCCGCATTTCGGAAATCATCTTCCTGAACATCACCCGGACCTTTGAACGCATCTTCCGCGCCCATTTTGGACCCGCCTTCCAAACGTTGCGGTCCAGCACCTATTTCACCTCAGTGGAAGAACAATTCGAAAGAATCCGCGCATCGATTGAGGACTGATTATTAAATTTATTCTCCTAAGGGGTTTTTAAAGTGGATGCGGTTCAAAGACAAGACGCCCTGCCTCGTTTCAAAAGACTCGCAAAACTCTTCCAAAACTGCTTGAGAGCTTTGCAAAGCGAATAAAACGCGGACCACAGTGACTTCTTCTCCCGTTTCCAAAACCGCGGTGGAAGTCCCGATGTTTTTGATGATCAAGCCATTCGCATCCGCCTGCAAACGAAGGTCGCGGATGATGGCGACGCCCTTTTGAACGGTGATTTTGATTTGAGGGCTTCTTTTCCCAATCGCCCTTTCGATGAAAAGAAGGCCCATGAGCAATCCCATAGTCACCGCGGCGGTGACCATCGCCTCCAAAATCAATCCGCAGCCGCACGCCATCCCAATCCCTGAGCAAACCCAGAGGGTCGCGGCCGTCGTCAAGCCGCGGACGGAAAAGCCGTTGCGGATGATGGTCCCGGCGGAGACGAAGCCGATGCCCGCGGTGATGCCCGCCGCGATGCGCGCGGTATCGTATTTAATTAGGTTCGGATCAATGTAACCTTTGGACAAATCGATTTGTCCCGAGGCCAATCCGATTCCGAAGATGGAAACAACCATGATGAGGACGCAACCGACGGAAACCAAAACGTGGGTCCTAAGCCCCGCGGCCTGTCCCTTCATTTCGCGTTCGATGCCAATGATCCCGGACAAGACGCCGGCCAGCAACGTCGTCACCAAAACGTAAAGAGCCAATCCTCAGCCGTTGAATTTATAGGCAAGCGAAATAATAAGTTGATCCATAATGGGAGTCCTCTGTGGGCCATTATAGACGAAATTGGAAAGATTTCTTTCTTATTCCGTCTAAGGTAGCGTTCCTAAGGCAAAAGAAAACCCCGACATGGATCGCCGGGGTTGATTCGTCGTTCAGATTTTCTCGATTTCCGAGAAGTCGACATCGACCGGGGTGGAACGGCCGAAGAAGAGAGTTTCGATGCGGCAAGCGCCCGTATCTTTGTCGATGGAGACGATCTTGCCTTCGGTTCCCTCGAAGGGGCCGTGGATAACGCGGACGGAATCCCCGACGGCATAACGGTCGTACATGGATTCGTCGACTTCGCCCATCCTCTTCAAAACGGGTTCGATCTCCTCGCGGGTGACCGGGGTCGGCTTCTGTCCACCGCCGGAGGAGCCGGCGATGCCGGTGACACCCGGAGTGTTACGGACGATGTACCAGGATTGATCGGTCATGATCATTTCGACGAAGATGTAGCCAGGATAAAGGTTCTTGAGTTTCATCTTCGGCTTGATTTCGCCGGTCTTTTTGTCTTTTTCGGTTGCGGGGAGCCCATTCTTGTCCAAAACGGGGACCTGCTGCTCAGCGACCAAGACGCGCAGGATGTAGTCCTGCATGTTCATGGTCTCGATACGTTTCCTTAAGTTCTCCGCCGTTTTCTGCTCATGCATTGAATAGGTGGTAACGATGTACCATTGCTTTTCGCCAATGTTGTTAGCCATTTCATTTTCCTCCGAAGGCTGCTTTCAGCTGGTTGATCATCGAGGCTGCGGTCAAATCCTCCAAAGCGAGGAAAATCGCGGCAAAAGCGGAAATTGCGACGACCACGACGATCATCGGAATCAGTTGTTCCCTTTTCGGCCAGCGGACGCGTTTGCCTTCTTTGACGACTTCTTTGGCGTATTTGCCTGGGGTTGTCATAAGCTACTTCCTCCTTCTTGAGTTCTCTTCACTTGCTTTCTTTGTGGAGAGTGTATTTCCCGCAGCGGGGGCAATACTTGTTGAACGAAAGGCGAACGGAAGAGTCCTTTCGCTTGGTCACAGTATAGTTCCTGGACAAGCAATCGGAGCAAACCAAAAAAACCTTTTCCCTTCCCATAAAACCTTTATCCAACTTTCAGCGTGATGAATGATAAGACAATCCGAAAAAACCGTCAACAGCAATAGACCATTTCTCCCTATAGGGAGAGGCCTGCTTTTTAGATGATACAAATCGACTCAAGAATTCGGCCTCAATCGTTTCGCTATCGTTTAAAGTGGAGATTCTTCACCATCCGCGTTGGACGATGCCACTTCGTATTTCCTGATTCTTTTATTGACGATGATTGGCTTAAGGTAACCGTTATTTGCCAATTCGGTGCACCAGTTGATGATCGTGCGGTTCGTAACTTTTAGCTCGCCCGCCAAATCAATCGGGGCAAACCGAAGAACATTATGCTGGTTCAAATAGTCCAAGAATGCCTTGGCTTTATTCGACAAATGGGACAAACGAGCACCTTCGATAGTCGATGTTTCTTTCAAAGCAACAGACAAAGCTTTGGAAGCATATAGAGAAAACACCTTGAGATAGTACTTAATCCAAACCTCCGGATGGGGAGGGTTGTTCCTGCCGTCATAATATAAAACCGGCAGGCCCATTTGGATGGAGTCGTAATATTCCTCAATGTCGTAGGACATATATTCTTCCAGGGATCCGATGTTTTTGAATCCAAACCCGCTTAAAGACAAATAATAGCCGGACAAAATTCTCGCCGTTCTTCCATTGCCGTCCTCAAATGGGTGGATTGTCACTAACTGATAATGAATAACCGCGGCCTTAATTAACGGATGGTCATCCGATTCATTCACATATTGAAACAACTCCTCCAATAAGGCGGGGACTTCACTATATTCGGGTGGGATGTAGGCGGGAGTCCCATCTTCGTTCCAGACTGCAAACAACACACCCGGAGGCATTGCCCCTCTCAAACCGATCTTTTCTTTCGGCTCGCCAGCACAGATTTGTTTTTGAACCTGTAAGAGCAGGCTCATAGACAAAGGTCCCCCTTCATCCAACTTCTTTTCCAAAAGCTCCAACGCAAGATAATAGCTTCTTATTTCTTGCTCTGGTTTTAGGAAATGCCTGTTTTTGGACTCAATCGCCGCGGTCGCTTGTTCAAGCGTCAAAGGGTTTCCTTCGATTTTATTGGAGGCGTATGTCGATCTTTTCTTCGTGTTCTTCCGAAATTTATTGGAAAGATTGATCGGCAGTTTAACTCGATTCAGGGCATCTTTGTTCTTTTCGATCCCGAGAATAAAATTCAAAATGTCGTTGTCGATTTTAACTGTGATCATCGTTTTCTTTGTAAAAAGAATATATCAAAATTTCGTTATAATTTCACTATTTTTTCACTATTTTGCTCGACTGTTGCAGCGCTTTGAGACGCGTTAAAAACCAAATTTCATGCAAATCTTCCTAGAATTTGCTGAGGATTAGGTTTATTTCGTCTTAAGCAGCAAGGACTCCGCATTTCGTCAGAGTCTGTTTCGCCCAAGCCCGGTAACGGCCCAAATGGTAATTGGCCTGCTTTTCAGATATTCCTAAATTTTTCGCGATTTCACTGATTTTGTATCCATCGCAGATTCCGGAGACGATTTTCAATGCAACGGGGTTGACGCCTTTAGGCAATTTGTTCAGCAAAGAAAGGGATTCCGCGTAGTCCAGGAAAATCCGGGGATCTTCCGGAGAGGAGGCATCCTGAACGATGTCGGCCATGCACAGGATCGACTCGCTTCCATCATCCTCGCTTTGCGGAGCGTCCAGAGAGAAGGCGACCATCATTTTATTTTTCGCCAACTTAGAATCAGCGGCGTTGGCAAGGGCGAATCGAATGCATTTACTGGCGTAGGCCAAAAAGGAAACCCGGCCGAATCGATAAGACATCTCCGCGTCCAAATAGCCGCGAAAGAAAGCTTCGTTGGCTTCCCATTCGTCCAAGAAGCCCATAATCGCAGAGGAAGCCTTGTAGCAAATTCTCCTCCGGTTTTTGTAATAACGGACTGCGAGGGAATTCCTCGCATCGGCTTTGCCCATTCTTCCTAGCAATAGCAAAGACTCATCGCTGACGTGGGCGAGCGGATCGACAATCGTAGATCCCATATGTGTATTTCCTCCAAGGGAGGCAAGAATGGATCAATGGGAACGGGAAGAAGAGATTTGCGCCAAGAAGACGGCGGTTGCAACGGAGGCATTCAAAGAATTGACGTGCCCAACCATTGGGATTTTCGCAACGAAATCGCTATCTCGGACTAGCAAGCGGGAAACGCCGAATCCCTCGCTTCCAACCACAAGGGCAATGGGGCATTTGTAATCGATCTCGTCGTAATTGGTATTCCCGCTTCCGTCGCTGGAAACGACCCAGAAACCATTATCCTTCAATTTGCGGATGGCTTGGGAGAGGTTGGGAACCGAGGCGACTTTCTCATAGCAAATGGCGCCGGTGGAAACTTTGGCGACAGTGCTATTGAGCGGAACTTCATTCCGTTTCTTCATGATGATGCCGTCGACCCCAAACGCATCGCAGGAACGCAAAATCGCCCCGAGATTGTGTGGGTCTTCGATGCCATCAAGAATCAAAAGAAGGGGATAAGCACTTCCTTTTGAGGATTCGATAAGCTCCTCAACCGTATAGTTTTTCCACCCCTTGCAGATTGCCAGAAAGCCCTGATGAGAGGGATTTTTGGCAATCCGAGTCAACTCGGATTCCTCCACGAGTTCGACGGGAATCTTCTTCGCCCTCGCGGCTTGGACGATCATGTCCTGCTCGAAACGCCGAACGACCTTCAATTCGGTCGCCGATTCCGAGTTCACCGCTTCGCGAACGGCATTCTTGCCATAAATGATTATACCCATGGGATTCTCCTATAAAAAGACCGTCGTTTCGGCCCTTAAAAAACGCCTTTTCCGATTAGTTTTCCGCGCAAAAGGTCGCTCTTTTCAAAGTCCTTTGCCCTTTTCGCCTCATCGTATTCACGGAAGAGGCCTTTCGCTTCTTGATCCAATTTAACTTCGCCGCCGTCGATGCCGAGCGCGAAGAGATAATCGCGGAGACGCCCGTAATTTTCTTTCAAGGCTTCCCAATCGATTTCCCTTTGCCTCATGTTTTGGTTCGCCGCTTTGATTTCCGAGAAAAGGACGCTCAAAGCGTTCGGCGTATTCAAGTCGTTGCAAAGCTCGTCGAAGAAAGTTTCTTCGCCGCTTCCTTTGATTTGGGAAAGGTCAATTCCTTCCCGCTGCAATTTGATGGAGAGGGATTTGAAGCAAGACGTGATTTTCTGATAGGTCTTCGTCGCCTCAGCGATCGTCTCCTCCGTGAAGGAAAGCGGAGCCCGATAATGGGTGTTGAGAACCATCAGGCGAAAGGGCATCCCGCCATAACGGGCGATGACGTCTTTGGCCAAAACAACATTGCCCAAGGACTTGGACATCTTCTCATTGTCGATATTGATGAACCCGTTGTGCAGCCAGTAATGAGCCAAGCGGTTTCCGTTGTGGGCTTCGGCTTGGGCCATTTCGTTTTCGTGATGGGGGAATTTCAAATCGAATCCCCCGCCATGGATATCGATGTAGCCGTTTTGATCACGGAAGATCGAATTGATCATGACGCAGCATTCCGTATGCCACCCCGGCCTTCCTTGGCTCCAAGGGGTGTCCCAACGGATGCCTTCTTCGGTCTTTTTCCAAAGCGCGAAATCCAAGGGGGATTCTTTCTGCGAATTGACTTCGATGCGGGCCCCCGACATCAAAGCTTCCGGCGTGTTCCCGGAAAGGGCGCCATAATCTTTGTCTTGTCCCACGCGGAAATACACGTCCCCGCCCTTTTGGTAAGCCGCGCCTTTATCAATGAGGTCTTGGATATAGGAGATCATCTGGGGCATGTACACCGTCGGACGGGGAGTGACGTCCGGCTGAAGCGCGCCGACTTTTTCAACGGCTTCGCGGAATTCCTTAATGACCGAATCGGTGAGCTCTTTTTCGCTGATCCCGAGTTCTTTGGCCCGGTTGATGATCTTGTCATCCACGTCCGTGTAATTGGAAACGTAGGTAACTTGATACCCCAAAGAAAGGAAAAGCCTCCGCCACGTATCGAAAACGATGACGGGCCTCATATTGCCGATGTGGGGTGAGTTATAGACCGTGGGCCCGCAGACGTAAATGGATACCTTCCCAGGGACGAGGGGGACGAATTCTTCGATTCGATTACCCAAAGAGTTGAAAAGTTTCACGGAATGCATGGCTGAATTCTACCATTCCTTTCTTCTTATAGGGATTGCACAACCGAATATAGCATCGCCGGGGAAGATGCGGAGTAATCGCTTTCGCAGATCAGAGCCTCCTGATAATCCCCATATCCCCATTCCACCAGGATGCAGCGGAGATGGGCATTATGAGCGGTTTCCACATCAAAATGAGAATCCCCGATATAAACGCTTTCCGAAGCCTTCAATCCAAATTTTTCCATCATGGAAAGGGTAGACGCGGGATTGGGCTTGGGAGGGAATCCTTCTTTTTGCCCCGTGACCCCGGTGAATAAAGGAGGCAAGTATTTCGCAACCGCCGCATGAGCCAACGGGTCTGGCTTATTCGAAACGACGAAAAGGCGTTTTCCTTCGCTGTGAAAAGCCCGCAAAACCGTCTCCAATCCCGCAAACATCCCTGTATTTGTTTCTTGGAATTGTCGATAAAGGGGCATATAGACTTTTTTCAAAGCCAAAAAAGCCACCTCATCATTCCCTTTGTCTTTCAAAGCTTTTCGGACAAGGCGATCCGCCCCTCCGCCGATTAAACTTTTCGTTTCCTCCTCCGTGAAGGAATAAGAATATCCACATTCGGACAAGGCTTTATTGATTGCCAAGGTGATCCCCGGCAACGTATCGAGCAAGGTCCCGTCCAAATCAAAAATAAGATTCTTTACCATAACGAAATCCATTATAGAGGAAGAGGACCCCACCGGAAGGGAGCATGCTATTTTTGCCCCCACAAAAAAGGCGGCTGGAAAGCCGCCAAAGAGAAGTGAAATTCTACTTCTTCGGATACTTTTCCCTGTCAGACCGGTAATGGGTATGGAGGAGGTTCTCCGAGATCCCGCCGCAAGGCTCCCCAAGGAAATCCTTGTAGAGTTTCTGCACGTCGGGGTTGTTGTGGGATTGCCGAATCGCGGATTTCTCATCGATGGAATAAAGAATGTTCGCCCTCTTTTGGCAATACGTATCCAAAATATTCGGCGCTTCCTTGCCCGCCAAAAGATTTGGTTTCACGAAGGGCTGGCCGCCTCCGTTGACGCACCCTCCGGGGCAACCCATGATTTCGATGAAGGCGTAGGGGGATTTACCGGACCGGATTTCGTCAAGAAGCGGTTTCGCGTTCCTCATTCCGGAAGCCACGGCAACCTTCAGGGAAAGCTTGCCGATTTTCACTTCGGCCTTCTTCACCCCCTCTGCTCCTCGGACGGCGGTGAATTCGATAGGCCCGTACTCTTTTCCGGTCAAGCTGTGATAAGCCGTCCTCAAAGCCGCTTCCATAACCCCGCCCGTCGTCCCGAAGATCGGCGCGGCGCCACTATATTGTCCCAAAAGATCCTGATCGAATTCCTCTTCGGGCAATTCGTCCCAAAGCAAACCAGCCCTCTTAATGAGGACGGCAAGCTCTCGGGTCGTAAGAACCGCGTCGACATCGGGCAAACCTTCCACGGCCGCGTTTTCTTTTCGTTGGGCTTCCCCTTTCTTTGCCGTGCAGGGCATGATGGAAACCACGAATACGTCTTCTGGTTTCAAACCATGGGATTTCGCAAAATAGCTTTTCAGAATCGCCCCCTCCATTTCGTGGGGGGATTTGCAAGTCGACACATGGGGGATCAAATCGCTGTAGAAATACTCTAGGTAATTGATCCAGCCCGGGGAACAAGACGTAATTTGCGGCAAAACGCCTTTGGAAGTAATGCGATTAATCAATTCCTGCGCTTCTTCCATGATGGTCAAATCGGCGCCGAAATCCGTATCGAAAACCCTTTTGAAACCAAGGCGATGAAGGGCGGCGACCATTTTTCCGGTTCCGTTTTCCTCACCGATTTTGTGACCGAACTCCTCGGAAATCGCCGCCCGGACCGCCGGGGCGGTTTGGACGACGACGTATTTCCCGTTTTGAATGGCTTCATCGACTTTCCCGATTTCCCGATGCTCGGACAAAGCGCCCGTCGGGCAAACTTCGATGCATTGGCCGCATTGAATGCAGGGAACCTGGGTGAAGCTGCGATTTTCCGCCGGGGCGACGATGGTTTGGAATCCTCTTTTCTCGAATCCGAGGATGCCGATCCCCTGGGCTTTCTTGCAGCGTT
>JBNMGG010000073.1:0-1236 GCA_050872145.1 Candidatus Alloenteromonas sp. | reverse complement strand
TTGGATAAGTTGGGGTAGCGAGCCAATTGTCGATTGGGTCGACGCCGGTGGAGCCGATGTCGCCGATGATGATCGCTAAGCCCAAGGCGCTGGTTTGGTTCTGGACCGTGCCGACGAGCTCGAAGCTCACCGCGCCGCTATCCTCGTCATAAGCGGAATAGAAGGTGGCTTTGTAGTTCGACACCATAGAGTCGAGCGGTAAGCCCATGGTGGTGCTACCGATGTCGGTCACCAAGGTGCTGCCATAATCATCGGTGGAGCGATCCTTTAATTCATAAAGACCACTTGGGTTGCCTTCCTTGTCTAAGACTTCGACGTAGTCGGTTCCTTTGATGGCCAAAGACCCGCCCAAATAATAGTTGTCGATGCTTCTTTGGATGCCTGGCTCGACCACGAAGTTGGTTGGATTGGAGCCATTGTCTTTGTTCGCTTCGAAAGTGAAGGAATAGGCGTTGCCGTTCGGGGCGGTCAAATAACCGCTGAAGTTCTTGGTTGGGTTATAGTTGCTGTCGAGCTCTTGAGAAGCGAAATAATTCGGATTGTGATAGGCGATGCCGTATGGGGTGTCGTAAGTGGTGGAAGAGGTAGATCCGACCATGATGGCCTCGACCGTGTAGTTGTTGCTGATGGACTCGATGACCTTGTTGAAGGCGAGCTTGTCTTTACTCACGATGTATCCGTCGATGGCCTTTTTGGTGGTGCCGGCGACGATGCGGACGCGGAAAGAGCCATAATCGATGCCTTTGATCTTGTGGCCGTCGATCTTGATGTTTTCCGAATCGGTTTCCACGGACCAGGTGTCGACTTTCGTGACGGTGACGTATTGCTCGAGGTCAATCGTCGAATTCACCTCGATCTCGGATGGCATTTTGTTGCTGACGGCGATACGCCCGGCAACACTCGCCGCGGATTCGGAGGAGGAGACTTGTGGCTCTTCGGAAACGGAAGAGGAATCATTGTTTTCGCTTCCGCCTGAGCAAGCGACCATGCCAACGGCGCTCGCTAAGGCCAATAAAGTTAATGCGATACTTTTGTTTTTCATGTTATTACCCTTTCAATTATTTGTTTTCGATGAAGTGCAAGGTGATGGAGGAATCGGTTTGCTCGGTGACGGAGAAAGTCCAGTTGAGCGTGGATTTATCGTCGAAGGACAAATCGTTCGGGAAGAAATCACGCATCTTATAGTTGGAGTAGTTATTTCCACCATAGAGATTGTCATCCCCCGTTCCTTTATAT
>JBNMGG010000041.1:0-8766 GCA_050872145.1 Candidatus Alloenteromonas sp. | reverse complement strand
TGTGCTAGAATCTTCACGGAAGTTCCTCCTTGTATTTTTGACGATTCAATTATGGAACTTCCCTTTTTTATTGCCACCTACACTTTTGAAACGCAATCCTGGATTAACTCATCCTTTAAGGATGGAACGGAAATGCCTATAATACCCACGACATCAAAGGAGATTTTTTACTTATGATCAATGTCACTGAATTGCGCCCGGGCAATTACTTCATCGATGAAGGGAATTTGTACCAAGTCATCGACATCCTCCTCAATAAAACCGCGATGAGGAAGATGGTCGCCAAAGTGAAAGTCAAGAACATGAGGACCGGCGCCATCATCGAATTGGCCCGCAACTCCGGATACGGCGTCGAGGACGTCCACGTCGACAAGAAGACCATGACCTACCTCTACGACGACGGCCAGACCTACAACTTCATGGATCCGAAGACCTACGAGCAGATCCCGCTCCCTCACTCTTCCTTGCAGAATGAGATCAAGTACATCGCCCCCAATAGCGAAGTCACCATCGTCAGCTACGAAGACGAGATCCTCGGCGTTTTGCTCCCCGCGAAAGCCATCCTCACCGTCACCAAGACCGAGCCGGGCGTCCGTGGCGACACCGTCTCCAACGGCGGTTCCAAAGACGCCGAACTCGAGACCGGCATCACCATCCGCGTTCCTTTGTTCATCAACGAAGGCGACAAGATCTCCGTTGACACCACAACCGGCAAATACGACGGGAGGGCCTGAGAATGACCCTAGCACTTGATGCTACATCGTTTGGTTGGAATCCAGGCTGGTTCGGGCTCGTCATCGGCGCTTTGATTTTGGGCGCCGTCGGCGGTTTCTTCTTGGCCCGTTGGCTGATGAAGAAGCAGCTCAAAGACAATCCTCCCATTAACGAGAATATGATCCGCGCGATGTTCCGCTCCATGGGGCGCAAGCCTTCGGAAGCGCAAATCCGCGCCGTCATGAAATCAATGGAGCAAGAAAGCAACCGCTGAGGGAAACCTCGACGGCTTGCTTTTTTATAAGGAAAGGACCTTTATGAAATCAAATTTTGCTATTTTCAGCGACTCGACCGGCGATCTCGACAAAGAGCTTCGCGAAAAGTACGACATCGATTATCTCTCCCTTTGGGTTTCCGTCGAGGACGGGGAGAAAATCAAAGCTTCCTTGGACTTTGACCAAGGCCTCTCCGTCAAGCAGTTCTACGACACGATGAGGGGCGGGAAGCGCATCTTCACCTCCCAAATCAACGAGGCGACCTGCCGGGAGAAGTGGATTCCCTATTTGGAAAAGGGGATGGACATCCTCTATATCGCCGTCTCCACGGGTTTAAGCGCCTCCTATAACGTCGCCGTCAAGGTGGCTAAGGAATTGATGGAGCAATTCAAAGACCGCAAGATCGTCTGCGTCGACTCCCTTATCTCCGGATACGGGCAGGGCGAAATGGCCGTCAAAGCCAGCGAAATGCGCGAGCAGGGGAAAACCCTCCTCGAAGTCGAGGCTTTCCTTTTGGAAAAGAGGCTTTGCTTCAACCAATTCGGCACCGTCGAGAATCTGACGACCTTGAAAAAAGCCGGCCGCGTCACGGCTTCCAGTGCTTTCTTCGGGAATTTGTTCGCCGTCAAGCCGATTTTGATTTCCGACACGAAAGGGCACAACTTCGCCAGCGAGAAAGTCAAAGGAAGAAAAGCCTCCCTCGTCCGCATCGCCGATTTGGCCGTGGAAGCTTGCCTCGATCCGGAGAATGAAGTGTTCTACGTCTCCGACGCCGACGACGAAGAAGCCAGCAAAATCGCCTGCGACGAAATCCGCCGCCGCTTGCCGAACGCGAAGATCCACACGGGGAAAGTCGGGCCCATCGTCGGGGCCAGCACCGGCCCGGGGACCGTCATCGTCTACGTTTATGGGAAGGAAGTTACCCTCTGCGGCGAATAAAGCCGCGCCTTTCCTCCTATGGACATCATCACAGCTTCCGCCTTCCAAAGCATGGTCGAAAACGGCCTGCGGAACCTGAAGGCGCATCATCAAGAGGTGAATGGCCTCAATGTCTTCCCGGTCCCGGATGGCGACACGGGTACGAACATGACCGCAACCCTGAAGGGCGGGGTTGAGGCGATGGAACGGGTTTGCTCCGATTCGCTTTCGGAGAAAGCCTCCGCTCTCGCCTCGGGCATGCTTTTGTCCGCCCGTGGGAACTCCGGGGTCATCCTCTCCCAGTTCTTCGCCGGGATCGGCCAGGCTTTTTCGGGCTTGGAACAAGCCGGCGTCGCCGAACTTTCCCAAGCTTTCCTGAAAGGCACCGAAACGGCCTACAAAGCCGTCGTCGAGCCCGTGGAAGGCACGATTTTGACCGTCGCCAGGGAGGGGAGCCAAGCCCTTACCTCCGAAGCTAATGAAATCAAAACCATCGAAGAAGCCCTTTCCCTCGTCGTGAAGAAAATGGCCTCTGCCTTGCAGAACACGCCGAATCTCCTTTCGGTTTTGAAAGAAGCCGGCGTCATCGATTCGGGCGGAGCGGGCCTTGTTTACATCATCGACGGGATGAGGAAGGACCTTTTGGGAGAGAAAATCGAAGATTCCTCTTTCATTTCTCCTTCTAACGTCTCTTCCGTGGACGCTTCCGCGTTCAACGAGGACTCGGAATTGACCTATGGCTATTGCACCGAGTTCATCCTGCAGCTGCAAAACTGCAAGAAAGGCCCGGAAGAATTCGATCTCGACGACATGATCAAAACCTTCTCCTCCTTCGGCGATTCCATCGTCGCTTTGAGGCAGGGGAACATCGTCAAAGTCCACGTCCACACCAAAACTCCGGCTTTGGCCATCGAATACGCCCAACGTTATGGCGAATTCCTGACGTTCAAAATGGAGAACATGAACCTCCAGCACAACGAAATCCTTTTGAAGGAAGTCGTGGGGGAGAAATCCCCGCGGAAGGACATCGCCATCGTCGCCGTCGCCCCGAGCCCGGAAATCGCCGAGCTTTTCAAGTCCCTGAAAGCTGATCAAATCGTCTCCGGGGGGCAGAGCATGAATCCCAGCGCGGATGACTTTGTCCGCGCCTTCCAAGCTGCCAACGCGGACCACATCTTGGTTTTCCCCAACAACGGGAACGTTATTTTGACCGCTAAGCAGGCCGCCGGGCTTTACGAAGGCTCCGACATCATCGTTTTGCCCACGAAGTCAATCGTCCAAGCCTATTCGGCTTTACAGATGCTCGATTTCGAGTCGGAGTCGCTGGAACAGAGCGTCGAAACGGCCAAGCAAGCGATTGATTCGGTGCTGTTCGGGGAGGTTTCCACCTCCATCCGCGATTCGCTCAACAACGGCGTGCAAGTAAAGAAAGGCGATGCGATCGGCATCCTCGGCGGGAATCTCGTCGACGACGAAGCCGACCCTGTTTCCTGTTTGCTCACGACGATTGAAAAAGTGCCCGATCTCGATGAGCGTTCCGTCATCACCGTCTTCTTCGGGAAGGGCGTCAGCGAGCAGACGAAAGCGGAAGTGGGGGAGAAGATCCAAAAGAAATTCCCCCTCATGGACTACTTCCCCTTAGAGGGAGGACAAGACGTTTATCCCTTCCTCTTCGCCTTGGAATAAACAGAAAAACCCAACGCAAAAGAAGCGACTTCCCCCCGGGGAAAACCGCTTCTTTTTTTGTTTGTTTCGCTCTTGCAAGAACTGCGTTCCTTTTACAAGAAATCCGATAGGAGCGGTGGAACTTTGGCCAAAGAAAAAGCGTGGAAAACGCCGTTAAATAATTTTTCGATAACTTTTATGGTTTTGACAATACGTTAACGAAAAACGTCAATCAAAAAGAAAGGAACCATCGAAGAAATTCAATGGTTCCATTACAAATCTATGGCAAGAAATAATGCACTAAAAAACGACTAAATATTTCCTAGTTTATCGGTTGTCTTCGCTTCGGTTCCTTGACGGATTCTGGCGATGTTGGCACGGTGGCGGAAAATCAAAATCGGGGCGATCAAAGTATCGACCAAGGCGAATTCCCAGCCGATGTGGAGAACGGGGAAAAATCCGAATGTCCAAGAGAACACGGCGTCCCAATTGCAAAGCCCCGGCAAGCTCAGGGCGAGGATGGCCATGACCCACGCCGTGATGGTTCCGGCGATGGAAGTGGTAATGGAGGCCAAAGAAATCATTTTCTTCTTCCCCGCGACGAAGAGGTACGTGAATCCGGCGAAGCAGAATTCCGTCCAGGAAGTCAGGATGTTGGTTCCCATGTAGCAGGAAACGGCTTTTCCTCCTTTAAAGGAAATATAGATGGGCCAGCAATGGCCGATCGCGGCGGCGAGTCCGGCGAACCAGTAATAAAGAGGGGCGGCTTGGTAGCCGTTGCTCCATTGGAGGTAATTCGAAATGGGCGTGAACGTGTAGATGGCCCAAAGCGAGTAAATCGGAAGGGCGGTCTTGATCATGTCGAGGATAATGACCAAAACGCCGATTTTTTTGCCGAAGACACGGCCGGAATTGGTGCCCCCAGAGTTATGGGAGTAATAGTTGCGGGGGTCCTTATGAAAAAAGACTTTCCCGATGATGACTCCGCTGGGGATGGAGCCGAATAAATAGCCCACCAAGAGGGCGCCGAGGCCGCAAACGATGTTTATCCAAATGATTTTGTCCATAAATTCTCCGTTTCGCGGGGTAATTATATCCAAAATGGCTCGTGGTTTTCTCTTTTTCAAAAAGGTATAATGCCACTGGTTTTACCCATATCGGCGTTTTTTGGCGCGAACAAATCTAAAATGGCAGACATCGAAAAAGCAGAAGAACAATATACCGCGAAGAACATCGAGGTCCTTTCGGAGCTGGAAGGCGTCCGAAAAAGGCCGGGCATGTACATCGGCGCGACCAATGCCTCGGGTTTGCACCATTTAATTTGGGAAATCGTCGATAACGGCGTCGATGAGGCCGCCAATGGCTATGGCGACCATATTTACGTTACCTTGAATAAAGATGGGTCGGTTTCAGTCGAAGACGAGGGCCGCGGCGTCCCCGTCGACATCCACAAAGCGACGGGAAAGCCGGCCATCGAATTGATCTACACCAAGCTCCACGCAGGCGGAAAATTCTCCGATAAGGCCTATCAAACCGCGGCGGGTCTCCACGGCGTCGGCGCGACGGTGACGAACGCGCTTTCCGAATACCTCGACGTGACCGTTTTCCGCCAAGGCTTCATTTACCATATTCGCTGGGAAAACGGCGGAAATCTGAAAACCCCTTTGGAGAAGATCGGAACGACGCGCAAGCACGGGACCTTGGTCCGCTTCAAGCCGGACAAAGCCATTTTCTCGACGGTCGATTTCAAATGGGACACCGTCTACAACCACCTCCGCGAAGAGGCTTTCCTCCTCCGCAAAATCCATTTCGTGCTGAAAGACGAGCGCTCCGGCCAGTCCGTGGAGTTCTTCTATAAAGACGGCCTCAAGGAATACGTCGCTTCTTTGAACGAGCACAAAAACCCGCTGGGCGAGATCCTGGATTTCTCCGATTCCAAGAGCGTCAAGGAAACCAACAACCCCATCCGCATGGAAGTGGCGATGCAGTGGTGCAACCAAGATTACAACGACAACCTCATTTCCTACGCCAACAACGTCCGCACCCATGACGGGGGATCCCACGAAACGGGATTCAAAGCCGGTTTGACCCGCGCTGTCAACGACTGGGCGGTGCAGAACGGCCTCATCAAAGAGAGTCAAAAGCTCGACGGCAACGACGTCCGCGAGGGTTTGACCGCGGTTGTTTCGGTCCAGATTCCGGAAAACATCCTTCAATACGAATCGCAGACCAAAGCCAAGCTCGACACCGCCGAAGTGACCCCCTTGCTCAATGATTTCGTCTATACGAACCTGATGTACTACCTCACCGAGCACAAAGACTTTGCCATTGACCTCGTTAAGAAATGCTCGGCTTCGAAAACGGCCCGCGAGGCGGCTAGAAAAGCAAGGGAAGCGGCCCGCAGCGGCAAAACCAAGAAAGTCGACGCCGTCATCTCCGACAAGCTCGCCGCCGCCCAAAGCAAAGACTACGCCAACAACGAACTTTTCATCGTCGAGGGCGATTCCGCAGGCGGCTCGGCCAAATCCGGGCGCGACCGCATGTATCAGGCCATCCTCCCTTTGCGCGGGAAGCCTTTGAACACCGATTCCATCACCATGGAAAGGATGAAGCAGAACGTCGAATTCTCCACCATCATCCAAACCATCGGCGCGGGCGTGGGGGCGGATTTCGACCCCGCCGAATCCCATTACGGGAAAATCATCATCATGACCGATGCCGATACCGATGGGGCCCACATCCAAATCCTGCTTCTGACCTTCTTCTACAATTACATGAAGCCCCTCATCACCAATGGGATGGTCTATATCGCCTGCCCGCCGCTTTATGGGGTCTATAAGAAAAACGACAAGAGCCACATCGTCTACGCTTGGGACGACAAAACCCTAGAAGAAGCCAAGGCCCAAGTCGGGCCGGGCTACGCGATCAGCCGCTACAAAGGCTTGGGCGAAATGAACGCCGACCAGCTTTTCAACACGACCATGAACAAAAAGACCCGGCGCCTCCTTCAGGTCCACATCGACGATCCCCTCGTCGTGGAGAACCGCATCTCGGTCCTGATGGGCAGCGACGCCAGCAAACGACGCGAATGGATTGAGCAGAACATCCAGTTCAACGAAGAGGATGCCTTCCTCAAGGAGGTTCGGAAATGAGCGCCCGCAGAAAAGCAGATCTCGGCCCGATCCTCGAGAACATCGAGCCTTCCACCCTCGACGAATTGATGGGGGACCGTTTCGACGTCTACGCCAAAGACGTCATCCAAGACCGCGCGATCCCCGACGCCAGGGATGGGCTTAAGCCCGTTCAGCGCCGCATCATCTTCGCGATGTACAACACCCACAACACGATCGACCACAGCACGAAGAAATGCGCGCACATCGTCGGCGAGGTCATGGGCAAATACCATCCCCATGGCGACTCCTCCATCTACGGGGCGTTGGTTCACATGTCCCAGAAATGGGCCATGCGCGCCCCTTTGATCGACTTCCAAGGCAACAACGGCTCCATCGACGGGGACGGCCCGGCCGCCTACCGTTACACCGAAGCCCGCCTTTCCGCCATTTCCAACGAAATGGTGCGCGACATTGAGAAGAACACGGTCGACATGGAGCTCACGTTCGACGACACCGAATTCGAACCCACCGTCTTGCCTTCCTCCTTCCCGAACCTTTTCGTCAACGGCTCGACCGGGATCGCGGTCGGCATGGCCACGGAAATCCCGCCGCACAACCTCAAAGAGGTCTGCCAAGCCGTCGTCCATCGCATCAAGCACCCGCGCTGCCCCGTGGAAAGCCTCATGGCTTATATTCCCGGCCCGGATTTCCCGACCGGCGGCATCATCTATGAATCCCAGGGGCTTCAAGACATCTACTTGAAGGGGCGGGGCAGGATCGACATCGTCTCGCGCTGCCGGGTGAAGGAAAATGAGGACGGCTCCTCTCAAATCATCGTCAGCGAGATTCCTTTCGGGGTGGTCAAGAGCTCCTTGGTCCGCTCCATCGACCAAATCCGCCACGACAAGAAGATCGACGGCATCGAAGAAGTGCGCGATGAGTCCGACAAAGAGGGCATCCGCATCGTCGTCGACATCAAAAAAGGGTTCAAAGCCGATGCGGTTTTGGCCTATTTGATGGCGAAGACCCAATTGAAGACGGGCTACTCCGCGAATATGGTGGCCATCGTCGATGGGCGCCCGCAGACGATGAACCTCCTTTCCTATTGCGATACCTACATCGCCCACCAGGTCGATGTCTACACCCGCAAAACGAAATACGACCTCGACAAGGACGAGAGGCGGCTGGAAATCGTCTTGGGCCTCATCAAAGCCTATTCCATCATCAATGAGGTGGTCGCGACCATCCGCGCTTCCGTGGACAAGGCCGATTCCATGAAGAACCTCATCGAGAAATTCGGGTTCAGCCAGCCCCAGGCCAAAGCCATCGTCGAGATGCCCTTATACAAACTCTCGCATACCGACATCGCGGTACTCGAAAAGGAAAGGGACGACCTCGGCGCCGAAATCGCCTTTCTGAAGGGCCTTTTGGAAAGCAAAGACAAACTCAACGACGTCATCATCGCCGACCTCCGCAGAATCGCCAAGACCTATGGGGATGACCGGAGGAGCGAAATCACCGAGGAAAACGAAACCCTCACCACCGTGGACAAGCGCGACCTCATCGCCAAAGAAGAAGTCATCCTCACGGTTTCCCGGGACGGCTACGCCAAACGCAGCTCCATCGCCTCTTGGCGAAGCTCCGGCGGCCTTTCCGGCGCGCTTCCGGGCCTAAAGGCGGGCGATTGCCTGATTTATGAGGGAAATTGCCTCACCACCGACTTCCTTTTGGCTTTCACCAATTTCGGGAACTATGTTTACCTCCCAATCCACTTGATCAAAGCCAACAAATGGCTGGACGAAGGCATGCATTTGAATACGCTTGTTTCCCTGGCCACTGGGGAAAAGCTCGTCCGCGCCTACGCGGTGAAGAATTTCCGCAGCGACCTCAACGTATTGATTCTCAGCAAGCTCGGGCAAATCAAGAAGGCCCGCCTTTCGGATTTCCCCGTCACCCGCTTTTCCCGCCCCATCCGCACGATGCGCCTGATGAAGGATGACGAAGTGGTGGACGCCGCTTTGGGAAGCGGGGATTCGACCCTTTTGGTCTTCTCTCAGTCTGGGCTGGCCGCCCGCTACAAC
>JBNMGG010000069.1:0-1482 GCA_050872145.1 Candidatus Alloenteromonas sp. | reverse complement strand
ATCATCGACTACAAGAAAAACGACGAGGTCCGCGGGGTTGAGGCTTTGATTTCCAAGCCCGAATCCAAGGTCAAGGTCGCCGTGCTGCCGACGGACGAGGAAGTCATGATCGCCCGCGACTGCATGAAGAGGATCAACAATGAGCTCTGATCTGCATCCCGCCGTCTTGGCTTTCGGAAAAGAGCACAAGAAAGAATACGCGGCCATCCGCCGTGCCATTCTCCGCTACAACAAAATCGCCGTCTTCCGCCACATCAAGCCGGACTTCGACGCGATGGGGTCGCAGATGGGCTTGGTCACTTGGCTCAAGGACAACTTCCCCGAAAAGGAAGTCCGCTTCGTGGGCGACAACCACGTCTCCTTCACCCCGCGTTTGTTCCCCGAGACGGAGAGCCTCCCCAACGAATGGTTCGCCAAGGGGGATTTCCTGGCCATCATCGTCGACGTGGGCGACCCGGAGAGGATTGCCGACCCGCGCTTCCAGCACGCGCGTTACAAAGTGAAGATCGACCACCACCCCTGCAAGGTCGAAATCGCCAAGCGGGCGACCGTCTGCGAGAAGGAGGCCGCCTCCGCCTCCGAGCTGGTCGCCGACTTCTGCCTCAACTTCAAAGGGACGAGGATGAGCGAAGAGGCGGCCCATTACTTCTACATCGGCATCGTGGGAGATTCGGGGCGTTTCCTCTTCTCCTCCACTTCGGTCCACACCTTCGCGGTTTCCGAGGAGCTGCTGAAGGCCGGGATCAACATCTCGAAGATCTATCAGTCGATGTATGAGAAGACGATCCAATCCCTGAAGAACCAGGCTTACGTCCTCTCCCACTTCTCCGTTACCGAACATGGGGTCTCCTACTACCTGCTGCCGATTGAGGTGCAGGAAGAGCTTAAGATCACCACCGAGCAGGGGAAGGAAAACGTCAATCTCTTCTCCAACATCCAAGGGATCAACGCCTGGTGCTCCATCACCCAGGACGTGGACAAAAAAGAACCTTGCTGGAGGATTTCCATCCGCAGCAAGGAGAAGGACATCTCCGGGGTCGCCACCAAATGGGGCGGCGGCGGGCATAAGCAAGCCAGCGGGGCCAAGATCAAGGACCTCAGCGAGCTGGATGCCTTCCTCAAAGACCTCGACGACTTGTTCGCCTGATAACGCCCTTCGGGGCGTTTTTTCATTCTCCTTCCAAGAAGGCAAGCGCTTCTTGGATGAGGGCTTCGTCGATTTCGTTGGCGGATTCTTTTTCCTTGGGGCTTAGCTTTGCAAGGAAAGCCTCTTCCCCCTCGGAGGAGAATTCTCCCTGCAGCTTTTCCCGGGTTTGCTTGGCTTCTAGGCTCAGCCAGGGAAGGGAGTGAGTATAGCCTTGGCGCAGGATTTTTTTGACGTTCGGGGATTCGGGAAGAGCTTGGTAAAGGGAGGCGGAAAGGGGGACCGTATGATCCTCATCGCCTTGGATGAGGACGGCTTTCGCTTTCGAGGAAGAGATT
>JBNMGG010000051.1:0-5333 GCA_050872145.1 Candidatus Alloenteromonas sp. | reverse complement strand
TCCTTCAACCTTACGGGAAATCGGCGAGCTTTCCTTCGCCGTTTTGCCTTATCTAGAGAATCTCAATCTCCCCGAGGGGCTAGAGACAATTGGCGACGAAGCCTTCTACGGGGACGAAAGCCTGCAAAGCGTTTCCCTTCCTTCTTCTTTGAAGTGGATGGGCTCTAGCGTTTTCCTTTCCTGCGCCAAGCTCTCTTGTTTGGAAGAAAACGGGGTTAAGTACCTCGGGAACGAGGGCAACCCCCATCTTTTGGCTTGGAAACTCCCAATCAGCGATGACCCCATCACCTCCGTGACCCTCAACGCGGACACGGCCTTGATCGGCGCTTCCCTTTTTGAAGGGGAAGAGGCCCTGACCAAAGTGGAATTGCCCGAAAACGTCGTCTCCATCGGCGACAGCGCCTTCCGCGACGCTCCCGTCTCCTCCCTTACCCTCGGGCCGAAAGTCGAGGAAATCGGAGCCTATGCCTTCTCCGGATGCACCTCATTGACCTCCTTCACCATTCAGGGGAATGCCCTCAAAACGATTCGGAAAGAAGCTTTCTCCGGAGCCGTCAATCTCCCCAAACTCACTCTTCCCGATAGCCTCATATCCGTCGCTAGCTATGCTTTCTCCGAAGCCGGAACCCAATCGGCCCTCCAGTACAACACCGACGGCAAAGGCGGAGCTTATCTAGGAAGCGAGGAGAATCCCTACCGCGTCCTCTGCGGGCTTGTTTCCTCCTCCGCGACCTCCCTCACCATCAACCCCGGCACGAAAGTCATCGCCGGGGCGGCCTTGATCGGGTCTTCGCTGAGCTCTTTGGCTCTCCCCGAGGGCATCCTCTCCATCGGTGAGAACGCCTTTTTCGGGATGGGATCGCTCCTTGAAGCCAGCATCCCCTCTAGCGTCGTCCAAATGGGGGATGGGCTTTTCGGGTCCTGCGCCAGCTTGAAGAAAATCGAGCTCCTCAACGCCCCGGAAACCATCGGCAGCGGCTTCGCCTCGGACTGCCCGAAGCTTGAAAGCTTTGTCATCCCTTCTAGCGTCCTCACTATCGAAAGCCACATTCTCAACCGCTCCAAGGCCCTCAAAAGCATCGTCATCTCCTCTAGCGTCCTAAAAATCGAGGCCCAGGCTTTCATGCCCGAATCCGAAAGCAATCTGCAGATCTATTTGGAAGCCAAATCCCGCCGGCCGCTCTTTGAAACGGGATGGTACGTCGGGGCCGAACCCCATTACCAAGGGGAATGGCATTACGTCGACGGCATCCCGACTTTGCTGTAATTAAGAAAGGAAACCACCATGGCGAAAAGGAACCTCATTCTCCTGCTGTCGAGCGCTTTGCTCGTCCCGGCTTTGCTTTCCTGCGGGCCGGGTGAGCCGGAAAGCCAACAAAGCTCTTCGCCCTCCCAAAGTCCGGAGAGCTTTCCCGCCTCTTCCGAAGAAATCGATTCTTTAAGCGGATTCGCCCAAACCTTGAAATCCGCTCTCGAATCTGGGAAGGAGAAGACCTCGGGCTTTTCCTTAACCCTTGAGAAAGACGCCTACTACAAAGGGAAAATCACCAAAAAGGAAAAAGCCCTTTTCTCGGGGGCTTCCTATTCCGACGATGTGCTCTCCCTCTCCGCATCAGGGGAGGTTTATTACGCCAATAAAGACGGCGGGTTCGACTTGGAACAGGGCAATCAGAACTTCTACCATGAATATGGCTATCTGCACGGCTTGTTCATCGACGCTTTCTACAACGTCGACGGGACGGAGAAATCCCTCAGCGTCCTCCGCAGCAAGGGGGTCGAGATGGAGGAGAAAGACGCCCAAGCCTTGCTTGCCTCAAGCCGGCTCGACTTCGCCGGGGTCGATAACCAGGCGACCATTCTCCACAAAGGGAACGTCTACCTCGGGGGATCGGATTTCCTTTATCAAACCTATTTCGGGGAAAGCGGGTATTTCACCCAGAGCGACGCCGAGGCCAACGCGACCTTCCAAAAGCAGGGGGACAGCCTCACTTTGTCCACCTACTTCGACGAGAAAGACGCCAACGACGACGTTTACCGGAGGAACTTCCTTTTCGAGTTCGCCTTCCAGGGCGGACTTCTCGTCGAGGCCTCCGGCAGTGAGGAGGACCACTTGGTTTCCGGGTCGAGCGTATCGGAAAGTATCAGTTCCGGCTCTTCCTTCAAACTGTCGAATCAATACGAAGCAAAAACATCCTCCAACACGGACTTTAATCGCTTCTTCTATACGGACTACATTCCTTTCTTGGGCGAGAACCCTTATAGCGTCACCGAGGTCGATTCGGCCGCGCTGAACACGAAGTACTTCGTCCAAATCGGCGAAGCCCGCCCCAACACGGCCGTCCGCAACATCGATTCGATCCTCTTGCAATCGGCCATGCGGAACGGGGAGGAAGCCAAGGAAAGCGACTTCTCCTACGAAGAAGAGGACAAAGCGATCACCTTCCTCCGCGGCGGGGACTATGAGCTCACCTTCCTCTCACGGGCGGGGGTCAAGCGCACCTTGTCCGTCAGCCTCGAAGAAGTCTCGGCCTGAATTTGGAGATTGGCAATCCTATGAAAAAAACGAAATCCCTTCTTTTGCTCACCCCCTTCCTTTTGCTCGCTTCCTGCGACGGGACCAACGCCCAGGAAAGCTCTTCCTCCGCGGCGGAAGATTCCTCTTCGGAGGAGATTTCCTCTTCTTTGGAGCAGCCTTCTTCCCAGCAAGAGGAGAAAAACGAGATCGGCGAGATCCTCGCTTCTTTGAAGAAGGGCTTCCATTTGGAAGCGAAAGCGGTGGAGGCCATCAAGATCCTCGGCGGGAACGAGTCCGAAACGATCTATTCCTCCTATCAGGACTTCTACGCTTCCTCCAGCCGTTACCGGCAAATCGCCTATCGTCAAACGACTTCTTCCGATCCCGCCAAAGAGGCGATTGATTACGATGAGGCCTACGTCGACAAAGAGGGGAGCCTCACCTTGCTTTCGCTTTCCCGGAGCAACGTGGTTGAGGAAACCCCCATTAAAAGCAAGAAAGGGAACGACGTCCCCTGGGCTTCCGCCGGGTTGGACAATCCCTTTTTGTCGCTGAAAGAAAGCGACTTCACCCCGGAAAGCGGCGAATACCGTTATTCCTCCTCCCACATCGGCTTCGAGTCGAAAATTAAAAACTTTTTCTCCGGATATGGGGGATCGCTCGGAACTTTGGCTTCTTTGAGCTTGAAAAAAGAAGGGGAGTCCATCCTCATCGACCTCTCCTTTGAGCCTTACACGGTGACATTGGTGGGAACGGTGGAGGCCAGCGTGACCAAAACCTATTCCGGCGCCTTCCTTTCCTTCGGCGAGGAAGCCCCCCTCCCGACCCGAATCGAAAAAGAGGAGGACGAAGGGTTTTCCTCCGCGATGGGGAAGCTCAGAGCCCTGAATTTCAAGACCCATCTGAAAAACGAGATCATCAAGTATAAGGGCGGGCGCTTCAGCCTCGCAGGAGAAACCGATGGGCAGGTTAGCCCGGATAGTTTCTCCTACGTGATTCAGAACGGGGGCAAAGTCAGCGACGACGCGGCCTATATCCTCGATGAGCAGGGGAATACCCAGCGCCTCGTCCATTATAGCGGGGCTTCCTACTACGCCTCGGGCGCCCCCTCTTCGGCGAAAATCGAGAATTACTGGCCCGATTTCAAGATTTCCAGCGCTTTCTTCCAAAAGGAAGGGAACGTCTATACGCTGGATTCCCGTTACGCGGGCTTATTCCCCAACACCTCCCTTTTCACGCCTTTCCTCTCCGACACCATCGGAACCCTGAGCATCACCTTGGAAGAAGACAAAGTGACCATCCAGAACGTCAACGATGGGTATGGGACCTCTTCCAATTACGGGAATCGGCACACGATCGAATATTCTTCCTTCGGCCAAGTTCCTTCCTTCGATAAGGCAAACGTCCTCTACGATTGCTCCTCCCTTTCCTGGAAGGAGATGATCCGGGACGAAGAGGCCTATTCGGAGTTCTCAAAGTCCCTCGGCGGATCTTCGGTCACCTCCCTCATCCCGAGCTTCGGCGGAACCTACAGCGAGCCCAAGCTCATCGAAAACGGGGTCTATTACCTCTACGTGAGCCTGCCCAGCAAAGCGGAAGGCGATTCCTTCGCCGAATCTTACTCCGCCAAATTGTTGGAAAATGGCTTCAAGAAAGTCACCTCCTCCGGGGAAACCACCTACCAAAAAGACGTCGATGAGAATAGGACCCTCGTCCTTGACGTCTACTCCTTCCTAGACGGTGCCTCTTACGATGCGGGGATTCTCGTCGGATTGAGCAAAAAATCATAAAGCGATTCCGATTTGGCTTCTTCAAAAGAAGGCGTTTCAAACCTCGAAGGGGCCCTATAAAAAAACGGCAAAGAAGGGCGAAGAGCAGTGCACGGAGCCCTTCTTTTTGATTTATAATCAAAGTTACCTATGAAAAAGAAAAACTCGGTTTTGAAATATAACTCCAACCTCGTCAAAAACGCCTTCGCGATCGCCTTCGCCCTGTTCTGCCTCCTCGTTTTGCTTTCTCCCTCGACCCACTTGGCCTTTTTGTCTTATCCCTTCGTCTTCCTTTTCGGGGGCTTTGGGATGTACACCTTCTTCGCTTTCTTCTTCGTTTTGTCCCTGCTTTTCCCCTTCCGGAAGAAAATCCCCTCGCTGAAAAAGCGTTACTACGTCGTCTTATCCATCGTCTTGGTCGGCGCGGGGACGCTATTAGAGACCCTCGCTTTCCAAGGGGGGATCGACGCCGCGAAGCCCGCGCTCTTCCTCGATGAGCTCAACGCTTCCTTCAAGCAGGGCGGATTCGCCTTGATCGCCACCCCCAAGCTCCTCGGCGGCTTCCTTTGCTATGAGCTTGCCGGGGCTTTGGCCATCCCCGGGCTTTTCCTTCCCTACCTCATCGCCGGGCTTTTGCTCTTCGCCGCTTTGATCATCGCCTTCTCGCCTTTGCTGAAGAAGGCTTTCTTCGCCATCCGGGCCAAAGCCAAAATCGCCCGCAGCAAGCGGCCCGAGGAAAAGCAAAAGAAGCGGGCTAGGAAGCTTGCCAAGCAGCAGGAGGGCATCGAAGTGGGGGAGGAAGACCCCAACGCCGCCTTCCACACCAAGAAGATCCCGCCCGCAAGCGAAAAGGACCGCCAGGAGTTCTTGGACCGGGAAAAGGGTGAATTCGAGCAATGGGAGTTCCGCCCCTCGACCTCCTTGCCTTTCTCTTCCCGTCGCCAGATGAGGGAAGAGCAGCCCATTCCTTCTCCTAAGGAGCCTGCCCCTTCCTTCTCGTCCCATCCCCAAACCATCAACCGCACGTTCCGGAGCGATGAGCTTCAGGA
>JBNMGG010000032.1:0-14588 GCA_050872145.1 Candidatus Alloenteromonas sp. | reverse complement strand
AGGACTACAACCGCGACGCCAGGCCGGCGAAGTTTCTCGCGGAAATGAGCGAGGAGGAGCGGAAGGCGGTGGGATTCGAGATTTGAAGGAGGCTGGGGCTCATGCGGCTTGGAGATTACACAAACTTCTTGCAACTCTCATCGTTGTGGTAAACGTTCAATAGTTCCTGTAATCGTTCATTTGTTATGGTAATCGTTCAATCATTGATGTTTCAAATCTATAAATCCTCATATAAAAAGAGCCTCAAAAGCCCTATGAATAGTTTTTCAATGTATCAAAGTTCGAGTGTTCGAACCAACGGTAGGAATTGAACCCTCGCAAAAACAAAAAAAGTTTGATGCATTTTACTGTATCAAACTAATGCTTCAATAATGGTGCGCCCGGGGGGACTCGAACCCACAACCCCCAGATTCGTAGTCTGATACTCTATCCAGTTGAGCTACGGGCGCATTTCCGGCTGCCTCGCGACAGCCCGATTACTATAGTCCACTTACCGATGGTAAGCAACTAACAATTTGGAGCATCCGGCCGGAATCGAACCGACGATAAGTGAGTTGCAGTCACTGGCCTTACCGCTTGGCTACGGATGCAGCAAGCGGATTATAACACCCCCGGCAACGTTGTAGAAGCGCGATTTTTCCGCTTCTGCCCTTCTTCGCCTCAGGCGAACAAAGGCCAAGTAACCGCGAGTTTGACAAGCAAGAAAAAAAGCGGGACGGAGAGGACGGAAAGCAGAGTCGAAAGGAGGATGGAGTCGCTGGCGACGTAGCTTTCCTTTTTGTAGTCGACGCAATAGGCGACGACGACGGCGCTGGTTGGGGCGTCCATGCCGATGACGATGGCGGCGAGGGTGTATTCATTGAAGCTCATCAAGCCCAAAGCCTTCAAGGCGCAGCAGAGGCCAAAAGCAAGAAGGGGCATCCCGAACATGCGGAGGACGGCGATGATCCAGCCGTCGCGGTTCTTCAAGGCGGAGAGGAAGTCCGCTTCCCCGAGGGTCACTCCGATCAGCAGCATGCAAAGCGGAGTGGAGATTTGGTCGCCGAATTTGAGGATCGCGTAAAGGGCCGGGCAGGTTTTGTCGATGCGCACGAAGCCGTAGGAAACTCCCCCCACGTCCACTTGGAAGACGACGTTTTGGATGAGCCAGAACAATAGCCCAAGGCCCATCATGATCATGATTGGGTTGACGAAGATTGACTTCAGGGTCGGCAGGATGTTGTTCTTCTGGATGCGGGTCGCGCTGATGGAGAGGAAGCAATAGACGTAGACGACCAGGCGGAAGGAAAGGGTCATCAAGGATGAGGGGATCAATACCTGAGCCAAATTGGGCCCTTCATAGACGGCTTTCAATACCGGGATGGCGAAGAAGGTGAGCTGCCCCACCGCCATCAGCATCGAATAAACGGTCCGCTTCTGCTTGTCGAAGCGGATGAAGAAGAGATGCCCCAGCAATAGGAAGATGATGTAGAGGGCCAAGCTAAGGACCAAAACAAGGATATTCGAGGAAAGCCCCGAGGGGTCGAAGTCCGCCATGAAGGCGCAGAAGGCCATGCAGGGGATGGCGACTTTCATGACCAAGACGTCGAGGACGCCTTTGGCGGTGTCCTTTAAGATTCCCCTCCTCCGCAGGAAGAAGCCCAGGAAAATGAAAGCAATGGAAGCTAGAATCGCCCCCAGGAATTGTTGGTCGGTGAAGACTTCTTTTAAAGTGTCCATAGCGGACCATCGTAGTCCCCTTTTATGGACGCGAAGAGGGAATGCGCTTACAAAAATTGAGTTTTTATAGAATCGCTTGGCCGGTCAAAAGGCGGAAGGTCAGGAAGAAAGCGATCACCAAGGCGCCGAGGGCGATGCGGTAGATGCCGAAGGGACGGAAATCCTTTTTCTTGAGGAAACCCATCAGCCACTTCACGCAGAGGAAGGCGATTCCCATGGCGGCGATCATCCCGGTGAAGAGGAAGGCGATTTCATTGGGCGTCGGGGCGCCGCAACGGAGGAAGAACTTCACAATTTTGAGCAAACTCGCCCCGACCATGACCGGGATGGACAAATAGAAAGAGAATTCGGCGGCGACCGTGCGGCTGCAGCCTAGAAGCAAGGCGCCCAAGATGGTGACTCCGCTGCGCGAGGTGCCGGGGATCAAAGCCAAGACTTGGAAGCAGCCGATGAAGAAAGCGTCTTTCAAAATCAGGGTTTGGAGGGAGACAACCCTTTCGGGCCAGTTCTTTTTTTCCTTCAGGGTTTCGATGATCAAGAAGGCGATCCCGTAGAAAATCAGGGTCCCGGAGACGACGGCCCAATTCTGCATCGCGTCCTCCCAGCCCGTGAGGTCGAGCAATAGTCCCACCACAGCCGCCGGCAATACGCCGATGAGAACTTTCAGCCATGTCATCCAGATCTGCTTTTTCTTTTCTTTGCGGATTTCCTCTTCCGCTTTCTCCCCGCGTTGGAGGGAGGCTTCTTCTTCATGGGTCAGCTTCTTCTTACCCCAAGGCCAGAGTTTATTCCAAAACAAAACGATGACCGAGATAATGGCGCCAAGCTGCACCACCACAAGGAACAGGCTCCAGAACTCCTGCCCATGGGGGAAGACCTCGCTTAAGGGAAGCCCGCAGGCGGAGAAAATCCCTTCCAGCAAAATCATGTGGCCGGTTGAGGAAATGGGAAGGAACTCGGTGAAGCCCTCCACGGCGCCGAACAATAACGCAATCAACAATAGAATGAAGATGTTCATAAAAAAGCCCCGCTCATTGTAGCAGGGCTATTTCCGGGAAAGGGGATTATTCTTCGCTTTTGGCGATTTCTTTGGCGACGGCTTTCCTTCTTTCGATTTTGATTTTCTTCACTCTCGCCCTCATGACGACCCCGGCGATGATCCCGGCCAAAAGGGTGGCGAGGAGGATGGAGAAGACCACCACTCCCCAAATGGGCAGGTTGTTCCCCTTCACGTTCTCCCACATGGAGAGGACGTATTTGTTGTTGTAGCCGTAGTCTTTCATGACCGCGAGCTTCGGGATGAGGTTCTGCTCGGGGTATTGGGCGTAGAACTGGCGTCCCGCCTCGATGGTTTTCCCGTCTTCATAGGGGGAGGCGACTTCCTCGATTTCGTCGGTGTAGAAGAGATAGGGGTTGCTGTCGGGGGTCGAGCCAAGCGTAGAAGGGGAGTCTTCTAGCGTCCCTTCGAACATATAGGTGAGGTCACGGATATGCCAATCCAGCTGATCTTCCTCTTCCGCCCCTTCGTTATAAAGGGCTTCATAGGCTTCCCAGCTCATGGGGGTTCCGTTGACGACGGCTTGCTCATAATCGCTGCCGGCCATGTCGAAGTTTCCGAGGTCGTCTCCGGTTTCCGGGTCTTCCCCGCTTCCGCTTTGGAGGAGAACTCCATCTTCGGAATAGTTCTTCCCGCCATAAGAATAATAGGTCCCGTGGTCCTCGTACCCTTCTTCTTGGGTCGGGTCCTCGGATTCGTCGTAAACAAAGTCGCTGGATTCCCAGTCCTCGGGGTCGTCATGGTAGACGTACATGGCGTAGGAACGGGGGTCGTACCATTTCCGGATCAAGTCGAGGATGGTGTCCCCGGCAATAAAAGAGGTGTAGCCGATGGTGTCCATCCCCATAGCCGCGACTTCCGGGGTGGAGAGGAAGTCGACGAATTCCTGGGCCTCTTCTTTGTGGAGAGAAGAGGATTTGGGCATCACCCATCCGTCGAACCAGATGTTGCCTCCGGTTTGGGGGACGCTGTAATAGATGGCGATGCCGTTGCCGTTGTCGCCTTCGTTGTCGCCGCGGTTCATGGAATAGACCGCGTCTCCGCTCCAGGCCAGGTTCATGCCAACCAGCCCTTTGACGATGTCGTCTTTCCCTGAGTCGACTTCGAAGCCGAAGACGTTGGCTTTCAAAGCCATCAAAGAGGATTCGACTTGCTTCACTTGCCCTTCGTCGCAGCGGTTGAAGATCTCGGCGAGTTTGTGGGTGTAGGCTTCCGGGTTGTCCCCGCTTTCATCCAAAGCATGCGCGTAATGACCGGGAAGGAGAGAAAGGGTGTCCATGTCGAAGTCGCCCGAATCGCGCATCGCCTGAAGGATGTCTTCCTCATAGGTCTTCATGATGCCGACGGAATAGGTGTCGCGCATGGAGTCCTTCACCGACATCTCCAGGTTATATTTCCTGTCCCAAAGGGAATCCCAGGATGCCATGTCGAATTTGACTTCCTCGGGGTCGAGTTTTTTGTCGGATGCGACTTTCTCCGGGTTATAGAGAATGCCCAAGGTTCCCCACATGTATCCGCGGGAGTATTCGGCGATGGGCTTGACCTCCCCGGTTCCGTCGTCGGAGGTGATTTTCTCAAGCTGCTTAATCAAATAAGGCGAGGCGTAGGCGGAATAGGATGGGGTGCCATCCTCGTCAAAGGGCTCGAGCATCCCCGAGCTCATCATCTTTTGGATGGTGTAGTCGGAGGGGCAGATAAGGTCGTAAGTGGATTTGCCCGTCTTCAAAGAAGAGAGCATGGTCTCGTTGGTGTCGAAGGTGTCGTAGATGACTTTGACGTTCTTGCCGTTTTCTTCCTTTTCCCACTTCTCGAAGGCCTCGATGACCCCATCGCCGATGTAATCCTCACAGTTGAGGACGCGGAGGTTGATGGCGTCTCCGGAGTTGGAAGAGGAGCAGGAGGCAAGGCAAAGCAAAGTCATTCCGAAAAAGAGAGAACTTTTGCGAAGATTTTTGCTTTTCATTGCTCTTTCCTCCCTTTTCTGTGGTTTTTAAGGCGTTTTACGGAGATATTTTGGTAAATAGTGAAGCCGATGACGACGAGCAGGACCAAAAGGAAGATGAGGGTGGTCAAGGCGCGCATCGCGGGCGGGATGGGGCCCTTTTTGATTTTGGCTTGGACCAAAGTGGAAAGGGTATCGATGGTCTTCTCCCCCGAAAGCAAGCCAGCCCCGCGGGTGAAGGCGGTGACGATGAAGTCATCCAGCGACAAGGTGATGGCCAAGAGGAACCCTGAGAGGATGCCCGGGAGGATCTCCGGCATGGTCACTTTCCAAAGGGCTTGGCGTTGTGTGCATCCCAAATCGAGGGCGGCTTCGTAAAGAGCGGGGTCCATTTGCTGCAGCTTCGGCTTGACCGAAAGGTAGACGAAGGGAAGCGAGAGGATCATATGCCCGATGAGCAGGGTCCAGAAAGAGAAGATGTTGGTTCCGCCGAAAAGGTAGCTGCCGGCGAAGACGAAGAGGACGGTCAGGGACATGGCAATGACGATTTCGGCGTTGGCGACCGGGATTTCGGTGATGGACTCAGTGAGGGAGCGCATCCTCTTCCCAGAATAGAAAGTGCCGATTGCCCCGCAGGTGCCAAGCACCACCGAGCAAAGCGAGCTGGTCAAAGCCAGGATCACCGTATTGCCCAAGGCGGTCATGATTTCCTCGTCTTGGAAGAGATCTTTGTAGAGCTTCAAAGAGAAGCCCATCCAGGTTCCGATGTTGGTGGAGGTGGTGAAGGAATAGGCGATGAGGGTGAGGATGGGGACGTAAAGGAGAATCAAAACGGCCCAAATGACGAATAAGGCGATGGCCTTGGTGAGGCGCTGGCGCCGAGCGAGGCGCTTTTCGCTTTGGCTGGACGCATCCATGGCGGGGTTCTTTACCATAACTGGCCTCCTCTGGGGTTGGCGTTTTCCCTCCCGAATTTCTTGCTGAGGAGCATGGAAAGGAAAACCAAAATCAGCATGACGAGGGCCATGAAGGAGCCCTCATTCCATTGCGACTGGCTGAAATGGAGATAGATGATGTTCCCGAAGAGGGTGATTTTCCCTTCCGAGAGAGTATCGGAGATGACGTAGCTCGAAATCGTGGGCATGAAGACCATTTCGCAGGCGGAGACGATGCCCGGGACCGATTGGGGAAGGATGGCGTGGAGGAAGGTTTGGAAGGGATTTGCGCCCAAATCGCGGGCCGCTTCAATCTGGGAGCGGTCCAATTTGATCATGGTCGTGTACAGGGGGAGGATCGTGAAGGGCAGGTAGTTGTAGACCATGCCGATCATCGTGGCCAAATAAGGATGGTTGCCCCCGTTGATGCCCATCCAAGAAAGGACGTCGCGGGTGGCCCCGGTTCGGAGGACGAAGTTGATCCACATCGGCATGATGAAGAGCATCACCAGCATGAAGTTCTTATTGATCTTCGGATTGGCCAACAAATAGGCAATCGGATACCCGATCAGAAGGCAGATCATCGTGTTCAGAATGCCGATGAAGAGGGAAACGACGAGGATGTTGATCTTCGTGGGGCTGGTGAAGAAGTTGACCAAGGCCTCAACGGAGAAATACAGGCTTCCGTCTTCGGCGGTTCCGGTGAAAGCGTAGAAAAGAATGATGAGGATGGGGACGACCACAAAGAGGATCATGAAGACCAAATAGGGGAAATTGAGGTACTTCCGTTTGAAGCGGAAGAAGGTCTTCGCTTTGGACAGTGCTTTCATTTCATTCCACCGCGAAGTCGTCCAAATCCCCCTTCAGGCGGAGGCGGATATCCTTCTTGTCAATCGAAATCGACACCATGTCCCCCTCGTTCCAAGAATAGGGGGAGTTGACGACGTAATCCTCATCGTCGTCGGTGCGGACGATGTACTGATAATGGTCGCCGATCCAAACAAGCGAGACGATCTGCCCTTGGCAGACGCCCGAGGAGAGGTCGTCGGAGAGCTCGATTTTGTCCAAATCGACCTCCGCCACCACTTCCGCGTCTTTGAAGGCGTAATTCTTCTGGGTTTTGGGATCATAGACGGTTCCGTCCTCATTGAGTCTCGATCCGGGGATGAGGCGGGTGATGATGCAATCGAAGGGATCTTCCCCGATGACGACTTGGTTGTCGGAGTTGATGGAGGCGTCGGTGTATTCGTTGACCGTGAGCTCCTTGTGCATGATCTGGAGGTTTTCCTTCTCCACAGAGAGGGAGACGGTAGAGGCGACTTCGTGGTCGTGGGTGTCGCGGCAAAGGACTTCGTTCTTGCCGACCCGGACGATGAATTCGTAATGAACGCCTTTGAAGTTTTTGGAGGTGATCACCCCGTCGACGATGCCTTCTCCGGGCTTGCCAATGAGGACGTCTTCCGGGCGGATAACGATGTCGACTTTCTCGTTGAGGGGGAAGTCGTCGATGCAATCCCAGACGACGCCGATGAAGCGGACTTTCTTCGGCCCAACCATAGTGCCGTTATAGATGTTGGATTCGCCGATGAAGTCGGCGACGAAGGCGTTGACGGGCTCGTTGTAGATTTGCTCGGGGGTGCCGATTTGCTGGATGACCCCGTGCTTCATGATGACGATGCGGTCAGACATGGAAAGGGCTTCTTCCTGATCGTGGGTGACGTAGAGGAAGGTGATGCCGAGCTTTTTGTGCATTTCCTTCAATTCGACCTGCATGTCCTTCCTCATTTTGTGGTCAAGAGCGGAAAGAGGTTCGTCCAAAAGAAGGACTTGGGGCTCATTGACGATGGCCCGGGCGATGGCGACCCTCTGCTGCTGGCCGCCGGAAAGGGTGGAGACGTCGCGGTCTTCCATTTCGTCCAGGTCGACGACTTGCAAAGCGCGGGAAACCCTTTCGTCGATTTCCTTGGCCGGGATGCGCTTCTTCTTGAATTTGGGCTGGCCTTTCTTGTCGAGGACCTGCTTCCCGTCTTTCCCCAAAACGGGGATGTAGCGGCGCTTCATCTTGAGCCCAAAAGCGACGTTGTCATAAACGTCGAGGCGCGGGAATAAAGCGTAATGCTGGAAAACCGTGTTGACCGGCCTCTTATAAGGAGGAAGGGGGGCGATGTCCACCCCGTTCAACAAGATTTCCCCACTCGAGGGGATTTCGAATCCCGCGATCATGCGCAGGGTCGTCGTTTTGCCGCAGCCGGATGGGCCGAGGATGGTGATGAATTCGCCGCGTTTGACTTCCAAATTGAAATCATCCACGACCGTGGTTCCATCAAACTCCTTGCACACATGCCGCAACGAGATGAGCGTATCGTTTCCGTCCATGCAATTACCTCCCAAAACGCGGATTTCCCACCGCAAAGAAAGACAACCGACAGATGGTGAACACCGGCTCGATATGAGTCCGTTTCTTCCAACGCGGAAAATCATGCGGACGAAGGTTCTAAAATGCAACAAAAATTTTTAGATTATTCTTGAGAAATTTTCATTTCGTTTTCACGCTTGTTTCATTGGGAAAGTTTCTCCGACAGGGCGCTGTCTTTTCCATCTTTTCAAAAAATAGCCATTTTATCGGTTTTTCTTGATTTTCCTTCGTTTTCTTTTTCGATGAAATTCGATTGAAAACGCGTCTAAGATCCCCACCATATTTTTGCAAAAAAAGGCCCACGAATTTACAATGGCCCCATGCAAAAGAAATTCCCCCTCTTTCTGAGCCTTGCCTCCGTCTTAATCGGCCTTTGCTCTTGCAACCCTTCTTTGGAGAAAATCGAGAAGGTCGTTTTGGACAAAGGGACCATCGAATTCGACTCCGCCGCGCTTTCAGCGAACCAAAAATCGCACATGAAGGAAATCGACCTTCCGACCCTGAACGACATGGTGGAGGAAAAGAGGAATTTCCTGCTTCTGGTGGGCAATCAGTTCGATTGCTCCTGCTGGACCGCCTTTCATAATGAAGTGCTGGTTCCTTATTTGTTGGAAAACCACCTTCTCCTTTCTTGGGTCCCCTATCAGGGAAACCAAGAGGCTTTGCAAAAACTCGGGCTGCAGCTGAGCTCCGCCCACGAGACGTTAGCCATCTTCAAGAACGGGGAAGTCGCCTATCAGCACACCACCGCCGATTCGACTTCGGCCTGGGTGAAGGACAAAAAGACGTTCGCCTCTTGGATGGATGAGCGCATCGAGGCCCCTAGGCTCCTTTCTTTGTCTTTGGAGCAATTAAACGAGAAGTATTCCGGGAAAGAGGATTTCTCCATTCTCTTCAGCCGTTCCACCTGCGGGGATTGCTCTTTCTTGGAACGGGTCGATTTGAAAGAGTATTTCCAAAAGAACCTGAAGCCGGCGAAGATCCCCGAGAATTACCTCTACGCTTTGGATTGCGACCAAGTCGGGATCCGCTACGTGAAGGATGAAAACGGGAACCTCTATTCGCCCTCCTCTTCTTCCCCCGACTACGCCGAGATGGCCCAAAGCCAATGGAACACCTTCAAGAAGGAATACGGGCTTTCTTTTTCCGAGGATAACCCCGCCGGCTGGGGGGAAGGATACGTCCCTGCCATCTATCACATTCATCCCGATTCGGGGAAAAAGACGGGGGACGTAATTGATTTTTCTGGCGTTTTCTATAACGAAACCATCGAAAACGGGATCGTCTCCGAGACCTATTTCACGCAGGATCGCCTTTCCTTGGCCAGTTTGGATTAC
Source organism: Candidatus Alloenteromonas sp. (assembly GCA_050872145.1). Classification (GTDB taxonomy): domain Bacteria; phylum Bacillota_I; class Bacilli_A; order RFN20; family CAG-826; genus Alloenteromonas. Next base: position 5,182 of record JBNMGG010000032.1, on the reverse strand, counting down.
CTTTCTTCCTCTTCCTTGGAAAGCAAGGTTCTAGCAGGCGCCCAGATTGATGCTTCTTTGTCTCGCCACGAAGCGCTTCAAAAATGGGAAGCCCCGATCCTCACTTTGCTTTTGGATTCGATTCTTTGAGCTTATTCGACCGACTTAAGGCTTTCGACCATCTTGATTTTTTTCGTCATGGACGAGAAGTAAAGGTTGACCAGTAGAGAAGAAAGGAACGTCAGCAAGAAAGAATAGAGGTAAGAAATCGGGAAGAGGTCATAAAGGAAGCAAACCAAGGGAACCCGGTTGACTACCAAAACCGCGTACATGAAGGGGTATCCGGCGAAGAACCCGAGGAAAATCCCTAGTGCCGTCAAAGACATCGTCTCGAAAAGGAGGGACAGGGCGATTTCCCTCCGCGAAAAGCCGAGGACTTTCATCGTGGCGATGTCGCGGCTTCTCTCGCGGAAATTCAAAAGGGCGAGGTTGTAGAGCACTACGAAGGCCAAAAGGATGGCAAAGACTTTGACCGCGTTGGTCATGATGCGGATCCCGTTCATGACCGAATTGATTTGATCGGCCGTGTCTTCCCGGGTGCGAACGGTGCTTAAGTAAGGGCATTTTTCCATGAGTTCCGCTTTTAGTTCCGCGGGGGAACAGCCCTCTTTGGCTTGCACCCAAGCGCTGCTGAAGGCGGGGTTGGTATAGTTGAAGAAAGGATCGCTGTAGTAACCGAAGATGCCGTGGAGGGCAAACGTGTCGATGATTTTCCCGACTTGTCCCGTGAGCGTGCGGTTGTTTAAGGAGAAGGAGATCGTATCCCCCACATTCACGCCCAACGTCTCCCTTACTTTGGAAGAAACCGTAATCGTCCCTTTCGGAGCAAGCTCCCATTTGAAGAAAGGATGATCGTCGCTGAAAAAGCGGAGGGCCGTGGCCATGCTTTTCCCATTGAAGTGAATGCTGGTGCCCATGCTGCAATATTGGTCGACCGCCTCGATTTTGTCGGAATAGGAAGGCAAATCGCTTTGCCCGTTCCGAGAAACCGTGTAGGCGACGTTAAGGGAGGAACTATAAAAGCCGTTGAGGTCGTTGTTGATGCCGTTGTCGAGGGTGTCTTCAATGCCAAAACCGCACAGGAGCAAAGCCGTGCATCCGAAGACGCCGGCCACGACCATTGCGGATTTAAGCTTGTTGATGCGGATGTTTCGGAAGGCCATCGCGATGGAGAGCGAGACGGGGCTTTTCTTCTTTCTTCCCGGCTTCTTTTTCTCTTTGAAGGAAACGACTTCCGCCCGCATGCTCTCCGCGGGGCTCAATCTGACCTCTTTGCGGATCACCAGCCAGGAGACGAGAATCGAGGAGGCGGCGAAGACGAAAAACGCCGCAAAAGCCTGCCAAAGTGGGAAAACAAATGGGTTTCGCGCGGGAAGAGTGTACAAAAGCGAGTACTTCATCGACATGATGCTTGGAATGATGAGGGGACCGAGGATGAACCCAATCAGCGTGCCGATGGCCACGAGGGAGAAGGTCAAAGTGAAGTAATGCAGGTAGATTTGCCCCTTGCTTAAGCCCAAGGCTTTCATGGTCCCGATTTGCGTGCGTTCCTTCAAGATGATTTGGGACAGGGTCGTGAGGATCACCAGCAAAGCGACGAAGAAGAAGACGATAGGGAATACGAAGGTGAGCTGGGTAGCCTCAAGGACTTCGGTGTCCACGGCCGATGACCAGGGGTTCAAGGAGCGGTTCAAAAGCTGCCAGAGGTTGTTTTTCCCGAAAGTCTCGTGGTCGGCGAAATAGGATTTGATGGCCGCGCATTTGGTTTCTTCCGTGGAGGGGTCCTTCAATTTGATGAGGAGCTCATTGTCTTGGGGGAAAGTATTGGGAGAAGGGGTTTCCTCCAAATTGACGCCGAGATAATTTTCGATGAGCGCCCTGCCCTCTTCGGAGAAATAATCCGCGAGGCCTTCGTGGAAAGAGGAAAGGAAGACGCTTTTGCTCATGAGATAGGTCGAATTGTTGTAACGGGCGGATTGGATGTTCTCCGGGAAGGTCATGATCCCGGTGATTTTGGCGTGGACGATGAGACTTCCTTGGAACAATTCGTTTTTCTTCGCGGCGGAGATGAAGTATTCGGGGTTCGTTTGCGAAAGGGTCCTCAACATGCTGGAAAGCCCGGGCATGTAATCGAAGATACGATAGGTGACGGAGACGGTCTTCCCAGCGTTGAGTTCTTGGTCTTTGACCGTTCCATCCAATACGGAAATGCCTTTGTCAATATAAAAGAAGTCCGGGTCGTCGGGGGATTCGTCTTCGATCATTTCAACGGGCTTGGACAAGGTCGGCCTCTTGCTGACGACGGCGCCATAGCAAGAGGAAGAGTTCACCTTCGCGGTGATCTGAAAACGGGTTTCGGTTTGGTCTTCTTCGTCCAGAATCCCCGCCAATTTGAATTCCTCATCGAGATTGGACTGATGTTCCCTGGTCAAAACCCAAATCGAGGGTAGGTTCCCGTCTTGGTAGAACGTTTCGACGCGGTTGGAGAGGGATTGGGCGTTGGAAAGAAGCCCGACGAACAGGGTCATGGCGATTCCGCCCATCGCGATGATGGACAAAAACTGCTTCCATCCCGAGAGAGTCTCCCGGCGGAGCTTTTTATTCAAAATCCCGAAGGTCGAAAAGCGCTTTTTCATCACGGGGGAATTCTAGCAAACTTTGTTTGGGGGAGAAGGGAAAGAAATGAGGAAAAAGCCCCATCTTTTTCCCTCAATGCTAAAATCCCTTCGAAAAGCAAGGAGACCTTTATGGACAAAGCATTGGAACGCTTCCTCAAATACGTGCAAATCGATACTCAAAGCGACGAGAGCAGCCCCACCATTCCCTCCGCGGAAAAGGAGCTGAATCTTTCCCGGGAAATTCTCAAGGATCTGGAAGAGCTCGGCATCCTTGGGGAAATCGATCAATACGGCAGGCTCTATGCCCATTTGGACGGAGAAAAGGGCTTGGATCCGATTGGCCTCAATTCCCATGTCGATACGGCCCTAGAAATCAGCGGGGCCAACGTGAAGCCGCGCCTCGTGAAAAACTATGACGGCGGGACCATCGTCCTCAACCAAACCTATTCCATGTCGCCCAAGGAATTCCCGAGTTTAGCCGAGCATATCGGCGATGACTTGGTCGTGACCGATGGGACGACGCTGCTGGGCGGGGATGACAAAGCTGGGGACGCGATCATCCTGGCGGCCATGGACTATTTGGTCCACCACCCCGAGATTAAGCATCATCCCGTGTGCTTGCTGTTTACTCCCGACGAAGAGATCGGGCGGGGATCGGAAAAGGTCGATTTGAAAAAATGGGGCGCCAAATACGCCTACACGGTCGATGGGTCTTGCTACACCGACATCGAAGTGGAGACCTTCAATGCCGCCCACGCCGACATCCTCATCCAAGGGGTTTCGGTCCATCCGGGCGATGCCAAAGACAAAATGGTGAATGCCTCCTCCTTGGCCTGCGAATTCGATTCCTTGCTGCCGGAGAAGATCCGACCCCAATATACGGAAGGGCATGAAGGTTTCAACCATTTGGTCGAAATCAGCGGCAACGTGGACAAGGCCTCCCTCCACTACATCATCCGCAACCACGATGTGAAAAAGCTCGAGGACCAAAAGCAGATGTTCCGCAACGCCGTCGATACCCTGAAGGTCAAATACCCGAAGTCGGAGATCAGCTTGGACATCAAAGACGATTACCGGAACATGAAGGAAGTCTTGGACCAGCATCCCGAGGCCTTCCTCAAAGCCAAAGCGGCCTATGAGAAGCTTGGGATCAAATGGACTTCCCATCCGATCCGCGGCGGGACCGATGGGGCGACCTTCTCCTTCCTCGGCGTCCCCTGCCCCAACATTGGAACCGGGGCCTACAACTACCACGGGCGTTACGAATATCTATCCGTCGGCGAATTCAACAAGATGATTCAGATCGTCGTCGAAATCCTCAAAGCGTGAATCCCAGGGCATCTTCGGATGCCTTTTTGATGGGCACGAAAAAACGGGGCACTGCCCCGCGTTCTCGATCTATGTTCGAAGTTGCTTTTCAATTGGCTGGGGTGGCTGGGATCGGACCAGCGCATCTAGGTTTCAGAGACCTATGCCTTACCACTTGGCTACACCCCAAGGCAAGAAGTATTTTACTCAATGCTTTTAAGGGCGCAAGGGTTTTCTCCGCTTTTGGGCGGAATTCCAAGAAGGTCTCCGCCCCGCCCCATCGTCTATAATGGATTCATGAACGTCATCGACGCGCACGTCCACATTTACTCCTCCCCCACGTTGGGGGAATGCGAAAAGACCCTGCTCCGCTCTATGGGGAAATACGGGATTTCCTTTTCCCTCGTTTCTAACTGCGACGCGGCCGAATTTCCTTCCGGAGCCAGCGAGAAAGTCAAAGAGACGACCACGCTCAACTGCTTGAAGAGGGCCGTGAACTTCGCCAAGGCCAATCCCAGGAAAATCGGGGCCGCGATTTGGATCCGCCCGGTGAGGGAAAAGGGCCCTTCTCCGGAACTAAGGGCCTACGTGAAAGAAAACCGGTCATGGATCTATGCGCTGAAGTTCCATCCTTTCACGGAGCGGACCCCCATTTCTTCCCCGCTTCTAACCCCGTGGCTAACTTGGGCCGAGGATGAGGGATTGCCAGTTCTCGTTCATACCGCCGCGGACGAATATTCCGACATCGAATATCTGGTTCAGGCGGCGAAGGTACATCCTTCCCTTTCTTTCATCGCCGCTCACCTTCAATTGCTCGGAGATCGCGAAAAAGCGATAAAAGCCCTGCAAAAAGCGCCCAATCTTTACGGAGATACCGCTTGGGTGCCCATGGAAATCGCTGCAAAAGCGATTTCCCTTGTAGGGGAAGACCGAATTCTTTTTGGTACGGACAACCCCATCGATGGGCTTGAGACCTTAGCCAATCCGATGTACCGGGATTACTTTGAAAACGCTTCGAAATTGAGTGAAGAAGCCTACCGAAAGATGATGTTTCAAAACGCGGTCAAGCTCTTTGCGTTAGCGTTCCAATTTTGTAGGTGTGGGCGTTCCGTCACCGAAGTCCCGATAAGCATATATCCGGATATTCGATCCTTGCAAACATTTTCCTCGTCGCGTAGTCCATCTCCCTCGTGTCGATATCGTATTTCATGACGTCT
>JBNMGG010000045.1:0-7853 GCA_050872145.1 Candidatus Alloenteromonas sp. | reverse complement strand
TTCTTTGCTCTCCTGCGGAGGGCAAGCGGAAGAGCCCAACAAGGATTCTGCGACCTGCGAGCATGAGTTCGCCTTGAAATCGGAAACCCCTTCGACCTGCGAAACTTCCGGGAACGAGATCTATGAATGCTCCCTCTGCGGTTACGACAAAACCGTGACATTGAATCCCTTGGGGCATCTATTCAGGGAATGGAAGCAAGAAACCCCGGCCAATTGCACCGAAAGCGAAGTCCTCGAAAGGCTTTGCTCGAGAAAAGGATGCTCCAAAAAAGAAGAGAAGGCCGGGCAAGAGGCCTTGGGCCACCTTTGGAGCGAATGGGCCCGGGAAGGAGACTCCATGAAACGGCATTGCCAAAGGGAAGGCTGCTCCGCGGAGCAAGAAAAAGCCGCCCCGTTCATCAAAATCATTTCTTCGAGCGATGAGACCTCGCCCTTCGTTCCGGCTGTGGAGGAATATCTCAGCGCCGAAAACCCGAACGTGAAGGACTACCTCCGGAAAGACGACGGCATCCAGGGATACACAATCCGCTTCATCGATACCTATTCGGAGTCCAAGAATGTCCGGATCGATTATTCCAAGCAAGAGGACTTCCCGACCTACCAAAGCGTTTTCGTGGAATCCTCCAAAAAGAACTGCGCATTGTACAACCTTGAAAAAGCCTCGACTTATTATGTCCGCGCCTGCGTGGAGGAAGACGGAAAGGAAGTCTATTCTTCGCCCTCGGTTTTAAAAACCGCTTCTTACGGCCCCCGCGTCATGAGTATCGACGGCATCCACAACGTGCGCGACATCGGTGGATACGAAACCCCCTCCGGAAGAACCCTTCAGGGCCTCCTTTTCCGCGGCGGGGCCCTTTCTCCCAGCACCGACCCGGCTTACACAAGAATCCAATTGAGTGAAGAGGGCAAAGAGTACATGAGCCAAACCCTCGGCATCAAAACCGACTTTGATTTGCGTACCCAGGCCGAGAACCGCGCCCCCGACACTCCCGTCGATTCCGGGCTGACAACCTCTCCAATCCCCGGGGCGAATCTGGAATATTACGGCGTTGGCGGATATGAAAGCGGCATCGCCAACAAAGAAGGCTACCGCCGCGTCTTCAGCGCCCTATCGGAACCCTCTCGTTACCCGGTTTACCTCCATTGCACCGGCGGGGCCGACCGTACCGGGACGGTCAGCTATCTTCTTAACGCCCTCCTCGGCGTCTCCGAAAAAGATTTGATCCACGATTACGAATACACCTCCTTCTCCATTTACGGAGAAAGGAACTCCAGGGGCGGGGATTACCACTTCCCAGAGCTCGTGAAGGAAATCGCATCCTATTCCGGATCCACCCTCTCCGAAAAAGTCGAGTCCTACCTCCTTTCCTGCGGGGTGGGGCAGAACGAGATTTACAACATCAAAGCGATCTTCCACGGTGAGAAGACGAAGCTTTCCCTTTCTTGCCCCGCGAATTTCGACACCCAGGCCGACTCCAAGCTCACCCTGCAAGTCAAAGGCGAATTCCAAACCGTCTCTTCCTTGACTCTCAACGGGACGGAAGCCCCCTTCGCCGTGGAGGGAAAATCCATCGCCGTAGGGATCGATGATTTCCCCGATAGCCTCGAAGAAGGCAAAGTGGATGGCGCAGTCGTGATCGATGGGATTTCCTATTCCTTCTCCTTCCAGTTGACCGGAGCTTCCACGCGAATCCCCTTCGATTTCTCTTCCGGCGACATCACCTTGGATTCTTCCCATAGCAAAATCTCCGGCAAGGTCCTGGGATACGATGGGAAAATGGCTTTGTTCCGCATCAAAGAAACGGCTGTCAACGGAGGAACTTACCTCTTCGTTGGAAGCTATGGCGTTTATCTCCGCGGGGATGGCTTCCGCATCGCCCAAAGAAATGGGGACGTCTTTAGCGAAGCAAGCCCCCGCGTTTGGGTCAAAGACGCCGACTTGCCCCAAAGCAAAGTCAACGGGGGCGTCCTTTTGGGCGTTTCGGCGACCGCCATCGACGAAAACACGGTTCGTCTGGAACTCTACGCCGACAAAGTGAAGCTTGGCTCCCATGACTTCACCCGATCCGCAAACGAAATCGCCTCGGTGGAAGCGCGCTTCGAACTCGCCATCTCGGGAGACGTCACCCAAGCGATCCTTTCCTCGCCGAAAAGCGCGGCCTGAAGGGAAACAGCCTACGTCCTTTCCAAAGCAAGGCATTAGACGTTGCCAGCGGAAATCGAGGAGCTGTTGAAAAGACAACAATTTGTTTTGACGGGTTTTTAACGTCGGAATCTTCTTTGTTCTGCGAAAAATAAAATACCGATTCACGGATTGATTTTTTCCGCCGTTTTCAAGACGTCTTTCTCCTTTCCCAAAGGTTCGGGCGAAAACTTGCTTTTTCTTTGTCAATGAAAACGAAATTGCTTCCGAAGGGGCAAAGCGAATCCGCCTCTCCATATAACGAGAGCCCTTGTTTCCTTGATCCCGGGGTCCAACATAGGGGAACGGGGGTTGGACAAGCCGTTTTCTTATGGAACGAGATTCAGGAGGGGCTTGGCCCTAGGAAAAAGAGGGAGTGGTGGGTTTGTAAAACGATCCTTGGGGACTTTTCCTTTCGTCAAAAAAGCTTTCTTTTTGTAAAAGGGGGAACGCCTATCCTACTTAGCCAATCGAATTCAACGAACTTTTCGGATTTTCCTTCGGCCCCATCCAAAGTTTTGAACTTGTTCGTCCTCATTTTGCATTCAGATGCCCAAGAACGATTGTCAACGAAAAAGAAAACGGAAAAAGGATGATGGCGTGTGGAGAAACAAAAGATGATGGAGCTTTTTCAAACGCGAAATAATAATGGCAAAACGGTTTGTTTAAGGCAAAAGGGCACACTTTGACAATTTGTTTAAACAACAATTGGTGAAAGTGCTTTCTTTTTGGCTTCCCGCCTGATAAAAAACAAAGTAAGAGACACGAACCTTTCTCGACTGGGCCTGATTGGCCTTTGTTGAGCCACATTTGGATTGAGTCTCTGTCTACGAAAGGAGATTCGCTATGGAAGCAGATCGTGTCGCAGAGTTCCTCTTTTTCACCCGGAAACTGGAAAAAGCCCTGTTCATCGTGAAAGGGAAAGAAGGGGAGAGGCTCTCTTTGAAAGGCATTCACATCCTTTGCCTTTTCTTCCTTTGCGCGAAAGGGCCGATGTCGGTCATGGAATTAGCCCGCGCGACCCAAGAGGATAAGGGGGCCGTCTCCAAAGCCCTGGAGAAACTGCGCAAAGCAAACTTCATCGAAGCCAAAAAGAAATACATGGAGCCGATCCGTTTGACCCGGCACGGGGAAGTGGAGGCGGCCCGGTTGATGTACCGAATCCAATGCATCGCCGAAACTGCCCGGGAAGGCATTACCCAAGATGAGGCAGACGCATTCATTAGGACATTACGCGCGTACGTGAGCAACTTTTGATCGCGCCATCCTCGCCTCCGAGGCCAAAAGCGCCGCCATTGCTTAATCGATAATAAAAGAAGCAAATCCAAAAAAGTTGCGAAATCAAAACGTGACGGAAACCCAACGAGCCATCGACGGTTTTCGATATCGATAAAACGCTATTCGGTAACTCATTCTTGAAAACGAAAAAGATATTTGTAAAATCGAGGCTGTGAAAAGGAGCGATTCATTATGAACGCAAAAAAAGTCGCAGTCGCATTGTCCGCCCTCGTCCTCGGACTGGCTTCCTGCGGTGAAGGCAACAACAGTGGCCTTACCCGTAAACAAGCCGAAGAAAAATTGGACGCCATCGTTGCCGCTACCCCGGCCGCTCAGAACAAGCTGACCGCCAGCAACACCAACACCGATCCCAAAGCTACCATCTCCACCTACGTCTTCGATGGTGAGGCCAACTACAGCCACATCAAATTCGAAGCCAGCAAAGCCTGGGTCAAAGACGGCGAAGAAAAGGTCAAAGAGGTCTTTGCCTATGCCGAAGGCGAGAATTACGTCTTCGGGCTTGCCTTGGAAGGCGAAGCTGCCGGATACAAATTCACCGTCGCCAAAGCCGACGTCGCTGAGATGGAAGGCCTTGCCCAAGCCCAGATCGACGCCTTCGTCAAATGCGGCCGTGAGCACTGGCACAATGGTGCTGGCGGACTCTCTGCTTATTTGAAGAGGCAGGACAAGATCGAGCAGAACCTCACCCCGATCAAAGTCGGGGATCAGACCATCGAAGCCGGCGCCACCGAGAAAGGCTCCTACATCCGCCTTGCCGATGAGAAGTATTCTTCCACCGGCGAAGGGAACCTCACCCTCGATTTCGACGCCCTCTATCCGAACCCCGAGCATCCTGAGAAGCTCCATGAGCCTCTTCTGTTCGAGTTCAACAACAACATCTTGACCCACTGGTACAACAAGAAGGGCAATAGCTACAAAGGCAACGAATGGACCATGAATTATGGCACCGCCAATGCCGCCGTCACCACCTTCGCCGAAAAGGACCTTGGCGATGGTAAAGTCGCCACCGCTAAAAAGGTCGTCGAAATCATCAAAGGCGTCGTCGCCATCGACCAGCCTTACGATGAAGCCAACCTCTACCCCGCCAAATGGGGCAAGTAAGGATTTGATCCGATTAGCCTAAAAGGGGAGCGGAAGCTCCCCTTTTCTCGTATTGGTAAAGCGGTAAGACATTATCGCTTCTCAATGCTTGCCCCCGAACTTATAATTCCCTTGCAAAGGAGCATTGTCTTTTCCATTATGATTGCAAAATCCAATCACTTGCAGACGCCGAAGGGCTATTCGGTCGAATTGCCACTCGTGAGCCTCCCTGCCCAGAAGTACCTTTGGATCCCAAAAACCAATTCGCGCTGCGCCAAAGCCGACGTCGCGATTGAAGTGGGGCAGAAGGTGAGCTTCGCCCAGGAAGTCGGCGTCCGCCATGGGCCATTCTTCGATCAGCCCATCTTTTCCCCCTGCTCAGGCACTTATTTAGGCCTTGAGAAGCATGGGTACCGCAACGGGAAGGTCATCGATTACTTGAAATTCGAAAACGACGGTCTGGACACCCTCGACCCCTCCGTCAAGAAATCTTCCTTCGAGGATTTGAAAAAAACCCTCACCCAGGACAAACTCGTCGAAACCCTGAAACATTACGCCGCCGTCGGCCTCGGCGGATCTTCTTTCCCCGCCTACGTGAAGATGCAGACGAAGGAAACCATCCGCACCATTCTCATCGATGGCGTGGAATGCGAACCTTACGTGACCGCCGATCACCGCGCCTTGGAAAACGAGGACACCCTCCGCAAAGTCATCGAAGGGATGATTTTGCTCGAAGAGGTTTTCCATTGCCGCGACGCGCGCATCTGCATCAAAGGGAAGCACAAAGAGCTTGTTCCGGTCTTTAGCAAAGTCATCGCCGAGTATCCGGATTCGGGCGTGAGAATGCAGCTTCTTGGATCTTTCTACCCCCAAGGCTGGGAGATTGAGATGATCCGCCGCGCCACCGGGATCGAAGTCAAACCCGGCACCTTGCCCGCCAAATACGGCATCCTGAACTTCAACGTCAACTCCATGATCCAAATGATGTCCATCCTCGAGGATGGCATGCCCATCATGGAGCGCGTCGTCAACGTCAACGGGGATGAAATCGTCTCCCCCAAGGCCATCAAGGCCCGGGTCGGAACCCCCTTCTCCGCTTTGATTCAGGAATGCGGGGGATATAAGAGCGAAACCGATGAGAAGATCCTCCTCGTCGGCGGAGCGATGATGGGAACCTCCATCCCAACCGACGACTGCATGGTCACCCGCACGGTCACCTCGATCGTCTGCAACAAGAAGGTCACCTACAAAGAGGAGCCCTGCATCCGCTGCGGAAGCTGCGTCCTCTCTTGCCCGGCCCACTTGCACCCGGTCCTGGTCATGAAGACCATGAAGACCATGCCCGTCGACCGCCAGAAGATCAAAGACCTCCATGTCCTCAACTGCATGGAATGCGGCCTCTGCAGCTATTCCTGCACCAGCAAGATCCCGCTGACGGACTACATGAGGAGAGCCAAAATCGTGGCTAAGCTCCCCTGATAAGAAAGGAGATTCAGCGAATATGAATTTCACGGTTGAAACCTCCCCGCACATCCGGCGGAGGGCCAGCGCCAATTCGATGCTGATCGATGTCTTGATTTCGCTTCTTCCGGTCATCGTCTTCAGCTGCGGATACGGCTGGGCTGGCATCAAAAACCTCCTCATCCCCTTGGTGGTGATGGAGGTCAGCGAATTGCTCTTCGTTTTGATCAAAGGCAAAGGCTCCTTGAAAGCCTATAGCCCCGTCAACGCCCTCGGGGCCGCCGTCAGCGCCCTCATCTTCGGGCTGATGATGGAGCCCCGCGCCGCTTCGATGGCCGGGATGGAATATTTCTACCTCATCGCCGGCAGCGCCTTCGGCATCATCCTTGCCAAACTCGTCTTCGGCGGATTCGGGTCGAACATCTTCAACCCCGCCGCGACCGGCTTCGTCTTCACCCGCCTTTGCTTTGGCTCCTCTTGGACCGGGGCTTATGCCGAAAACGCTTTCCTGAAGCTCTTCGGCTTCTCCTCCATCCAAACCGGGGGAACTTATCTTTCTTCCAACCCCCTCATCGGGAACGGCGGGTATTCCCTCCTCGATCTTTTCCTTGGCAACACCCAAGGAGCGATGGGCGAGGTTTGCAAAGCCGCGATTCTGCTCGGTCTTGTCTATTTGCTCATTCGCCGCGCCGCCGATTGGCGCGTCGTCCTCTCCTATGGGTTGACCTTCGCTGTGCTGAGCTTGCTCGCCGGCATCTTCCAGCAGTCGGGGAACAACGCCTTCACCTTCGCGGCCTATCAGCTCCTCTCCGGAGGCATGCTCTTCGGCCTCACCTTCATGATCACCGATCCCGTCACCATGCCGATTGACGCCCCCGCTAGGGTCACTTACGGCATGCTCGCGGCCATCCTCGCCGTGCTGATGCGCCTATTCGCATCCAACCCGGAAGGCGTGGCCTTCGGCATCTTGATCGCCAACGCCGTCGCCCCCTTCCTCGACCATTACAAGTGGGCCCATTCCCGCTATTCCTGGAAGGATTTCCTCACCTATGGGATCTTGGCGGCGGTCGCCGTCCTCATCATTTGCCTGGCTACTCCCACGAAGGTCTCTTCGCTGAAGCAAGCCGCCGAATCTGCTTCCTTCCTGAAAGGAGGCTTCTAATATGAACGCAACCGTCAAAAAATACCTTCTCTGCGGTGGGACTCTTCTTTGCTTAGGCGCCGTCAGCGCCGGGCTGCTCGCCGGGGTCAACCTCCTCACCGAGCCCATCATCTCCCAAGCTAATGAAGCCAAAGCCAACGCGGCTTACCCGGAAGTCTTCCCCAACGCCCAGTTCTCCGAAAAGAAGGACTTCAGCGCCGAGGAAGACCAAAAAGCCCTCCAAGACGCCGGGCTCACTCCGAATAACGTCGACTATTACGTCACCGCCTATGAAGACGATGCCAAAACCAAAGAGCTCGGCAAAGTCTTCCACGGGCAGATCGCCGGGCGCGACGCCGCCCTCGAGCTTCTGGTTGGCTTCGCCATGGAAAACGGCAAATCTTCCCTGGTGAAGATCGCCATGGTCCAATGCAACGACTCCTTCAAGTCCAAGTTCATCGAAAACTACCTCAACCCCGTGAATGCGGGGGAGCGCAGCTTCGATGACGTCGCTGGGGTAGGGGCCACCATCACCAGCACCGCCGTCTCCAAAGTCGTCTCCGAAGCCAGCAAGCTCTTCTCCGCCCTCTCCGGCGGAATCGTGGAAGACCCCGAAGCCTGGAACAAAGCCCTCTTTGGCGAGAAGGGATACAAACTCTCCTCCGCCGCGACGGAGATCAAGGGGAATGA
>JBNMGG010000068.1:0-1531 GCA_050872145.1 Candidatus Alloenteromonas sp. | reverse complement strand
GGCCTGATTCGCTCCGCGGCCACATTGTCCCCTCTTTTGCTTCAAGGGATTGGGGACACGATCCGCATTTCCCTCAGCGAGGAGCCGGAAGAGGAAGTCAAAGCCTGCTGCCGCTTGCTGCACGACCTCGGCCTCTATCCCCAGTATCCCACGTTTATTTCCTGTCCCACCTGCGGCAGGACCCAAGTCAACCTCATCCCCTTGGCCAAAGACATCCAGGCTTACCTTGAGGAACGCCGCATCCCCAAAACCGTCGCCGTCATGGGCTGCATCGTCAATGGGCCCGGGGAAGCCAAGCACGCCGATCTAGGCGTCGCCGGAGGGAACGGGATTTACGTGATTTTCAAAAAAGGGGAAATCCTCCGTCAAGTGAAGGAAAAAGACGTCTACGAAGAGATGATCAAAGAAATCAACCGCCTTTGAAAAAAGGGCGGTTTTTCACTCGCCCTTCCCGTGCAAGGTCGCCCGGATCTTCTTCCGGATGGCCTTCCTCCGATATTTGTTTTTGACTTTTTCGACGGCCCAGCGCTGCTTTTTCTTATAGCCCGGCTTCACGCGGTCGCTCCTTGTCCTGGCCTTGGCGATTTTGATTTCCCTGGCTTCCTCGGGATCCTCGAAGGCCCGCTTCTTCTTGAGCTTGGTTTTGGGCAAAAGGCCGACTGGGTCTTTTTCCAATCCATCCTTCCGAAGGATGAGGAAATCGAACTTCACCCCCTGGGAAATGAGAGCTAAAGGCAATTTGGTGGTATCGTCGTCGTAGAAAACCCAGGAATCGCCCGTTTTCCCAAAACGGGCCGTCCTCCCGGCGCGGTGATAGTAATAAGCGAGGTCATTGGGTAAGTCCAAGGAGATGACGTCGGTGACGTCCTCGATGTCGATCCCGCGGCTGAGCAGGTCGCTGCAGACGACGACTTGGTAACGGTTTTCCTTGATGAGGCGGATGGTTTTCCTTCTTTCGCGGGTTTGCAGGTCGCCCGAGAAGCACACGCAGGAATACCCGGCTTCCTTCACGGCCTGATAAGCCGAGGCGACGTCTTCTTTCTTCGAGGCGAAAATCAAGGCCAAATACGGTTGGCGGATCTTCAAAAAGCGAATCAAGGCCTCGTTTTTCCCCACGTGCTTGATGTCAACCAAATGATGGGTGACGTTGCCGGAGGATTTATTGTCCTCCCCTTCGTAGAGGAAGTCGCTGGAAGCGTATTTCCGGAGCTTTTCCTTAAGGCCCTGCTCCAAGGTCGCGGAGAAGACCATGACCTGCAAATCCTCGCGGAGCAGGCTCCTCAGGGCGTCGATGTCCTCGAAATAGCCCATTTCCATCAGCATATCGGCCTCGTCCAAAACGAGGGTCTTCACCCCGCGGAGGTTGAGCTTGTAGTCCTCCGCGAGCAGATCCTTGAGCCTTCCCGGGGTCCCGATGACCAATTGGGGGGCGATGGAGAGGCCCTGCTCGTTCTCAGTTTTGTCCTCGCTGCTGGTGAATAGGCGCACCTTCAGCTTCGGGAAGAAGCGCGTGAAGGGGAAGGCGAAATCG
>JBNMGG010000006.1:0-73893 GCA_050872145.1 Candidatus Alloenteromonas sp. | reverse complement strand
CCGTAGTCGGCATTGTAGGAAAATCCAAAAGTTTAGATTTTCTCAAAATGCTTATCTTTTGGTCTTTGGTTCGGAATAGTGTAGTGCTGGCGGTCTATCTATTGTTTTCGGTTGCTTGCTTCTTTACCGTACATGAGCATTCCAGCCCGGATTCTTCTACAAACAAATGAAAGGAATCCACTAATGTTTGGTATGCCGTTGCCTGGAAGATGGAATTCACCTACGAGGCTACGGCTGACAATGAGACCAATTATCTTTTGTTTGACGTCAACAGCTCTACCTTTACGGATGGTACAAATGGTGGTCAAACATTGCCTGGTTTCAGAATTGCATTCATGACTGATAACAAAGTTCTTGTTGTAGGCGGAGACGATGTTTTAAGCCATGTCAGTGGTACTGATAAGACTAATATTACCAACTATGATAAAACCAGTAACTATGCTGTTATCACTGACAACACCGACGGAAGTTTTACAGTTTAGCTATTGACAAATAGCGTAATCACCCCCAAAAACGCATACCCATATACTATGAATATGGAATTTTTTTATTATTTTGCAAAATTGATCATTTAAAGGCGTAATATGGCGTAATGTGTGGTATAATATACTTAGTTTTATATGAGGGGGCCACATCATGCGCTTACATAAATCTATCTCAAAAAATTCTTGCACTTATTATGCAATCCAAACCATTCTCGAAAATGGAAAGAAGACAACCAAAGTTTATGAAAAAATAGGAACTGAAAAAGAACTTCTAAAAAAAGGAATCACAAACCCTGAGGAATATGCCAAAAATAGAGTTAAGGAAATCAATGAGGCTTTTTCTCATGATGTCATGGATGTCAATTTACAAATTGATTTTTCCGATTCTTTAGAATCAACATCTGTTTCTTCAGAAAGTACTTGTAAAAATATTGGATGGGCTTATATCAAAAAAATTTTTGATGATCTTGATATGAGAGGTTTTACACCTTCTTATGAAACAAAAGCAAAGTACGACACTTATGATATCTTGCTTAATTTGGTTGCTTCTAGAATTCTTTATCCTGGTTCCAAAAAGAATTCGATTGAAAATATTGATACTTTTTTAGGCATGAATAATTGTAATTTACATGATGCTTATCGGTTTTTAAGCAATCTCAATGAAGCATCCGATAAATTGCAAAAGCACCTTTATCAAAACACAAAGAACATGATTGATACTGATGATTCTGTTCTTTATTATGATTGCACGAATTTTTATTTTGAAACGGAAACGGAAGATGAAAACGAATATGATGAAAATGGTGATATTTTGCAATGGGGTTTTCGTCGCTATGGGGCTAGTAAAGAAAATCGACCTAATCCTATTGTTCAAATGGGATTATTAACTGATAAGACTGGCATTCCGATTTCTTATTGTTTATATCATGGAAGTAATAATGAACAAAATACAGTTATCCCATTAGAAAAGAGAATGCTTCAGGATTATAAAACTTCTAAATTTATATATTGTTCGGATGGTGGATTAGGATCCTACGAAAATAGAGCATTTAACGTAATTTATGGAAATAATTATATTGTCACCCACTCTCTTAAGAAAACAGAGAAAAAAGAAGTTGACGATATTATGAAAGACATGAATTGGTTATTTTTAGATGATGATAGTCCTGCTTCTTTAGATCAAATTAAAAAAGCAGCTGACAAAAAATTTGCTGGTGAAACACTTACGTCAGAAGAAGAAAGCATGTTAAATAAAGACATTATTTACAAAAATTATCCATTAAATAAAGAGATAAATATTTCCGATAAAGAGAAAAGAATTTCTGGAAAAGTTACCATGGAAGAAACCTTGCATGTTACTTTTTCTGTAAAATATTATCTTTATCAGAAGACGATATTTTTAAAGCAATTACAACGTGCAACTAAACTGATTGATACAAATATTGAAGCGAGAAAAAAGGGACCTAATGACCCAACAAGATTGATTAAAACAATACATGTTACCGAAAATGCAGAGGTTGCTGAAAATGTACAAAATAAGATTAATGAAAAACAAGTAAACAAAGAAGAAAGTTTCCTTGGCTTTTATGCTGTTGCTACTTCATTGGATAAGTCAACAAAAGAAATCCTTGCCATTAATGCTGAGCGATGGAAGATTGAACAGTCTTTTAGAATCATGAAAACTGAGTTTAGTTCTAGACCGGTTTATGTATCAACGGAAGAACATATTCGTGCTCACTTTGCTATTTGCTATATGGCACTTTTAATCTATCGAATCTTAGAAAGAAAGCTTGATGAAAAAGAGCATTTCACGACTGCTCAAATATTAAATACACTGAGAAATATGCAAGTGATTGCAAAGAACGATTATTATGAATCCGTTTATACAGGATCAAAGGTATTAGATGTTCTTGAAGCTTCTTTTCAACTTGGACTTAACAAAAAATATTATCGCAAAAAGAAGTTAGAAAAGGTCTTTGAAAAAACTATATAACGAAATATTACGCCTTTTTTTACCACCAACTGTAAAAGTCAGGAATAGAACTTGCCCATATATTTAAATGGAACGTCTATGAACGCCAAACAATTGGAAAAATGAATGACTGTGGGGAATATTCCGCTTTGCAATATTTCACAGGATTGCTTACCAGATGGATGTCGGGCAACGGCTTATTCTTAATTGTCAAATCTGCAATAGACTATAAAAAAGACAAACCAAGTTCGGGTATTTGGGTAAATGGACATTGTGTTTCTGATTATTTTGATTTCAACAATAAAAGACACATAAACTATGTTATCGCGGAAACGTTATCAAACATCGAAAATGTCATTTTATTTTCTTTTGCAAATTATTTCCGAGAATTTTCTACCGAATATAAGCAATTTCACAACATAGATCATTTCGATAATGATTGGTATGAATATGTAGAATATGGAACAACAGATCCATTCACAATAACCTTGCAAAGGAATGGATATACCAGAGAAACAGCTCGTTATATCATCGAACACAGGGACAAATTTATAAACACAAAGGTGTCAACACAAACCGCTCCATTTGTTTTGGCATTAAAGTCATTATCAAGTTGCGACAACGAGAATGTAAAAATGGAAACTATCGACGTTGCAATAAACGTGCCTGAATTATTTGAATAAATATAAAATCGAAATATTCGCCATCGGAATATTTAGCCTTGTTGCTATAGCTTATAAAACTCGGACAAATACCCTAGGTATCTTTCCATGGCTCTTTTGACTTTATCTTTATATGCTGGATTTGCGTCTATGGTATCTCTAAATTTTTTGCTGTAATTTGAAAACGCACCACTGTCATCAAACAACATAAACGAGTTATAACTCTTTGAAAATTTAGCCAATATCGGATCCATGAATTTTTCAATATTGGAAATTATCTTTTTAGTATCTTCATCGGATTTCGAATATTGCTCTTTCAAAAATAAGGAGAATTCCTCTTTAAACTTCTTCACAAAATAGTCCACTGCTTCCTTAGGTTCAGCATATGGTGTTCGATGAATCAAGAAATAAACTTTTGATTTATCGATTCCAAAGAAATCCAACAAATCTTGAATAAGCCAGCATGAATGCAATGCTGTGTGGTTGCAATTTACATATAAATTGCTATCGAGTTGCCTATAATTCGTTCTTGGAATAAGGGAAAATATGTCCGTTTTTGACCATTGAGTTTTAAAAGAGACGATATCTTCTTTTGACTTTGTCGAAGTCGAAATCAAATAGGCTGTAAGATTTCTGATCATCTCTATCCAGGTATTCTCCTGAATTTCATAGTCATCTATTTTCAACAAATGTGGTGTTGCGCATTCCAATGAATAATCACGTTTCGTCAAATCCTCGACGTAATATCTCTTTTTTCCTTCGAAAACAATTGTATACTCTCCTATCACCATACTTCTCACCTCATCCACTTCAAGACATCATTGTTGTTTATCAGCTCATCAAACTTCGGGCTTTTATCCAAATAAATAAGGAATCCATCCCTACCAAATTTCTTTATATAGATGCTAACAAGATCACCAAGAACCAATGTCTTGAATAGATTTACAACATCATCTTCGTTGTCGAGTTTCAAATATTTTTGTTGCTCGTTTACAGAAGGAGCTTTTATCTTATAAAAATACTCATTTGAATCTTTAAGAGACCATTCCAATGCCTCTAAAGCGTTTAGCTGAGGCATCAATTCCGACTTGAAAGCCTTTTGATATCCCTTCTCTTTGAGCAAATCCAAGATGCTCTTTGCATTTCTAATACATAAAGGAATATCAATAAAATACTCGCCTTCAAAATTAGCCAGGAAAGCTGCGCACAATTCATAACAATCGCTCATGTAGTAAGAGCCAACGGTCCTGTCTTTGATACCACAATGCTGAGCATTGATATTGGCTTCAGAATTCGGAACATCGAATCTTAGAACTCTTTTTTCTTCATCAATAGTCATCGACATAAAATCCCCTCCTTATTTGTTGTATTGATATCCGCGTTTAACGGCGGCAATGAAAATATCCTTAAGAAAATCAACTTGCTTCTTTGTCAAAGTTTTGTTGTCCCCATAGCTTCTCATCATCTTCACCATGGAGATTTGCTGTTTGCTGAGAATATGAAACTTGTTGTCCCAAAGCAAAAGCTTCATCCAAGTCAAAGAATTATTGAAATTTTCAGTTTGAGAAATATAAGCCAAGGCTTCATTCTTCATAAAGAACTCGATTTTCTTTTCGGACTGAATGATTGGCAATGCAGTCGTTATGTTTTTCACTTTGTCCCAGCACTCTTCTTTTCTAGCCCACATACGTGCCTCAGGGTGTTCGGCCGGAGGATTGCTGATGACAGCATGTACTTTAGGCAAAAGATTCATGGCTATATCAGTCAAGGCTGAGGAAAGATCTTTTTTCTCCCAAATCGAATCCAGATCAACTCGTTTATCGAACAAATATGAAATCAAGGATAAGGTGTGGCAAACAATGTTGCTCTTATAGGAAAGCTTCATCTTTTTGGCCAGTTTATCCAACTTACGATAAATTACTATTACAGCATAAGCACGCCTGAAATAGTCCTCATCAGGATTGATGATTTGATTTTTAACGATATCGTTGAAATAGCTAAAGTTCTTTTCTTTTCCTTGACAGGTAATGTATGGGACCTGTTCCCAACAATTGATTGCTCTTGCTAGGTCAATTTTATCGAATTTCTTATTCTTCGGATTGGTATTGCTGAATTTCTTTGATCCGTTGTTTCTACGAAATTCCGTCTCATATTCTCCGTTAGTTCTTTCGAAATAGCATAAATAATTGACATCTCCATCCATCGAAAGACACTGCTGAGACAATTTCTTGATTTGAATATAGAAAGGAAGATTGGATGGAGGATCCGACTTCTTGATTGCGGTTTGGGTATTGGAATAAACGCTGATATTTCTAATGAGCGCTTCTGCACTACCGATACTTTTTAAGACAGTAAGTTTTACTGGAACAATGACTTCATTCAGTTTGTCTCCAAGTTTATCTTTCAAACACTCATTAAGCGTTGCCGTGGTTTGCCCACCATTGACGATTTGGAAGTTGGTAATCTCTTTGATTCTAACCAACTTGTTTTGACTATCGTTCTTCACAAAATCCAACCCAGTAGCAACAGCGGATATTCCATTGTTGAAACTGACAAACTGCTCTGGATTATTCTTGACGGTATCCAAGATTCCAGCATTCACCTTAGACGTTCTCTTCAAATAGGAACGGACATTCGGTTCCAAGAGCCTTGTGCTGTCATTCTTATAAAGTTCAGCAAGCCATGTTCCTTTTATGGCAAATAGGTAAACCGTGAAATCCACGGTGTTCGTAACATTTAAGGCAATCAAATCACAGCCAAAGCTTTCATTGCAATTTAATACCGATTTTGTGCTCGTAAGTTGCCCAAACTTGTTTCGCAAATCGTCCAGGTCGTATGTTCTAAAAGAAACACGCCTGCCCTCAATTTCCTCCGTATCATCTTTTTTATAGCTTGGCGGAATGTTGTAGTTAGAAACAATATTAACGACGAGTTCAACCTGATTCAGCATTCCATGAATTTCGTCGGCAATGCTATAGGTAAAAGAAGTCTCGTCAAAATCAACGTATCGTCCGCTGATGACTCGCTTCAAAAAATTGATGATTTTGTCATATTGAGCTTGGATTTGTTCTTTGGATAAAAATGCATTGTCATCAATTTCATCGCTATAAACAGCTAAATATAAATTGTAGACCTGAGAATCCTCGTCATAATAATAAGCATCAAGGTTGCAATTCAGCCCTTCGAATTCCTCGTCGCAAATTTCAATGTTATCCTTCGATATTGACTCTATATTGGAAAAAACATACTGAATGAAAGCATATTTTTCTTCGGAAAAATCATCATCTTCAGAATGAAACAGCTTGATATTGCGAATCAATTCTTCGTTAAAGCTTGCCATTCATCGTTTCCTCCGTTATTTCAAATTCGGAAATATCATCAATCTTGAGTCTGTAGGAAACATCGAATGCTGAATTAGGAATTGTCTTGGATGTGATGGCAGGGAAAGTATCCGTGACTTCATACACTACCTCTTTTTGTATAGTAAACTGATATTTCGACTTATACGTAGCCGGATTGATTTTCAATTTTGCAAGTCCGGCTAAGAAAGCAGTCTTTGCGGGGATTGAATTGATTGAGTTCATTACACCTTCAATGCACGAATTTACGCTAATTCCGCTATCAGAGTCTTCCATAATATAAACTTTGAGAAATAGGTGATCCAAAGAAGACGGATAAGACGAATCCAATTGATTCTCATTGCTGATCCTGATTGCTGTATTTTCCTGACTTAGAGTAGATTTGATTTCTATTGCGACCTTATCAAAAACAAAGTCCCTTTTATTTTTGGCAGGTCCTTGCCAGTTGTTGACTATGGAATCTCCATTTAGCTTGATGAGGTTTCCTAATTCCAATAATTCAGCACAGAGTCCCTGTTCCTCCTGCTTTGACAAGGAAGGATTGGGATTCGCAAAATAATCTTTATATTCTTTAACAACATTTTTAAATACCTGATAGGTATCAAAATACGATGTCGAATTCGCTAGTCCGTCCGTTAAGGAACTTGTGAAAGCCTCAAAGATTTCTTCGTTGTTGCTGTCATTTCGGACCAATAAATATTTCTTTTCGGGGTTGATCAATGGTTCATCCACCACTTCGATGTACATACCCTTTAATGTAGGAACATCCAAATCAGCTAAAACCTCTTTAGTGAACTCAACATAGACACACATCTTCTCATCAATTAAGCCAAAGAAGACATTCGCTTTTGATTTTCCACCCAAGAAGTATTTAGCAATGATGTTTTTGCCGGCATCTTTTGGCTTGGCTTTTAATTCTTCCCATTTTTCATATACCGTTTTAAGCATTTGTTTCTCCTCCTACCATTTCTTCGTCTTCTTCATCCGCTTCTTCCCTCTTTTCTCTTTCGAGATAATCTTTGCTCACATAGTAAGTGGTTGCAGAGCTTTCATAATCCTTCGTCTTGGAGAACCAAATAGCTGGTGCACACATTGATTTTCCATCTTCGATCAGTTTTCCACGGATGGTCTTTTGCTTATTGGTTTTCGGATCGAATTCATTTGTCAGTATTTTCTCGTATAAATCGACTACATAGATAGCCATCACGCCCTTTGTTGAATCGAATCCAGGATAGTCTTTTTCAGGATCATAATGGTCTGTCTCTGCATATTCTTTGGAAGAAGGATCAAACACTTCCCTAAAATCAGTCGGGTCATTGTTTGTTTTAATCGTATAAAACTTGAAAGCTGATGAATCACCATCGTCTCTCAGAGTTCTTGAAGCTTTATATATTTCATAGCCGCCGATATTGATTTTATTGTCGGCTTTCTCGGTTTGTAGAGAATTTAACACGATGGTCCATTCCTTCAATTCCCCACGTGCATTCAGATTCTCTATGTACTTTATCCAGTTCCCAATGCTGATATGGCCGTAATCATAGTAGTTGCTGCAATCTTTATATTTCTTGAGATAATTCAAGATCGTATTAGACGAAACTCCTTTGAACACGACTTTTCTATTAGGACGAACCTCGCCTTTTCCTAAGGAAGCAATGAAATTTCTTGTCAATTCCAGGTTGTCTTCCCTGAAATTCCTATCAAAGGTGATGATTTGCTGAATTCCGCCAGAGAAAGAAATCTTAATCTTCGTGGTTGTCTTCATCTTGTTCCTTGCGGTAGGAATCAAATTAGGAGAATACATAATCCTTTGACCCACTTCTCTTGGATTCAAATGCATGTCATACATCTCTTGCACATCAGCCTTGAATCGTTGGAGAACCTTCCCGACCGTGATGAAATCATTCATAAAATTCACCGTAGTGAAAACCCTGCAGACGTCTATCCAACCGCGGCGATATCCAAACCAACGGCCCATTTGAAGAAGGGAATCATAGGTTCTTGATCTACGGTAATAATAAGAGACAACCAATCCTTCAAGGGTCAAACCACGTGACAGCTTATCCCCGCCAATGACGATATAGTCGCCAGATTTCGTGCTTGAATAATCCAACAAATCTTCCGAATCCCCGTTCACGACCTTTATATTCATTTGAATCGACTCAATGGTCGGCATCAAGAAGTTCTTGATAGAATCCCAATTATCTTTGAAATCGGCTCCGAGCCTTCTTTCACTGACGGGAGCAAAATTATCTTCCCAAAACTCCTCATATTCCTTGATCGTCTTTTCGTAGGAATACTTCAGGTTGTTATAAAGTCCATCGATATAGTCAGAAACCAACGGCTTCAATGTCGTAGATGGATTTTTGAATCTCGCGATATGAATCAGCATCGAGTTGAAGCCTTCAATGCCACGGGATTTTTTAATGGATGCGGCAATTATGAAAGACATAATCGCATCCTTAAGGGACCTATTCAAAGAATCCGTGCTGGTTTGAGCATTGATCCTATCATTGGTGGCAAACAAATCCTTGTAATCGGATATATTGACAAACAAGTCATGAACATGGTCGCTTGAGTCATCCTTTTCATCCAGAGCATCAACGCCGAAATACTCTTTGATACCACAATAGTCCTCATTTGTTGGTAAACACAAAATGAAGTCCTTTGGATAGATATCATCCCTGTCAGGATTGACAAAAACGTTTGCAAAAGGAGTTGCCGTATATCCGACATAAGAATACCTATTGAGATGGCTTAGGATGGTTCTGATCATCTTATTGATAGCCGAGGCGTTTTCCGCTTCTTCCGCATCCTTAGTATCGACACTGGCCTGATCAACCTCATCATCGATAATCAAAACAGGAATATCCAATTTCCCATCGGTATAGCAACTCGATTGAGACTGTGTCAAAAAGCGGTCAAGATGGCCAAGAACGCTCTTATTCTTCTTCACAATGGCAACAATAGGCTTGACGTCTTTATCCAAAGTATGGACGGAGAAGAATTTCTTCATATCGCCGAAATCCTTCTTTTCATCGGCGTAAGTCAAACCTTCAATATTGAGAGGACGGACAAGTCCGACACCAATATTGCTGCCCTTGCCATGGGTCTTTGTTTCATAACCTAAAACTTCCGAATCCAGACGATTCTGTGTTTGATTTCTCAAATCTCTTGTAAGGCCGGCAAAGACGATGACAATTTTGTATCCGGCATCGATTGCTTTATTTATGACAGCAGTGTAATTTGCAGTTTTTCCTGATTGAATATCACCGATTACAAGACCTTTTTTATTGAAAAGCTTATCGCTTTTCGGATTAGCCATATGATCCAAGATGATGTCCGAAGTCTTCTTCAAATCGGCAATCGCCTTTGGCTTCCATCTTTTATAATCCAAAAGATATCTTTCATATCTATCATAAAACTGCCAGTTGATGTCTTTTCTGGCATCTTGAAGCCAAGGAACGTACCCTTCATCTTCAAAGATTTTTGGCTTATCAACTTCAATCGTCAAAAACTTATCGGTGATTAGCTCTTCTACTTCTTCAGAATGCGGATCAATGACTTCATCGGAATCGATATAATCTACATTTCTTTCCAAGTAGCCAAGATAAAAATTCTTCTTCTCTTCAATAGAGGGAAGCTTTTCCGCCTTTTGCATGATTCCGAAAAGCAAATCGGTAATCTTATTCTTTGTATCGTTTGTCATTTCTTTTCCTCCATCTTATCGAAGAACTCAATCAAAAGATTCAAATGATCCTTGAAAGGTTCCATACTAGCCATTTTCTTCCTCGCCGTCTTCTCACCCAAACCATCGCTCAACAGTTTCTGATACATTCCATCCATCAAATCCTCAAGCTCGTTATCCGTGTAAGAAACGACCGTTGTGTTTTGCTCCTGAATCATAGAAAGAGGCAATGTCTTCGATAAAAGGGTACACAGCTTTTTCAAATCAGCTGCTGGTAACTTAGAAGATATTTCCTGGATTAAAGGGTGCTGCATATTGATTGACAAAACCAACGCACCATCACTTTTGGCAGTTTTCCAAATTCTTTCTTCTTCCTTCTTGGTCGTCCGCTTCATCTCCGGGTGTTTGACATAATTGAAATTAGAGCGGGATTCTCTTCTTGCCTTATTCGCAACATCCGTAAATGTGTCCTTTAAATCCTCGGGAATGCTCAAGGAGTTCTTGCTGAAATTGATTTGAAATTCCTTATCCAGAGCAGAAGGAATCTCCACATCGATTCTGGCATATTTGCACTTGTCATCTAAACCCATTTTATCTAGTGACAGCCACCCACCTTCTTTGATCAATCTTTTATTTCGATAAACATAGAAGCCTTCTTGGTCAATTAAACCGTTGCCTTCCATATAGGACTGATCCGTTTTGGAAAGATTTCCATAGGTGGGTAGAACGTAGGCCTTAAAGGAAATCGTTTCGCTTTTATATTTTCTCGTTCCTTTATATACAAGTTTTGTAGACTTGTTTTCAGGCAACGCAAAAGGGTTCCACCCAATAACCAGATTCTCTGTAGAACCACTTACCTGGATAGAAATTTTGATGTCACCCGAAAGAAGATATTTTCCAAAAATATGACTGATGGATTTTTCTAAATCGTTCAATTTTCCAAAAACGTTCTTATTCAAGGAAATATCATTTGAAAAATGAAGCTTTTTGCAGCAAACCAATGTGCCGTGGTTACCTATCTTATCTTCTAGTGAAAAACCTTTAAGGACAAAAGCTTCCCATTTTTTGGATTCTTTTATATGTGAATAGTCGATTTCAATGGAGTTGCACGTTTGACCGTCTTTCTTAGAAGAAATGATGACATCGTCGCAAAATGATCTGGTAGCAGATTTTAAGCCGGTGCTATATCTTCCCAAATCATCCGATTCCCTTTCAGAACTGATATCCTTGAAACCTATGACCGCTGAGTTTTGCAGCTCATTCAGGCTCATGCCATTTCCATCATCCAAAATATATAAATATGGCTTTGGTGAATTCAGGTCAAAAAACAGCTTTATATTTTTGGCATGTGCGGATATGCAATTATCGAGCAAATCCGCAATTGCGAAGTTGAATGTATATCCAGAATGGCCTAGAACATCCATCATTCCGGTTCCTGGATTTATTGAAAATGGCACAAGTTCTTTTTCCATAATTTATTCCCCTTTAGTTCTAATCGAAGACGCCCGTCTTCATTATCGATTTCAAAATAGCCATCATGACATCGACGACAATAGAATTGCCAGCTTGCTTATATGCCTGGCATCTCGAAACGACGATTTGATAATCATCCGTAAATCCCATCAATCTATGGGCTTCTCTTTCCGTAAGCATTCTTACAGACCCCATATCTTCCGTTCCATCGAAAGAAATGTAATTGTCCACTCCAGCCCTATGCCTGTTTCCCATTGTCTTGAGAAGCGTTCTCCCGACATCAAGATTTATTTCGACTTTTTGGCTCCAAGTTTTCGTGCCCGTCTTCATAACATAGGCATAAAGCTTAGGACTCAAAGTGTATTTGCTATCAGGAACTCCTCCACCCTTTTTGAGTTTAATCTCACCCTTTTTGTCAAAGACCATATTGCCTTCGGCACAGTTGTTGATAGAAAAATCCTTCATTACGAAATGTCTTGCTTTTGTCTTTGGAGGAAAAACAAAATCGTGTTCGACATCAATCTTAAGATCTTTTCGGAATCCAACGACAAACAGCCTTCTTCTTGTTTGTGGAATGCCATAATCAGAGGCATTCAGAACTTCAAACTTATAGGAATACCCAAGAGAGTCAAAGATTCCCTTAATCACTTTCCATGTATTTCCACGATCATGATTCAATAAATTTCTGACGTTCTCGTAAATAAAGACCTTTGGCCTGATTTCTTTCACAAGTCTCGCATATTCATAGAAAAGCGTTCCTCTCGCATCCTCGAGGCCTCCTTGAAAGCCGACAGAAGAGAAACTTTGACAAGGGCTACCGCCAACAAAGAGGTCAACCTCCCCTTTGTAATCTTTCCCATCTAGTAAAATAACGTCTTGATAGTAATTTTCTTCTTTTAGAGATTTGTAATTGGCGAGATAGCTTTTCTCCACATAGTTTGTTTTTCTTGTAAGAGAAGAATAAAGTCGATCCACATATTCCTTCTTCTCTTTCTTTGTGTTCAAAGAGAAAACAGCTTTTCTTTCCTTTTCTATATCATATTCGACTTCTCGTTCGCCGTTATCACAAGCAAAGACAATTTCATGCTTGAGATTTAGCCTTCTCATGGCAAACTCCACGGCACCAATTCCGCTGAAAATCGTAGCTAACCTAATCATGGATGTTCACCGCCTTAAATATTTGCCTGAACAGGGCTTCCAAAACATTGACGACAATAGAATTTCCTGCCTGCCTATATGCCGGAACATTTGGAACGACAATCTTGAAATCTTCCGAAAATCCCATCAGCCTCAGGCATTCCCTATAAGTAAGCTGGCGGATAACTCCAGTTTTTCCATTCCATTGAGACACATATGCCCTTTTAAGGACTTCATCTTTGTTCTTTCTTTGCTCAACGGAACTTAATTCCTCGAAAACAAAGTCACCATTCCAATTGAATTGTTGATTGGCCTTTTCCGTTTGGATGATTTTGGCATTTACCCTGGCTCTGTTTTTATATTTTGGATTCGTAACAAATTCGAATCCCTTTTTCCCTAGATAATGACGAGCATCAATCTCTTTATCGAGAAAATCCTTCAACTCGGTTTTCAAAGGCATAGGCTCAGGGAAAGAAAAATTGACATTTTTGTCTTTAAAGCCAACGACAAAGAGTCTTTTTCTATCTTGTGGGATTCCGTAATCTTTGGCATTTAATACGGAATAGAAAACGCTGTAGCCCAAAGATTCGAACACGGACTGGATCACTTTCCACGTGTTGCCATGGTCATGAACAAGCATTCCAGGAACATTTTCATAAACAAATACCTTCGGAGAAGTTTGCTTGATCAATCGTGCATAATCATAAAAAAGAGTGCCTCTGACATCTTCCAGTCCTGCACGCTTCCCGATAATCGAGAAGCTTTGGCAAGGACTGCCGCCAACAAGCACATCAAGTTTATCCTTGTATATGGTTCCATCTAAAAAACGTATGTCGTCATACCAATCTTTTTCTTTGATTTTGTAATTTGCAAAATAACTTTGCTTAACGTAATTGGTTTTCTTTGTGTCCCTATAGATTTGTTTGACATACTCGTTTACCTTTTCAGGGCTCATCCCCTTTGTTTTAGTCTTTATATCTTCTACGGGGGTTTTAATTTCAATCTCACCATTATCGCAGGCAAAAAGAATATTCAATTTATATCCTAATTTGATAAGAGCCTGCTCGGGAGCGCCTATTCCACTAAAAACCGTGCCTATGTTTAATCTTTTCATTCTTTTAGCACCTATTCTTTTATGAACTGCATGACGTCGCTGATATCACAGTCAAGGACAGTACAAATGCGAAGCAAAACATCCATTGCGACCGGTTCGTTTTTACCGAGTTTGGCAACTGATGCGGAACTCAAAGAAGCCTTTTCTTTCAAATCCTTCTTCTTCATTCCCTTATCTATCAAAAGCTTCCAAAGCTTGTTATATGAAATACGCATATGTATCACCCCACAAAGCGATTCCATTGTATCAGAAATGTTTTCGTTTTGTCAACTTTTGATACCACAGATTTAAATATTTACTTTGCAATCTTAAACTTTTATAAGCTTGTTTTTGATCCAGTTGATATGTTCCCGCAAAGCCGAGTGTGCATACGAGTTACCTGTACAAGACATTGGGGGTGTAGATATGTTTCCCCATACTAGTAAAAGGCATTTTTCTTGATTTTTGGAAGAATCCGAGCCGATTTTCAGCAAAGAAAAAAGAGTCTCAACCTTTTTGAATCGGTCAAAACTCTCGATTTTCAGCCTTTTTTAGCTATTTTTGACGTCTTTTCGACAGAGCAACGTGATGCACTCCACATGCGTGGTTTGGGGGAACATGTCAAAGGGCTGCACGTCTTGGACTTCGTAGCTCTTTTGAAGGTAAGCGACGTCCCGGGCCAACGTGCTTGGGTCGCAGGAAACATAAACGACGCGATTCGGCTTAAGGGCAACCAAAGCCTTCAAGAAACGCTCATCCGCCCCTTTGCGAGGAGGATCCATAAATAAAACGTCCACCCTCTCTTTGTTTTTGGCCATGCGTACCATAAACGAGCTGGCGTCATCGCAATACATGGAGAAGTTGTCGATTTTGTTGAATTTCGCGTTGCGGATCCCATCCCTCACCGCCGCGGGGACTAATTCCACCGAAAGGACCTGTTTGCAGCTTTTCGCCGCGATTAAGCCAATCGTCCCGATCCCGGAATAAGCATCGAAGACGATGTCCTCTTTTCTGAGTTTGGCCGATTGCATCGCATAGGAATAAAGCTTTTCGGTGATGACGGGGTTAGTTTGGTAAAAGGATTTCGCCGAAATGCGGAAGGAAAGGCCGCAGAGCGAATCCTCAATGAACCCTTTCCCAAACAAAACGCGTTCCTTCTCACCGAGGATCACGTTCGTCGCCCGCGAATTGACGTTCTGCACGACCGTGGTGATTTCCGGGCACTCTCTAGTCAAGGCGGAGACGAAGTTCCCCCGGCCGGGGAAGACGTCCACCGTGGTCACCAAAACGACCATGATCTGCTCTTTGTAATGCGAAGTGCGGATCAGCACGTGACGGAGGATCCCCCGCCCCATGTCCTCTTGATAAGGCTCAACCCGCATCGCTTTGCAAAGCTTTTTGATGACGGATAGGATGTGCACCGCGCGCTTATCCTCGATGAAGCATTCTTCAACAGGGACCAAAACGTGCGTATTTTGCTTATAAAACCCGCAGTAGACATTGCCGCGCCGATCCTTGCCGAAAGGCATTTGAATCTTGTTGCGGTAATAACAGGGATCATCCATGCCGATGCACGGGCTGACCTTCACGTCCATGTGGCCGACTTTCCGGAACTGTTCCTCAACCTTTTTGGATTTGAATTCCAATTGGGCCTTATAGGAAAGCTGCTGCAAGGAGCAGCCACCGCAGGAATGGCAGATTTTGCATCGAGGGGAAACGCGGTCCGGGGAGATTTTGCTCAAGGATTTCACTTCCCCGAACAACGCCCCCGCTCTTTTGTAAAGAACCCGGACCTCCCCTTCTTCCCCGGGGAACATCCCATCCACGAACACGACTTGCTTGTCCGATTTGAAAACGCCTTTCCCTTCGTAAGAAAGGTCAACGCAGGTTCCTTTCAGGACGTCGGGGTGTTTCCGTTCCATCAAGCGGCCGCCTTTTCTTTGGGGGCAGCCATCATATCGGCGATGGCCTGGATTTCCTTCTCCGCGTCAAGGCGCGGGAAGAGCTGCTCGCCTTTGACGACTTTCCTTCCGCCCAAGAAGCCGAGCTTGGAGATGTTCTCGTATTGCTTGTCTTCTTCGCTGCATCCCAAAGAAGCGAAGATGGCGTCCGATTTGTGGACCAAAACCGGCTTCATCATCATGCCGGCGCTATAGAGGACGTGGGCCAAATGGGCCATGACCGATTCGAGTTCTTTCTTTTTATCGGGGTCTTTCGCCAAGGCCCAGGGAGCGGTCTCTTCAATGTATTTGTTGGCCCGGGAAACAAGGTTCATGACCTCCACGTAGGCTTCCGAAACCTTCAAATCGTCGTTATAGGATTCATAGGCGATTTTGGTTTTCCCAACCAAAGAGGAAAGCTCTTTGTCGAGGTCGGTCAAATCCCCCTGCCAAGCAGGGATCATCCCGTCGAAGTATTTGAGGATCATCGACACGGTGCGGTTGAGCAAATTGCCGAGGTTGTTGGCCAAATCCTGGTTCACCCTCATCACGAATTGTTCCGGGGTGAAGGTCCCATCCTGCCCGAAAGGGACCTCTGAAAGCAGGTAGTAGCGGACGGCGTCGACCCCGTAACGGTCGATGAGGGGATAGGCCGAAATGGCGTTCCCCTTGGACTTGGACATCTTCCCGTCCTTCATCATCAAAAGGCCGTGCACGAAGATGCGGTTGGGCTGCCGGAGCCCCAAGGATTGAAGGAACATCGGCCAATAAATCGTGTGGAAGCGGGTGATGTCCGCCCCGATGACGTGGACGATTTCGGTGGAAGGATCATTCCAGAATTCTTGGAACTTCGAATCGTCTTTCTGCAAATACCCCAGCGCGGTGATGTAGTTCGTCAAAGCATCGAGCCAAACATAGACGACGTGCTCGGGGTTTTCCTTCACGGGAATCCCCCAATCGAAGGAAGCGCGGGATGCGCAGAGATCCTGAAGCCCCGGCTTAATGAAGGTGTTCACCATCTCATTCTTTTTCGAAGACGGAGTGATGAATTGAGGATTGGAGTCGTAGAAAGAAAGAAGCTTGTCCACGTATTTGGAGCAGCGGAAGAAATAGGCCGCTTCGTCTTTTCTCTCCACCGGACGGTGGCATTCCGGGCAAAGATGCTCCGGGCCGACTTGGGTTTCGGTCCAGTAGGTCTCCTCATGGACGCAATACCAGCCCGTGTAGGTGGAAAGATAGATGTCGTCCTGGGCCAACATGCGGGAGAAGATTTTTTGCACCGTCTCCACGTGCCGGGGCGAGGTTGTGCGGATGAAGTCATCGTTGGAGATTTCCATGGCTTTCCAAAGCGGCAGGAACTTGTTGTTGACGATGTCGTCGACGAATTCCTGGGGAGTGACCCCTTTGGCTTTCGCGTTGTCCTCGATTTTCTCGCCGTGCTCATCCGTCCCGGTCAAAAAGAAAACGTCATAGCCGCGCATCCTTTTTCCGCGGGCGATGATGTCGCACATCGTCGTGCAGTAAGCGTGTCCCAAATGGGGGGAAGCGCTCGGGTAATAAATGGGGGTCGTGATGTAGAACTTTTTGCTCATGGGATCTCCTTTTTGCCCTAAGGGCAACTTAAGACGGGGCTATTCTACCATTGAAACGGATCAAAGGCAGGACTCCCCCGCTTCGAAAGCAAAAGGCCACCCCGAAGGATGGCCAAGATTGCGAATGTAAGCTTACTTGCCGTTGTTCTGGGCTTTGGCGAGCTTCTTGTTGAAGCGATCGATGCGGCCATCGGCTTGGACGAACCTCTGCTTGCCCGTGTAGAAGGGGTGGCAGTTCGAGCAGGTATCGACCTTGATTTCCTCGGCGGTGGAACCAGTTTCGAAGGTGGCTCCGCAGGTGGTGCAGGTGACCTTGCAGCGATGATAGTCCGGATGGATGTCTTTCTTCATGTCCTTTACTCCTTTCGCCGTACGCCTTATTGGCGCACAGAGAGTTCGCGCGTTGCGCATTAGCAAGAATACACGGGTTCGCCCCCATGGGCAAGACGGAGTTTTCCCTTAGGGGAAGAATCAGAGCAAATTCGGCCCAACGGGTTTTTCAAAGTTCGATTTCCTGTCCCGGACGGACCAACAAGGAGTTCGGATAGGAAACCTTCATGTCCTGCTTGATGTCGAAGAGCATCCCGGGGTGCATATGATAAGGGATCAAATGCTTTGGCTTGATGATTTCCGCGCAACGGGTCGCCTCTTCCGGGCCCATGTTGAAGACCCCGTCGATCGGAAGGAAGCAATAATCCACGCCTTTCTCCCCAATTTCCTTCATCGTCGGAACATAGTCGGTATCCCCAGCGATATAGATGGTTTTCCCATCCACGGAAAGCAAATATCCGACGCATTCCTTGGGATCGTGGTTCGCGTTGCCCGCCGGAACGGCTTGGATTTCCACGCCGAAATAAGAAAAAGAATGATAAACGCCACCCTCCAAAGCGTCTTTCGCCCGGATCACGATCGTCCTTTCGGCGCAAGGGACCAAATGAATCGCGTTGTGGTCGTAATGCTCGTGGGTGATGAGCACCAAATCCGCGGGAAGGTCGTAGCCCTCCCCCGCATAGGGATCGACGTAAAGCACTTTGCCGCGTCCGGTTTGGATGCGCAGGGACGCGTGCCCTTGGTAAAGAAGTTTTGCCATGGCGAGATTATAACTTCTTTCCTTACGGAAAACCCTTGATGGTTTCCCCTTTGGTGGTACCCTTCTATCCGCTAGAAAAGGAGAAACGCATGATATCGAAAAAGCTCGCTCTAGAAGTCTTGAACGCCTCCCTCGCCACTGGCGGGGACTACGCGGAGATTTACCTAGAGCAAAACGACAGCGAATCCATCGTATTGGAAAACGGCAAAGTCGAAGTCTGCGGAAGCGGGCAATCCTATGGGGCCGGCATCCGCATTCTGAAGGGCCTGCGCTCGGTTTATGGGTATACCAGCGACCTCAGTAGGAAATCGATGCTGCACCTCGCCTCGTCCTTAGCCTCTTGCTACCAAGGGGAAAGGGTCCTCACGGTCAAGGAAATCAAAAAGCAGAGAGTCAAGAACATCAACCCCATCAAAACGCACATCAAAGACGTGCCGATGGGCGAGAAGATCGATTATCTCAAGGAATGCTACGCGGAGACTGCCTCCGTCGACAAACGCCTGGTCCGCATTCAGGACGCTTTGTCGTCCAATCAAAAGAAGATTGAGATCTTCAACGCCGAAGGGGAAATTGGCTATCAATACGAAAACGTCGAGGAACGGGGGCGTTTGGCCATGGTGGCCATCGCCGCCGGGGAAGACAACCAAATCGAATCCACCTTCGCCGGCCCGGGGCGCTTCGCGGGCTGGGAATGGTTTAAAGACGTCCTACCCTACAAGCAAAAAGCCAAGGAAGTCGGCGAAAAGGCCATCATGATGCTGAGCGCCAAAGAATGCCCAAGCGGGCGTTACTCCGTCGTCATCGCCAACGGCTGGGGCGGGGTCATCTTCCACGAGGCCTGTGGGCACTCTTTGGAAGCCACCGCCACGGCAAAGCACCTTTCCGTCTTCTCCGATTCGATCGGCAAGCAAATCGCCTCGCCCCTCGTCACCGCCTATGACGATGGGACCATGCCCAATGAATGGGGATCCAACAGTATCGACTCCGAAGGGCACAAAACCCAGAAGAATCTCCTCATCAAAAACGGGATCTGCATGGGATTCTTGGTCGACAAGGCCAATGGGAGAAGGCTCGGAATGGATGCCAATGGGTGCTCCAGAAGGCAGAATTACCGCTTCGCCCCCACTTCCCGCATGTCCAATACCTACATCGCCGCGGGCAAGGATAAGAAAGAAGACATCATCAAAGACACGAAGCTCGGCATCTACGTGGCCAACTTCGGCGGAGGCTCGGTGGAGCCGACGACGGGGGAATTCAACTTCTCCGCTTCCGAGGCCTACATCATCCGCGACGGCAAGATCTGCGAACCCGTGAAGGGATGCACGCTGATCGGCTCGGGAAAGGAAGTCCTTGAGAACATCGACCGCGTGGCCGACGACCTCGATTTGGGCCAAGGCAACTGCGGCTCGCAATCGGGCATGGTCCCCGTCAACGTCGGCCAGCCCACGATCCGCATCAAGGAAATCACCGTTGGGGGAAGAGGAGGAAAACTGGAATGAACTTCAATCGCTTCTTTGAATTAGCCAAGGAAAAAGGAATCACCGAAAGCCAAATCCAAATCGGGAAATCCTCTTCCATTTCGATTTCCCTGTTCCACCGCGAGATTGACACCTACAAAGTCACTTCCAGCCAAAGCATCAGCGCTTGCGGCATCTACAAAGGGAAGTACGGCTCCGCCTCCACGGAGAAGATCGGCAAAGGGACCTTCGAATATTTGATCGACAAGATCATCGAGAATGCGACCTATTCCGAGAAGAGTGACTCCGTTGGCATCTTCCCGGGTTCGGAGAAATACAAGAAGGGATCAGTTTATTCCAAAGCTTTGGACGAAACCCCCATCAGCGAGAAGCTCGCGTTGCTGAAGAAAGTCGAAAACGACATCTACGCGGCCGACCCGCGCGTTACCGAAGCCGACGGGGTGAGGTATGGGGAATCTTCCAACGAAACCACCTTTCTCAATTCCTATGGGCTCAAGCTCAAGGAGAAGAGCAACTACTTCTCCATCACCGGAGGAGCAGTGCTCCGGCAAGGGGAAGAGACCAAAACCAACTACGAATTCTTCATTGATCAGGATCTTTCCAAATTCGATGAGCAAAAATTCGTGAACAAGATCATCTCCGGGGCCAGCAGGAAATTCGGCGGGACTCAGTGCCCATCCGGGAAATACACGACCGTCCTCTGCCCGGACGTCGCCTCGGATCTGACGGATTACTTCCTAGGCGCCTGCATCGCCGACAGCGTCCAACGCCACTCCTCCTTCTTGGAAGGGAAATTGGGGCAGAAGATCGCTTCTTCCAAAGTCAGCATCCAGGAGAAGCCTTTGGCCCGCAACATCTACTTCACTTACTTCGACGGGGAAGGGGTCGCCTGCACGAACAAAGACGTGATCAAAAACGGGAAGTTGATGACCTACTTCTACAACCGCGAAACCGCGAAGAAAGACGGGGTCGAAACCACCGGGAACGCCTCTTGGGGAGGCGGAAAGATCGGCACGGCGTTCGGGAACATCTTCGTCAAGCCGGGCAAGAAGAGCTTCGATGAGCTCATCTCCGACATCAAAGAAGGCGTCTACATCACCGACGTCGCCGGGCTCGGGACCGGGATGAACGGCAATTCCGGAGACTTCTCCTGCCAAGCGGAGGGTTTCTTAATCAAAGACGGGAAACTCGACAAGCCGTTGAACCTCATCACCTTGTCCGGGAACCTGCTGAAGATGTTCTTGGATTGCCAAGGATTCGCCTCGGACGTCCTACTGACGGGGAACTCGATTTCCATTGCCTCGATGCGCATCAAATCGATGTCGATCGGCGGCAAATAAAAAGGCGCCGAAGCGCCTTTGCAAGCCGACGGGCTATTGCTTGTCGGCTTTTTCTTGATGCTCGATGAAGTCAGCTTGGATATCCCAGTCCGGGTGCATTTTCTTCAAAAGGGAATAAGAGGAGTTCAGCAAGACGTTCTCCCCTTCTAACGCGACCCCGGAGACTTTCTTTTGCAGACGCTCCACCTTATCGAAGGCCCAACTGGTCTCCGTATCGCTTCCTTCGAAGATTCCAGAAACCAAAGCATAGCAGCGGAGGGCGGGCAAGCTAGCAAGAGAAGCGATGTACCTTCTTTCAGAGTCAGGCATGCCTTCGTAATAGTCCTTGGCTTCTTTTTCTTTTTCCATCAAAAGCAATAAAGCGAGCTTCTGGCAAGAGGCTTCCTGAACAAGGCTCTTGGAGACGCCTTTCTCCGCCGAGGCGATCGCGGAGAAGATGGCTAGAGCCCCATCTAAGTCGCCTTGGATCACCTTGCGGTAAGCGGCGATGACGTTGAGGGTCGCGGTAAAATCGGTCAAGTCTTCGTAAACGGGGAGGCTGGCCAAAGCTTCTTCTTTGTTATCGCTGTGCTCCGCCAGAAGGATTTGGTTGTAGGCCACGCGGTTGACGGGTTTGGTCAAAAGGACGAGGAGATAGCCGTCGGTGATCGAATCCAAATGGGCGGGGATGGAGTTATAAACGAAGATCATGCCGCCGATGGCAAGAATGACGTAAGCGGAGATGGGAATCCAGGTGATGCTGTGGAAGACGGAAGCCAAGACCAAAAGGATAATAACCTCGGCCAAATACCCCAGCATCGGGAAGAGGATCATCCCCGTGGGCGAAGATTTTTGGACATCCTTGGGATCGACTTTGGTCTCACCGGTCAAACCGTCGAAGGAAGCAAAGGTGAAGAAGCGGTCCTTTTTGGTTTTCCTTTTCTTGAAGGTCATGCTGAGGATGCAGACGCTCAAGACCTTATAGCCGCCGGAAGCGGCGCCGAGAAGATGGAAGAGTTCAAGACAGGCGGAATTGAAAATAACGCCAACCAAAACCGAGATGACGACGATGACCACCGCTTCCGGCGTGGTCACGTTGCTGGCTTTGATCGTGGGCGAAACGACGAGCAAGCCCACCAAAAGCGCGATGGCGAACATGGCGATGTAAGCCAAGAAAGTCGCGAAGTCGTTTTTCTTCAAAAGATTGTTCATAAATAAGAAAAGCCTCCTTAATCGAGCAGGCTCCGGTAAATTGCTTCAATGTCCTGCCGATTCAGTGATTGGGGGTAACAGCCAATCACACGTGTTCCGTTACCGCTAGCCAAATCGCACAGAGGCTTTATGTCATCTTCGCCGATTCCGATTTCTTGGAAGGAAACCGGCATGCCAACGGAATGAAAGAAATCTTTCATCGCCGCGATACCCATTATAGCCGTTTCTTCTTCGCTGTCGCCTTCTAAGTTAAACAAAGCCTTTCCCATGCGGGCGAATTTCGTAGGGGCAAGCTTATAAACATACCGAGCCCAAGCGGGGAAGAGCAAAGCGACCCCCGCCCCATGGGTGATGTCCGGCCGATATCCGCTCAAGGCATGCTCCAGGGGGTGAACCACGAAAGAGTATTTCTTTCCAATCCCCGTATAGCCGTTGTGGGAAAGGGAAGAATCGAGCATCAAGGAAGCGCGGGCTTGGTAATCGGTTGGGTTCCTTAGCGCCGCCACGCCGGCTTTCATTGTGTTTTTAATGAGATCCAAAGCCCAATCATCGGCAAGCTGCATCGAATCAGACGCACCGAAATAGCGTTCCAAAGAATGCATCATCGTATCGCAAAATCCCGCGGCGGTTTGACAAGGCGGAACGGTGTAGGTCAATTTGGGGTCTTCAACAGCGAACAAAGGACGGACAACATCGGAATTGAACCCTTGTTTAATGCCCGTCGCATCATTTGAGATCACGCAAGAATTTGACATCTCGCTTCCGGCGCTGGCAATCGTCAAAACCACGCCAACCGGAATCGTTTGGGTTGGGGCTACTTTCTTTAGATTGAAATCAAAGGGATCGCCGGGATAAAAAGCGCCGACGCCGATGGCTTTGCTAGCATCGATAACCGATCCACCGCCAACGGCAAGAATCAAATCAAAATGGGTTTTGCGGGTTTTTTCTACGCCTTGCAAAACGGACTCTCGCGTTGGATTTGCGCGGATTCCACCAAGTTCTTCAAAATAAATTCCTTTTTGCAGAAGTTGGGAAACAACCGTTTGATAAAGACCGCTTCTTTTGATAGATCCGCCGCCATAAGCCAAAAGAAGCGACTTGACGCGGTAGTGCTCCAAAATCTCTCCCAAACGAAGCTCGGCATTTTCCCCAAAGAACAATTTGGTCGGGGCCACGAAATCGAAATCGATCATTTCATTTCCTCCTTTTTGGAAAGAGCGGCGAAAGCGGGCAATAGCAGTCGAATCGCATTATCCGAAAACCGATTCATGTAATGGTAGAACCGC
The DNA here is from genome assembly GCA_050872145.1 of Candidatus Alloenteromonas sp. Lineage (GTDB taxonomy): Bacteria > Bacillota_I > Bacilli_A > RFN20 > CAG-826 > Alloenteromonas. The sequence goes on along the minus strand of JBNMGG010000006.1, from coordinate 50,110 downwards.
TCGGGGGTTAGCTTTTGATCCTTCATGCAGAAGGCGATTTCGTCGGCGATGACGCGGGAGAACCTCCTCGCCATGGTTCGCACCCCTTCTTTTTTGAGACCCAAAGTCTCGTCTCCGGTCCACAGGGAAAATAGTTTCGCATTGATTTTTCCAAAGACGAAATCATCGGTCAGATCGCGCCCTGCGGAGTTGTAGGTAGAGCGAAGGAAGGAAAAGTTGTTCTTCGCATAAGTCAGGAAGGCCGTGAGGGATTTTTTGGTATCCTTCGCATTGTTAAGGGCCGTCAAATCTTCGTTGAGGAAAATGGCCGCGATGAGATCGTAAATGTCTTGGTAATGGTAATAGAACGTCTGCCGATGGCATTTGCACTTCTCGCATAGGGCGGTGACGTTGATTTCCTCAAGGGGCATCGTTTCCATCATGCTCTTCAAAGCGTACTTGAATTTGGCTTCCGTAATCATTTCATTCGCTCCTTAAACAAACCACGGGATCTTTCTTCGCGGCAAGGCGGGACGGAATATATCCGCTTAAAAAAGAAAGAAGCATGGAAACCAGAATAAGAATCAGGGCCGTCGTTGGATTCAGTTTTGCAATGGCGCCGAGATGGTTAGAGGGAAAACGCTGATTAAGGAAGGAATCCAGGGGAATACAAGCCAGCGCAGATAGGCCAACCCCAAGCGCTCCGGCGAAGAGTCCGACGAACAAGCATTCGAATTCAAAAAGCCTGCCAACATCTCGTTTTCTAGCCCCACAAGCCCGCAAAACTCCAATTTCTTTCGTTCTTTCAACAACGGAAAGATAGGTGATGATTGCGGTCATAATGGAAGAAACAACCAAGGAAATCGAAGCGAAAACAACCAAAACGATAGAAAGAACCTGAATCAAAGTCCCTAGGGAAGAAGTGAAATCCGCCATCGCGTCAATGTACTGATTTTTTTGGTCCGGATGCTTTTCGTTCCAAGCGTCCAAATAAGAAGTGAGGCGGTCTTTTGAGGACAGTCCAGAAGGGAAGATGAGAATGGAATCTACCAAAGAATAGGCGTTCATAGATGCCACGTAATCCATGAGGCCGGGCTCCACTCCCCCGTCAAAGAAGTCCGGGCCCAAAACCAAAGAATTGCCAAGCGCCATCTCGGCAATGAGCTCTTGCAAATCGGCTTGAGGAAAGTTGGCACCAAAGGTTTTGCAAAGCCCAAGATACCCAGAAGGGCTCGAATAATAGGAATAGCTCCCATTTTTCAGCGCGCCGTTCGCGTTGATGAAGCAAAAGCAGGAATTCAATTGATTCTTAAAGAGAGCCAAATCGTTGGATGCGTCATCGACGCGGCCGGTTTTCTTAATCGTCGTAAGCGCGGAAGCAAGGGTTGAAAAGGCCTCTTGGAGTTTCTGCTTTCCGTCAAAGTTCCAATTAGATCCCTCCCCACCCCGCGGAATCAGCCAATTATCCTTTTGATATTCAGCCATTTTTTGAGTTACAGGATTCTCGAAATCGGCAACGATCTGCTTGGTCAAAGCAGGCGTGTACGCCAGCGAGGACGGCATCAGCTGAATATAGGAGCCTTTCGAAGGCCGAAGAATGCCCACGATTTTGCAACGGATCGGTTTGTGGTTCGTTTCGTCGGAATAAACCTCCGCCCCCGTAGGCGCTTCAATCGTCCGGCAAGTTTTCGTTTTCTTTTCCGGATCCTCATCCTTCACTTCGGCCTCGTAGGCTCCATCGCCATTGGAATCAGAAATGCTCAAAGACAAGGAACCATATGCCGGAAAGGAAGGGGTTTTCGTTTTTTCCTCCAATTCCGAAATGCTGTGGATACCGTAGTATTCGGAATTCGTATAGCACTTGAGTTCGTTCCCGAGGATTTGATCGAAGGTCAACGTATCCAAACTCCCCTTCATCGTCGCATCAGAAGCATAAAAGCCCAACGCCTTCATCGTAGAAAAGTCGATTCGATTGTAGGAGTCCAAAACCAAAGCCAATTCGTCAGCCCGGGTTGGAAACTTTCCGGCTATCGTGTCGTAAAGAGAAGACATATTGTCTTCGTCGCCATACATTTCATGGAGAATCGTCCCGGGAAGGGAAGTCATGGAAGCAAGGGTATATCCGGAAGAAGAGGCATTCTGATATTGGTTAATGAGGCGAATATTCCCGGAGGGATCCTCTTTCATAAAGTGATAAGTAAGGTTTCTCCGATAAAACATAACGGACATGGCGGACCCATAGGCGGAACAATTTGGATCTTCGGTAATCGCGTTTAGATAAGAGAAATATTCATCCGAGAAATTATTGTAGATAACCTCAGAATAAGACTTCCGATAATCGGATATATTGACGTTATTCCCGTCAGGATATTCCGTCAGGCTTTCTTCCTTTTCGTAATGGTACCGAGTCGTCAGAGGAGATAAGGCAATTGGCACCGAGCTGGCGACCGATTTTTCAACGTTGGACACATAAGTGGAAAAGCCGTTGTTGATCGCCAAAATCAAAGCCACGCCCAAAATTCCAAAGGAACAAGAAAGAGCCGTCAGAGAGATTCTGGCCCTTTTTAAAAGAATGGTTCGCCCAGCGGAGGATAAGGCAGATAAGGGGGACATGTATTTGTTTTTTGCCGCAAAGCCATTATTTAATTGGGTTTTTGCGAGCTTTTTGCATTCCCCTTCATCCGACACGATGAGACCGTCTTTCATTGTGACAATCCGATCGGAATACTTCTTGGCCAATGTTTCGTTATGGGTAACGAGGAGGACCAGACGATCCTTAGAAATTTCTTTCAGTAAATCCAAGACGAGGATGGAGGCTTCCGAATCGAGCGCGCCGGTGGGCTCATCCGCCAAGATTAAAGAAGGTTCATTGACGATTGCACGTGCAATCGCAACGCGCTGCATTTGCCCGCCGGAAAGCTGACTTGGTTTCTTTTTTTCCAAGCCTTTGAGACCAACTTTTTCTAGAGCGGCCAAAGCCCTTCTTTTTCTCTCCGCCCTTTTGACTCCAGCGATTTCCAAAGGGAGGCATACGTTCTCCAAAACGCTTTTGTACCAAACGAGGTTGTAATTTTGAAACACGAATCCGATGTATTTGTTTCGGTACAAATCCCAGTCTTTTCCTTTGTATGACTTCGTGGACACCCCATTGATCAGCACATCGCCGGAAGTTTGGTGATCAAGGCCGCCGATGATATTCAATAAGGTCGTTTTCCCGCACCCGGAAGGGCCGATTAGGGAGACAATCCCTGTCCCCTCGAGTTTCAGGCCAACCCCTTTTAACGCATTGAAAATTTGGCCGCCTGATTGAAAACTCTTTTGAATGCCGACCAGCTCCAAGGAATCGATTCTTTGAACGTTGCTCCCAGGGTTGTTTTCCATGATGAAAGCATACCATTATTCCGACTACCGCGGATGTAATTATCTTTTTCTATACAGAGTAAAGACTGTGTATTGAACCGATTTGAAAGGCCAATCAGTTGGTGCCTTTCCGTTTATTCGCGAAGAAAGTTTTCAGGATCTCTTCGCACTCGTTTTTGAGCACGTTTTTGTCAATTAACGGGGGCGTATACGCGTTTTTGCTATCGAAGACATAAAAATTCGATACCACGGCCCCCGCCTTTTCGTCTAAGGCTCCAAAGCATAAATAACGCACCCGTGCCTGCAAAATCGCCCCGGAGCACATCAAACATGGCTCCAAGGTCACGTATAAAGAGCAATCGGGAAGATCCCAACGTCCTAAGTGCTTTGCAGCGTCTTTCAGGGCGTTAATTTCCGCGTGGCTTGAAATATCAAGGCCTTTCTCCCTGCCGTTTCTCCCCCTGCCGATGATTTCCCCGTTGCGGACCACCACCGCTCCCACGGGGACCTCCCCCTGCCGGAGAGCTTCTTCCGCCTCTTTCAAGGCTTCCTTCATATAAAAGATGTCGTCTTGCTGCCTCATGGACCAATGATAGAAAAACCACCGCACAGGGGCAAACGATTTAAGGCTGCTTGGTTCCCCACCTGACCTGGTTCGTCGTCTTTCCCTCGCGATGGCGTATTGATTATATCAAAAAGCGGTCTTGAGGGCACGGGCAAGAAAAAGCCCTCTCACGAAGGAGGGGGCGAACGTTCAAGAGCTTACTTCTTGATCGGCTTAAGGACGGAGATGCCGCCCATGTACTTCCGGAGAGGCTCCGGAACGATGACCGAGCCATCGGCTTGCTGGAACTGTTCGAGGATCGCGGGGAAGACGCGGGAAGTCGCAAGGCCAGAACCGTTGAGGGTGTGGCAGAACTGGACTTTGCCTTCTTCGTCGCGGTAACGGATCATGCCGCGGCGGGCTTGGTAGTCGCGGGCGTTGGAGACGGAAGAGACTTCCTTGTAGATGTGCATGGAGGGGATCCAGACTTCGATGTCGTAGGTCCTGGCCATGGAGTGGGAGCAATCCCCAGCCGCCAATTTGTCGACCTGATAGCAGAGCCCGAGTCCTTCCACGAGGCGCTTGGCTTTGTTGACCATTTCCTCGAAGGCGGCGTCGCTGCCTTCTTTGGTGGTGTATTGGACCATCTCGACTTTGTCGAACTGATAGCCGCGGATCATGCCCCTCTCCTCGGTGCGGTAGGAGCCGGCTTCCTTGCGGTAGCAGGGGGTATAGGCGAAGTATTTCCGGGGAAGATCGTTCAAATCGAGGATTTCGGAACGGTGAAGGTTCACCAAAGCGGTTTCGGCGGTGGGGAGGATGAACTTCTTCGGCTCGGTCCCTTCCAACCAGAAGACGTCCTCTTTGAATTTCGGGAATTGCCCGGCGGTGTATCCGGATTCGTAGTTGAGGATGTGGGGTGGGAGGATCATCTCATAGCCGTCGGCGACGTGGTTCTCGATGAAGTAGTTGAGCAGGGCCCATTCCATCCTGGCTCCGAGGTTGGTGTAAATCCAAGTCCCGGTCCCGGAAATCTTCGCGGCCCTCTTGTAATCGATCAGACCCAGGGATTCGGCGAGCTCGACGTGGTCCTTCGGGGTGAAGCCTTCGAATTTGGGCTCTTCGCCGAAATGGTAAATCGGGTGGTTGTTCTCTTTCCCTCCGCCCACGAGGTCGTCGTCGGGGAGGTTGGGCAGGACTTCGATGAGGGCTTTGATCCCCTCTTCGACTTTAGCAAGCTCAGCCTCGGCTTCTTTGCTGGAGGCGGCGAGGGCTTTGACTTTGGCGAAGATCGCCTGAACGTCCCCGCCTTCTTTCTTCACCTGGGGAACGGATTTGGAGAGTTTGTTCTGTTCGGATTTGGACGCTTCGACCTGTTTCAGCAGTTCAAGGCGTTTGGCGGAAAGCTCCGCGATGGGCTTCGGGTCGAAGTCCCAGTTCTTCTTTTTGAGGGCGGCCACGACGTAATCAGGCTTCTCGAGGATCAATTTGATGTCGATCATGCAATCTCCTTTTGCAGCGTTTCTTCATAAACGCCGATCAGCTGTTTGGCAAACAGGGGCAGCGCGCAGCTTTCCGCGATGCCGTACCCGGCCATTATAATCGCCTTGTCTTCCTCAAGGTAGAGGCGAGCAAGGGCTTTGGCGGCCCCTTCCTCCGTCGGGAAAAGCAGCGAATTTTCGCCGTTTTTCAGAATCGGATTCACCTCTTGGCTCCCGATGCCGACCACTTCGGCTCCGGAGGCGAAGGCATCCAGCAACCCCATTTGGTCGGGGTGCTCATCGTCAAGGAGCAGATAGCAGCGGCAGTGCATCAAGGCGCTGCGGTAGAGATCGTCCTCCACGATGGGCTGGAAGACGATGTTCTTCGGGGCGCGGGAGCGGATGGGCCCGGTGAGAAGCCGTTTGGTGAGGCTTTTCTTCGAGCCGAAGAAGTAAAAGGTGAATTGGGGGGACAAGGAAGCGAGCTTGCAAAGAGAAGCCAAGGTTTTCTTGTCCTCATAGGCGCCGAGGCAAACGGCGAACCTCTCCTCGGGGCGGATGCGGAAGTAGCGGGGGAAGATATCCGATTCCACCGATTTGGAGCAGAAGCGATCGAGGTTCACCCCAGGGGGCATGACGACGATCTTCCCGCTGGCTCCGCAATCCCGGGCTTTTTTGGCCAGTTGCTCCGTCGGCACCAAGACGACGTCGGCCTCGTTCATCATCCGGACGCTTTTCTGGGAGATGGCCTTCTCCTTCTTCCCGGTGAGGAAAGCGGCGTCGGGGTCGTTCTCGCAGTAAAAGCAGGACAAAACGGTTTTGATCCCTTTTTGGCGGGCCTTATGCAAGGTGGGCTCATCCAAAGGGGAGAGGAAATGGGCGATGTCGGTGGTGGGGGAGAGTTCCTCCTCCCAAGGGAGGCCCATGGCCTCGCAGGCCCCTTTCAGGGTCTTGCGGAGCCGGGCTCCCTCGAAGGAGGTCTCTTGTCTTTTCTTGGGGTAGTGGATGCAAACCTTCATGGAAGGTTATTTGTTCTCCAAGGAGGCGTCCAGCTCATCGGGGGTCACGGGGTCTTCAGAGGGAGCCTGGGATTCTTCCGCGGGTTCCTCTTCTTCCCCTTCGCCCTCGGGGGCGGGGTCTTCGTGAGGCAAAATGGAAATGGAGGCGACTTGGGCCTTCTCATCCAGGGCGATGATCTTCACGCCTTGGGTGTTGCGCCCAGCGATCTTCACTTCGGAAAGTGGGGTGCGGATGACGATGCCGGTCGAGGTGATGACGAGCAGGTCTTCATCGCCGTTGACGGCGCGGACCGCGACCAAGGCCCCGTTTTTGGCGGTCATGTTAAGCGTGGTGACGCCCTTGGCGCCGCGGTGGGTCAAGCGATATCCGTCGTAGTGGCGGGTGGATCCGTCTTCGGAAACGATGTCCGTGTCTTTGGCGTAGCTGATCTTGCCATACCCAAGGCGGGTCAAAACCAAGATCTTGTCGCCTTCGAGGGAAGTGGTGACCCCGACGATGGACGAGCCATCGGAGAGATCCATGCCCTTATTGCCCGTGGCGGTACGACCCATCGGGCGGACTTCCTCTTCCTGGAAGGAAACGAGCTTCCCGTTGCTGGAAGCAAGGGAAATGACGGCATTCCCGTCGGTGCGCTTCACGTCGAAGAGCCCGTCGCCATCGCGGAGCCCGACGGCGATTTTGCCGTTCTGGTGGATGGAGGCGTATTCCTGGAGGGAGGTGCGCTTGATGAGCCCGTTGCGGGTGACGAAGATCAGGTAGTTGTTCTCCGGGTAGTCGTCGCAGGGGACGATGGAAACGACTTTTTCGTCGCGGTCGAGGTTGAGGATATTCTGCGCGGGGGTCCCTTTGCCGGTCCTGCCGGAATCGGGGATCTGATAGCCGCGGAGGCGGTAGACCTTGCCGAAGCTTGTGAAGAAGAGGATGTCGGTGTGCGTCTTGGTGTGGTACATCAACCGCACGACGTCCCCGGCGGTGGTCTTCATGCCGGTGATGCCCCTTCCGCCGCGGTGCTGGGCTTCGAAGGTATCGTCGTCGACCCGCTTGATGTAGTTGTTGCGGGTGAGGGTGATGAGGATGTTCTTTTGCGGGATGAGATCCTCGTTTTCAATGTCGGCGGCCTCATCGGTGATGTCGGTTCTCCTCTTGTCGCCGAAGCGGCGCTTGACCTCTTCGATTTCGGAGATGAGCAGGTCGACGATGTTGTCGCGGGAGGAGAGGAGGCGGTTGTATTCGGCGATGTTGGCGACCAATTCGGCCTTCTCGGCGTTGAGCTTGTCTTGCTCCATGCCTTGGAGGCGGCGGAGGGTCATGGCCAGAATCGCGGCGCATTGCTTCTCGTCGAGCCCGAAGGCTTCGCCGAGGCGGGCGGTGGATTCCGCGTCGTCTTTGGAACTGCGGATGATGTGGATGACTTCGTCGATGTTGTCGTGGGCGAGGATCAAGCCTTCGACCAAATGCAGCCTGTCGGAGTCGCGCTTCAAAAGGAAGCGGGTCCTGCGGGTGAGGACGTCGACTTGGAAGTTGACGTAGTTGTTGAGGAGCGGAACGATGCCGAGCACCTTCGGGGCTCCTTCGACCAAGCAGAGGTTGATGACGCCGAAATTGCTTTGCAGCTGCGTGTGCTTGAGAAGGTTGTTGGCGACGACTTCGGGAATCACGTCCTTGCGAAGCTCGATGACGACGCGGATGCCCTCTTTGTTGGACTCGTCGCGCACATCGGTGATGCCATCGATCTGCTTGGAACGAACCATGTCGGCGATCGTGCCGATCATGTTGGCTTTGTTGACTTGGTAGGGGATTTCGGTGACGACGATCCTCTCCTTGCCATTGCCCATGTCCTCGATGTGGTATTTGGAGCGGATGGTGACGGTGCCGACGCCGGTGCGGTAGTAATCCAAAATGCCTTTGCGGCCCAAAACGGTGCCGCCGCTCGGAAAATCAGGCCCGAACATATAGTTTTGGAGGATTTCCTCGGGGGTCAGGTCCGGGTTTTTGGCCACGGCCACGACCGCGTCGATGGTCTCGGAGAGGTTGTGGGGCGGCATGTTGGTGGCCATGCCGACCGCGATGCCTTCGCTCCCGTTGACCAAAAGGTTGGGGAAGCGGCAGGGGAGGACTTCCGGCTCAAGCTCGGTCCCGTCGTAGTTGTCCACGAAGTTGACCGTGTCGCAGTCGATGTCCCGGACAAGCTCCAGGGACAGTTTGTTCATCCTCGCCTCGGTATAACGCATGGCGGCGGCTTCGTCGCCGTCGATGTCGCCGAAGTTCCCATGCCCATCCACGAGGGGATAGCGGAGGGAGAAATCCTGCGCCAAGCGGACCAAGGCGCCGTAAAGGGCGCTATCGCCGTGGGGGTGGTATTTGCCCATGACGTCGCCGACGATGCGGGCGCATTTCTTATAGGGTTTGCTCGGCTGCATGCCCGCTTCGTTCATGCCGAAGATGATGCGGCGCTGAACCGGTTTGAAGCCATCGCGCACATCGGGGATGGCGCGGGCGATGATGACGGACATGGAGTAGTCCAGAAAGGCCGTTTTGACTTCATTGGCGACGTCGCGGTCAGTCATGCCGGGGATGATCCCCGAAACGGCGGCCTCGTGCCCGAACATGGCGTCCTCGCTCTGCCGACCCTCTTTGGATCCGGTGCCGAGGAAGGAAGCGGCTTCTTCGGAAAGCTCCTCGTCGGTGGCTTTCTCTTCCGTTTCTTCGTCTTCTTTTCTTTTCTTGTTTTCGTCGTTATCCATGGTGATGCCCTCCTATCAGATGTCGAGATTCTTGGTGAATTTGGCGTTGGCGACGATGAAATCGCGGCGCGGCTTCACGTCGTCGCCCATCAAGTTGGTGAAGGCTTGTTCCGCCTCGGCGGCGTCGGAGATGGTGATGCGGATCATCTTCCTCGCCTTGGGGTCCATTGTCGTCTCCCAAAGCTGCTGCGCGTCCATCTCGCCCAAACCTTTGTAGCGTTGGAAGGGGTAGCCGGCTTTCAAACCGAGCTGCTTCTTGAGCACTTCGAGCTGGGCGTCGTTGTAGGCGTAATAGGCCGAGCCTTTGTAATCGATCTTGTATAGTGGCGGCTGGGCGATGTAGATGTAGCCTCCGTCGATGAGAGGGCGCATGAAGCGGTAGAAGAAAGTCAAAAGCAAGATGCGGATGTGGTCGCCGTCGACATCGGCATCGGTCATGATGACGATCTTGTGATAGCGGATCTTGCTGACGTCGAAGGCTTCGCGGACCCCCGCCCCGATGGCGGTGATCATATTGCCGATTTCGGCGTTGGCCCAAATCCTCTCCTCGCGGGCTTTTTCGACGTTGAGGATCTTCCCGCGCAGCGGGAGGATGGCCTGGGTTTCGCGGTCGCGGCCGTTCTTGGCCGAGCCCCCTGCGGAGTTACCCTCGACGATGTAGAGTTCGCAGATCTCCGGGTCCTTGGAGGAGCAATCGGCGAGCTTGCCGGGGAGGGTGGTGACGTCTAAGGCGTTCTTGCGGATCTTTTCGCGGGCGGCGCGGGCGGCGTTGCGGGCCTTGCGGGCCATGGCGATCTTCTCGACGATGGCCTTAGCTTCGGTCGGATTCTCGTCCAGCCACTGGCGGAGCCCCTCGCCGACGACGGTGGAGACGATTTTGCGGACCTCGGAGTTCCCGAGCTTGGTCTTAGTCTGCCCTTCGTATTGGGGATTGGGGTGTTTGACCGAGACGACGCAGGTGAGGCCTTCGCGGCAGTCCTCGCCGAGGAAGTTGTCTTCGTCTTCCTTCAAAAGCTTGTTTTTCCGGGCGTAGTCGTTGATGACGCGGCCCACCGCGAGGTTGAGGCCCTCGACATGGGTTCCGCCTTCTTTGGTGGAGATGTTGTTGCAGAAGGAGTAGACGCCGTCTTGGGAATAGGAATCGGTCCATTGCAGGGCCGCTTCGGCGTAGATGTCCTCTGGGGCGCTGCCCGGAACCAAGATGACGCCTTCCCGGCCTTGGCAGTAAATGGGATCGTGATTAATGACGGCTTTGTTCTGGTCGATGTAGGAAACGTATTCGCGGATGCCTCCGTTGTATTGGAAGACCTCGGCGGTCGGAACCTCGCCGCGGGCATCGGTCAGGCTGATGCGAATACCGCCGTTGAGGAAGGCCATCTGGCGCAGGTGGTTGCGGATGGTCTCGTAGTTGTAGACGGTGGTTTCGGTGAAAATAGTGGGATCGGGTTGGAAGGTGACGGTGGTGCCGTGCTCATCCGAATCGCCGATGCGCTTCAGGTGTTCCACGGGGTGGCCGCCGTTTTCGAAGCGGATGAAATACTTCCCGCCATCGCGGCAGACGGTGACGTCCATCCAAGTGGAGAGGGCGTTGACGACGGAAGCGCCGACGCCGTGAAGGCCGCCGGAGACCTTATATCCGCCGCCATCGCCGAATTTGCCCCCGGCGTGGAGGACGGTGAAGACGGTCTCGACGCCCGAAAGCCCGCTTTTGGCGACAATGTCGACCGGGACGCCGCGGCCATCATCGGCGACGGTGATGGAATCGCCTTTGTTGATGGTCACTTCGATGTGGTGGCAATAGCCGGCCAGCGCCTCGTCGATCGAGTTGTCGACGATTTCCCAAACGAGGTGGTGAAGCCCCGCGGCGGCGGTGGTGGCAATGTACATGCCCGGGCGTTTGCGGACGGCTTCCAAGCCTTCGAGGACTTGGATATTGGAACCGGTGTAATGGGAATCGGCCTTTTCGAGGGCCTTTTCGTCTTCCACCGACTCCTTGATGTAGGTGAAGCGTTCCTCTTCCGGCTGCTGCGCGGAAGTTTCTTTCGCTTTTTCTTCTTCTGCCATGCTAGTTCCTCCTGGTGGCAATATGCGAAGCGACGTCGTAGATCGACGCGCCATCGACTTCTAAGCGGGTCGCGGTCACGAAGGCTTGGGAGAACTCCCCCAGCAAGCGGAGGAGGTTCTTCACCCGAGCCGAGTCGAGCTCGCTGGTGACGTCATCGAGGACGACGATGGGCTTTTTGCCTTCGTCCTCGATCAAGTAGTAAGGGGCGAGTTTGAAGCAGAGGGACGCCAAACGGTTCTCCCCTTGTGAACCGTAGAGGGCGACGTCTTTGTCCCCGTATCGGAAATGGATGTCCTCCCGATGGACGCCGACTCCGGTGCTTCGCCGGAGCAAATCCCCTTCCAAGGCCTGTTGATGGGCCGCCTTGACGCGTTCCAGGAGCCCCTCGCCCTCTTTCACGAAGGGGAGGTAAACGAGCTCGCAGGAAGCGTTTTCGCCGCGCAAGCGGGAAAGGAGGGTTGGGAGGACGGAGTTCAGCGAGTCGATGTAGGCCCGCCGAGCGAGGATGATGGGGGCTTCGTAGGAAGCCATTTGCTCGTCGTATACGCGGAGGAGGCCTTCGTCGACCCGCTCCGCCTTCAAAGCCAGATTCCTCTGGCGGAGAAGCTTGGAATAAGAACTGATGAGGGAGAAATACTCGGGGTTCGCCTTCGAGAGGGCGACATCGAAGCAGGAGCGTCTTTCTCCCGGGCCGTCCAGGAACAGGGACACATCCTCCGGGGCGAAGACCAAGACGTTCACCGCGGAGCTGAGCTCGCTGAGTTTCCGGCAAGGCTTGTCGTTGAGGAGGATCTTCTTCGCCTGCTTGGTCAAGGAGATGCCGACGGTCTTCCTTCGTTCCCCTTCGCGAAGGGAGGCGAAGATGCCTGCCTCACTTTGCCCCGATTGGATCAGCAAACGGTCGTCGGATGTCCGCCAGGAGCGGGCCAGGGAGAGATAGGCGATGGCCTCGACGAGGTTCGTCTTCCCTTCGCCGTTGTTCCCCAGGATCAGGTTGAGGCCTTTCGAGAAGGAAAGGTCCAACTCGGAATAGCCCCGCCAATGGCTTAGGCGGAGTCGATTGAGGATCATGAGGCGATTTCGATCCGGAGGGATTCCGCCTCCACGACGTCCCCGGGGCGAAGCTTCCGCCCGCGGCGGGAATCTTCCTCGCCGTTGACCAGGACTTTGTGCTCGGCCAAATAATGCTTGGCCTCCCCGCCCTCCTGAATGACGTGGGCGAATTTCAATAACTGCCCGAGGGTGATGTACTCGGTGCTGATCGTTGCGGTGCGCTTTTCCTTTTCCATAAAAATATGGGTCTGATGACCTTGAGAACATTTTATTACTATGTAATAAAAAGCGGTAGACGTTTCTACCGCTTTTCGAACCATTTTTTCGCCCTTTGGAGGCTCAATACGTCCTCATTGGGGTAATCAGCTCAACAATCGATGGATTGTTGCTGTCGCGGACGACGAAGGGCTTCATCTCGCCTTGGAAGCAAAGGGTGACGTCGTCGCTCTTCAGGGCGCGGATGGCGTCGTTGACGAAGAGCGAGTTGAAGCTGACTTGGAGCCTTTCGCCGGTGAAGCGGCAGGTGCTCAAAGTTTCTTCGGCCGATCCGGCCACGTCGTTCTTGGAGGAGACTTCAACCGATTCCTCCCTCATCGTCAAAGTGACCACGGGCTCGCGGTCAATGGAAAGGACGGAGACGCGACCCATCGCGGAGAGGAGCTCGTTGGCGTTGACTTCGAGGTAATAGTTGAAATTCTGGGGGATGATCGCCTTGGTGACAGGGTAGTCCCCGGCGATGAGGCGGGTGGAGACGGTGGTGTTGTCGAAGCGGAAGAGGGCTTTGGAAGAGGAAACGGAGACGGAAACGGTCGAGGCCCCTTCGAAAAGGTGAGTGATGTCGACGAGGACTCGGGAAGGGATGTTGGCTTTGAAGCGGGCGTCGGAATCGATGGCAATCGTCTTCTTGGCCAAGCGGGCGGAGTCGGTGGCGACGGCGCTCAGCTCGCCGTTTTCGGCTTCGAGGTTCAAGGCGGTCAAGACCGGGCGGGCCTGCTCTTTGCTGGAAGCAGCGAAAGCGGTGGCCTCCACCAGGGACGTCAGGTCCGCGCATTTCAGATCGAGGCTGGTGCCGCTAGGCTCCAAATCGATGTCGGGGTATTCCTCGGCTTTCACGCACGGGAGTTTATAAGAAGTCTTCCCGTCCCCGACCTTGGCGATCGATTCGTCGATCACGTCGATGGAGATCTGGCTGCCTTCCATGCGGCGGACGCCCTCCAAAAGCGAACGTGCGTTGACCAGGGTCGAGCCCATGCCCGCGTTGCGGATAATCTCTTCTTCCCCATGGCGGTAGGGGACGATGCAGCGGATGGTGATTTCGGAATTGGATCCGGTGACCTCCAATCCCTTTTCGCTCAGCTCCAGTTTGAAGTTGGAGAGGGCCGGGACGGGGTTCTTGGAAGCGACCGCGTGGTTAGCGGCGTTCAAGGCTTTGAGGAATTGATCTTTGGAAACGGTGAAGCGCATATTTTGACTCCTTATTTTCTTTCTATTTTTTTCTTAACGGATCTTCATTGTAATAAGGTCTGTGGATTTGGTGGAAAACTTCTTTTTTGCCTCCGGAAGTTTACCATGCTGCGGCATCCTTTTGAACCGGTTTTATTTATTTATAAATAACTACTCGGCTTTTAGGCGGGATTTCAGCTCCTTTACGGCTTCCCTCATGTTTTCATCATCCTTCAGGGACTTTTCCACTTTGTTTACCCCATTCATCACCGTGGCGTGGTCCTTTCCGCCAAAGGCTTGCCCAATTTTGATGAAGGGGGTGTCGAGCAGGGTGCGGATGAGGTACATCGCAATGTGACGGGCCAAGGCGATTCGGCTCGTGCGAATCTTCCCGGTGATTTGGGCGGGGGTGAGGGAATAGTAATCGGCGACGGTCGAGATGATTTTCTCCTCGCTGAGCTTGCCCACGCTTTCTTGGGCGGAAATCAGAGAGGAAATGGCCTTTCGGGTCACATCCATCGTGATGTGCTTGGTCGGCTCGAGGTTGATCGCGTAGAACAGCAAACGGTTCAGAGATCCTTCTAGGTCACGGACGGAGGAGGAGAAGCGGGAAGCCAAAAACTCAATCACGTCCTCATCGAAATCCTCCGCTTTGAGCCCGTTTGCTTCGATTTTCATCCGCAGAATCGCCTCGGATGTGGATAAGTCCGGCTTCTGAATCGGCAGGACGAGGCCGCTGGAGAACCGCGTTTTGAGGCGCTCGTCGATCCCGTCCAGCCGGCTGGGGTCTTGATCGGAGGTGATGACGATTTGTTTGCCTTGGGTATAGAGGGTCTGGAAGACGACAAAGAACATCTCCATCGTCTTGGACTTGCCAATTAGGAATTGGATGTCATCGATCAGCAAGGTGTCGACGTCCGTTTTGAAATACTGGGTGAGCGTCTGGTCCTGCTTCGACCCGGTCGCGAATTTGATGTATTCGTCCACGAAGTCCGCGGCGGAGATGTAAAGAACCTTCGCGGAAGGCTTGCTGGCCTTGATCTCGTTCCCAATCGCCTGTAGGAGATGGGTTTTCCCCAACCCGGACTGAGAGTGGATGAGGAGGGGGTTATAAAGGCCGCCTGGGTTGCGGGAGATCATCAAGGAAGCTTGATAGGCCTCGCGGTTGCTTTCCCCGACGACGAAGTTGTCGAAGGTGTACTTCGGGTCGAGGCGAGCTTCGGTGAAAAACGCTGGTTTCTTCGGCTCTTTTTCGAGGGATTGGGCTCCGCCAAGGCTATCCTGCTTGACGAATTCGACCTTGTAATTCGACGAGGTTTCCTCTTGGACGCAGGCCTGGACCAAGTCGGTGTAGGTGCTTTTTAGGATTTGAACCGCCAGGCCGGAGTTCACGGCGACGATGAGGGTGTTCCCTTGGAGGGAATCAACGTAGCTCTTGTCGAAGAAAGAGTCGTAGACGTGATCGTCGTCGAGTTTGGTTTTGATGCGGGCCAGCGAGCGGTTCCAGATCGCCGTAAGTTGGGAGATAGATTCGGACATAGGTAGATTTCCTGACCAAGATTAAAGCATTTTCCACAAGGGAATTCATTAAAAACCATCTCCTTTTTAGTTTTTCCACAATCGGAAAGAGAAATATCGACGGCGACGAGGCTTTTTTGAGTTATTCACAAAATTAAATTGTGGAAAACTTGTGGATAAAGAAACCGTGATTTTTATGATTGTGGAAAACTCCGTATTTTTGGGTTTTCCCACAAAAAGAATGGCGGGAAAACAAACGATGCGGACGGGCGAATTTCGATTTATCCCCGCTTTCCCCAACCGTCTTTCCCCTTGTTTGTGGAATTTTCTTTTCGCCTTTTGAGCCTTACGTACGCGTGCAAATGCGCGTGCGAAATTTCGTTGTGCTCATCGAAGGCCCTCCGTATAATATTCACCGCTACAGCAAAGGAGAAAAATCATGGGTAAGAAAACTTATCAGCCTTCCAAGAGGAAGCACATCAACGTCAACGGGTTCCGCGCCCGCATGGCCACCCCTGGCGGACGCCGCGTTTTGGCTCGTCGCCGCGCGAAGGGCCGCGCTCGTCTTTCCGCTTAAGTTTTGGCACCTTTGGCATGAAGAAAGAATATCGGGTTAGGAAACACCGCGAATTCGATCGCATCATTCATGCTGGAGCGAAGGTGAAAACCCCGCATTACACCATCTATGTCGAAAAGGCAGAGGACCAGCCCCACGCTCGAATCGGGCTGGCCGTTTCCAAGAAAAACGGAAACGCCGTCACACGGGTCCGCATCAAAAGGCAGGTCCGGGCGATGGTCTCTCGCCATTTCGACGGGAAACCCCGCTTGAACTTAATCATCGTCATCCGCCCGAGCTTCTCGCCTTTACAGAAGCAAGGGAACGAAGAAGAGCTCGCAAAAGCTCTCGCTCAAATAAAGGACACCGCAATTGAATAAGCACAACTTGAAAAAGAAACTGCTGGGGATCGCAACGCTCGGACTTGGCGTTGCTTTGCTTTCATCCTGCACGCAGAACTTCTGCTCGGATTCGGACAAAGCCAGGATGCTTTATCCCTATGAGCAGGGCGTCACGGTTTACGTCAGCAAGGATAAATATCAGCAGTTGAAGGAGGGCGAGTCCACCAAGGAACTCATCGCCCTGGAAGAGTCCATGACGTTTGGCGGGACCTCCGTCGCTGGGAAAGCCCTCGCCGATAACGAAGAAATCTATAAGTACGTCCCCTTCACGGAGGCGGACACCGTTTATACCTACACGGCCAAGAAAGCCGCTTCCCTGCTTCAGGGGACCATTCTTTCCACCGCCGCGTCGAAGGGGTGCGCCCTCCCTTCCATCCAATATTGGGCCGCGATCGACGACTACGCTTTGAAAGCCGCGATCACCCAAGCCGCCTACGAAGACAGCACGATCACCACGGTTTCGAGCTCCTACTCGGGCATCGGCGACTTCGTTAACGTCCCCTCCAGCTTCGTTTCCGGGATCAAAATCGCCGGGGCGACCGGGGATGCGACCATCGATCAGGCCACTGTCGATTCCATCGCCTCCGAAACTGGGGTTTGGTACATCAACCCCTATTTGGAAGAAGACACCGATGGGAACGATGCCCACGCGATTGACTACGATCATTCCTTGCTCCGCCGGTATGGATACGTGAAATTCACCGGCTTGGAAGACGAGCTTTTCGGCCATTTCAACGCTTGGACAGCCGATTTGTTCAAGAACACCACTGACGCCGGCCTTGGGATGGACGGTTGCCCCAATGAGGATTTTGCCCTTCTTTACAAGAACAACGCCCTCACCAAGGTCAACACGATCCGCACCTGCATCGCCACCCGCACCGGAACTTATGGCCACTACGGCCCCGGCAGGGACTGGCAAGTCGACATCACCGCCAAGGATTGGGGATATGCTTGGAGCAAAGGCTTCTTGGAAGGTTTGCTCGTCTATCCGATTTCCTGGATGGTCGATACCTTCGCCTTCGGAATGGATGCCTCCCTCACCGGGTGGAGCCAGCTTCTCGCCCTCGTCTTCGTCACTTTGATCGTCCGCGGATTGCTCCTTGCGGCCACCTTCAAGAACACGTTGGACCAGCAGAAGATGCAGAACCTGCAGCCGCAGATCGCGAAACTGCAGGAAAAATATCCGAATTCCAACACCAACCAGGCCGAAAAAGCACGCCTCAGCCAAGAGCAGATGGCCCTTTATAAGAGGAATAAGATCAACCCGATGGGTCAGATCCTCACCCTCATCATCCAGTTCCCGGTCTTCATCTGCGTTTGGTCGGGCCTTGACGGCAGCGCCGCCCTCTCTTCTGGGTCTATGCTGAATCTCCGTTTGTCGGACACCATCCGCGAGACGTTGTTCAATGTTTCCGGCACGTGGTACCTCAACTCCACGGGCTGGTGGACGGCCCTCGTCCTCTTCCTCCTCATGGCCGGCGTTCAGGTTTTGGCCATGATGCTTCCGAAGATGCTCGCCAATTCGAAGACCAAGAAAATCTCCAAAATGGGCAAAAACCCGGCCGCCAACGAAGCGAACAAGCAAGGTCGTATCATGATGATCGTCATGTTGGTCTTCACGATCTTCATGGGCTTCATGCTTCCGGCCGCCATGGGAATCTATTGGTTGATCGGCGGCATCATCTCGATGCTTCAGACGATCATCACCCAAGCCGTTATGTCTCGTTCTGCTAAGAAAAAAGGAAAGATGATATGAAAGAATTCACCGCTAAAACCGTGGAGGACGCCCTTCAGCAAGCCTCCGAGGAGCTCCACGTTGAACCCGCCAAATTGATTTACAAGGTCACCGAGGAGAAGAAAGGCCTCTTCAAGAAGAGCGCGACCATCGCGGTTTACTTGGAAGAAGACGCCGTCGCCTATGCTCAGGAATACCTCCAAAATGCTTTGAAGGCCTTGGGCGTTGAGATCACCACCGAAGGGAAGATCGAGGACGAGATCATCAAGATCACCATCAACTCCGAAAGGAATTCGATCCTCATTGGCAGGGGCGGCAGAACCCTTCAATGCCTGAACGAGCTCACCAAGCTCGCCGTCAGCAACAAATTCCGCCATCGCTATCGCGTCCTTCTGGACGTCGGGGGATATAAAGAAGACAAATACGACCGCGTCACCCGCATCGCCAAGCGCGCCGCCAAAGACGTGCTTGCCTCCCACCAGGACGTGCAGCTCGATCCGATGACCCCGGATGAGAGAAGGGTCGTCCACAACGCCCTCTCCACGATGGAACACATCAAAACCGAATCCACCGGCGAAGGCGACGACCGCGCCATCTGGATCCGCTACGTCGATTAATCGCTAAGGCGCCTCGCGGCGCCTTTTCTTCTATAAGAAGAAAGCAGGTATAATGTTTTTGACATGAACAAGCCCATCATCGCCTTGGCGACTCCGCCTCTAAATTCCGCCTTAGCCTTGCTCCGGGTCTCCGGGGATGGCGTCTTTTCAATCGCGGATGAGCTCTTCTCCAAGCACGTCAGCGGGATCAAAGAAAGGCAAATCCTCGTGGGTTATTTAAGCGACGAAGGGAAGAAAATCGATCAAGTCGTTCTTTTGGTTTATCCCAACCCCCGTTCGGTCACGGGGGAGGACATGCTGGAAATCTGCTGCCACGGGTCGATGCTGATCGTGGACGAAATCGTCCGGGCCTTCCTTTCCCGCGGAGCGACCTACGCGACCCGCGGGGAATTCACCGCCCGGGCTTTCTACAATGGGAAAATGGATTTGATCGAAGCCGAGGCGGTGAATGATTTGATCAACGCGACTACCCAAGAAGGAAAAAACCTGGCTTTGCTTTCCCTAAGCGGGAGCACGAGCAAGATGGTCGCCCCCCTGAAAGAGAAAATCGCTTCTTTGCTCGCTTTGCTGGAAGTAAATATTGATTATCCCGAATACACGGATCTAGAAGAAGCCAACGACAAAACAATCGAAGAGAAAGCCACCGAACTCCGGGAAGAACTTTCCTCGCTGATTGAGCGCGGGGAAGAAGGAAAAATCATCCGCGAAGGGATCTCCATCGCCTTGGTCGGAGCCCCCAACGCGGGAAAATCCAGCATCCTCAATGCTTTGCTGGAACAGGAAAAGGCGATTGTTTCCCCAATCCCTGGGACGACCCGGGACGTGGTGGAAGGGGAAATCTCCCTCCACGGGGTTCCCGTCCGCATTTTGGACACGGCCGGAATCCGTCAGACGAAGGATCAAATCGAAGGCCTCGGCGTGGAACGTTCCAAGAAAGCGATCGAAGAGGCCGACCTCGTTGTTTTGATCGTGGACGCCTCAAAGGGGATCGGCGAAAGCGAAAGGGAAATCCTGAACGAGGCGAAAGGGAAGAGGACCATCGTTTGCTACAACAAATCCGATCTTATTAATAATAAGGATAAGGATCGGCTTTATGTCTGCGCCGCGAAGAAGGAAATCGAACCCTTGAAAGAAGCGATTTTCGCTTCCCTGTCTTTGTCTCCCTCTTCCTTCGTCAGCCCCTCTTTCAGCAACGCGAGGGAATTGGGGTTGCTCCGCCAAATCGACGCGAAGCTTCAGGAAGTTCAAGAAGGGGCCAAGCAGGGGCTGATGAGCGACTTGCTTTCCGTCCCCCTTCAAGAAGCCTATAACCTCTCCCGCCGCCTTTTGGGCGAGGAGCCGACTCAGGATTTGAGCGAGGAGATCTTCTCCCGCTTCTGCGTGGGGAAATAACATGGCCATTTTTTACGATTCTCATTGCCATTTAAACGACGATCTCCTTTACCCGAGAAGGGCGGAGATTGTCCAAGAGGCGATCGAAAGCGGGGTGAAGACCCTTTTGGTCATCGGATATGACCTCCCTTCCAGCGAAAAAGCGGTGGAGATCGCCCACGAGTTCCCCGAATGCTACGCCGCGATTGGCTATCAGCCCGAAAATCTGGAAAACGCGAAGGAAGAGGATCTTGCCCGTTTTGAGGCATTGGCCCAAGACGAGAAAGTCCTCGCGATCGGCGAAATCGGACTGGACTACCATTGGTACAAAGAAGAAGCTCACCGAGCAAAGCAAAAAGAGTGGTTCATCAAGCAAATCGAATTGGCGAACCGGCTGGATTTGCCCGTCTCGATTCATGCGCGGGAAGCCATCGGGGATACCTTGGCGATCTTAAAAGAGCACCCAGTGAAGAGGAAAGGCGTTCTTCATTGCTATTCCGGCTCGGTGGAAAGCATGAGGGAGCTAGAAAAACTCGGTTATTATTTCGGCTTCGATGGCCCAATCACCTTCAAAAACGCGATTGAGCCGAAGCGTTGCGTGCAGGAATGCCGGAGCGACCGCCTTTTGGTGGAGACGGATTCCCCTTATTTGTCCCCCGTCCCCTTCAGGGGAAAGGAAAACTCCCCGAAAAACATACCCCTCATCGTGAAGCAGATGGCGGAGCTCAGAGGCGAAGAAATGGAGGAAGTCGCGGAAAAACTCAGGGCGAATTTCGAAACGCTGTTCCGCGTGAAACTATGAGCAAGATCCCTTATCCTTCCATATTGGTGGTCGAAGGGGCCTCGGATGAGGCTTTATTGCGTTCCTTCTTGGATGCGGACATCGTAACGACGAATGGTTCAGAGGTTTCACGTGAAACAATTGATTTTTTGAAGCAGGCCTCCAAAACCCGATCCATTGTCGTTTTGACCGATCCTGACTCCCCGGGGAAGCGGATTCGGGACCTCATCGCCCAAGAAGTCCCTAATGTGCAGCACGCCTTCGTCCGCAAGGAGAAATCCATCAAGCATCACAAGGTCGGGGTCGCCGAGTCGAGCAAAGACGAGGTGCTTCTGGCTCTGTCCCACCTTGTGCCCGCCGCATCTCCGATGCGGGGAAATCTCACCAATCTCGATTTGATTGAGCTTGGCTTGTCGGGATGCCCGGGAGCGGAGGAAAAACGAAAAAGAGCGGAGGAGGAACTGCATTTGGGCCATGGGAATGCGAAAACGTTCCTCAAGCGGGCCAACGCGCTGAATTTGAGCAAAGAAGACATCGAAAGGGTTCTATCATGAAGACGGAAGAAGCGTATTTCTCGGAAATCAAATCCTATAAGCTGCTCGCCAAAAAGGAAGTGGGGCAGAACTTCCTCATCGATTCCTCCGTCGCGGAGCGGATCGTCAATGTCCTTGAGCTGCAAGGAAGCGATCGCGTCCTGGAAATCGGATGCGGAGCGGGTTCTTTGACGTACTTTTTGGAGAAAAGCGGCGCGAAGGGCGAGGCCATCGACATTGATGAAGGGCTGCTTGCCAAACTCCAGGGTGATTTCCCGGAAGGCCCTTTGTCCATTGTTCACGGGAATGCGATGAAATGGGATTATTCCCCCTATACCAAAATCGTGGGCAATCTTCCTTATTACATCACCTCCGGGATTTTGGAGAAAATCCTCTTGGGTGCGGAAAATGCCCAGAAATTGGTGATCATGGTCCAGAAAGAAGCCGCGGATCGCCTGCTGGGGCCGGTTGGAAGCAAGGAATATGGCCCCTTGAATGTCTTGCTGGGTCTTTCTGGGACTTTGAAGCGCGAATTCAAGGTCCTCCGGACGAGCTTCGCGCCCGCGCCCCATGTGGATTCCACTGTTCTTTCCTTTTCTTTCTTTCCCAACCGCGACCTTCAAGAGCTCGCTAAAATCTACCGTTTTTGCTCCGCGATGTTTTTGCAGAGAAGGAAGACGGTCGCGAATAATTTGAAGTCGGTGGTGAAAGACCAAGAGAAAGCCGTTAAGATTTTCCTTGGCTGCGGCGTGGACGGAAATAAGCGCCCAGAACAATTAACCCCTGAGGAGTACGCTGCTTTAGCGAAAGCGAGCTTATGATTTGCAAATCCTACGCAAAAATCAATTTGAGTTTGAAAATCACCGGCGTTCGGGAGGATGGCTACCATCTTTTGGATATGGTGAACCTCCCCTTGGCCCTGCACGATATTTTGGAGTTTTCCCCACTTCCGGATTATCAGGAAACCTACATCGTCTGCGATGATCCTGGGCTTTCCGGGCTTAAGCACAACCTTTGCCAAAAGGCTTTCAACATCATGAAGGAGCATTATAGGTTCCGCCAAAACTTCATGATCAAAATCCATAAGGAAATCCCCTTCGCCGCGGGCCTTGGGGGCGGAAGCAGCAATGCGGCGACCGTCATGCTGGCTCTCAATAAGCTTCTCCGCCTCGGAGCAAGCGAAGAAGAACTTGCTTCTTTGGGGCTGCAGATCGGCGCGGACGTTCCTTTCTTCATGCTCAACCGCCCGATGCGCGTTTCCGGGATTGGGGAAATCATGTCGCCCATCGAGGCGAAGGAAAGCTGGCCCGTTCTCATCGTGAAGCCGAAAGCGGGCCTTTCTACGAAAGACGTCTATTCCGTCTGCGACAAATTCCCCCGCACGAACGCGGATACGGATTTGGTCCTGCAAGGGTTAGAAGAACGCGACCTCAATAAAATCGAAAGGGGCATCGGGAACGATTTGATGGCCCCCGCCGAATCCTTGCTCCCGGAAATTGGGGAAGTCTATGCGATGCTGAAAAAAGAGGGATTCCCCGTCGTTTCGATGTCGGGATCCGGTTCCAGCTGCTTTGCGATTTCTTCTTCGGTCTCCCTTTGCAAAGAAGCTTTCCACAAATTCGATAAAATGGGATACGTCGTGCGCTTAACCAAGGTGCTTCGTTGAATGAAGGAAGATTCCATCAAAATATTGGGCGAACCTCTCTCGTATTACGGGATTGAGGAGTTTTCGCCGGCAAAAATCGCTTCTTTTTGGAAAAAGCAGCAAAAGAAAATCAACGCGGCTTTCTTGAAGCAAGGCGTCTTTCTTTTGGATCCAGAGGCCACCTACATCGGTCCCGAAGTCAAAATCGGCGAAGGGACGGTTGTTTATCCGAATACCCATATTTATGGGAAAACCTTCATTGGGAAAGACAACCTCATTGGCCCGAACTGTTATTTGGAAAACGTCCGCATCGGAAATGGGAACGAGATTCAATTTTCCCACATCGTGGATACCGAGATTGGCAACGAAACCCATTTGGGCCCCTATTTCCGGGGCCGCGGCGGGGCGAAAATCGAAGATGGGGTCAAAATCGGAAACTTCAACGAGATCAAAAACGCGAAAATGGGAAAAGAGAGCCGAATGGCTCACTTATCCTATCTGGGCGATGCCGATTTAGGCGAAGACGTCAACATTGGGGCCGGGACCATCACGGCGAATTACGATGGTTTCTCAAAGCATCATTCTTCCATTGGGAATCGAGCCTTCATCGGATCGGGAACGACCATCGTCAGCCCGGTGGAAATTGGGGACAACGCCTTCATCGCTGCCGGATCAACAATTTCCCAAAACGTTCCGGCTCACGCGATGGCCATCGCTCGGGAGAGGCAAACCAACAAAGCGGGGTACGGCGATTTGCTGATGCAAAAAGCCAAAGATAGAAAGGGCAAATAAGCCCTTTTTTCGATTTAGGCTCTTTTCTGTGCTTTAGAAAATCTTAGATTTTTGAAATTTTCCTCTTAAAAATTTCGAAAATTATAAAAAAGCACGTTTTCTCCCTTTCGGAAGAAACGTGCTTTGTTGCTTTTTTGGCGAATTACTTCGCTTTGCGGTCGTGGAGGATCGCGGCTTGGGCAGCAGCCAAGCGGGCCAGAGGCACGCGGAACGGAGAGCAGGAGACATAGTCAAGCCCGACTTCGTTGTAGAACATGATGGAAGCTGGATCGCCACCGGTCTCACCGCAGACGCCGATAAGAAGGTTCTTATTGTTGGCGCGTCCACGCTCAACGGCCATCTTCACGAGTTCGCCGACGCCATCGATATCGACGGTCTGGAACGGATCGAATTCGTAAATCTTGCGATCGTAGTAGTAGGGGAGGAACTGGCCGGAGTCATCACGGGAGAAGCCCATGGTGAGCTGGGTGAGGTCGTTGGTCCCGAAGGAGAAGAACTCCGCTTCTTTGGCGAGTTCGCCGGCGCGGATGCAGGCCCGCGGGATTTCGATCATCATACCGACGTGGTAGACGAGCTTCTTCCCTTCTTTGGCCATTTCGTCTTCAACGGTCTTGACGACGACTTCTTTGGCCCAGCGATACTCTTTGAGTTCGCCGCAGAGCGGGATCATGATCTCGGGCTCGATCGCTTTGCCGACTTTCTCGGAAGCGGCGATGGCAGCCTGGATGATGGCGCGAGCCAAAACGGCGTAGATTTCCGGATAGGCGACGCAGAGACGGACGCCACGGAAGCCCATCATCGGGTTGGCCTGGTGGAGCTGGTTGATGCGATCGCGAACCTTTTGCTCGCTGACGCCGAGTTGCTCAGCGATTTCCGCGATGGTCTTGGTATCGTGGATTTCGGGGAGGAATTCGTGTAGCGGGGGGTCGAGGAGGCGGATGTTGACGTTGGTGTCAGGGTTGGCCTCGTACATCTGACGGAAGTCATCGGCAAGGAAAGGACGGATCTTTTCCAAGGCGGCTTCGCGTTGTTCGGTCGTGTCGGAGAGGATCATCTCACGCATGTGGAGGATGCGCTCCGGAGCGAAGAACATACGCTCGGTGCGGCAAAGGCCAATGCCCTCGGCGCCGAAGCGGTTGCCGTTGTTGGCGTCGGCGACGGTGTTGGCGTTGACGCGAACTTTGAGGCGGCGATATTTGTCGGCCCAGCCCATGAGGCGGCCGAAGTCTCCGCCGAGGTCGGCGGGAACCATCTTGATGGCGCCTTCGTAAACGAGACCAGTGGATCCGTTGACGGAGAGGATGTCGCCTTCGTGGTAGACCTTGTCACCGACGGTGAGGGTCTTGGCTTCTTCGTTGACGACGATTTCGGTGGCGCCGGCGACGCAGCACTTGCCCATGGAGCGGGCGACGACCGCGGCGTGGGAGGTCATGCCGCCACGAGCGGTGAGGATGGCCTCGGAGTTGACCATGCCGATGATGTCCTCAGGGGAGGTTTCGGCGCGGACGAGGATGACTTTCTTGCCAGCGTCGTGCCATTCTTTGCACTCATCAGCGTCAAAGACGATGGCGCCAGTGCCGGCACCCGGGGAAGCGGGGAGGCCTTTGATGACGGGGTCATGGGCCTTGAGGTCAGCGGTGTCGAAGGTCGGGTGGAGCAAGTCGTTGAGCTGCTTCGGCTCGACGCGGAGGACAGCTTCCTTCTCGTCGATCAAGCCTTCGTCAACGAGGTCGCAGGCGATCTTCAAAGCGGCGCGAGCGGTGCGTTTGCCGTTGCGGGCCTGGAGGAAGTAGAGTTTGCCTTTTTCGACGGTGTACTCCATATCCTGCATATCGTGGAAGTAGTTTTCCATGCGCTTGATGGTCGCAAGGAACTCTTCGTAGACTTCCGGCATCCTCTTTTGAAGCTCTTCGATGTGGAGCGGGGTGCGGACGCCAGCGACGACGTCTTCGCCCTGGGCGTTCGGAAGGAATTCGGCGTAGATCTTCTTTTCGCCGGTGCCCGGGTCACGGGAGAAAGCGACGCCGGTGCCGGAGTCTTCGCCCATGTTCCCGAAGACCATGGTCTGAACGTTGACGGCGGTGCCCCATTCATAGGGGATACCGTTCATCTGACGATAGACGTTGGCGCGGGGGTTGTCCCAGCTGCGGAAAACGGCGGCAACCGCTTCTTTGAGTTGGACATAGGGATCGGTCGGGAAGTCTTCGTGGAAGACGTCTTTGTAGTAGGCCTTGTAGGCTTTGACCAAATCTTTGAGCTGCTCGGTGGTGACTTCGGTGTCGAGCTTGTAGCCGTTGTCGGCTTTAATCTTGTCGAGCATCGCGTCCATCTTGGTGCGCGGATGGCCTTTGGCGATGTTGGTGAACATCAAGATGAAACGGCGATAGGAGTCCCAAGCGAAGCGCTCGTTGTTGGCGGCTTTCGCGAGCTCATCGACGGTCTTGTCGTTAAGACCGAGGTTGAGGATGGTGTCCATCATGCCCGGCATGGACTGACGGGCACCAGAACGGACGGAAACCAAGAGAGGGATGCCGACTCCGCCGCCGAAGGCTTTGTTGTCGATCTTCTCGATTTCGTGAACGTGCTTCACGATGTCTTCCCACACGAAATCGGGGATTTGCTTCCCGGACTCGTAGTAAAGGGTGCAAGCTTCGGTGGAAATGGTGAAACCGGCGGGGATGTTAACCCCGGCGGCAGTCATTTCAGCAAGTCCGAAGCCTTTTCCGCCAAGGATATCTTTGCCCAAGTGGTGCTCGTGGGCTTCCTTGAAGGAGTAGACGTACTTCTTTTCTGCCATGTTGTCCTCCTAAAGACAATTGAGGGCTTTATAAAAGCCCTAGCGGAGGAATAGTAACACTTCCAAGCCTCTTGCGGAACCTCCAACGGAGAGAAAACGCTGGCAAGCTGTCGAAAAACAAAAAAACAGGTCCATAAATGGACCCGTTTTAAGACGAGAAAGATAACCTTATTGATTGATTTTGTAGACGGCTTCCTTGCCGTTGATCTCCGAGAGATAACGCCAGAAGATTTTCATCATCATGTGATTCATGACGATGTGAATGTCCTCGGTGATCTGCATGTCGTCGATGGCTGCGTGGAGGTGATAGTCGGATAACCCCATCAGCTTTCCGCCGTTGTATCCGGTCATTCCGATGACTTTCGCGCCAACTTCTTTCGCGTATTCGACTGCTTTAATGATGTTGTGGCTGTTTCCAGAACCTGAAATTGCCAAGACAAGGTCGTTTGGGGTGAGACGGTCTTTCAACTGATAGACAAAAATGTTGTCGTAGGAGTCGTCGTTTGCAATCGCCGTGATGGTGGGGGTGTTGTCGCTCAGGCAAATGAAATGGAATTTTTTCTCCAAGTCATAGCATGTCCCTTTGCCAAAATCGCATACCATGTGACTCGCGGTTGAGGCGGATCCCCCGTTGCCAAAAGTGTATACCGTGCCACCTCTGTTATAGCATTCCAAAAGGGCGTTCATCGCATCGTTGATTTCGTCAACGTTAAGCGATTTTAAAACTTTTTCTTCCAAAGATATATATGCGGAAATCTGTGACTTAAAATCCATGTTTATGCCTCCAATTTCATGATGTAATCGACGGCCTCGTCTAGCGTCTTGCAAATGTAGTTTGGCTTGGCGTCTGGATACTTCGCGTAGGGGTGCGGATCCCCGCCCGTTAAAAGGACGGTTCTGCAGCCAGCGTTGATCCCGGTTTGGACGTCCTGGCAGGTGTCGCCGATGAACCAAGAAGACGAGAAATCGATGTTGAATCTTTCTTTTGCCTTTAGCAGCATTCCAATTTTCGGTTTGCGGCAAGAGCAGTCGATCTTTAGTTCGGGAACCTCGCCGGGGAACCCTTTATCGGGGTGGTGGGGGCAGAAGTAAATGCCATCTAAATAGGAACCTTCGTTTCCGAGCAGGTCTTCCAATTTGTTATGGATCTCGTGCAGCTGTTCGAAGGTCGTTTCGCCCCGGGCGACAACAGGCTGGTTGGTAATGCAAACGGCCAAATACGGCGAAGCGTTGATGCGCCCAATTGCCTTCGCGGCGCCTGGAATCAGTTTTAGTTTTGCGGGTTCAGTGACATAATCGCCAAATACATTTATGGTTCCATCCCGATCCAAGAAGATGGCTTTTTGCGGATTTTTCAGGCATTTTTTTGAAATAATGCCGTTTTTGCAGTCTTTTGTAACTTGCTCATATCGATCGGGGGTTCCAGCGTCTTTGACGTATTCAGAACTCCGATAAGCGAAAGCGCCTCCACAGGCGACGGTCGGGAAAAGAAGGTCTTTTTCAAAGTCCATTTTGCAGGGCTCGTCTTCGTCGAAGGTATCCAGCAAGACGGGCGAAACACAATAGAGTCCCGCGTTAGTGAGGTTCTCATAGAAGAAATCCCGTTTTTGGTTTTTGGATAGAACCGCGAGAATTTTGTCTTCCTGCCCCGTTAGTAAGACGTCCGAGTCGTACGGATGGGAATTGGGATGCGCGAAAGCGGTGATGATGGCTCCCTTCTCTTTGTGGAAAGCCATGAACCTCTTCCAATCGATGTCGAGCATCAAATCGCCAAAGCAAAGGACGAAGTCGCTCCTTATTTTTCTGGCCAAGTACGCCAAAGCGCCTCCTGATCCGAGGGGCATTTTCTCAACGATATAATGGATGGAGCAACCAAATTTTTCTCCGCTTCCAAAGAAGTCTTGGACGGCGGTGGAAGAAGCGGAAACAACGAAATAGAATTCTTTGATCCCGGAACGCATCATCGACTCGATTTGCCACTGAAGAATTGGCTTGCCAAAAATGTCAACCATAGGCTTTGGCAAATCGCCTGTGATGGACTTCAAACGCGTCCCGGCCCCGCCGGCTTGAATCACTGCAATCATTCTGTGTAAACAATGCTCGCGCCCGATTGATCGAGCTCAAACGGCATCTCCTTCAAATCGCTCAAAGCGGCTCTGACATTTTTCCTCTTCGCTTCATCCGGAACGTAGAACAGGAGGAAACCGCCTCCGCCTGCTCCGAGAAGTTTCCCGCCACTGGCTCCGGCCTTAATACCGCGCTCGTACCCATCGTCGATGAGCGGGCTGGAGATTCCGGAGGCTAGGCTCTTTTTGATCTCCCATCCTTGTTTCAGACAAGGCCCGATGGCGTCTACGTCGTTGTTCTCTAGGCTTGTCTTCAACTCTTTGGTCATTCTACAAAGCTCGATCGTCGCATTGATTTTCTCGTTAGCGGAAGCCAGGTTCTTGGTTTCTTCGCCTAGAATTTTGTTCGCGTCATGAAGCGCTCCAGTATAGAAAAGCATCATGGAATTCTCCAAGTGCTTCCGCGAGGCTTTGCTCATCAGGATGGGTTCAACTTTCACAAAACCATCCGGCTCGAACTCGTAATAGCGGAGTCCGCCGAACGCTGCTGCGAATTGGTCTTGCTTCCCGATGGGGTTTCCAAGCTGATTGATTTCGACGTCGCAGGCTTCCTTCGCCACTTTGTAGGCGGAGACGAAATGGTTGTTATAACCGTAAAGAGCTTTCAGCAACGCAACGGTGAAAGAACTGGATGAGCCAAGCCCTGTTCCGGCTGGAATATCCGCCATAGAAGTAATCTCAACGCCCTTGGTTTCGAAGTCGCTCAGGACTTGGCGGAATATCCGATGCTGAATCTGACTGGAGTCGTTCACGACTTCCGTTTGGGAATATTTCAGCGTGATGGAGTCTTTGTTGAAGGCTTTATTAATCGTGAGGTAAACGTATTTGCGAATGGTGGTGGAAATGACACATCCAGTGTACTTTTCGTAGAAGGAAGGGATGTCGCTTCCGCCTCCGCAGAAGGAAACGCGGAATGGTGCTCTTGAAATGATCATAATTGCTTTAAATAACGGGACTATTTTAAAGTCGGGAGGCAGGT
Source organism: Candidatus Alloenteromonas sp. (assembly GCA_050872145.1). Lineage (GTDB taxonomy): Bacteria > Bacillota_I > Bacilli_A > RFN20 > CAG-826 > Alloenteromonas. Next base: position 20,570 of record JBNMGG010000006.1, on the reverse strand, counting down.
AAGGCAACAAAAGCGGCTTCAGCACCCCTTTTCGTAGAAAAGAACGTGGATTTTTCGGCGTTTCTTAGGCTTTCCATCCGAGGATGCCAGAAAATGGCCTAAAATTGCAAAAAAAGATATACGTATTCGTCTATTGACAAAAATAACACGTAAAATAACCCACCGATTGCAACCGAAAAATGCAAGGCTTGGGTTTGGGGTGTATGATTATGCGGAAATCGTTATGGAAAACACTTCTCCTTTAATCTTGACGCTGGACTTTGGAACGCAGTCCGTTCGGGCCTGCCTCTTCGACAAAAAGGGCGACCTTTTGGCCTATGAAAAAGAGCAGTACGAACCCGCTTACGTCTCGCCGAAGCCAGGATGGGCGGAACAGGATCCAGATTACTATTTTTCTTGTCTGCAAAACGCCATTCGTCGGCTTTCCTCAAAACAACCGGAATTGATCAAAAGGGTCGCCGGAATCACTCAGACCTGCTTCCGCGATTCCGCCGTTTTGCTGGACAAGGACTTCAAAGTCGTAAGACCAATGATTCTGTGGCTTGACCAAAGAACCGCCGCTTGCAAAGAGAAACTTCCGTTTAGCTCCCGATTCCTGTTTGCCTTGGTTGGCAAAACCGAAACGATTCATCTCAACCGCATCCGGACTGCCGCGAACTGGATTCGTGAAAACGAGCCGGAGAATTGGGCGAAGACGGCGAAATACGTTTCTGTTTCCACTTATTTCTTTTATCGCTTGACCGGTGAATTAAAAGACTGCCCGTCCGACTTCACCGGCCACTATCCCATCAATTACGCGAAGAAATCTTGGTATAAGGATCCGATGAAACATTTCCAGGGACGGATTTTCTCCGTTCGGAAAGACCAGCTTTGCGAATTGGTGGATAGCCAAGAGCAAATTGGCGTCCTGACGAAGGAAGCCGCTGAAACTTTGGGCCTTCCTGCGGGCCTCCCCGTTTATGCTGCTGGCAGTGATAAATCTTGCGAAACCTTGGGGACTGGGGTCATTAGCAACCGCCTTGCTTCCATTTCTCTTGGCACCGCGTGCACCTTCGAAACCGTTACGAAAAAATACGTTTCTCCTTTCCCATTCCTCCCTGCCTATCCCTCTGTTTTGCCTGATTATTTCAACCTCGATCTTCAGGTATACCGTGGCTTTTGGATGCTGAATTGGTTCTTGAAAGAGTTTGGGGCCACTCAAATCGAAGAAATGATGTCGGACGACTTCTCCCCCTCCATCTTCAACGAACATCTGAACGACGTCCCGCCTGGATGTGATGGGCTTTTGGTCCAGCCTTATTGGGGTTCGGAACTCGAGAAGCCCGAAGTCCGCGGGACGATTATCGGCTTCTCGGACATGACGACCCGTTTCCACGTTTATAAAGCCGTTATCGAAGGAATCGATTATGAGCTTCGGTCTGGCATGGAACGGTTTGCCAAACTTCTTCATACCGAATTTGATGAAATCCGCATTTCGGGCGGTGGCTCCCAATCGGATGAAATCTGCCAAATCGCCGCGGATATTTTGGGCAAGAAGGTCACGAAGGTCCAAACCAACGAAACCTCTTCTTTAGGCGCCGCGATTTCCGGGTTCCTCTCCTTGGGCGTTTATAAAAACACCGAGGAAGCCGTAAAAGAGATGGTCCATCCGATCAAAACGTTTATTCCCGACCCGAAAGCAAAAGAAACCTACGATCGCCTTTACAAAAACGTCTATTCCAAGCTCTATCCGGATTTAAAGAAAGAGCTGAAGTACCTTTACCACTTCTCGAAAAGGGATTGATTGAGCTTAAAGCGAATGCGTTAAGGTCATCGAAAGAAGAAGATCTTTTGAGACGGTCTTTTTCAGGATTTGGTTCCCGGAGAGGCAGCATTCGAAGATGCCAATGAGCAAATCAAAGAAAACAGTCGCGATGTCTTTGGGGCTCCCCGCGATGACGTTTCCTTCTTCCTGGCCTTCTTTGATCAAACGTTCGAAGGTCCCGCGGATGTCATAAAGGGTCACGGCCTCTTTGCGGATGCCGCTTCGGTCGGAGACGCGTTCGAAGTCGAGCAATATTTTCGCGGTGTAGAGATCTTGCTGAGGGCCAACTTGGAGCTTTTCCACGATCTCAAAGAACTTCGCGAGTCCTTCTTCCCCGTGGAATTGCCCCATTTCCTCCGCGGTGAGGAGGGGGGTGTTCGTCTGATTCAGCATGAAGTATTTCACGACTTCCTCAAAAACGTCTTCTTTCGAAGAGAAGTAGTGGTAGAAAAGGCCGTGCGAGCACCTTCCGGCTTTGGTAATGTCGTCGATGGTGACGTTGGCATATCCTTGATAGGCGAAAATCTTCAAAGCGATCTCAAGCAGGCGCTTTTTCCTTTTGCCCTTGATCGCTTGGTTTTGGGCTGCTGTTCTTGGCATAAAAAATTCCCCCTATCGTGGCGTTATGGTAAAAAAGGTTTTGTTTTTGTCAACGGAAAATTAAAACCCGGGAACCCCGAAAAAGAAATGCCTCTTTTCCCCCGCTATGCTAATATCGTTTCGCTATGCGAACCCTTGTTTTGTACACCTCTGCCGTTGGCAGCACGAAAAAGTACGCGGAGGACATTGCCTCCAGCGTCAACGGGGATGTTTTCCCGCTGAAGAAGTTTAAATGGAAGAACATCTCTTCCTATGACACCGTCGTTTATGGCGGTTGGGTTATGGGAAGCAAAATCCAAGGCATCGACGACTTTTTGTCCCACTACGAAGAGATGGAAAAAAAGAACGTTTTGATTTTCTCTTGCGGCATGGGATTCGTTTCCCCGGAGGCCAGGGACAACTTGATTACCACCAACGTTTTGGACATCTACCACGTTCGCTTCTACCAGCTCCGCGGATCCTTTGACTACTCCAAACTTCATTTCCCGTATAACTTGTTGATCAACACTTCCATGAAGGCCATGAAAAACGATCCAGATACGGCCGCGCAGCTTGGCGTGATCGAAGAACTGAAAAAGCATCCCTTGGAATTCTACGATCAGCAGGGAATCGACAAAATCATCGGGGTTTTGCACCGTCTTTCTGCCGTTGAGGCGACAAAATGAAGTTGATTGTCGGCTTAGGAAACCCCGGAAAAGAATACGTTGGGACCCGTCATAACATGGGATTCGCCGCTTTGGACGAATTCGCCGAAATGTGCCGGGCTGATTTCGATCACGAAAAATTCCACGGTGTCTTCGCCGTGGTGAAGGACCCTTCCTTCCCCGAACCTTTTATCCTTGCAAAACCCGAGACCTACATGAACGCGTCCGGAGAATTCGTCCGCCCTTTGATGGATTATTTCAAAATCGACGTCGCCGATTTGATGGTCGTCTATGACGATATGGCCTTGGCCCCCGGAAAGCTTCGCCTCCGCCCTGCGGGGAGCAGTGGCTCCCATAAGGGGATGCAATCCATCATCAACTATCTTCATAGCGATTCTTTCCCGCGGATTCGCATCGGCATCGGGGAGCCGCCCCATTCCGGCGCGGATTGGGTGCTTGGCAAGCCAAACGGGGAAGAGAAAGAAGCCATCGAAGAAGGCATCTCGAAAGCCGCGAAGGCGATTCGGGACGCTTTGCTCAAAGGGTTCTCCTACTCCATGAACCACTATAATGGCTGATTGGAAAATGGATTCCAAAGACCTTCTTCAAGAAATATTCAATTCGGAAACCGTCGCCCCTTTGCTGAAGAAAAAAGGGTCCTTCGTCGTAGATGAAGTTTTGGGGGCCGGTCTTCTTTTCGCTTCTATTTTTAAGCAAAAGCCGGGGAATTACGCCCTTATCAGTCCCAATCAATATTCCGCGCAGAAGCTTTACGAGTTTTTGCTTAATTTTTTGGACGAAGATGACGTAGTCTTTTTCCCCAGTGATGAGCTCCTCCGCGCCGAGGCCCTATCCTCTTCGCGAGAGCTTCTTTCTCAGCGGCTCTATGCTTTGGGGCAGCTGCAAGAAGGGAAGAAAAAGATCCTTGTCACCCATCCTTCCGCTTTGCTTCGATATTTGCCGAATCCCGTGCGGTTTCAGGAGGAAACGATTCGCTTTAAGGTTGGCGACTCTTTTGATCTTCCTTCTTTGAAGTCGAGGCTGTTGGACATGGGGTATCAAGCCGCGTCCCACGTCGATAAGAGCCTTCAATTCGCCTCCCGCGGCGATATCCTCGATGTTTATTCGGTTTCCTATCTCGACCCGGTGCGAATCGAATTTTTTGGCGATGAAATCGAATCGATTCGCCTTTTCAACACCCGTTCCCAAGAGTCGAAGAAGAATTTGGAAGAAGCCGTCATTCTTCCGGCTACCGACCTCTTCCTCAGCGACGAGGAACTGGCCGCTTTTGTAGAGAAAACCAAAGAACGCCTGGAAAAGGACAAGAAACTCATTGCTCCTGATGCGGCCGAATCGCTTTCTACGAACGCCGAGCTAATGCTAAGCGCCTTCGTTGAGCACGACTATCGGAGCGATCTTTATCGTTACTACGGTTTCGCTCTAGGGCAGGCTAACTCCGTTTTGGATTACTTCCATCCTGATTTGGTCTATATCACGAACAAAGAATCTTTCTCCTCCGCGACTAAGCAATTGACCGCCGAGGCGTTCGATTACCTTCAAGAAATCTTCCTAAAAGGGCAGTGCATTTCTCACCTAAGCCAATACATGACCTTCTCCCAGGCCGTGAAGGAGGAGAAAAAGGTCGTTTACGGAACCTCCTTCGCCAACGGGTGTGACGATCATTCGTTCCAAGTCCATTCCATCAATGTGCCTTCTCGGAACATCGCCAATATCGTTCCTTTGATCCAAACCTACCTTTCGACCGGCGATAAAGTCGTCCTCTCCTTGAATGATCCCCACCAAAGGGAGACCGTGATTTCGTTTTTGAAAGACTCTGGCTTGGAGTACGAAGACGTAAAGGGTCTGAAACTCCCTGAGGGGAATCTCGGCCTTACGGAGGCCCCTCTTTCCGAAGGCTTCGAAATCCCGTCTTTGAAGATTGCCTATTTGACTTCCAACGAGCTCTTCGGCCATCGAGCGGTAAAGACCAGATTTACCTCTCGATTCAAAAACGCGCAGGTTTTGCGGAGTTACGAAGACCTTAGGCCGGGGGATTTCGTTGTTCATGAATTCAACGGAATCGGCCAGTTTTTAGGTGTAAAGACGATAGAAGTGGAGGGGATTCACCGCGATTTCCTCCATATTGCCTATGCGGGAAACGAGTTCCTTTATGTTCCTTTGGAGCAGTTCCGCTTGGTGCGGAAATACGCGGGAAGGGAAGGGGCGGCCCCTAAACTCAGCCACCTTTCCAGCGGGGAATGGACCAAACGAAAAGAAAAGATTCAAAAGCGAATCAATGAACTGGCGGATCGCTTGATTGCTCTTTACGGGGCGCGAGCCAAGCTCCGCGGGTTCTCCTTCCCTCAGGATGATGAACTCCAAAAGCAATTCGAAGGGGAGTTCCCTTATGAATTGACCCCCGATCAGCAGCAGGCCGTTGATGATACCAAAGCCGACATGGAAAGCCCCGATATCATGGATCGCCTCATCTGCGGGGACGTCGGCTTTGGCAAAACCGAAATCGCCTTCCGGGCCGCTTTCAAAGCAATCGATGCGGGAAAACAGGTTGCGATGCTGGTTCCAACCACCCTTTTGGCTCGGCAGCATTTTGAAGTCGCTCAGCGTCGTTTCTCTTCTTTCGGCGTGCGAATTGCCTTGCTTTCCCGACTCGTTCCAGCGGATATGCAGCGGAAAACGATTGAGGACATCGCGGAAGGGAAAGTGGATTTCGTCATTGGCACCCACCGCCTTCTCTCGAAGTCGATTTGCTACAAAGACCTCGGCCTTTTGATTATCGATGAAGAGCAAAGGTTCGGCGTGGAGCAAAAAGAAATAATCAAAGAGCTCAAAAAAGACGTCGACGTCCTCACTCTTTCCGCCACTCCGATCCCCCGCACTCTGCAAATGTCTTTGGTGGGGATTCGACCGATTTCGGAAATTAACACGGCTCCTCCCTCCCGAATGCCGATTCAGACCTACGTCACTCCATTCAAACAAAGCGTCGCCGATGAGCTGATTGAGAAAGAGCTCGCCCGTGGCGGCCAGGTTTTCTATGTCCACAACAACGTCGAATCCATCTACAACGTCGCGGCGAAAATGGAAAAGCGCATCCCGGGCGCGCGTATCGGCGTCGTGCACGGGCAGATGGACCGGGAAGAATCCGAAGCGGTGATGGAGAAGTTCTACGATGGGGACGTGAACGTTTTGGTGTGCACGTCCATCGTCGAAAACGGAATCGATGTGCCCAACGCAAACATGATTATCGTGGAGGACGCCGATCGATTTGGTTTGGCCCAACTTTACCAAATCAAGGGTCGCGTCGGGCGCGGGAATCGCATTGCCTACGCTTATTTGATGTACAAACCCCAGAAAAACATGAACGAAGACGCCCAAAAGCGCCTTAAAGCGATCCAAGAGTTCACCGAACTCGGCAGCGGATACAAAATCGCCCAACGCGACCTTATGATCCGCGGGGCCGGGGACATTTTGGGCCCAGAGCAAGCTGGGTTCATCGATTCGGTGGGCCTGGATTTGTATTTGAAGATGCTCAATGAGGCGGTGGAACAGAAAACGAAAGGCGTTCCTCCAAAGGAAAGGACCCCGAAAAAGCTTTTCGACATCGACGCCTATATTCCCAAGCAATACGCAAACGACGCCGACAAAATCGAGCTTTATCAAGAGCTGGACGATGTGGAAACTCAGAAAGACTTGAGCGAATACGTCAAAAAGATGAAGGACGTGTATGGGAAATTGCCGAAAGAAGTCTCCCTTTTGATTCGCAAGAAACGCATTGATATCATGCTCCAATCCCCGGAATTCGATTCGGTTTCCGAAAATCCCAATACGGTCGACGTCTTTTTGTCCGATGCCTTTTCCTCCAAAGACGGGATGGGCTATGAGCTGTTTAATTCCCTCAGCGGCTATTTGGAGATTTTCCGGATGTCTTTCTTAAATAGAAAGCTCCGGTTGATTATGACCAAACGCGATACTTGGCTGGACGATTTGGAGAAGATCTTGGATTTGATCCACAAACTCGCTTTGAAGCACGGTATCTGCAAAGAATCCCTTTAGGGATTTTTTGTGGTAGGATTGTCCGCGTGAGAATCGACAAATTCCTAAAAGTTTCTAGGCTCATCCTGCGGAGGGAAGTGGCAAAGCAGCTCTGCGACGATGGGGACGTCTCCATCAACGGCAAGCCCGCGAAGCCCTCTTCGGAGGTCAGCCCCGGCGATACTCTCACTTTGAGGCTTGGAAGGAAACAAATCACCGTTTCGGTGAAAGAAACCCGACCCTTCGCCTCAAAAGCCGATGCATCGAAACTTTACGAGATTATCCGGGATGAGACTTTAACGCAGGAGGAAGAACTATGATTGATTTCAAATTTGACCCCAAGGCCACCTACATCGCTTCGGTAAGCTTTGGCTCGGACTCCATGGCCATGCTCGATATGCTGCAGAAGCAGGGTATTAAGCCGGTGGTGGCCGCGATCGACTACCATAAATTCGCCTCTTCCACCGAGGACATGAGAAAACTGGGCGAATACTGCCAAAAGAATGGCTTGATTTACCGCTTGCTGGATTCCTCCACCCTTTCCCAAGCCGAGCAAATGCACTTGGGCGAATCCTTCCACGATTGGGCGAAGAAACTCCGCTACTCTTGGTATAAGAAGCTCTATGACGAGTATCAGGCATCCGCCCTCTTCCTCGCCCATGAGCAGGATGATTTGCTGGAAGCTTATCTGAAGGCCAAAGAGAAGAAACAAACGATCGTCAGCTTGGGGCTTAGCAAAATCTCCACCTATGACGGAATGCTCTTGGTCCGCCCGCTTTTGGACTTCTCCAAGCAGGATTTGCTGGAATACGACATCGAGAACAACGTCCCCTTCAACCCCGGGACGGAAAGCGCCCTCGACAAAACGACCCGCTCCGCCATCCGCAAAGACCAGATTTCGAAACTCAACGAAATCGACCGTGAGAATCTCCTCAACCAGCTGAAAGAGGAAGCCAACGAGACCCTTGGGCTTCTCAAGTCCGTCTCTTCCTTCAAAAACGACGAAGAAGAGTCCAATGAACTCGAAATCCGGGCGCTTATCGCCTTGCCGAAAGACGATTTCGCCTCCGCGTTGGTTCGCTTCGTCCAAAAGGTGCCCTCCATTTTGCTGAAGCCGGAGGATTTCGACAAAATCCGCGCTTTCTGCTTAAGCGATCAAAGCAATGGCGTCTACCCCCTGAAGGATGGCTATTCCTTGGTCAAAGATTACGATGTTTTGACGCTTGAAAAGGATATCAACGTCATTCGCTACACCTATGTCCTGGATCGCCCCGGGACGTTGGAGCCCCCGGAATTCAGTTTGGACTTCTCTTCCGGTGCTGAAGACCGCGGCTTGAAAGCGGAGGATTATCCGCTCACCATTCGCAATGCCGTCCAATCCGATGGGGTGAAAATCCATGGTTATATGGAGCCCGTCCGCAAGCTCTATTCCCTGTGGGATATGCCCATCGATCTGCGCGAGATTTGGCCGATTTTCCTAAACAAGGAAGGCAAGATCGTTTACGTGCCTCGCTATCGGAGGAATTTCCAAGAGTACCACACCTCGGTTTTGAAGGTGAAAACGGGGATTCGTTGACGTTTGGAGTTCATTCTCCTTGCATAAACGGAAATTTGATATACATTACCCAAAGCCTGGCCCCTTGGCCGCCTTCCTGGCTTTATAAGGAAGAGAAAGGAAGACCCGAAAATGAATGATGGAAACGCACCGCGCAAAAGAAGCGTTCTCTCCTACATCCTGCCTTATGTTTTGATGGCCGCCACAATCGGCGTTTTCGTTTGGCTGATCGTCTCCCAGTTCACCGGAAGCGGCGAAACGTGGGCCGAATCGGACATCGATTCCAACATTGGATACGTTCTCAACGAAACGGGAGACGCCTATGCGACTTACGATGTTGAGGCTTACTCCAAAGCCAAGAAGAAGATCGTCTCCGCCGACGCCTCTCAGAACTACCGCGCCGTGACGGTCAACGGCACCTACATCAACGCCAACAACAACTTCGTCCGCTTCTCCGTCGTCATCGGCCAAAGCGAATGGGAAGAGGGCTTTACCCTCGCCGGGGTTGAGCACGCCTCCTACCACGACGTCTTCGCCACCGCCATCCAGTCCGCGAAGCAATGGGCCGAAGCCAACAACCACCAAAACGTTTCCCCCTCTTTCAGCAACACCGATGCTTTTAAGGTTTCCTGGTGGGACACTTGGGGCCCGACCCTCATCTCCACCGGGATCATCCTTCTGATCGGCGTCTTGTTCTTCACCCGCATCAACGCCTCCGTCAACGGAGCCAACAACCAGGCCATGTCCTTCAACAAGTCCCCCGCAAGGAGGGCGGATAACACGAAGGTCCGCTTCGACGACGTCGCGGGATGCGATGCCGAAAAAGCCGAAATGGTCGAGCTTGTCGCCTACTTGAAAGATCCTAAGAAATATTCCCAATTCGGCGCCAGGCTGCCTAAGGGCGTCCTCCTGATCGGCCCTCCGGGCACCGGGAAAACCCTCTTGGCCAAAGCCGTCGCCGGTGAGGCTGGAGTTCCCTTCTATTCGATTTCCGGCTCCGACTTCGTCGAAATGTACGTCGGCGTCGGCGCGGGCCGCGTCCGCGATTTGTTCAAAAAAGCGAAGCAAAGCGCGCCTTGCCTCATCTTCATCGATGAAATCGACGCCGTCGGCCGCCAGCGTGGCGCCGGCTTAGGCGGAGGCAACGACGAACGCGAGCAGACCTTGAACCAGCTCCTCGTTGAGATGGACGGGTTTGAAGCCAACTCCGGCATCCTCGTCATCGCCGCCACCAACCGCGACGACGTCCTCGACCCGGCTCTCCGCCGCGCGGGCCGCTTCGACCGCACGATCACCGTTTCCCTTCCCGACGCCGCTGGGCGCGAGGCCATCCTCAAAGTCCACGCCAGGAACAAGAAAATCGATCCTTCCGTCGACTTCCACGCCCTCGCCAAGAGGACCGTTGGGTTCTCCGGCGCCGATTTGGACAACGTCCTCAACGAAGCGGCGATCCTCGCCGTCCGCGAAGGCAAGCCCGACGTCGGCATGGCCGACATCGACGAGGCTATCGACCGCCGCATCGCCGGCCCGGCCAAAAACTCCAAAGGCATGTCCAAGCACGAAAGGGAAGAAGTGGCCTACCACGAAGCGGGCCACGCCGTCATCGGCATCAATCTCCCCTTCTCCGACAAAGTCCAAAAAATCACCATCATCCCGCGCGGCAATACCGGAGGCCATGTCCTCATGACTCCGGAAGACGATCGCTTCCTCCTCACGAAGAACGAAATGATCGCCCGCATCACCGGCCTCCTTGGGGGACGCGCTTCCGAAGAAATCTTCTTTGGGGACGTCACCACGGGAGCTAGCAACGATATCCAGGAAGCGACTCGCTTGGCCCGTTCGATGGTCACCGAATACGGCATGTCCGAACTCGGCCCCATCCAATACGAAAGGGATACCGGGTCGGTGTTCCTCGGCCGCGATTATGCTTCCACCCAGAAGAACTTCTCCACGCAAGTGGCTTACGAAATCGACAAAGCCGTCCGCGAAATCATCGAGACCGCCTATAAGCGGGCCCATGACTTGCTGATCGAACACAAAGACGAGGTCATCAAGATCGCGGAGACGCTTCTGGAAAAGGAAACCATCACCGCGGAAGAAATCGATTCGCTTCTAGGCAAGACGCCCGCCGTTGAGGAAGACGATGAGCCTTCCGCCCCGGTGAAAGAGGAAACCCCGAAGCCGGAAGCCGAAAAAGACGAGGCTCCGAAAGCGGAGGAATCCGCGCCGAAGAAAGACGAATAAGCGAATGTCAGCGCCAGGCGAAAGCTTGGCGCTTTCTTCTTATCCCTTTTTCCTGTAAAACAGGGCGTATGAAAATCGGAAACCTCGAAATCAAAGGCCGCGTCGTGCTTGGCCCGATGGCCGGAATCTCCACCCTGGCGTACCGCGAATTCATGAAGCCGTTCGGGGTTGGGCTTTCCTATACCGAAATGGTCTCCGACTGCGGCTTGGACTACAAAAACAAAAGGACCTACGAATATTTGGCGACTTCAAAGGAGGATTCCCCGGTCGGGATTCAGCTTTTCGGATTCAGTTTGGAGCATACCGTTCCCGCGATTGAGATCTGCCAGCAGCACGGCGGGTACGACGTTTTGGACATCAACCTCGGTTGCCCCGTGACGAAGGTCGTCAAGACGGGAGCGGGTTCTGCTTGGCTGAAGCATCCTCAGGCCTTATACGAATACATGTCGGGGGTGGTGAAGGCCTCCCAAAAGCCGGTTACGGCGAAAATCCGCCTTGGATGGGATGAGAGTTCCATCAATGTTTTCGAGGTGGCTGCGCTTCTAGAAAAAGCGGGCGTGCAGGCGCTGACCGTGCATTGCAGGACGCGTTCCCAGGGCTATTCGGGGCAGGCCGATTACCGCGCGATCGCCGGGCTGAAGGAAAAACTTTCGATTCCCTTGATCGTCTCCGGGGATATCTTCACGGCCGAAAAGGCGAAGGAAGCGGTGGACATCACCCACGCTGACGCGGTCATGGTGGCCCGGGGCGGAGTGGGGCATCCTTTCTTGGTGAAGCAAATCAATTCTTATTTAGAGAATGGGGTCCTTCTACCCGATCCTGATGCGGTGACCCAAGCGGGATATGCGAAGGAATTCGCCGCAAAACTCATCTCTTTGAAAGGGGAAGAGGTCGGCGTGAAGGAATTGCGGGGGATTTTACCGCATTTCTTCTCCGGTTATCCGGGATACAAAAAGCTCCGCAATGAGATTGCGATGAACATCAAAACCGCAGACGACGTGGAGCGTCTTTTGAATGGGGTGATTCTCCGTGGCGGCTGTTGAAGCGCATCAAACCCATGGCTTTGGCCCCGTTTTCGACGAGAATTCCCGTATTTTGATTTTAGGCTCCTTTCCTTCGGTCGTTTCCCGCCGAGCGGATTTCTACTACGCGAACCCCCGGAACCGCTTTTGGGATGTACTAGGAGGCGTTTTCGGCGAGCCTGTCCCTAAGGACAAAGCGGGGCGGATTGCTTTCTGCCTCCATCACAAGATTGCTCTTTACGATTCTTTGGAGAGCTGTCTCATCTCTTCTTCTAGCGATGTGAGCATCCGCTCTCCGCAGCCAAGCGATTTATCGCCCATTTTCGCAACTGCCCCCATTGAAAAAGTGCTTTGCAACGGAAAGGCCGCCGGGCGTTATTACGAACTTTACCAAGAAAAGAAGTACTCCGTCCCTCATATGGTGCTGCCATCGACTTCCCCGGCCAACGCTTCTTTCTCTTTGCCGCGTTTGATCGCTTTTTACAAAGAAGCGATTTTTTGAATCTTCCTTCTTGACGGGGAACCTTCTTTGTAGAAAATAGTTCGGTACCTAACAAAGGAGGCTTTTCATGAACAAAGATACGAATGTTGCGAAGATCAAAAACCTTGGCCGTGAACTCCGCGTTTTGTTCCGGAAACGCTACAGCGATAAGATGCCCAAAGAAATCAGCCGCGTGGAAGGACGCTTCCTCGGATATATCTACGATTATCAAGATGAGGGAGTCATCTCCAGCGATTTGGTCCGTGCGTTCCAACTGAAGAAATCCACCGTTTCCGAAACCCTCTCTTCTTTGGAGAAAAAGGGATTCATCGAATTCACTCGAAGCGAAGAAGACGGCAGGAAGAAGACCATCCGCCTCGGCAAAAAAGGGATCGACCATCAGAAAGAAGTCGCCCCCGTCATCGATGAGTTCGATTCCATTTTGGAAAATGCGCTCAACGAAGAAGAGCAGGCGCAGTTCGAAGCCATTTATGCGCGCTTGATGAATGCAATAAAAGAAAAGGAGGAAGCATGAGCAAAAAAGTCGAAGCTACCGCAGAAGACCAACAAGTCCTCAATGCGGTGAATCAACGGGATGAAGAGGCCATTAAGGCCAGCAAGAAGCTTCACGTTTTCCGTTCTCTTTTCTCTTATCTCAAAGGCTTTTGGACCGATGTGATTCTAGCTTGGGTCTTCGTGGCTCTTGAAGTCGTCTGCGAAGTCCTGATTCCTTTCTTCTCCGAATATTTGGTGGACGCGTTGAAAGGAAACCCCATCGATTTGGGCGAGGTTTGGATGTGGTCCGGCCTCATGATGGGCATGGCGGTGGCAAGCTGCTTGTTCGGAATCCTCGCCGGATTCGTAGCCGCCAAGGCCTCCGCAGGATTCGGCAGGAACCTCCGCCAGGCGATGTACTATCACATTCAAGACTATTCTTTCTCCAACATCGATAAGTTCTCCACGGCCTCCTTGGTCACCCGCCTCACCACCGACGTCACCAACGTTCAGTTCTCCGTGCAGATGATCCTCCGCATGGTCGTCCGCGCTCCTTTGATGATGGTGGTGGCCTTCGTGATGGCCTGCTTCAAGTCTTGGGAGCTGTCCCTGATCATCTTGGCTATTATCCCCTTCTTGGCCGCGGTGCTTTTCTCTATCTCCATCGTCACCCACCCCGTCTTCGTCCGCGTGTTCAACGCTTACGACGACTTAAACGCCTCCGTCCAAGAGAACCTCAACGGCATTCGCGTCGTGAAGTCCTTCGGGCGCGAGGATTTCGAGTCGCAGAAGTTCGGCAAAGTCTCTTACTTCATCTATAAGAACTTCATCCGCGCGGAACGTCTGCTCGCGTTCAATAACCCGGCGATGCAGCTTTCCGTTTATGCGGCCATGCTTCTGATTTCCTATTTCGGGGCCTTGGCCATCCAAAAGTCCGGGGATATGGATCCGGGCTTCACCACGGGCGCTTTGACCTCGCTTCTTTCCTACATCATGATGATCCTCAACTCTTTGATGATGGTTTCCATGTCCTTCGTCATGGTCATCATCGCGAAGAACTCCGCGGAGCGAATCACCGAGGTTTTGATTGAGAAACCCGATATCGTCTCCCCGGAAAACGCGATCAAGGAAGTCAAAGACGGGTCGGTGGATTTCGACCACGTCAGCTTCCGTTATTCCGCCACGGCGGAGAAAGACACCCTCCACGACATCAACCTGCACATCAAAAGCGGGTCCACGGTCGGCATCTTGGGCGTGACCGGCAGCGCCAAATCCACTTTGGTTTCCCTCATCGCCCGCCTTTACGACGCCAGCGAAGGCGAAGTCAAGGTTGGTGGGGTGAACGTGAAGGACTACGATTTGACCGTCCTCCGCGACGCCGTTTCCGTCGTCTTGCAGAAAAACGTCCTCTTCTCCGGAACCATCAAGAGCAATTTGCTGTGGGGGAACCAAAACGCGACCGACGAGCAAATCCAAAAAGCCGCCCATCTAGCCTGCGCCGATGAGTTCATCTCCACCTTCCCCAAGGGGTATGACACCCCCATCGACGAAGGCGGAACCAACGTTTCCGGCGGCCAGAAGCAAAGGCTTTGCATCGCCCGCGCTTTGCTGAAGAACCCAAAGATCCTGATTCTCGACGATTCCACCTCCGCGGTCGATACCCGCACCGATGCCATCATCCGGAACAGCTTCAAAACCGAGATTCCGGAGGTGACGAAGTTCATCATCGCCCAGCGCATCCTTTCCTTGAAAGACTGCGACACGATCCTTTTGCTCGATGATGGCAAGATCATCGCCCAAGGGAACAACGATGAATTGATGAAGACTTCCCCCGTGTATCGGGAAATCTACGAAACCCAGTTGGGAGGAGGCGATTTCGATGAGCAATAAAAAGAAAATGGGCATGAAAGGCAATCGCCTTTCGTTCAAGCAGGAAGCCCGTATTTTGTCCCGCTTGATGAAGATGATGTTCCGCCAATACCCGTGGCAATTGCCTTTGGCGGGGCTTGTCATCATCCTTTCCTCGTTAGCCGGCGTTGTTGGGAACGTGTTCGTCGGCCAGATCGTCATCGGCCATTATGTCCCCTCCCTTGTTGGGAAGGAAAGCGCCTTAACGGGCCTTTGGGCCGTGATTTTCGACCCTCTTTCCTTTGAACAAGCCATTTTGGTGATGGTGGGGGTCTACCTTGTTGGCATCGTCTCTGCCTATCTCTACCAAATCATGGTTTCCGTCATCGGGCAGGGGTTCCAGAAGAATTTCCGCGATTCGGTCTTCGCCCACATGGAAACCCTTCCTCTTTCTTATTTCGATACCCGCACCCACGGGGATATCATGTCCATCTACACCAACGACATCGACACCCTTCGCGAATTCACCAGCCGCGTTCTGCCGATGGTGGTCCAATCCCTGGTCACCATGGTCATCGCCTTCGTCGCGATGATCGCCTCTTCTTGGATCATGACCCTCGTTGTTTTGGCCTTCTTCGCCATCATTTTGACCGTCGTCCTTCTTGTCACCCATCAATCCGCTCATTTCTTCGTTGCTCAGCAAAGGGCATTGGGGAAAACCGACGGCTACATCGAAGAGATGATTTCCGGCCAGAAGGTCATCAAAGTCTTCAATCATGAGCCCCAAGCCAAACAGGGTTTTGATGAACTTAACGACGCGCTTTGCCTCTATACCACCAAAGCGAGCCAATTCTCCAACATCCTTGGCCCAATCACCAATAACCTTGCAAATCTCCAATATGTTGTTTTGGCCCTCTTTGGCGCCATCGCCATTGCCTCCGGCATTACGCTCAGCAACGTCTATAACCCGGAGCTGGAATTCCAAATCGGCATCATCGTTTCCTTCTTGACCCTTGGGAAGCAATTCACCATGCCGATCGCCCAGTTGGCCAACCAAATCAACATGATCAACATGGCCATGGCCGGCGGGGAGAGAATCTTCGCTTTGCTCGATCAGCCCAGCGAAGTCGATGAAGGCTATGTCACTTTGGTCAATGCGACGGAAGACGAGAACGGGAACCCCGTGGAAAGCGAGCAGCGGACCGGGAAGTGGGCCTGGAAGCATCCCCACAACGCGGATGGCAGCGTCTCCTACACGTGGCTGAAAGGGAAAATCGACATGTACGACGTCGACTTCTCCTACGTTCCGGATAAGCCGGTCCTCCACAACATCACCCTTTACGCAAAGCCGGGGCAGAAACTCGCCTTCGTCGGCCCCACCGGGGCAGGCAAGACGACGATCACCAACTTGCTCAACCGCTTCTACGACATCGCCGATGGGAAAATCCGCTTCGACGACATCAACATCAACAAGATCAAAAAGAAAGACCTCCGCCGGGCCATGGGGATGGTTTTGCAGGAAACCAACCTCTTCACCGGGACCGTCAAGGACAACATCCGCTACGGCAATCCGGACGCGACGGATGAAGAAGTCATCAACGCGGCTAAACTCGCCAACGCGGATAACTTCATCCGCATGCTCCCTCAGGGATACGATACGGTTCTCCACGGGGCCGGAGCGGGGCTCTCCCAAGGCCAGCGTCAGCTTCTTTCCATCGCCCGCGCTGCCTGCGCCAATCCGCCGGTGCTGATTTTGGATGAAGCCACCTCTTCCATCGACTCCCGCACGGAGAAGTTGGTGCAGCAGGGGATGGACGCCATCATGAAAGGCCGGACCGTCTTCGTCATCGCCCACCGTTTGTCCACGATTCAGAACTCCGATGTCATCATGGTTCTGGAGAAAGGAACGATCATCGAACGCGGCACGCATGAGCAGTTGCTGGAGAAGAAGGGCAAGTACTATCAGCTTTATACGGGAGGCCAAGTCACCTCCAACGAATAAGCCAAAGGCGGGGCAACCCGCCTTTTCGCTTTGTTTTTCTTTCGCTTTCTTTCCTTGCTTTTATAATGGCCACATGATTCGAGATGCAGAAATCCAATTTTACTTCGACGCGGAACAAAGAAGGCAAAACGCCGGAATCGAGCTGATTGCCTCCGAAAACTATCCCTCCGCGGACGTGAGGGAGGCTTCCTCCTCCATCTTCATGGCCAAATACGCGGAAGGGTACCCCGGGCACCGCTATTACGGCGGATGCGTGAATGTGGATGCGGTGGAAACCATCGCTCAGGAAAGGGCCGAGAAGCTGTTCCGCGTCCGTTATGTGAACGTTCAGCCGCATTCGGGATCCCAAGCCAATTTCGCGGCCTATCACGCCTTAATCAAACCTGGCGATAAGGTTCTTTCCTTAACCCTGAACGATGGGGGGCATTTGACCCATGGGTCCCCGGTTTCCTTCTCCGCCCAAACGTATCACTTTTCCCATTATCCTTTGGGGGACGATGGACGGCTGGACCTTTCGATCATCGCCCAGAAATTGGATGAAGAAAATCCGGATCTCCTTTTGGCGGGGTATTCCGCCTATCCCTATTCGATCGATTTCAAAGGGATGCGGGAACTCGTCGATGAACATAACCGCAGAACCGGGGCGAAATGCCTCTTCATGGTGGATATGGCCCATATCGCCGGCATCGTCGCCGCGGGGCTTTGCCAAAACCCCTGCGACTATGCGGACTTGGTTACCACGACGACTCACAAAACCCTCCGCGGACCGCGGGGAGGGCTCATCATGACCAACCGCGAGGATTTGGTCAAACCCATTAAGTCTGCGGTGTTCCCCTATACTCAAGGCGGCCCGCTGGAGCACATCATCGCTTCCAAAGCGGTCAATTTCCTTGAGGATTTGCAGCCTTCTTTCCGAAATTACATGGAAAACGTGCTGGCGAATACAAAGGCGGCTTCCGAAGAGCTCGCCTCGCTGGGGTGCCGCGTTTCGGGGACGGAGAACCACTTGTTCCTGCTTGATGTCCTCTCCTCTTTCGGCATCACGGGGCTAGAAGCGCAGACCCGCTTAGAGGAAATCGGGATCACTACGAACAAGAACATGATCCACGGGGATACCTTAAAGCCCAGCCAAACCTCCGGCCTTCGCATTGGCTTCGCCGCTGCGACGACCCGCGGCTGCACACTGGAGCAAGCCAAGCAAATCGCCCGTTTGATTTACTGCGTCTTAAAAGGGCGGGTCGATTCCGCTTCCGCGAAAGAAGAGGTGGCTTCGATCACCAAAACTTGGAAAGACGTGATGGATCTCCATCAGCTCTAAAAGGGAGCGTTCCCTAAAGGCAATGAAAAACGGCGTTGCGGATTTCCCGCAACGCCTTTTCGTTATTTTTTCTTTTCCCTGTTTTCTTCCACCGCCACGAGGTCTTTCGCATCGGCCACGACTTTGTGGGGAATTGGCTTCCAAGTCACTCGCATGAAGAGGCACACAATGTTGAGCACGATGCCGGACATGTCGTAAAAAGGCCAAACGAAACCGACGAGCAATCCCTGCCAGAAGGTGAAATGGACTTTCTTCCATTCGCGGATCAATACGATGCAAGAGGTGAAGAACCCACCGACGTACATCCCCACCAAGGTGGAGATGATGTAGTTGAGGAAGCTCGCCCAGGCGTTCTGGCCGGTGGCCGCCATCAGGATCAAAGTGATGATTTGGTAAAGAAGCGGCCAAAGGAAGGAGAAGAAGGCATAGGGGAAATAATCCCAATAGGCATCGTATTTCTGCCAGGTGGGTTTTTTGAAGAAGGAAGCGAGGATCTTGTGGCCGGACTTCCACCAATTGATCAGGGCGCCTTTGCACCAGCGGATTCTTTGGCGGAAGGAGATTTTCAAACTGGCGGGCTGCTCGTCGTAGTATTCGGCTTCTTCGCAAAAACCGAATTTGATCCCTTGGAGGGTGACGTTGGCGGAAATCTCCCCGTCCTCGGCGATTTCATGGCCATACCATCCGTCTTTCAGAATGTAGGAACGGAGGGCGAACCCGGTTCCGTTGATGATTTGGGCAGGGGACTTAAGGACGGCGCGGGGGCGGCAGACGGAGACGGTGTTCCGGTACATGTTGACCCCGTTGATGGCAGTGATCCAGTTCTCGTTGAGATTTTTGATATTGCGATAGCCCATGCAGACCCCAAAGTTTTCCGAGACCATCGCATCATTCAATTTGGATAAGTAGGTAGGCGCGAGGATGTTGTCCGAATCGAAGAAGACGTAGGCGTAATAGGCTTTCTCTAGGTTCATGGTCTTGGCCATTTGCTGCGTGAGCCATTCCAAGGCATAGCCTTTTCGCGCGTGCTCCTTGTCGTGCCTTTCATAGACGAAGCATCCTTTTTCGCGGGCGATTTGCGCGGTTTTGTCATCCGGATCGCAGTTATCCGCGACCACGTAGATATCGATGAGTTCCTGAGGATAATCCTGGGCGCGGATGGAATCGATGAGGTTGCCAAGAACCGCTTGCTCGTTTCTAGCGGAGAGGATGAAGGCGTATTTGTTGTTTTTTTTCTGCGCGGGGAATTTCCTTCCCTTGCTGAAAAGCCCGACGAGGTTGTAGAAGAAACGGTAGCAGCAAAGCACGCCGACGAGCAAAGTAACTCCGGAGAACACAAGCTGGACATAGGCTTGGGCCGGGATGGGCTCGCCCCGTTCCAAAGCTCTCATCAAAAGGTCGATACCGAGAAAACCAAAGAGCCAGTTTTTGCAAAAATTCCAAAATTCCATGCCTGCGTATTCTACCCGAGGCGTAACCGCAATGCTACCCCGCCCCCTTGCGTGCGCGCGTTCCAATTTTCGGGCTTCTAGAGTAAGATATCGTGGCATTCAGGAGAAATCGACATGGAAGAGAAACTGACAGACCAAGAGTTGGCCAGAAGAGCCAAACTCCCGAAGTACGAGGAATTGGGAATCGATCCGTTTGGATCCCGTTACGATTGGAAAGACAAAATTTGCGATTTGCGCGAAAAATACGGGGAATTGACCCCGGAGGAGCTGGAAGCGAAAAACGTTTCCGTCGACGTCGCCGGGCGCGTTGTTTCCCTACGAAAAATGGGGAAAGCCGCTTTCTTCAATCTCAAAGACGAATGCGGGAGGATTCAAGTTTGGATCGGCCGCGACGTCGTGGGCGAGGAAAACTACGCGGTTTTCAAACTCTCCGATTTGGGGGATATCGCCGGGGTTCAGGGAACGTTGATGAAGACCCAGACCGGCGAATTCACCATCCGCGCGACCAAGTACACCCACATCGTCAAATGCCTTAAGCCCCTTCCGGAAAAATTCCATGGGCTCACCGACACCGAAGATCGCTTCCGTCATCGTTATGTGGACCTCATCGTCAACGACGATTCCCGAAAGATGGCTCTCCTCCGTCCGCGCGTGGTCCGTCAAATCCAACATTATTGCGATTCCCAAGGGTTCGTGGAAGTCGAAACCCCGATTCTCTCCCCGATCCTCGGCGGAGCCTCGGCTCGCCCCTTCATCACTCACCACAATGCTTTGGACAAAGATTTCTACCTTCGCATTGCCACTGAGCTGAACTTGAAGAAGTGCATGGTCGGCGGGATTGATCGTGTTTACGAAATCGGCCGGATTTTCCGTAATGAGGGCATCGATACCCGTCATAACCCCGAATTCACCACCATCGAGCTTTACCAAGCCTATGGCGATTTGATTTCCATGAAGGAATGGGTTGAGGGGCTTTTCAAAGTCCTGTGCGAATCTTTGGGCAAAACCACCTTCCACTGGATGGGGAATGACATCGACTTCTCCAAAGGGTTCCGT